>CAMCMP010000032.1 GCA_945876095.1 Chitinophaga pinensis
CTAATTACTCTCATAAAAAAAAGAACAAAAAGGTCTTTATTAACACCATTGTTATCTTTTCAACAACAAGATGTGCATTTTATATTTTCGCATAATTTTACTAATTACAAACCTACTTAAGTTAAATACAGATTCACGAAAAGAGAAAAAAGAAATATTAAATAAAATATATATAATGTTGTAATATCAAGGAAAAATAAAAGGGGGGCCTATAAAGAGAGTAAAAATGGGTCTATATACAATAAATTATACTATTTTTGCCGTCAATTTTAATATGTTTTAATATGCAGATAATACAAAATATTCGAGATAAAGGGGCAGCGTTAGTAATCGTTGTAATTGCGCTTAGTCTTATAGGCTTTATATTAATGGATGCAAAATCAGGAGGAAAAACAAGTTTGTTTGGGGGAAACGCATCTACTAGTGTTGGTGAAGTAAATGGTGAACCAATTGAATATAAAGATTTTTCAGAAAAAGTAAAGCAAACGGAAGATCAATACGGCGGTCGTGTAAGCGGAAACCAAGTTTATGAGATACGCCAGTCTGTTTGGGATCAGTTGGTGGCAGAAAAAGTTATAATAAAAGAGTTTAAAAAACTAGGACTTAGTTTTACTCCTAAGGAAATGAGCGCAATAATGTTTAGCCAAGACGCACCATATACATTAAAACAAGCGTTTACAGATAAACAAACAGGTCAATATGATATAAATAAAGTTCAAGAGTGGTGGAAAACCGCTAAAAAATCAAAAGACGAACAGAGAGCTGCAATAGAAGTACAAATAATAGAGCCAATGAAATTACAAACGTTATATAGTAAGTATAACGGGATGATTGCGGCAAGCGCCTACTACCCAAAATGGATGCAAAATAAAGATCTCGCTGAAAGAAACCAGTTTGCTAGCATAAGCTATGTAGGTGTTCCATATAATGTAATAAACGACAACGAAATTAAAGTAAGCGACCCAGAAATAGTTGAATACATAACTAAAAAGAAGTCATTGTATAAGCAAGATGGTGGTAGATATATTAGTTATATATCTTTTAGCGCAAACCCTTCGGCTAATGATTCGTTAAAAACAAAAGAATCAATAGAGGCGTTAAAGTCGCCTTTTATAGCAGACACCAACGCAAATATTTTTCTAGCAAGAAACATGAGTACCATTAAATATTTTGATGGGTATACACTTAAATCAAAGCTAGCGATGGTTCAAAAAGATACAATTGCATCTTTGGCTTCGGGTAATGTATATGGACCTTATCTTGACGGCGGATCTTATGTATTGGCAAAAATGATGGGAAACAGACAAATGCCAGATAGTGTAAGGGCTAGAACAATTTTAATAAGCACAAGGGATCTTCAAACAGGTCAACCGATCCTAGCAGATAGTATTGCAAAAAAAAGAATTGATAGTGTTTCCTCAGCAATTAAAGGAGGAGCAGACTTTAATTCAATGGTTTTACTTTATAGTGATGACAGGGTAAGCAAAGACAAGGGTGGGGTTTATGATTTTTCTTCTCTACAATTTCAAAACCTCCCAAAAGAATTTTCAGAAGCAGTATTTTATGGTACAACGGGAGATAAAAAAAGCGTTCATACAGATGTTGGTTGGTATTATATAGAAGTAATTAATCAAAAGAATTTTGAAAAGGCATATAAAGTAGCCTATATGTCAAAGCAAATATTAGCAACAGATGAAACTGTTAATAATGCAAGCATGAAGGCAACCAGGTTGTCAGGAGAAAACAGGGACACTAAATCACTGGCTGCTTATGTTACAAAAAACGGAATTCAAAAAATAGACGTTCCAACCATGATAACCCAAAACGAATACAGGTTGGGTTTATTGCAAGACGCAAGACAATTGATAAGGTGGGCATTTGAAGCAAAAGCAGGAGATGTGAGTGAGCCATTCAGCATTGAAGATCAGTTTGTGGTTGCGGCGGTAACAAAAGTTCAGACAGAGGGGCTTCCTGACGCAAACACAGTAAGACCTTCGGTAGAACCGATTATAAGGAAAGAAAAAAAGGCAGCCTTAATTAAAGAAAAATTATCAAAAGCAAATTCCTTAGAAACAGCAACCTCAATATATAATCAACCAATAAGAATAGCGGGGGCAGACTCAACCCTTACTTTGGGTTCACAAATTATAAACGGTGTAGGCGACGAACCAAAAGTAATAGGTGCTGCTTTCAATAAAAATCTACAAACAAAAATATCCGAACCAATTGTTGGAAACGGCGGAGTGTTTATGGTTAAAGTAAATACCATAGGAAGCCTACCAACCGAAACAGAAGAAACTGCCGCAATACAATCAACGGAACAAACAAGAGGTTTATTACAAAAATTATCAGCCTGGTTCGAGTCGTTAAAAAAAACGGCAGAGGTTAAAGATTATCGAAATAAGCAATTTTAAAACCACAAAAAGAAATAGCAAAAAGCCAAACCTAGAAGTTTGGCTTTTTTATTATAAAAAAGATAGACAGCAAGAAGATTAAATAATTATATTATATTTTTGAAAAGATAAAATTTTCATATAACCCATACCTGTAAAAGTATGTATAAAATAATATTGTTGATCGACATTTCTGAAGAGTATGGGCAAAATCTCACTAAGGGTATTGTAAAATATTCAAAAGAAAATGGACCGTGGGTTTTTTGTAAGATGCCTCTTTTTTACCGAGAAACACACGGAGTAGAAGGGATTGTCAAATTTGCAAAAGAGTGGGGAGCTAACGGAATAATTGCACACCTTGACAATGCGCTAGATATACAAAAAATTCACGAAGCAGGAATAAGTTTAATTGTTGAAGATTTCAAAGAAAGGTTTGAAGGAATATCAAATATTACAGGGGGCTATTTTGAAACAGGCCAAATGGGGGCAGAATATTTTATAAAAAAAGGGTTTAAACATTTTGGTTTTTATGGTTTTAAAAATATTGTGTGGTCCAGAGAAAGGTTTGAAGGGTTTCAAAGTCATTTATTAGACCACAAGCTAGTGGTACATGATTTTGATCAGGACTACCAGGGGGCACAATCCTTGTGGATTTATAAACCGTCTTTGCTAAGTCAATGGCTCAAATCTTTACCCAAGCCAATTGCAATAATGGCTTGTGATGACGAACGGGCACAACATATTACAGAGGCTTGTAAGCAGGCACAGATTCAAATACCAGAACATATAGCTGTGCTGGGCGTTGATAATGATCAGATGACATGTAATTTATCTGACCCCCCGTTATCAAGTATTAATCTTGATACTGAAAAAGGCGGATACGAGGCGGCCAAATTAATGCACCAGCTTATTTCAAAAAAGAATTATGCGGCACACAATATTGTTGTAAAACCGACGCATATTATTACTCGTCAATCAACAGACATTACTTCCGCTAGCGATCAGTTAATTGCAAAGGCTTTAAAATTTATTCATCAAAACATAGGAGACAAAATAAATGTTTCAGATGTTTTAAAAGAGGTGCCGCTTTCAAGAAGATCTTTCGAAAAAAGATTCTATGATATTACAGGTGTTGCGGTCTATAAATATATATACAATCTAAAAATCCAAAAATTTGCAGAACGATTGCTGGAAACAAATAAAACAGTATCAGAAATTGCCATGGAATCAAGCTTTGCATTAAGTAATAATATTTCTAGACAGTTCAAACAAGTAAAGGGCTGCACCCCAAAAGAGTATAGAAAACAGCACATAAATAAAAAAATGTCTGAAGAATAGGCCTTCTGCAAAATTATGTTATAATGAATGTAATGACTTTTAATATCAGGTGTGATAAATCAAGCGATTTGGAAAACGCCTGGCAATATAGAAAAGATTTTACTTCAGAAATGATCAATTTTTATGAAGTCGATATTTTAGGAACGCAAGAAGTATTAACAAGCCAACTCAATGATTTATTAGAAAGACTTCCTGGATATAAATTTTTAGGCGTAGGGCGAACTGATGGAAAAGAAGCAGGAGAACACTGCGCTATATTTTACAAATCTCCAAAATTTGACGTTGAAAGTGATGGACATTTTTGGTTAAGCAAAAAGCCCCGAGAACCCGGTTCAAAAGGCTGGGATGCGGCATGCGAGAGAATAGTAACTTGGGCTATTTTTAATGAGAAAAAAACAGGAGTAAAATTTGTTGTTTTTAACACCCATTTTGATCACATAGGAGAGTTGGCAAGAAAAGAAAGTGCAAAATTATTAAAGAAAAAAATTGTTGAAATTGCAGGAGATCTCCCAGTAATTCTAACGGGCGACTTAAACCTTCCTCCAGAAGCAGAGGCGGTTAAGAGTTTGCTGGAGGGAGATTTTTTATTAGAAGCAAGAAAGTCTTCAAATTTTGTATACGGACCCCCTTGGAGCTTTCATGATTTTGGAAAAATTCCTACGACTTACAGAAAGCTAATTGATTATATATTGGTAGACAAAAGAATAAAGGTTAACAAATATGCTTGTATTTTCGAAACACATAATTCTGTTTTTTTGTCTGACCACAATCCAGTGTTGGCTGAAATAGAATTTGTGCCATAATTTTCAGCCAAAGAAAATTATAGAATAACACCGGGACTAGATTTAAGGGAAATAATTAAGCGATTTAAAAAACATGATGATAATTAATTTTAAGTACTACTTTTGAAAGACAAGAAAAAACGACGCCAAAAACTATGGCAACTGGCAAACTTAAGCAAACATTAACACCCACCCTTTTATGGGGTTTAGGCGTTGGATATGTAATATCTGGAATGTATTTTGGTTGGAATCTTGGGTTAGAAAAAGGGGGGACTTTCGGTATGGCAATGGCCACCCTGTTGGTTATCATTTTATATACTTGTTTTAGTTTTTCTTATGCAGAGTTAGCCTGTGCTATACCCAAAGCGGGCGGAGTGTATGATTATACTGAGAGGGCATTTAAAAAAGACATCGGTTTTATAGCGGGTCTTGCACAGATAATTGAATTTGTATTTGCACCTCCGGCCATAGCTCTTGCCATAGGGTCTTATTTTAATTTAGCCTTTCCGCAAATACCCATTTTGCCTGCCGCCATTTCGGTTTATTTGATTTTTATGACTTTAAATATTTATGGGGTAAAAGCGGCGGCTAGTTTCGAGTTAATTGTTACCATTTTGGCTGTGGGTGAATTATTGCTTTTTACCACTTTGACTCTTCCCCATTTTTCATTTGATCATTTTAGTCAAAATCCTTTTCCCAACGGGTGGGGGGGTGCTTTTGCAGCCATTCCTTTTGCGATTTGGTTTTTTTTAGGGATAGAAGGCGTAGCAAATGTTGCAGAAGAAACAATTAATCCCCAAAGAGACATTTTAAAAGGCTTTGGCTGGGCACTGATTACCCTGGTAATATTATGTGTATTGGTTTTTTTTGCTTCTATCGGAATTGGCGGTTGGCAAAGCATAGTTTATTTTTCTGATGGCACTAGTTCAGACTCGCCATTGCCTCTTGCTCTTGGACAGATTTTCCCCTCAGACCATTTATTTTATAAATTATTAATTGGTATTGGTTTGTTTGGCTTGGTAGCTTCTTTTCATGGGCTGCTATTGGCTAGCGGTCGTGCAACATTTGAATTTGGAAAAATTGGTAACGCGCCTAAAATTTTAGGAAAGGTGCATACAAAATTTAAAACTCCTGCAAATGCACTTTTGTTTAATTCTATTTTAGGCGTTATTATTCTTTGTACAGGAAAAACTGCAGAAATTATAATTATATCAGTTTTTGGTGCACTTACATTGTATATTTTTTCAATGATGGCGGTATTAAAACTTCGGAAAATGTCTCCCGAAATGAATCGACCATTTCGTGTTCCATTTTATCCATTTACTCCTATACTGGCCTTGGTGTTAGCAATTATTTGTTTAATTGCACTTTGTTATTATAATGTTCTCTTGGCGGTTTGCTATTTCGGAATACTACTTTTCTTTTTTATACTTTATAAAATTATTAAAAAATGAGTAACGAGGAAATTTTAGATTATGTTAGTAAGCACCCCTCCGGCAGGGTAAAGGTGGCTGTAGCAGACATTGATGGTGTACTTCGAGGAAAATATATTTCGAGTGAAAAGTTTTTATCAGTTGCCAAAAGCGAGTTGGGGTTTTGCGCAGTAATTTTTGGCTGGGATATGGCCGATCAGGCTTATGATAACAATAGCTATACAGGGTGGCACACGGGCTACCCAGATGCAAAAGTAAAGCTGAGCATTAATAGTTTTAGAAAAATTCCTTGGGAAAATGACTTGCCTTTTTTTCTAGGTGAGTTTATTGACGATGCAGGCAATCCTCTTGAAGTTTGTCCTCGACAGTTGTTAAAAAAAATTATACGACAGGCAACAGATCTTAGTTATGAAGCAAAATTCGCCCAAGAGTTTGAGTGGTTTAATTTTGTAGAAACATCTAAAAGTTTTGCAGATAAAGAGGGTAAAAATTTAACCCCCCTCACACCAGGGATGTTTGGATATTCTATTTTAAGAAGCAGTGAAAGAAATGATTTTTTCTCAGCGCTTTTTGATCAACTAAAAAAATTTGATATACCATTAGAGGGCCTTCATACAGAAACAGGACCAGGAGTATATGAGGCAGCTATTACTTATAGCGATGCATTAATGGCTGCCGATAACGCGGTTCTATTTAAAACCGCCGTTAAAGAGATTGGGTATAAACACGGCATATTAGCTAGTTTTATGGCCAAGATAAATGAAAATTTACCAGGCTGTAGTGGCCATGTTCATCAATCACTTTGGTGCGGAAGTATCAATTTATTTTATGATGCCAATGAACCCAACCAAATGAGTAAAATGATGCAGCAATACATTGCGGGCCAACTTTATTGTCTGCCCCATATTTTACCCATGGTTGCGCCAACAATTAATTCATATAAGCGTTTAGTGGAAGGAGCTTGGGCTCCCACCACTGTAACTTGGGGTAATGATAACAGAACGGTAGCGCTGCGTACTTTAACAAGCGGTAGTAAATCTTGTCGTTTAGAAACAAGGGTAGTGGGAAGTGATACCAACCCTTATTTAGCATTGTCTGCCTGTTTGGCCTCTGGTTTGTATGGCATTAAAAATCAGTTGACCCTACAGCAAGCTACAGAAGGAAATGGTTATAAAGATGAAACACATGGAAGGTTCCCTAAAAGTTTAGAAGAGGCCAATCAAGCTATGAAAAATTCGGAGGTGGCAAAAGAAATTTTTGGTGATAAATTCGTTCAGCATTTTACACAGACGCGAGATTGGGAGGTTCGTCAATTTGCTAAAGCGGTAACCGACTGGGAAACCAAAAGATATTTAGAGATTATTTGATAAACAAAATTTCTAATAGTGATCTTATAATTTATTTCTAAAAATTATTTTTTAATATTTATATATTTTTCGATGTCAATTGTTCAATTTAATTTTCCTACCACCATTCGATTTGGTGCGGGCGCTGTTGCCGAATTACCAGCGTATTTAAAAAGTAACCATTTAAAAAAACCATTGGTTGCAACAGATCCAACAATTGCGGGACTAGGTTTTTTTAAAGAGATTGTTGCAAGCCTAAATGCCCAAGGAATACAAGTAACCGTTTTCCATGATATCCATAAAAATCCGGTTAAAAGCGATGTTTATAAAGGTGTAGATGCATATGATGCAGCAGACTGTGA
The DNA here is from genome assembly GCA_945876095.1 of Chitinophaga pinensis. Lineage (GTDB taxonomy): Bacteria > Bacteroidota > Bacteroidia > Chitinophagales > Chitinophagaceae > Ferruginibacter > Ferruginibacter pinensis_E. Next base: position 7,655 of record CAMCMP010000032.1, read on the forward strand.
TTGTATAATTGGTATTGGTGGCGGTGCCGCTATTGATGTGTCAAGAGCAATTTTATTGCGCACAAATCACCGGGAAGATTTATTTAAATACGATGATTTGATAGGAGGCGACGTTTATGTTACCAATGAAGTACCCCATTTTATTACTATCCCAACCACCGCGGGCACAGGTAGTGAAGTAGGCCGCTCAGCAATTATTTCTGACGATGAAACGCACCAGAAAAAAATCCTCTTTTCTCCAAAATTACTTGCAAAAATAGTTTTTGCAGATCCGCTTTTAACAATGGATTTACCTCCGTTTATTACAGCGGCTACAGGGATGGACGCATTGACTCATAACATGGAGGCGTTTATTGCGAAAAATTATCATCCAATTTGTGATGGTATCGCACTAGAGGGAATTCGTTTGATAGCTACATTTATAGAAGACGCTGTAAAAAACCCTACCATTGAATCTCGCTCAAATATGCTGTTGGCATCAATGATGGGGGCAATTGCTTTTCAAAAAGGTCTAGGAGTAGTTCACTCTTTAGCTCACCCGCTTTCAAGTTTGTTGGATACTCACCATGGCCTTGCCAATGCGGTTAATCTTCCTTATGGCATGCAGTTTAACATAGAAGGGTTTGAAGAAAAATTTGTACGCATGGCTAAAGCCCTTGGTATAAAAAATGAAACCGGACAGGGCGTGGTGGATTATTTGTTTGATCTAAATGATAGATTAGGTATTCCAAAGAAACTAAATGGCATCGGTGTAAAACCAGAGCACTTGGATACTTTAGCAGATCTTGCTTATGCAGATTTTGCACATCCTAACAATCCTAAGCCGGTTAGTAGGGACAACTTTAAATTATTATACGAAACCGCATTGTAAATTTTGTCTACTCCCATCATCATCGGCATCAGTTTTTCAGAAACAAAGTATTCCAATTATCCTGCATGGATTAGCGGTGAAGATAGCAGCATTCAAATAGTAGCGCTTAGCTGGGAAAAACAAAATATAGAGGACTTTAATAAATGTCATGGACTTGTATTAAGCGGTGGAGTTGACATAGATCCTTTTTATTATGAATCAGGTATTTCAACTTATCCAAATCAGCCTGCGGAATGGAATCGAAAGAGAGATCAGTTTGAGTTGGATTTATTTCATGTTGCAGCACAAAAAAAAACACCCATTCTTGGAGTTTGTAGAGGGTTGCAGCTGGTAAATGTAGCATTAGGAGGAACGCTATTGAGTGATATTGAGTCGATAGGAAAACCGAATCACCGGTCAAGTGAGGGTATAGACCATATTCATGTACTTCAATTATTAGAGGGCAGCTTATTGCAAGGTATAACAATGATTCATGAGGGCGAGGTTAATAGCGCTCACCACCAGTGTATAAATAAGGTTGCTGATTCATTGGTTGTAAATTGTATTTCTCAGCCTGACGGTATAATAGAGGGCATTGAGTGGAAAGAAAAACAAAATCGCTCACCGATGATTTGTGTTCAATGGCATCCCGAAAGAATAATTAATAAAGAGCAAAACCCCCTATCTAGTAATATCCGCGAATGGTTTTTGTCTGAGGCCCAAAAATATTGTATCTAAAATTTCTTGGACTAAATTTTGTTTTACAAAAAATAAACAGAGTGAATTTATCTTTTAAAAATTAAACAATTCTAGAATGAACATAATTAATCCCGCCAACCATGAGCTAATCACTACAGTTGATGCAGACGATCAAAAAACGATTGCAAAGAAATTAGCCAGTTTGCGAGAAGGTCAAAAAAAATGGGCGAAAGTTTCTCTAGAGCAAAGGGTGGAGATTATTCGTCGTTTTTCTGAACTGTTACAAATTAATCTTGAAAGCTGTGCGTCGATTTTAACCAGTGAAGTGGGTAAGCCATTGCAACAGTCAAAAAACGAAGTGAATGGGGCCTGCGCAAGAATAGAATGGCTTACGGCAAACGCCACTCAAGCATTAAGTGAAGAGTGGATGGTAGAAAGCGGCCCCACTCGTGAAAAAATTGTTTATGAACCACTCGGAATTGTATGTAATATTTCTGCATGGAATTATCCTTATTTGGTAGGAACCAATGTTTTTGTACCAGCGTTGTTGGCAGGTAATGCTGTAATTTATAAACCTTCGGAACTATCGACCTTAACGGGTATGGAGATAGAAAAATATTTACATGCTGCTGGGGTTCCTGAAAATGTTTTTCAAATTGCTGTTGGAGCAAAAGAGGTAGGAGAATTATTGTTAGAGGCAGATTTAGATGGTTATTTTTTTACAGGATCTTATGCAACTGGTAAATACATATATGAGCGAGTGAGTAAAAAAATGAAACCCTGCGGACTTGAGTTGGGAGGAAAAGACCCTCTGTATGTTACAGATGATATAACAGACATTGCAACAATCGCAGCCAATACAGCGGACGGAGCTTTTTATAACAATGGTCAAAGTTGCTGTTCAGTGGAAAGAATTTATGTTCACCAAAAAGTATATGATGCTTATGTGGAGGCATTTATAGCGGAAGTAAAAACGTATAATATTGGAAATCCTTTATCTGAAGGTGTTTATATAGGAGCCTTAACAAGAAAGGAGCAGTCAGTATTTTTAGCCAATCAAGTTCAAGACGCAGTGTCAAAAGGGGCTTCTGTTTTATGTGGAGGAAACGCAATACAAAGAGTAGGAAATTATTTTGAGCCTACTGTTTTAATAAACGTTACCCATGAGATGGACGTGATGAAAGAAGAATCATTTGGACCAATTATTGGTATTATGAAAGTAACAGACGATGAAGCCGCCTTGGCTTTAATGAATGATACGCAATATGGGCTTACGGCTTCGGTTTATTGTAATAATGAAGAGAGGGCATTGGAGATTCAAAGCCAGTTGAATGCAGGAACCGTTTATTGGAATTGTTGTGATCGTGTAAGTGCAGCATTGCCCTGGAGTGGAAGAAATCACAGTGGTTTTGGAAGCACTCTTTCATTGATTGGTTTGCGAGCATTTACTCAGCCCAAGGCTTATCATTTAAGAAGTTAAGGCGTTAACCCTTTTTATATTAGTTAGATATACAAAACATATTGCTGGTAGAATATTTAGAATGAACTTAAAATTACAGCAGGTTTATTTACAGTCTGCACAAATACCACTTACCATCATTTCTGAGTGATTGGGAGTAAATCCCTTTGGAAGCTTAACTTTGGGAATGGTTACATCATCTAGACAAATTGTTTTATTACATACATCGCAAATAAAATGTACATGGTTATCATGGTGATGTCCTTCTTCACAATTTTCTTTACATAAAGCGTATAAGATGGAATTGTCAGTGGTGGGAATTAAATGGATGATTCCTTTTTCAACAAAAGTTTGTAATGTTCGGTAAACGGTAACACGGTCAAACATTTCTCCGGTGTATCTTTCAATATCTGCATGCGCCAAAGCGCCATCGCGGGCTAAAAAAAGGTCTAGAATTTTTTTTCGCCCATCAGTAACGCTTAGTTTATTTTTTTTAAGAATGTCGTCCGTCATGGTTAGCTTATTGATGCATTAATTAAGACTCCTGCTTTGATATTTTTCTTTTAGCAAAGCTTTAATATCGATCAATAACTTTTTAATTTCATCTTCTTTCAGTCCATCATAGACGCCCCTTACCCTGCTTTGTTTGTCTACTAAAGCAAAAAATTGTGTATGAATAAATTGGTCAGCAATGTTTGAAATAGAATCTGGTTTGTTATTGTCAATCAGATAACTCTGGCGGGCCATTTTATATAGGGATGATTTATCCCCAGTGACAAAATTCCAGTTTACATTTTCAGAAATTTGAGGGCTAGCAATGGTTGAGTCATATTTAATTTTATAAGACCCGTCATCACTTTGAATAAGCGATCCATTTAACATTCGTTGTTCATATTTTTTAAGCAATGGTACCGAATCGGTTTCAGGCATGCAGGTATGAGATAGGATCATAAAGCTACTATCGCCTTTATAGCTGTCAAATACCCTTCTCATATTTGCGTTCATCTTAGGACAAATTCCTTTGCAGGTAGTAAAAAAAAACTCTGCAACAAAAACCTTTCCTTCTACTTCCCTTTCAGTTAATACTTTTCCATTTTGGTTGGTAAAAGAAAACGGCTGTATATTATTATTGACTACCGGAAGATTTGATTGTGAAAAATCGTCTTGCGTAAAAAAGTATAAAAAATATACTCCAAATAAAATAATAAAAAAACCTACGTACCAATGCCATTTTTTGCCCATGCTATAAAGTTTAACCAAAGTTACAATCATAAGAGTTGTCAAATGCCCTGCAATATAAAACTTGCAACATTATTGCAAATTTAGTACTTTTGTATTTCATATGATTAATACAAAAATTAATTGGGACATGATGGGTATAGCCACCTCGGTACTGTGTGCTATTCATTGTGCATTGTTGCCGGTATTGGTTTCTTCTTTGCCTATATTTGGTATTAACATCGTTCATAACTCTATATTTGAATGGGGTATGATTGTTTTAGCCTTTATTGTTGGGTCTTATTCTTTGTTTCACGGATTTGTAAAACACCACCATTCACTTGTACCTGTTTTAATTTTTTCTATTGGATTTTTCTTTCTAATTTTTAAACAATTTTTTCATTCATTTGAAAATTGGTTTTTAGCAGCAGCTGTTCCTTTGATTATTATTGCGCATTATTATAATTATCGTTTTTGCCACCGAACTAAATGCTCTTCCCCTCATCACCAGCATTAGAAATCGCGTCAGCTATCTTGATACCATCAATTTAAATTTTACTTTTAATTGTGTACCTTGTAAATAAATTTTTTCATGGGAAAATCACCTTTTATAATACTAGTTTATATTTTTTCAACCTATTCTTTATTTAGTCAAAGTAAAGATGAAATGGAGGTAAGGGGTTTGTTAGAACGTCAAACACAAGAGTGGAACAAAGGAAATATTCCAGCCTTTATGGAAACCTATTGGAAAAGTGATTCACTTATGTTTATAAGTAAATCAGGACTTACATACGGGTGGCAAAAAACACTAGATAATTATAATAAAAATTATCCTGATAAAGCTGCAATGGGCAAATTAAAGTTTGAATTGCTCCAGGTAAAACAATTGAATTCCACGCAATTTTTCGTTGTAGGTAAATGGCATTTGACTAGAAGTATTGGGGATGTTGGTGGTATATTTTCACTTTTGTTTCGTAAAATTGGTAACCGATGGATAATAATCGCCGACCACACCAGTTAGTCTACATGAGTATTAATAATTAATTTCTTCCCACCCCTTCCATTTTTTTCGCAAATAAACAATCAGGGCAATGAGTGAAATTGTAAATACCGTATAATAAATGTAATTTCCAATTGAAGGTCGACCTTCAAAAAAAGCAAACCCAAAGTAAATACCGACGCTCATATTTGCTAGAAGCCAAACGAGTCCCATTGAAATAGATTGTACTATTTTTATTAAAAATTCTTTAACATCATCTTCCATTGGCAGAATAAAATATTTTATAAAACGGGTTCATGAATAAATTGATAACCCCATGTTTAAAGGTAAATGATTTGATTTATACATTTTATTTTGTTCAATGGAAATAATAAAGAAAATTAGCCCTGGACTATACAATGATAAATATGCTGTAGATTATTGGATTAATTAACAAAAATTAAAAAAATCTTTTACTTATCAGTGGGAACGTTAATTTTGTAGCCATGCCTAATTTTAACTGGAACGATAGCACCAATCTTGCAAGTAAACTTTCTTTAAAAAGATCTTGGAATGGTATCAAAGTTCTGTCTAGTTTTTATTTAAGCAGGTGGCTTAATAGACCGATTCAATGGGGCTATCCCGTTTCAATTTCATTTGAGCCAACCACAAGCTGCAACCTTCGTTGCCCCGAGTGTCCAAGTGGATTGAGGGCATTTTCCCGTCCAATAGGAATGCTGGAAAAGAGGTTTTTTACTAGAACCATTGATGAAATTCACAAAGAGTTAATTTATCTAATATTTTATTTTCAAGGCGAGCCTTATTTGAATCCAGACTTTTTGGAGATGGTGAAATATGCCAGTGATAAAGGAATTTACACGGCAACTTCTACCAATGCTCACTATTTAACGGATGAGGCTGCCAAAAAAACGGTAGAAAGCGGATTGGATAGGCTTATTATTTCTATTGATGGAACTACACAAGACGTTTATAAGCAGTATAGAATAGGAGGAAACATAGAAAAGGTTTTGGAGGGTGCAAAAAACATTGTAAAATGGAAAAAGGCTTTAAATAGCAAGACACCTTTTGTATTCTTCCAATTTTTAGTAGTCAAACACAACGAACACCAAATAGAGGAGGTTAAAAAAATGGCTAAAGAAATTGGTGTGGATGAGGTAAGGTTTAAAACTGCCCAAGTGTATGATTATCAAACAGACCCTAATAATTTGATTCCTACAATTGATAAATATAGCCGCTATAAAAAAAATATGGATGGTAGCTACACTGCCAAAAATAAATTAGCAAATCGTTGCTGGAAAATGCAGCATGCAAATGTAATTACTTGGGATGGCCTGGTCGTACCTTGTTGTTTTGATAAAGATGCAACACACCAGCTTGGTAATTTAAAATATCAGTCTTTTAAAGAGGTTTGGAAAAATGATAATTATAAACAGTTTCGATCTGAACTGATGAAAAGCAGAAAAAACATTGACATCTGCGCTAATTGTAGTGAAGGAGTTTCAGTTTGGCAAGAATAGTGTTAACCAGGATTGTAATTATTTAAGTAAATTTACTTTATGTCAATTATGTTTAATAATCAGTTGCGACAGATCCTATTGCTGGGGTTGATTATTTTGTTGGGCGGCATGCTGGTATCTGAGTTGTATATTTTTTTACCTGGCTTTTTAGGGGGAGTAACATTATATATTTTACTTCTAAAGTGGTCAATTAGCATTTAAAAAGACATAAAAATTAATTGACAAAATTTAGGATGAACAAGAACTAAGCTATCCAAATGAAATTATTTTTTCTAAACACGATATTGCATTTTCCAAATAAAATTGTACGGGTTCTGCCAATCGCTATTGGATGTTTAATGGTATCTTGTCTTTCTGCTCAAACAAGTCCAGAGTTTCGTGGCGTATGGGTAGCAACTGTTGACAATATTGATTGGCCTACCAAAGGAGATTATAATAGCGATTCTCAAAAGGCATCGTTTATTAAACTCTTGGAAATGCATCAGCGCAACGGTATCAATGCCTTGGTAGTTCAAATAAGGCCCTGTACAGATGCTTTTTATCCCTCGCCTTATGAACCTTGGAGTCAATGGCTTACTGGGATTCAGGGTCGGCCGCCATCTCCGTATTATGACCCATTGGCGTTTATGATATCGGAGACGCACAAACGCGGAATGGTATTTCATGCTTGGATGAATCCTTATAGGGCCGAGTTTAATTTATTTAATTCTTCTTTATCAGCTACTCATATTACCAAAGTACATCCGGAATGGTTTTTAGTGTATGGAGATAAGCGATATTTTGATCCTGGAAATAAGGAAGCGCAGCAATATGTAACCCAGGTGGTAGCTGATGTAGTGAGCCGATACGATGTGGATGCAATTCATTTTGATGATTATTTTTATCCTTATCGAATTGCAGGAAAAGAATTTCCTGATGAACTGAGTTTTAGAAAATATGGTGTAGGTATGACAAAGGATGACTGGAGAAGAAGCAATACGGATTCAATAATTTCGAAGTTGAGCTTTACAATAAAAAAGGAAAATAAAAAATGCCAATTTGGTATTAGTCCTTTTGGCGTTTGGCGTAATCAGGATAAAGATCCAATTGATGGAAGTCGAACAATAGGCGCACAAACCAATTACGACGATTTGTATGCAAATATTTTATTGTGGTTAAAGAAGGGCTGGATTGATTATGTAGCTCCCCAATTGTATTGGGAATTTGGACATCGTATTGCTCCTTATGAAGTATTATTATCATGGTGGAGCAACCATACATACGGAAAACATTGTTACATTGGTATGGGCGTCTACAGAGCCAATAGTAATCCCGCCTGGAAAGAAGTCAATCAGTTACCTCGTCAAATAGTAGCGATGCGCAAAACACCCAATATGAAGGGAATGATTTTTTTTAGTAGTAAAACCTTTGAAAGAAACCCCAATGGCTGGAACGATTCACTACGGTTTAATTATTTTAAAGTACCTGTAAAAGTTCCTGAAATGAGCTGGTTAAAATAGTTGTTGTAGCTATTGAGCGCCAGATTAAAAAGAGAGTTTTCTAAACTCGATATAATTTATCTACCCCAATATTTGAAAGAGCGGAATATTTTATTCTAATGTCCAACTCATATTTCCATCCTTTTCGTCTTTTAGAATAATTCCTTGTGCCAACAGTTGCTTTCTTATTTTATCAGAAGTTGCATAATCCTTTTTCTCCTTGGCTTCTTTTCTGATGTCAATTAGTAATTGCATCACTCCATTTAAACCATTACTTTTTATTGATGCAGAATTTCTTAGTCCCAGAATATCTTCTAGATAAATAGAAAAAGACTCCTTCATTAGCTGTAGTGTATTAGCTGAAATGGCATTAACAGCGATATGTCCATCTTTAATGGAATTAATGATGGGCGCTAGTTCAAATAAATTAGCAAGCACTTTTGCGGTGCTAAAATCATCGTCCATAAAATTTTCTAGCCCATGAATTAGCGTAACTATTTTTTCCTCCATAGCTAAATCAGTAGCTAGTTGTCCATCAGGGGCAGTTATTTTTTTCAATAATTCATATGCCTCCCACAAACGTTTTAGCGCTTTTTCACTAGATTGTAATGCTTCGCTACTAAAATCAATTGGACTTCTATAATGGCTTTGAAGAATAAAAAATCGGATCGTCATTGGATCAAATGCCTGTGTGAGCAATGGGTGTGTTCCAGCAAACATTTCAGTTAACTTGATCTGGTTGTTGTAGCTTTTACCCATCTTTCGGCCATTGACCGTTATCATATTATTATGAATCCAGTATTTTGCAGGAGTATGATGATTACAGATAGTGCTTTGAGCAATCTCGCTTTCATGGTGTGGAAACTGAAGATCCATTCCTCCGCCATGTATATCAAACTCTGCCCCTAGGTATTTGGTGGCCATTGCAGAACATTCAATATGCCAACCGGGATAACCGTCACCCCAGGGACTTTTCCAGCGCATGATATGCTCAGGGGCAGCTGATTTCCATAATGCAAAATCTGCTTTATCTCTTTTTTCTTCTTGCCCATCTAGCTCCCGAGTAGTTTCTAGCAGATCATCAATTATTCTTCCACTTAATTTTCCATAATCATGGTTTGCAGCATATTTTTTGACATCAAAATAAACAGAACCATTTACTTCATAGGCATATCCTTCTGAAATTATTTTTTCAATCATGTTTAGTTGTTCTACAATATGTCCCGTGGCTGTTGGCTCTATGCTTGGCTCTACACAATTAAGTTCTAACATTGCCCAATGAAATAAGTTGGTATATTTTTGTACCAGTTCCATTGGCTCTAGCTTTTCTAAAAGGGCTTTGGCTGTTACCTTGTCTTCTGCTAATTTTCCTTCTTCTTCAAAATGACCCGCATCCGTTATATTACGAACATAGCGAACCTTATAACCTTTATAACTAAGGTAGCGATAGATAAAATCAAAAGTTACATATGGCCTAGCATGGCCGAGATGGCTTTCCCCACTTACTGTTGGACCACACACATACATCCCCACAAGTCCAGGCGTGATAGAAGTAAATGTTTCTTTTTGACGACTGTAAGAATTATATATTTTTAAAGACATAATAAATATTTGTTTTTATGAGCTTAAGTTGACGACTTTTAAGGCCATCAGCCCATTTTCGATACTACTCTGTAGGGTAGATTACACTTATTAACCATTTCCATCTATCAGAAAGTCAATGCAAATATACTGTATTCAATTATTCTGCAAGAAGGCTGATATCGGTAATAATGGGGAAATGGTCGCTTAGTTTTTTTGCAATTCGGGTAAACTGATGAACTGAGTAATGCTTGTCAACAAAAATATTATCTATTCTCAATGTGGGAGAAATTCCGCTAAAAGTTCTACCTATTCCAGACCCTTTTATTACAAAAGCATCTTGTAAACCATTTCCAATTTTTTCATAAGGATAGGAATTAGGCACGTCATTAAAATCACCACAAACAATAACGCGGTAAGGACTATTGTTGATTTCTATTCTTATTCGATCTGCTTGAGAGATTCTTTTTTGAAAAGCAATTTTGAATTTTGTAATCAAATTTTTTGATTGCTCGATATCTGTATCTGTTTTAATAGAGGGGTTTTGAATATAGTCTAAATTGGTATTGCTAAATCGAAGTGATTGAAGGTGACAGTTAAAGACCCGAATTGTATCATTGTCTTTTACAATATCTGCATATTGAAAATTTGAATTGTAGTCATAAGGAAAATTCCGAATCGTTTGTTTATTAATAATGGAATATTTAGAAAAAATAATTTTCCCGAAATGTTGCTGACTTAAAAAATTATCCTTGTAATCGTAGCTATAAAAATAATTCGGAAAATTGAGACGAGCAGAAAAATCAAAAACAGAAAAAAAACTATATTTACGATAATAGGCATTGTTCAAATCTGCAAGGGTGTCTCCTCCTACCATTTCTTGAAAACAAGCAATATCTGGTTGATAATCATTAATCAGATCAATCATTTGATTGAATGTCTCCGGGCTTTTTTTAAACTTCATGATATTAAACTGTGCTACATTCCAACTCATGATACGAAGATCATTGGGTTGTTTTTTATAATTGAAGTCCGAAGAAAACTGAAAGGGAACAATATTGTTTATATGCTTGTAAGAAAGAGCGGCGGTAATAATAAAAATAAGTATCCAAGCAGGTTTAACGAACAACCAAAAAACAAAAAAAACCAAGAGTATTAATAGTAGGTAAAAGGAGGATAAGGTTAGTAATCCAACAGGCCAAGAGGAGGCAGAAAAAAACAACTCGCTATAGCAGCCTGTTAAGAATAAAGCGGCTACCATTAAGTTGGTAATGATTAAAATATTTTTTGTTAATCTTCGAAATATGCTTTTTGGCATGAAGTAAAGATAGGATATGCCGTTTATACAATTTGCTTTTATGGACAACTTGTTTTTAAAATAACAGCTTGATAATAGGGGCTAATGGACTAGAGTTCACTAATCTTCAGAAGCTCTTTTTAAGATGTCTTTTTCCTCAGCAGTTAAAAATTGGTAGCCTTCTTGATTGATTTTATCTAAAATTTCGTCTACCCGTTGCTGTGTGATATTAGAAGTTTTGTTGAAGGGCTTTCTTCCACTAGCATTATAAAAAACAGTTTCTTTTATGCGGTTTTTAGGAGCAGGTTTATTGGGATTATAAAGATTGATGAACCAATCATAGACGTTATTCATCCAAACGCTTCCATCTATTTTATGACGGAGTAAATAAATAAAAACAAATCCAGCCAATCCTCCAAATAGATGTGATAAACTGAAGGCAGCACCTAAAGAGGCTACTCCAGCAATATCAATTAGTACATAAACAAGAGTGAGTACCCAAATAGGGATACCACCATTTAAATTTTTGAAAAAACGATATTTAGGAGCTATCGAAGTGGTGGCTACTGCCACGGCCATTGTAGCGGCATTGCCACCCATTAATGAAGCGCTTCCAATGAATGGGTGTAATGGCGGAATCAAGTAATAGGCCAAACAAAAAGCCAATGCGCCTGCTAGACCTCCATATATGTAAATTGGAATAATCTTTTTATTACCAGCTAGTTCTTGTAAAATATAGCCAAATGCCCATAACCATAGCATATTACTCAAAACGTGCATTACACCGCTATGGCTGAACATATAAATTAAAATTGTCCAGGGGCGTTCACTTAATTTGGTAAGTTGAGCAGGCATTTCAAAATAGGGCAGAATCTGTGCATTAAATGCAGCTTCATTGGATTGAAAAAAGAAGTATACCACCTGGATGGTAATTAGCAGTAAAAAGAAAATTACATTGAGGGCGAATAAAGCAACTAGTGCATTGCCATCATTACCGAGGGTCAATCGCTTTTTTGGTAGCTTGTATTCAGAATATCTTTCAGACTCTCCCATTACAATTAGTTAAACTATAAATTTATAAATAGCCATCATCAGAAGCTACAGAATTCTAATAAAAAGTTTGTTTGTTTGTTTTATTCCAAATGAGTACTAGTAAAAAACCAACGGCAGCTCCACCCACATGGGCAAAATGTGCAATATTATCGTCTTGTACTTTTACTACACCACCAAAAACATCTAGTGCAATCATTCCCGAAATAGCCCATTTGGCTTTTATTGGAACCGGGATTGGCATGATGATCATTTCGGTATTTGGAAATAAATATCCGAAGGCGGCAAGAATTCCCATAATGGCTCCCGAAGCGCCTACTGTATAGCCATTTCTTAGATTAGCTTGGTATAAAGTATACAGCTCTTGACTTAAACTGTTATGGTCATATTGCCAAAAATCATAGGCATAGGATCCAAGTTGAAAAAATGCCGCACTTAGGCCACAAATAAAATAAAAAATTAAAAATCTTTTAGGCCCCCATACTCTTTCTACCATGGAGCCAAACATCCAAAGAGCAAACATATTAAACAGGAGGTGAAAAAATCCTCCATGCATAAACATATGCGTTACAACTTGGTAAGGTTGAAAATAAATAGATTTATAATGGTGCAGTGCAAAAAGATCTGCTGCAGCATTTGGTTCTACATCTCCTCCAGTAACCATTTGCGCCAAGTACACCAAAACATTAATGATAACTAGATTAAGTACAATAGGAGTGGTTTGCTGGAACCGATTACCGAAATTATTAAATGCCATTGTTGAATAATTGATTGAACTGCAATTTCGTATTTGTTATTGGATTTATTATACTTAAAGTAAGGAATTGTGAAAGCATTTACAAAATACCTTTAAAATTAAATCTGCAAATATTGAAATTCAATACTTATACAACAACAAAAGAAGCCGGTTGTTTGGTTAAAAAGCAACATTTTTTAACTTAAGTAAAACTACACATTCTATATGATGAGTATGTGGGAACATGTCTACTGGTTGAATTTTTTCAACGCTGTATTTTTCACTAAGTAACCCTAGGTCTCTTGCCTGAGTAGCAGTATTACAGCTTACATAAACGATTTTAGGGGCGGCAATTTCAAGTAGTTTAATGACCAATTTCTCGTGCATACCCGCCCTGGGTGGATCGGTGATAATTACATCTGGCTTTCCATGTTTATCAAAAAAATCATCATCGCAAATTTTTATAACATCGCCTGCAAAAAACTCTGTATGTTCAATATTGTTTAGCGCAGCATTTATTTTTGCATCCTCAATGGCTTCTGAAATAACCTCTACTCCAATTATTTTTTTTGCCAATTTACTTAAAAAGATGCCTATGCTGCCAGTGCCACAGTATAGGTCATATACAATTTCATTTCCAGTAAGTCCTGCAAAATCTCTTGTAATTCTATAAAGCTTTTCAGCTTGTTGGGTATTGGTTTGAAAGAATGATTTAGGTCCTATTTTAAAAGAAAAACTTTCCAACTTTTCTATCACAAACCCTTTGCCATGGTACACCACAGGATGAAGGTCGTAGATAGTGTCATTCCACTTTGTATTAATGGTATAAAGCAAAGTGGTGATAGAGGGAACTTGTTGCAATAAAAAATCAAGTAATTTTTTTGTAGCGCTTTCATCTTCGTAACCCAAACATATATTGACCATCAGTTCGCCTGTATGGCAATAGCGAATAATGATATTTCGCAACCAGCCGGTGTGTTGTTTGATATCATAATATGAATAATTATTTTCTAGCGCGAAGCTTCGGATACTGTTGCGAATTTTATTATTGACATCATCCATCAAGAAACATTCTTGAATTTCAATGATCTTATCAAAAATTCTAGGCACATGAAAACCTAGCGCACCTCCACTATTGGTATCAGTAATTTTTTTTGATTCTAAATCTTGAGTAGTATCAAGTTGGAAAGAGTCAATTTCATTCTCAGACCCTTTTTTTAACAGCCGGTCAGGAGGAGGTAAGGTCTTAATTTCTTCAGCGGTTAAGTATCGTTTATTACTAAAGGTGAACTCAAGTTTGTTTCTATAGAGGATGCTATTATCGGCTCCAACAATTGACATCATTTCAGGCAATTCAACTTTTCCAATTCGTCTAAAATTTTGAGCTACTTCTTGTTGTTTGTAATCAAGCTGCTTTTGATAAGGTAGCATTTGCCACTTACAACCTCCGCAGGTGCCAAAATGTTGGCAGAAGGGAGCAGTTCTTTCAGTTGAATATTCATGAAAATGGGTGGCCCTTCCTTCTCCGTAATCTTTTTTATTGGTGCTAACAAATACATCTACCACATCGCCCGGAACGGCCCCCTCAATAAAAATAACCTTACCATCTTGTCGAGCAAGTGATTTACCCTCGGCAGCATAACCGGTGACTAATATTTTTTCAAGTAAATATTTTTTTCTTTTCACTCGGCAAAAGTAACGCCCGATTCAACAAATACAAGTAAACAATGGTTTATTATTTCTGTTAATGAATGGTAATTTTAATGAAGCTGGTTGTAAAAAAGTTAAAAATCCATCTAATTTTGAATACTTTTACAACCTATTTTTAAATCTATAAAGTCTAGTAACAATTTATAATATTAAAATCAGATGAAGCAATTTATTAGTTTTTGGATAATCATTTTGGTTGGTATTACTGCTACTGCTCAAAATTTTAAGGTTACGCTGCAAGCACCTCAATATAAAAGCGGTCTAACTTACCTCACCTACCACATGGGAAAAAATCTCAATATTGAAGATTCTGCTGTTGTAACTTCTAATGGAACAGCCATTTTTACTGCGAAACGAAAACTGTTACCAGGTGTTTATGCGATTGTTTTACCAGGCAAAAGAATTTCTGTTGATTTTTTTGTTGATAAGGAACAACAAATTTCTATTAAAATAGACACGACAGACTTGACAGGCAAAACAGTTGTGACTGGATCTAAGGAAAACATATTATTTCAACAATATCAACAATACATATCAGTTAAGGGTAAATTATTGGAACTGGAAAGAGAGGGTTATATGAAGTCTACCACTAAAAAGGATTCGGCATTGCATGAAGCCAATTATTTAAAGTTCAATAAAGAATTAAATGATTACCGCGAAGGAATTATTAGAGACAATGGAAAATCGATGATGGCAGTTTTAATGAATGCGATGAAAGAGCCACAGGGGCTTAATAAAAAAATGATTACTAGAAACGATTCTTTGGAAAATTACTATTATTATAAAGCACATTATTGGGATGGGATTACCTTGATGGATGATCGTATTATCAGAACTCCTTTTTTTCTTCCAAAGTTTGAAAAATATTATCGAGAAGTGCTTTCTCCTCAGGCTGATAGTATTATTAAAGAGATAGATTATCAATTGTTATTTGCACGAAATAATCAGGAAGTATATAAGTTTATGTTGAATTGGCTAACGGATGAATATATGAATCCTAAGTACATGGGTCAAGATGCTGTATTGGTCCATCTTTTTGAAAAGTACCATAGTAAGGGATTAACCAGTTGGCTCAACGAAAAACAACAAGAGGCGATTAGTCGCAGGGCTTATATGTTAATGTCTAATTTAATTGGGTTAAAGGCGGCTGATCTCGACATGGTTGATACAGCCGGAAAACCATCTCCATTATATAAGTTGGCTGCCGATTACACGCTGGTTGTATTTTGGGATCCCACCTGTGGACATTGTAAGACGGAGTTACCTAGGATAGATTCTATCTACAGAGCTAGCTGGAAAAAACATGGTGTTAAAATGTATGCGGTATTATCAGCTGATGCAAAAGATGATTTAAAAAAAGAGTGGACTAAATATATACGTGAAAACAAAATTGCTGATTGGACAAACGTATACCAGACAAAGGAAATGGAAGCAGCCATCGCGGATTCAAAAAAGCCTGGCTTCAGACAATTATATGATATAACAGTTACTCCCACTATTTATCTGCTGGATAAGGAAAAAAGAATTATTGGAAAAAAACTAACTATCGAACAGTTGCACGAATTATTGCAGGTGAAGTGGGCCCCTAAGCCAAAACAATAATGCGATTTTAAAGTTATTGAATAAAACTACAAAAGCCAATGACATCAATGTCATTGGCTTTTGTAAAACTCGTGTATAAACTAAACAATTTCTTTTACGGCGTTGTAGATTACTTTCGGTTTTCCTAAAGTATAGTAGTGTAATACAGGCACACCAAATGCTTTTAATTCTTTAGATTGTTGAATTAACCATTGAGTGCCAATTTCTTCTATCTCTTGATCTGATTTGGCTTTTAGGATGGCATCCGAAAGATCAGTTGGTATATCCACATGAAATATTTTCGGCAAAATGGTCAACTGTTTTTTGTTGGTAATGGGCTTAAGGCCTGGTATAATTGGCACTTCAATACCAATTGCTCTGCAATCTTTTACAAATTGATAAAATTTATTGTTATCAAAAAACATTTGAGTCATGATATAGTCGGCGCCAGCATCTACCTTAGCTTTTAGGTGCATTAAGTCGTTTTGCATATTAGGTGCTTCAAAATGTTTTTCAGGATATCCTGCGGTGCCAATGCAGAAATTGGGTTTGTCACCATTCTTTATATCTTCTTCTTGATAAATTCCATTGTTTAGATCTACCACTTGTTTTAATAAATCTACTGCATAGGCGTGTCCATCGGGCTCTGCTTCAAAATTAGTTTCATTTTTTGCGGCATCACCTCTTAAAACCAGCACATTGTCGATTCCTAAAAAGTTAAGATCAATTAGGGCATCTTCTGTAACGCTTTTATTAAAGCCACCACATATTAAATGAGGTACCGTGTCGATATTGTAATGATTTTTGATGGCAGCACAAATGGCTACCGTTCCTGGACGTTTTTTTACCTCTACCTTTACAAATGTGCCATCTCCTTTTTTCTTAAACATGGTTTCACTTCGGTGGTAGGTGACATTAATAAAGGAAGGTTTAAACTCCATTAAGGGGTCTAAATGATCATAAATTGACTGAATGGTTCTTCCTTTTAGGGGCGGTAAAATTTCGAACGATACCAATGTCTTTTTTGCCTGGGCAATATGGTCTGTAATTTTCATAAAATAGTAATATCTGCAAATATAAATGCTTAATGTAAAAAAACCGTCTTTGAACTAAAAGGATTGTTTCGAGGCAATGTTGTGAATGGTGAAGGGTGAATGGTCAATTGTGAATGGGCAATGGTGAATGGTCAATTGTGAATGGGCAATGGTGAATGGGTAATAGTGAATCCTTCTTGTTATTACTTTTCGGTAAATATAATTCAGTATTTATATATCGCAGAGAAGCTTTATTTTCGGAAACCACTCGTCAACAGGTATAAAAATTGCCTACCACTAATTTCCTATTCACCATTGACCATTCACCATTGACCATTGCCCATTCACCATTCACCATTGCCCCTTTAAGTTAAATGGCTCTGGATGTTTATTATTATCTTAGATAACTTAATTTTACTTATCATGAGCTTGACGATACAAACAAAAGACTTAGTAAAAATTTACGGTAACCGCACGGTGGTTAATAAGGTTTCATTTAATGTACAACAAGGTGAAATTGTTGGATTATTGGGTCCTAACGGTGCGGGCAAGACGACATCTTTTTACCAAGTGGTAGGTTTAGTTAAGCCGGATGAAGGCCAAGTGTTTCTAGGTGAACTCAATATTACTAGAATGCCGATGTACCAGCGGGCACAAATGGGTATTGGATATCTACCTCAAGAAGCCAGTGTTTTTAGAAAATTAAGTGTGGAGGATAATATTACTGCCGTATTGGAAATGACTAAGCTTAGTAAGTTGGAACAAAAAGAAAAACTTGAATTGTTATTGGAAGAATTTAGGTTAACTCAAGTTAGAAAAAACAATGGTGATACCTTAAGTGGTGGAGAAAGAAGGCGAACAGAGATAGCAAGGGCGCTGGCGGTAGATCCAAAATTTGTTTTATTGGATGAACCTTTTGCGGGTGTGGACCCTATTGCTGTTGAAGATATTCAGGAAATTATTGCTAAATTGAAATTTAGAAATATTGGAATTTTGATAACCGATCACAATGTAAACGAAACGCTTTCAATTTGCGATAGAGCATATTTATTGATTGACGGAAAGATATTTAAACATGGAACCGCAGAAGAGTTGGCGGTAGATGAGCAGGTTCGTCGTTTATATCTCGGGCGTAATTTCGAATTGAAGCGCAAAGACTATCTTCACTTAGAGGCTGCTAAGATTAGTAAAAGCAATAATGGGACCGAGCTTATTTAATGAGATATCATCAAGCTTGGTTTTTTGTAAAGCCTATCTGAAAAGGAATCAATAGTAAGTTCTCAACAAAATATAATATTAGCCGCCTGCTTTCATAACTATTGTGTATTTTGCTAATGACCAATGAAACTACTTTCACCTGCAATATCACGATTAGTTCGCATGCGCTTTTGGCGTATTGAAAATTGGAGTAGACATCCAGTAGCTGTTCAGCGAGAAGTGTTACAGGAATTGGTAACTGCTGCGCAACATACGACCCTTGGAAAAAAATACAAATTCTCTAATTTATTTACGCTGAAGGAGTTTAAAAAAAATGTGCCTATTCATTCTTATGAGGACATTAAGCCTTATGTAGAGCGAATGATGGAGGGAGAAGAAAATATTTTATGGAACACCCCTATTAACTGGTTTGCTAAAAGCAGCGGAACTACCTCCGATAAAAGTAAATTTATTCCCATCAGTGAAGAAAGTCTGCAGGAAAATCATTTTAAAGCATCCAAAGATGTATTGACTTCTTATTACAATAATTTTCCAGGCAGCGATTTATTAACGGGTAAAAGTTTAGTAGTGGGCGGAAGTCACCAGTTAAATAAAATGAATGAAGAGATTCAGTATGGGGATTTAAGTGCGGTTTTATTGCAAAACACACCTTTTTGGGGACAGTGGTTGCGTACACCAGAATTAAGTATTGCGTTGCTTGATGAGTGGGAAGAAAAGATAGAACAATTGGCGGCTATAACTGCAGAAGAAAATGTGACTTCTTTGGCTGGGGTACCCACTTGGACACTTCTTTTATTGAAAAAGATTTTGGCAATCAAAGGCAAGTCAACCATTATAGAGGTATGGCCTAATCTTGAACTATATATTACTGGTGGCGTTTCGTTTGTGCCTTACCGAGAGCAGTTTGATAAAATTGTAGGTAAAAAAATAAACTATCTAGAAATTTATAATGCAAGCGAAGGGTTTTTTGCGGGCCAACAAAGTCCAGATGATGATGGCATGCTGCTTTTCACGGAGCATGGAATATTTTATGAGTTTATGCCAGTGGATCAGTATGAGCAAAAGAATCCGCAAACCGTGGGACTAGACAGAGTGACTATTGGAAAAAATTATGCTTTGGTCATTAGTACAACCGGGGGATTGTGGCGTTATTTAGTAGGCGATACCATTCAGTTTACTTCACTCAATCCCTATAAAATAAAAGTTACTGGAAGGCTAAAGCATTTTATGAATGCATTTGGTGAGGAGGTGATTGTTGATAATAGTGATTATGCTATTGCAATTGCAGCAGAAAAAACAGGAAGCATTGTAAATGATTATACTGCAGCCCCAGTTTATTTTAGTGAGCATGCTAATGGAGCACATGAATGGTTAATCGAGTTTGAAAAAGCCCCAGAAAATTTACAACAATTTATTGTTGAATTGGATAAGGCTTTAAAGAACTGCAATAGTGACTATGAAGCAAAAAGACATAGGGATATCGCTTTGCGTTTACCCTTCGTTCATGTTTTGCCAAAGGGTCATTTTACTAAATGGCTGCATAGTAAAAATAAAGTAGGAGGACAGCACAAGGTTCCTAGGTTAAGCAACGATCGAGTTATTTTAGAAGAAATTCTTTCTATTCAATAAATCAATTCCCCATTTGATTTATTTACTTTTGTCATCTAAAAAAAATTAGCATGAAATTATTACAAGATAAAGTTGCGATTATTACAGGTGCTGCCAGAGGAATTGGCGAAGGAATTGCTATTAAGTTTGCAGAACAGGGCGCGCATATTGCCTTCACTTATGTTAGTGATAGCAGCGCAACCAAAGCAAAGACGTTAGAAGATAAACTAATTTCAATGGGAGTAAAAGCGAAGGCTTATCAGAGCAATGCTGGAGATTTTGCGGCTTGTGAAAGTTTTGTCAATGAGGTAGTAAAAGAGTTTGGCCAAATTGATATCTGTGTAAACAATGCGGGCATATCAAAAGATAATTTGCTATTGCGCATGACACCAGAACAATGGGATGATGTAATGCAAACCAATTTGAAAAGTGTATTTAATATGACCAAGCAAGTGATTCGCCCAATGATGAAAGCCAAATCAGGAAGTATTATTAACATGAGTAGTGTAATAGGTGAAATGGGCAATGCCGGACAAAGTAGTTATGCTGCAAGTAAAGCGGGTGTAATTGGATTTACTAAAAGCATCGCAAAAGAAATAGGTAGTCGCAATATTCGTTGTAATGCAATTGCTCCTGGGTTTGTAGAAACCGACATGACATCTTATTTAAAAGAAGGCGAAGGTGCAGATAAATACAAGGCGGGAATTCCGCTTGGCAGATTTGGTACTGCTGACGATGTTGCAAATGTCACTTTATTTTTAGCAAGTGAAATGAGTAGCTATGTTACAGGCCAAGTGATAAGTGCTTGTGGCGGACTGAATATTTAAATTTTTTATTATTAAGAAAAGAGCAGCCAACCAATCAGTTGGCTGCTCTTTTTATTTAATTTGAAATTATTACATCATCAAAAAAAGTCACTTGACCTGTTGTGATATCATGGGTACCCCCTACAATTCCGATTTCACCTTTTTCACTCATTTCTTTTAAAATTGGACTACGTTGCAAAATTGATTGCACGGCTCGCTTTACGTTTATCGCCGACACTTTTTCTACAAATTCACTGTTGCTTGAGTTTCTATTTTCCGAGGTAGTAAGTTCATCATCTACAGCAGGACGAATCTTAGTCAGCAACGCAGTAAGGTTGCCCATTTCAACATGGTCGCAGGCTCCCTTTACAGCACCACATTTGGTATGCCCTAACACTATGATAATTTTTGATCCAGCCACCTTACAGCCAAACTCCATGCTGCCTAAAATATCTTCGTTGATAATATTGCCAGCAATTCGCACACTGAAAATATCGCCCAATCCCTGATCAAAAATTAATTCAGCAGATGTTCGGCTGTCTATACAACTTAGTATTACAGCGAAGGGATGTTGTCCATCGGAAGTTTCATTCGCTTGTTGTAAAAGATTACGATTTAGTTTTAGGTTATTTACAAATCTTTTGTTACCGTCTTTTAATAATTCCAAAGCCATTAAAGGAGTAATAGCTGTTTGCATTTCTTTGGTTAGCGTCTTCATTTATTTGCTTTTTAATTTTTATTGAATGGGATGTTGTTGAATACTACTATTTGAAATTGGTTTCTATTATTTGTTTCTACTGTTTGTGCCATATATCCAGCTTCTATTTTTATGTTTTTATTAAAAACATATCCTAATGCTCCATATAAACGATTTCTATCGAAAATATTCTTTTGAGCGTTGATGAAAATTTCATTGTAGGCGGATAAGTAAAAAGCACTTTTCTCAATTTTCGGTTTATTGATAGGAATATTTATTCCTAAAAAATATCTAAATCGCATTTGAAAATCGTTGGGCAAAAAACGTTCCTCTATTCTATATCTATGTTGCAAAAACACCTTGTTAAAACTTTGTCTTGTAATAAATTGCTGATATACTCGATGTTCGTTGGTGCCAACTTTTTCATTTGAATTAGACAAATACTTTTGTGAATTGATAAAACCATAGCCTAGTAAAATATTATTATTATTTTCAGTAAGGTTGTAACCAATACCTGTTCTTACAAGCAGTTGGCTGAGATCACCCATGAAATTGAAATTTCGATATTGAACTTCATTGTGCCAATTCCATTTGTTATTTATTTTTTGGTTACCAAAGTAAATAAACCAGTTTCCTGTATTGCTTTTTTGGGCATGGAGAGCAATTGTAAACAAAAGTAAAAATATTGTTGTAATGAAATAATATTTTTTGAGCTTCATGTTAGTGCGCTATAAAATTTATTTTTTCAACAGTTATATTTTTGGTCTTAGCATTTATTTCATAGTCTTTAATCAATTCAATTACATCATAAGCAATTGATTTAGACTTAGAGCAGTCAATAATTACTTTCGAATTGGCTGGAATGGCGTCTAATACTGTCATTACACTTGCTTTGTTAAAAAAAGACACTTCTTGTGCAAGCTCCATGTGATGAACCTCTTGACCGTTTTCAGTTTTTTCTGTATCTTTTAAGTGGTGCGAGTTGCGATAGCTATGTCGAAGAGTATAGAAAATACCAAAAAGTATTCCTACAGTAATTCCTTTTAATAAGTCAGTCGCTAGTATCGCAATAACAGTGGCTGTAAAGGGAATAAATTGTTCCCACCCCAATTTATACATTTCCTTAAAAAGGTTGGGTTTTGCTAATTTGTAACCTACCATTAAAAGGATAGCAGCTAGGCTAGACAATGGTATCATATTTAAAACATTTGCAATAGTGATAGCACTTACTAATAGAAAAACACCATGAAGAATTGCTGATAATTTGGTTTTGCCACCAAAGGAAATATTTGCATTGCTTCTAACAATAACTTGGGTAACCGGCAACCCGCCAATTAACCCTGAAACAATATTTCCAAGGCCTTGTGCTTTTAATTCTCTATTGGTAGGTGTTATTCTTCTATCAGGGTCAAGCTTATCGGTTGCCTCCACACAAAGCAATGTTTCTAAACTTGCTACGATTGCTATCACAATTGCAATTTTCCAAACTTCAAAATTTGCAAGGACTGAAAAGTCGGGAAAAGTAAACTGACTGAAGAACGCTGAGATTGAAACCGGAACAGGTACAGCAACAAGCTGATTGGCATTTAGACTATAATCAAGGACTCCATTTTTGTATAAATTAAACAGTATGATACCTGTCACCACCACAACTAGTGGACCATTGATGATACTGAAAACTTTACCTTTTTTACTTAATACTTGATCCCAAAAAATAAGAATTGCTAGTGAAATTAAACCAATGATTAAGGCACCAGGGGTAATAGAGTCGAACGCTTTAAAAATTTCAGAAAATGAATTTTGTCCGTCAGCCTGCAAAAATTCATCATCGCCAAAGGCATCTTTATCCCAACCTACTGCATGGGGTATTTGTTTTAGTATGATTAATAGCCCTATACCGGTTAGCATTCCTTTGATCACAGAGGAAGGAAAAAAGTAGGCAATGAATCCTGCTTTTGCAAATCCTAAAATCAATTGAAAAACCCCTGCAAGCACAACAGCAGTTAAAAATGCCGCCCAAGATCCGCCAAGGGTAGCTATAGAAGTTAAAACTATTACCGCCAATCCGGCGGCGGGACCACTCACTCCCAATGGGGAGCCACTCGCAAATCCAACTACAATACCACCAACAATACCTGCAATTATTCCTGCAAACAGAGGAGCACCTGATGCTAATGCGACCCCAAGGCACAATGGAAGAGCAACAAAAAATACCACGATGCTGGCGGGGAAGTCGTTTTTAAAGTTGGTGAATAAGTTACTTTGCATCATACGTTTAAGATTGTTCAGTAAAGTTAGAGCAATTATTTTAAAAGATAGTAATACTATCATAAATAATTGTAAAAATATTTTTTTATACCTTTACTAATAATAAAAGTAAAGTAGTAAAATACAGAAATGAAATTGCAGTTACAAATAAAAATGAATGAGGATTTATTTCTCCGTAATCCAGAACATACTGTATTGGGAAGGAATATTATTAAGCATAGCATCCTGTTGATTGCTCAAAATGGTTTTGAGGCCTTTACTTTTAAGAAGCTCGCCGAGGATATAGGCACCACGGAGGCGGGGATTTACCGATATTTTGAAAACAAACATCTCTTGCTAATTTATATTATAGCTTGGTATTGGGGTTGGCTTGAGTTCCAGATCAGTTTTCAGACAAACAATATCACCAACCCTGTTGTGAAGCTAAAAAAAGTAATAAAGCTGTTGGCAACAACTGTAGAAGATGATGCCACAACAAGTTATGTAAATGAAAGTTTACTCTACCAAATCGTAATTTCAGAAGGTTCGAAAGCCTACTTAACCAAGCAGGTTGGAGAAGACAATAAGCATCAGTTCTTTAAGCCCTACAAAGACCTTTGTGCTGTTGTCGGGGATATCATTCTGGATTGTAACCCAAAGTACAAGTATCCAAAATCATTGGCTACCACGATTATTGAAATGGCACATTTTCAAAATTTTTTTATGAATAATCTTCCTTCCCTTACTGATTTTGGAAAAAATAAGACGGAGTCGAAGATCATTTTATTCCTAAATGAGTTGGTATTTTCAAGTGTAAAGAAGGCAAAATGGTAGGTGATTGTTTGCTTATCAACCAGTACTGCTAATTTTTTCTTTCTTAGCCCGGCGTTTTTGACAATGGATGTTTGAGTAGGGTCAAAATTTTGCTCCATCAAGCTGGGCTCAACTAACGGATTGCTCCTTAGTTTTCATCACTGATATTTTCAACAATAAGCTACAGATGCCGTTATACAACAGAAATATTAATTTATGACGATCGGTAAGCGATTGGATGAAATTTATTTTTGTGTTGACCCAGAAAAATTCGAGCATAAATTCTCAGTACTGCAACTTCAAGAAAAAGAAAACTGATGGAGGTAAAAATAATCAGTATTTCTTGGTGTTTATGAATGTGGCTGAACAACAAATCGATGCCGATAAAAGTCGGCGTAAAGGGGAGTCCCACCACTCCTAGACAGCAAATCAAAAACACTAAAGACATCCTAGGATGACCATAACTATACCCATGGTATCTATTGAGTAGGATGTCCTGATCTAAGGATTTCATCTTCCTTAGACAAAAATAACCTACTACTGCTGCGGTAAGCGATCCGCTTAGAAAAAAAGCAATATGGTGAAATCCGAAATCTTCATTTAATAAAACAACAGAGAGCGTAATGAAAAACTGACCGGTGATTATTAAAATCCATGCATTTAAGGCGTCCCCTCTTTCAGAAAAAGATTTAAGTATCATTAGTAAGCCCGCAAATGAATATAGAAAAGGAAGCCATTCGAAATGTATTGCCGGAAGCGCTTCTCTATATTCGTTGGCAGCTAAGCCTAAACCGTAAAACAGTATTAGTGCAATGAGGGTTGGCTTTTTGGTAAGGAATTGCAAATTTTTTCCTAACCATTTAAAGGGGCTCCATCCAAAACGAAACCAATATTGATCGAGATTCCACTCCTTCACATTCAGTATATAAAAACTGTTGCTGATTTTTGTAAACAAAGTCTTTTTCGTATTTAATTTGTTAGGTGAAAAATTGAAAAACATATCATGCATCCGATAGCTTAAAACGGAGGGGGAAACCAGCAGCTGGTATGTTCTTAAAAAAGCATTTCCTGAAAAATGGATCAGCGCAAGCCAATGAAAGCCAAGTGCCACCTCGGTAAACATCAATCCTATTTGTGCCACCGATGAATAGGCAATCTGGGTTTTAACAGATGACTGAACGCTGCTGATTCCACTTGCAATTATACTAGTTGCAATCCCCATCGTTATAATCAGCGCTTTAATAATTACCATATTTTCCCAATAAGGATAAGTTCGAATCAATAGAAAAACCCCCATATGTACTGATAGCGATCCATAAAAAATGGCGCTGGAGGTGGTAGGACCTTCCATTGCCCTTGGAAGCCAGGAGGAGAATGGGAATTGAGCAGATTTAACCAGTGCAGCAATAACAATCATGCCTGCAATAAAAATCCCGTACCAGTTATGCTCTAAAAGGTGTTCTGCTACTAGTTTTGAATCTGTCAACTTTATGAAAGTGATATTCTCATGCCAAAGATGGTGGCTCAT
>CAMCMP010000033.1 GCA_945876095.1 Chitinophaga pinensis
AATAACTGACTTAAAATCGGCTGACCGACTAATTTTATCTCCGTATTTTTGCTCATGTTGGGATTGGTTCTTTGTAAAACAAATCTACAACATTGGTGGGCTACCGAAAGGTGCCCATTTTTAATTAATTTAGTCGTTCACTAGTGATATACAGATGTAATTCCGATTAATATACAGATGGTAAATATGTTTAATAAGTCAGTTCTTCATCATTTATTGACTATAAACTATACTGACAGAAACGTTGCAGATCAAAAATGATGTTGATAAGTGTTTATATAGCTCCATTTTAAGGTTTTTACATTTTTCGAAAACTTTAATCTTATTGTTTAAATGATAACAATTTTTGATATCTTCGGCATCAATCTTTTTTATAATAAAGCTGATTCGAAAAATAAATTCTAATTCAATAACAATATCTTAAATTAAAATTCATGAATAAAAAATTTTTGGGTGGAGCCTTTCTTCTTTTGTTTGCAGTTGGATTTACCACCTTACCAGTTTCCCAATTTTTCGCACCTGTAATTACTGTCCCAGCAGGTTTCACTATTACCAAAGTAGCGGACTCTTTGGGAAAGGTTAGGCATATAGATGTAAATAATACAGGAGGCATCTTTGTGAGATTAAATGCTTTAAAAGACGGTAAAGGAACATTGTATTTAACTGATCAAGATAAAGACGGTGTGATGGATTCTAAAACTGCCTTTGGTAATTTTCCCGGAACAGGCATTACGATCAAGGGGAAATATCTTTATTCATCTTCTAATACTGGTGTATTCAGATATAAGTTAAACAAAGCAGGTGAAGTAATCGATACTGAAAATCCTGAATTAATTGTAGATGGATTATTAGATAAGAAGCGAGATAACTCAAAGTCGATCGCATTGGATAATAAAAACAATTTGTATGTAACCATCGGATCTTATTCTGATGCTTGTCGCGAAGGAACTACTGGAAAAGGAATTCCAGGTTGTCCTATTCTTGATTCAGCTGCTGGGATATGGATGTTTAAAGCAAATAAAATCAATCAATCATTTAAGGATGGTCTGCGTTATGCAACCGGACTTAAAAATTCTGTTGGTATTGATTGGAACAGCGCTTCAAAATCTTTATTTGCAACGCATCATGGACGAGGTGCATTTTCGGATAAATTTCCTGGAATGTATACTGCTAAGCAAGACACTGAGATTCCATCAGAAACTGTTTATGAATTAAAAAAAGGATCGGATGCAGGTTGGCCTTTTACTTACTATGATAATTTTCAAAAAAAGGTGATGCAAGCCCCTGAGTATGGAGGTGATGGCAAAACGGAAGGCGATGCCAAATTCATTAAGCCAGCATTTGCCTTACCCGCTCATTTAGCACCTAATGATCTTTTGTTTTACACAGGGGATATGTTTCCTGCTAGATATAAAAATGGAGCATTCGTTGTTTTACATGGTAGATCAGCTGAACTTAAGAAAGCTTATTTTGTAGCTTTTGTTCCTTTTGAAAATGGAAAACCTTCAGGTGATTGGGAAGTTTTTGCAGATAATTTTACACCATGGGCTGGACCAGCACAGTATCGCCCAATGGGCTTAGCACAGGGACCTGACGGCGCTTTATATGTTGCCGACGATTTGAAAGGGACTATCTTTAAAATAACCTATAATAAATAATGTTGACGGTTTTTATATTATTCAGTCCCTCGGTAATTGCCGGGGGATTTTTTTTATTATAAAGCGACTAGATTAATTTTCTCTTTATTTTTTCAGGAGTTTTTGATGATTTAATTAATCCATTATTTCCAATTGAGTTAAATCTTAAACAGCAGGTAAACTTAAAATAAAAACATATCTTTAAAATAATAATTACATTCTAATTAATACTTTAATTTTCATCAACGTTTAACTTTTTTAAATTTTAGATTATGAAAAAATACTTTCAGTTAACGGTCTTATTCCTGTTCTTTTCTGTTAGCCTAGTTTTTGCTCAGAAAACACAAGTAATGCTTTTGCCTACAATTCATAATGCACATGATACGAACGCAAACTACACGTATCAAAAAATGCTGAATATTATTAAAAATTTCAAGCCTGATTTAATTGCTATTGAAATTAGACCAGAAGATATGTCCCAAACAGATTCTCTTTATTTGTATACTTTTTACAGGCCTGATATGATCTTGGTTAAAAATAAATTTCCTAATATCCCCAAAGTAGGAATAGATTTCCAAGGAATTGATATGGTAGGAAAAACGCTGCCGATGAATTATCGAAAAGATACTACTACTGCTAATGGAAGGGCTGGTTTGATCAACCGCGCGTTAAATAGAGATCCAGTTTTTGTTGCTGCTTACAAAGGAACAGGCGTTGCAGAATTGGAAAAAAAGAGACTCGCATTAATCGCTACTGCTAGTGCGCAAGAATTAATCGATGGTCCCTTTGATTCCTATTCCAATTTGATGGCTGAAAAAATGGATTCTTTGAGGGCTCTTAAGCCTGCCTATGCTCAATTTCAAATATCTTCTGCTTTCAGAGATCAAAAGTTAGCAGATAACGTTAAAGAAGTTATCTTGAATAATCCAGGAAAAAGAATCATCGCTTTATCGGGAGTCAATCACCATGGATTGTATGTACAGGTAATGAGTAAAATGAAAGGCGTTCAATTTATTAATAAAGTGAATGATCGATAGAAGGAAATGGATAAATCCATTCAATCAATTTCGTTTCATTTATTTAGCCCACGGTTGAAACCGTGGGCTATGTCAAAGATGGGTTTGAAGATTAAACCGTTTCAACGGTTTGTTTAAAATCTCGGCATTTTGAAATTTCATTTTAATTAAATATGGTTTATTAGGATGCAAAAATCCATTCAATCAATTTCGTTTCATTCATAACCAACGGTTTCAACCTAGCTTACGGTTTCAACCTAACCCACGGTTTCAACCTAGCCCATGGTTTCAACCGTGGGTTATCGTAAAGATGGGTTTGAAGATTAAACCGTTTCAACGGTTTGTTTAAAATCTCGGCATTTTGAAAATTCATTTTAATTAAATATGGTTTGTTAGGATGCAAAAATGCATTCAATCAATTTCGTTTCATTCATAGCCCACGGTTTCAACCGTGGGCTATGGTAAAGATGAGTTTGAAGATTAAACCGTTTCAACGGTTTGTTTAAAATCTTTGTATTTTGAAAATTCATTTTAATTAAATTATCGATTGTTGGGATGGATAAATGCATTTAATTAATTTCGTTTCATTCATATCCCACGGTTTCAATCTAGCCCACGGTTTCAACCGTGGGATATGGTAAAGATGGGTTTGAAGATTAAACCGTTTCAACGATTTTTTTAAAGATCGGCATTTTGAAAATCCATTTAGATGAAATACAACAAGCATAAAATGATTATTATTTATCAAACAAAAATTTATGAATAGATTTTTATTTTTCATTCTGCTATCCTTCCCTCATATTTTGCTTTATGCAAATTCCTTCGATACTAGCATTATACAAATTGAAACAACTAACAAAAAACTCGAGACTGCCTTCAATTGGGCGGTGGGTATGGGATTGTCGCATGTGCAGACTGGTAAAACAGGCGTCATTGATCGTTGGGAGAGGGGCGCTGGTTCTGGTAAGGTAGCTTATATCCCTTCTTATTGGGGTGGTTATAATTCCCGTACCGCATTTTATTCCCGTGATATTTGTCATCAATTTGCTGGGGGACATTTGTTGAATTTGCAGCTGGAGAATTTTACGATGCTGCGCGAATTTGCAAAAACTTCTACTGTAGAACGTAAGTGGTTTCCTTTATGGGCTTTAAATTTTGATGGAAGCTCTTTCAAACTCGATCATCGCAGTGACAATGATTTTGTTAGAGAAGTACCTGCAGCTTTTGAGCTGGTAGATAAAGCCTATCAACTTTACTTGTGGACCGGTGATAAAAAATACATCGATGATGAATCTTTGTGGAACTACTATTTACATATTGTCGATGACTTTATAAAGTTGCACGATACGCGCATTCCTAATGGGGTAGCGGAAGGGGATGGTTCGGGTGATATCTTTAAAGGTTCCGCTACATTCAATGAAGAAAGAAGCATCCCTTTGGTAGAAGCAGGTGATGGAATTGCTTGCCAGTACAAAGCTTTTGAATCATTTGCGATGATGGCAAAAGCCAGAGGAAATAAAAAATTATATCATCAATACAATACCAAAGCAGTTGAGCTAAAGAAATATTTTAATAATCAATGGTCGGTTAAAGCAGATAATAAAAATCTTGTCCGTGGCTACAATATTAAAGGCGAACCATTAACCAATTGGGGTAAAGAGAATTCATGGTTTATGCTGATGAAAGGAATTTGTATTCCTTCGGAGCGGACAGAAAATTACATCGATTTTGTAGAAGAATCAGCTAGTTCGAAAAGAGGTAAACCTTCGAATATAGAAGCTCGTTCCTATTTACCAGAAACATTCTTTATTAACAATAGAATCAACCAGGGTTGGAAATGGATGGAAGACATTATCAATAACATCGATATCCAATTTCCAGTAAGCAAGACTAAGGGGGATGGTAATTACCCTGAAATATCTTTTGTGTTGTTAAGTAATGTAGTGGAGGGGTTGATGGGTTTAGAACCCAATGCTCCTGATGCTAAATTGGCTAGTATTTCTCGTTTGCCAGCTTCGATTCCAGACTTGAAGGTGAAAAATATAGCCATTGGTAATTCTCTTTTTACACTCTATCATTTGTCAAGTAAAAAATCTGTTTTGACTTTTCAATCTGGTAGCAAAGACTTTACTTGGCAAGTCCGCTTTTATGGTGATCATCCAATCATTCAAGTAAACGGAATAGCAAAAAAGGCTAAGAAAAAATTATTGAATGGAGCTAAAATAAGTTACGTTGATATTAAAATAAAAACAGGAGAATCGATTGAAGCAATTGTTGATTAAATTAAAACGGTTACCTAATTTGGTAACCGTTTTAATTTATTTTAAAAAAAATTAATTTGCCAATTCTCTAATTTTAATATTCTTGTAATACACAGCGTCACCATGATCTTGTAATAAGATAGGACCCTTTTCAGCTAATCCATAGTTTTTGTTTTTTACAAATTTACTGTGCGCTACTAGAACTTTATAAATATTACATCCTCTTTTATATTCTACTACTTTAAATCCGTTTAACCAGTGTTGCACTAGGTTATTAGGATAGACAATAATTTTACCATGATTCCATTCACCGATTTTTTGCTGGAAACGAGCATCAATTTTATCAGCAGGAATTATGTCGTATAAGCTGCTTAAGGTTCTATTTCCTTCGGTACCTAATTTTGCATCAGGGTGACGCTCATCATCTAGTATTTGATACTCTAAACCTAGACCAGCTTTTGAAGTACCTGATTCAGTTACAAAATATTTAATTCCTGAATTAGCTCCTTCAGTTAGTTTGAAATCAAAGTTTAATTCAAATGCTTTGAATTGATTGATGGAAACCATGTCACCAAATTTAGAACTTTGGTTGGCCTCATGAGGAAGTATATGTAAAATTCCGTTATCTACTTGCCAACCTTTTTCTGGAGGTGTTGTTTGTCCAGCTGTACGCCAGCCATCTAAATTATTACCATTAAAAAGTAAGGTAAATCCTTGAGCTTTTTCCTGCGGTGAAATTGTATTGAGCGTATAGTTAGCTACCGGGGTTTTAATATCCAAAGGCCTAGGTTTCATTGCAGCTCCTGTTTGAATCCTAATATTTTTCCATTGTACTTGCTGACCGTCTTCTCTGTCTTTTACACCATGCACTTGCAAGGCAATGAATCCAGTTAAATTCATGTCGTCCACTAGGTAAGTAACTGGAATATCATTTACCCAAGTTCTAATTACTGAACCAATCGCTTCAATACGATATTTGTTCCAACCGTTTTTAATAAATGCATTTTTAGCAGTAGGATTCATTTCAGTTTGATACATCCAACCTCTTCTTGCTTCATCATAAATACCTCCAGACCAAGCTCTGTCTGACGGATCAATTTCAACCTGATAGCCTCTAACTCTTCCATCGGTAATTTTCTCTTTAGTATTGATGCCCTTACTACTGGTATCTGAGAAACTTCTAATTTGGATACCAGAATTCATATTACCAACTTTTAAATCTAGTTCCAAAATAAAATCTCCATAATCAACATTGGTGGCAAGAAAAGAATTCGCTTCACCTTTAACAGTTGTTCCTATAATAGTGCCATTCGCTACTTGATACTTAGCCTTTCCATTTAATATTTTCCATCCATTTAATGTTTTTCCATCAAATAAATTTTTCCAAGTTTCTTTTTGTGCAAAAACGGATGCATTAAAAAACAGGATTACCAATAGCAAGTAGTTTTTTTTCATTTAGTTTATTTTAATCGTTTGTGTTTATTTCATTTTATTAATCCATTCTTTAATCAAAGCGATGCCTTCTTGATGAGCTAAACTCCTTCCAAGTTCGGGCATTCTTTCACCCGGGTTATTGGTTTGCATCCGATACCATAAAATGGATGCATTGGCATCTCCCGCATGAATATCTACCAACCTTCCTCCAGATCCTTGACCAGCTGCAACAGGCGGTTTATTTATTCCTATTGCAGTAATATCTGTTTCAGATTCTGTCAAATACAATCCAGATGTCTGAGCTGGTCCTTCTCTTCTATGACAATGGGCACAGTTGATAGCTAAATAGGCACGAGCTCGAGCATTTAAATCGCCTGATAAAGGATCATTCCAAACAGCTGTTTTAGGGATAGAAGCAAAGGAAGGTAAATTTTGCATCATCCCATGCTTATTCCAATATTTTAATTGATTTTCTTTTCCAGTTAGGTAATTTAAATCCCCATTTAACTGTGAAACGGAAGGACCAATCGGCATCAATTGATCATTTGAATTGTGACAGCCTTTGCATTGATTTTGATTGGGAATTACATATCTTATATTTTGAGTAATTCCTTGTTGATCGATGAATTCAACTTGCTTTTCATCACCTGCTATTTCCCTGATAGCATCTGTTTGATCTTCATTCCAAACATAGCTGAGTGCTTTCCATCCTTCCTGCTCTTTGATTAAAACTCTCGACTCAATGATATTTTTATTTTTCCCTGGATTGCGAAAGTCGGCAGAATAATAAAATGTTTTAACTATTGCAGTACCTTCTGGAAAATTGAGTACACCTTCTTTTTGATAATTAACGTATTTGCCTGAGGGTAATCTTACAAAGCGAGATTTTTCTGCATAGTCAGTAAATAGTGGAGTATTTAATGAGTAAGGTACTACGTCTTTCGAAGGCGATAGGTCTGATAGTTTACCTTTGAAAAAGTTCCACTCAGATAATTTATCTGGATATATTTTTTTTTCGAAAATGCTGAAGGATGCAAGAAAAAAAATACAAACTATTCCTATTGATACAAATCTTAGCATGGTTTAATTTTCACATTTAAAAGAATTGTCTGCCCTTTCAATATTCTTAAAATTGTTTTGAACATCTAGATTAACAATCGATTGGTCTTTATTGTTGATGATTGAAATACACTGCCCAGCAATCCATTTCCCATTAGAATCAAGTAGTGCAGGATTTTTGATTCCATCAAAAATAATATGCGGTATATTTTCTCCAAACTTTCTTCCCAATACCATTGCCAATGGATCTTTCCCAACTGGCGAACCTGTTTTTCTTTCATACACATTATCGTGTATTGAAATAGCTGAAGGAAAGGGATCGTACAGTTTATCTTTTATTGCCTTACCTGTAGTGGTATAACTAATAATTAGAGTGCCAGCACTTTGATTGTTGATGATTTTATTTTGGTAAACTTCTATTTCTTTAGCTGCAAGAATCATTATACCTGTTCCACTAGGTACAGAAGCGACAATATTTCCTTTGGGAGCAAAATTTATATAATTATTGTCATGAATATTATTGTTATAAACTTTTACTTGTCCGCCTTTTTTTTGAACTAGATCGGGTAAGTCAAATACCAATATGCCACCAGTATTTTCTAAAGCTTCATTTTCAAATACCTCTGCGTTTAAAGAATTTTCTATTTCAATACCCGCTACATTGTGATAGGCCTTTGATTTTTTTACAATGATATCTTTCGATTGTCCAACATAAATCCCTGCATCTGAAGCGCCGATTGCCACACATTGATCAATGATCACACCTTGGCATTGAACAGGATATAAGCCGTATCCTCCATTCTCCGGTCCTGGTGTTCCTGTCCATTCTGTTTTTACATTTCGAAAAGTGATACCCTTTACATGCATGGTCTTTATGGCATCGCCCTTGGCATCTTGAACAGTAAATGCTTCGAGTACAATATCACTTCCATCGCTTACACGAATACCTTCTGCACCATCCGTCTGGTTTTTAAAACTAAGAATGGTTTTATTCATTCCTTTTCCACGAATCGTTACCTTTTTTTTACCCTCTATGGATAGGGTATTGGTTAATTCAAAAACTCCCTCTGGCAATTCAATTACATCCCCATCTTCTGCCATAATGAAAAGACTTTGATACTTTTTTTGAAAATCTTTTTGACAAAATGAAACGGCTGGAATTCCGATAAAGATGAACAAAAGAAAAGGTAATAATCTCATAAAAATAAATTATAATATATAGTATTTTAAAGCATAAATAGAACAATTCAACGTGTAAAAAGTTCTGTCAGTGCAAATTTACTGACTTGTTTTTAATTGTTTCAGTTTCAATATTAATCTGCGTAAGAAATGCTTAGCATCCTTCATTAAAGTCCTTTTTTTCTAACACCCCAAGAGTTTATTTTATCAGCCATTACAGGCAAGCTGGTTATTTCTAGTGAAGGAGCTTGTTCACCTGTATAAATCACTGCTTCTTCTCCCTTTTTCAATGTTAGTTCAATTTGCCCTTCCTTTTGTTTCATATTGGCAGAAGATGGTCCAATTAATTTGACCCTACCTTTTAAATCCGTTTTTAAAATACAAGCTGCTCCAGCTAAACTTTTAATATGGATAAATTTTGTATCGCCATTTTTTCGAACGGCGCTTACAAGAAAGGCTCCCTCTGTTCTTAAATTATAAAAGTTAGCATCCTTCCATGAAGATGGCATTGCAGGAAATACCCTTATGGTTCCGCCCCAACTTTGAATTAACATATCCAATATTGCTCTGGAAGAAGAAATAGGTGATTCAAAAGTTGGATTTTCTCTTTCACTGTACAATGTATTTTGGGTAGCAGTAGGAATTCTTGCTGGTCCAGGTTTAACACCAAACCTTGGTAATAATTCTAATGATCTGTTTAACCAATTTAAACTACTATCACCATAACCAATGGCAGCCCATAAAGAAGACGCGCCTGAAAATTTATAAATACAATTGTCTCCATCTAAATCTGTAAAATGTTGAATGGATTTTTTCATCAAAGGAATTCGATTGGGCTCATTTTCAATATTCATATCATACAAAGGGAATATTGAAAACAAGTGACTATAATGGCGATGTGGTTTTGAAAAGGGTAAATCTTTACCCACCATAATTCCATTTTCATCAATATTGTAATCGGCCATTTTTGATAACATCAATTTCCATTTCGGAAGAAGTGGATCTTGTATTTTCAAACGTTCTGCAGTTTCAATAAGGGTTTTAAAACCCCATCGTGCAAGTGCTATATTTAAACTGGTTTCTTTTGCATTACCGTATTCATCTGAATAGGTAAATGGAATGTGGTATAATCCATCTTCACCCAGTTGTAAAATTCTATAGTATAAGTTATAAGCGCGTCGCAAAAGAGGGTAAACTTGATCTCTCAATTTAACGTCATCCATACTTCTACGATTGTGTAGATAATACATTTGCGTTAACCAAGGAAGTACGATAATATTTAATCCTCTATCATTTTTTGGATCAGTGGTTATAAAAATTGGATTGTAAAGATCATCGTAACCAACAGGGTTGGTGATGCCGCCACAATCATCTTGAAACTCTTTGGGAACATTGGCAATAATCTGATCTTTATGCCTTTCTAGTAATTGATATAAATTATTCTCTAAATCTGAATGGTTCGTAATTCCGAATGTGTAGTATGTAAGTTGAACGTTTAAATTCATCCAAACCAAAGGCCAAGCGGTTGGTTTAAACCAAGGCCCAAGTAAATCAATCACAGGCCTATTAGGGTGTGTAGCGCTCGCTAGCTTATATAATTGAATCCAATAAAAACTTTCTAAATGTGCATCTGGTACAGAAACAAAACTGGCTGGATAGTAATTGTGCCACCATTGACGATGCGCAGTCTCCATTAATTTAATTGATTTTTGCTGACCAGCTTTAATCGTTGCAACAGCATCTATTGCAGATCCAGCCGCAGGCTTTCTATATTTACCCCAACGGTTGGCAACGGTTACCAATACTGTTCTTGAGCCATCTGATTGTTTGCTTTCAGTCCAAGCAGTAGCATAATCATCTCCCATTAAAAGTGGTTGCGTAACTACTTCAATCTTATCTACCACCTCAGTTTTAAAGGATGGATTTTGTTGATAGGCTACATTCAATTCTAAGCCCATTGCTCTTTTAGCAATATATCTTGCACTTTGAGCCAACTGCGGACGAAAAGAGAATATTGCTTGATTTTCTTTGCCAGTAGTTTTCATGTTAACTATAATCAACTCTTCTGCTGATGGAACAAAGCATCTAAAAGAAATCGTTCCTTCTGTGGTGGTTAACTCTCCTCTAATTTCTGCATTCCAAATATCATTGCGCAGTTTTACATGAGTAATAGTGCCCACTGGCTTAAATAATAATTGACCAATCGGTAAGCGACTGGTTTCATAGGCACTTGGTGAAGCCGTTCGATGGTCATACACATCGGTTCTACCAATTTCAAATCTAAGAGCAGTAGTATCTATATCATCTCTAAATAAAATTGTACCTAGTAATCCATTTCCTACAAATGCACCAGCAAAATAATCCTTTGGAACTTCATCCCAAAGTAGATCTTGTTGTGACAAATAATTAGCCCAATTAATATTTAATTTTACCTGTGGTTTTACAGATTTGATTTGTGCATTTGCAAAGCCATTGATTACTAAAATAAAAATGGCTAATTGGTAAAAGACTCTTTTCATGACTGAGGTATAATCTAAAAAATTTAATTTAATCGATTGTAAATCGTAATTGTTTGATTAGGCTTAAGAGTTACCGATTTGGTTAACTCTTTATATCGAATAGTATAGGTTCCTCCTTTACTTGATTGGATGGTAGCTTTTTTCAATTCGCCATTCGACCAGTCAATATTCACTGTACAAGCACCTCTAGCTCTTAATCCATGCATAGAGCCTTCATTCCATGCTTTGGGCAATGCAGGCAATAAATTTATTTCGTTGTTCTGTGATTGCATGATCATTTCTGCAATTGCAGCAGCAGCTCCGAAATTGCCATCAATTTGAAAGGGTGGATGTGTATCAAATAAATTATTTAGTGTACTTTTTTTAAATAATCCGTTTAGATTTTCTAAAGCTTTTTCTGGTTCAAATAATCTTGCATATAAACTAACGATCCATGCTTTGCTCCAACCTGTATGACCCCCACCATTTGATAAACGACGTTCTAGTGTTTTTTTTGCAGCCTCAAAAATTGCTGGATTTTTAGGAGAAATTAAATCAAGCGGATATAAACCCAAAAGGTGAGATATATGACGATGACCTAGTTCTGTCTCTTCAAAATCTTCTATCCATTCTTGAATAGTACCCAATGCAGAAATTTTCATCGGCGGCAATTTTTTCTGTGCAGCAATTACTTTATCAGCTAATGATTTGTCTAAATGCAAAATTGAAGAAGCCCTTTTAAAATTATTAAACAATGCATTGATAATATGCATATCTACAGTAGGGGCATAAGTCATTTGCGATTTCTGTTTTCTGTTGGTATTGGGAACAAAAAAAGAATTTTCAGGTGAATGAGAAGGGTTGGTTACTAAATAACCTTCGGGAGACGGCACTAAAAAATCAAGCACAAATTCTACAGAACCTTTCATCATTGGATAAGCAATGGTGCGTAGATAATTTGTATCATTGGTAAATTCAAAGTGATCAAAAACAGGAAGTGTCATCCATGGGCCATCCATGTTGGTGATACCCCACACGCCATCCATCACACCTGTGCGTCCAAATGGATCCGTTAAATGATGGAGTGTCCATCCTTTGGCACCATAGGTTTCAGCGGCTGTAACGGCACCAGGCACCATTATTTTTTCCATGAACTTTGCTAATACTACAGAAGTTTCTGAAAGATTTCCAGTCTCTGCAGGCCAATAATTCATTTGTAAATTGATATTGGTATGAAAATCTGCACTCCAAGGAGCATCGTATAAATCATTCCATATCCCTTGAAGGTTTGCAGGTAATTTACCCGGCTTTCTAGATGACCCCATTAATAAATAACGACCATATTGATAGTATAAAGCCACTAAACCATTATCAATTTTTCCTTCTCTCACATGCACTAGTCTTTCGTCTGTTGGATATTGACTATTGTTGTCATCTTTTAATGAAAATGAGACTCTGTTGAAAAATGACTCATGATCTTTTACATGAATTTGTTTGAGTGTTGTCGCATTATAACTACTAGCTTTTGCAAAAATTTGTTTACAAATAGTCAAAGGATTGATGGAACTATCCATATTCAATTTCTCCAGATTGTAATCTGTAGCTCCGGTTAATACAATTACAATATTTTTTGATCCAACCATTTTAAAACCAGCAGAAGTATCTGAAACAAAAGCTGATTGAACTCCAGAATTGGATAAAATTTTTATAGCCGCTGAATAACGCATATGCTTTCCTCCCGGACCTTTCATGGCAGAAGCAGGGTCAATGATTTGTCCAGTATAATAAGCTAATCCATTTTGAACTTGGTAAAGATTTTCGCCTTTTGAAATTTCATCGGTTTTTCTTTTTTTATTTCCACCTGTCTCATAGTCTGCATTAAATTGGCGAGACAAAAGAAAATCTGCATCAAAAGGTTTTTCTGATTGAATGGTAATGACCATTAAATTTTGAGGAGCTGATACAAAAACTTCTTGTACAATTTTATTACCATCTACTGTATACTCTGTTTTTGCAATACCTGTTTGAATGTTTAAAGAACGTTTGTAATTGGTAGCATCTGATTTCCAATAAAATTTAATTCCTAAATCACCTAGTGTTTGATAAGATCTAACGTTGGGTGGAGTGCCTACAATATATTTTTTTGAAAGCTCATTCGCTGTTTTATAATCACCATTAAATATGGCAGTTTGTATTTCTTTAAGATGAGCTTTTGCACCTGGATTATTATTATTGATAGGAGCTCCAGCCCAAACGCTTTCTTCATTTAATTGAATTCTTTCTTCTTGAATACCGCCAAATACCATACCCCCTAAGCGTCCATTTCCAACAGGAAGTGCATCCGTCCATTTTTGAGCTGGTTTGGTATACCAAAGAGAAAGGTTATCCTGCTGTCCATAACTTAGACAACTGAATAGTAAGCCAATTGAAAGAGTCAATAATTTCATATAATTTTTAATTAAGTAATTGAAAGAATAGTTTTTTTCTTTAGGATGCAACAGATCTAATAGATTCTTAAAAGATAGATTCTTGTTAAAAGTAAAAATTAATAAAAGGACCGATCAATCAATCTGTTAGATTATTTTTTCGGTCCTTTTGTTATAAAAAAATATTCGGCACTACATTTTGTAATATTGCTCCCATCCTTTTCTTGGTGGCGGGCCATAGAGCAATTCATTGCCTACCGAGCTATTGGTTATTTTATTAGTACGACTATTAAAAATAAGTTTGGTATTTAATCTTTGTGCTAATACACCCAATGCCATTACTTGGCTTAATGGTCCAGATATATCGAAAGAAGAACGAGTTTTTTCTTCACCCTTACAAGCTTTAAGGAAATTAGCAAAATGGTTAGATGGACTTTCGGGTACTACAGGTAAAGAGGATGCCATGTCTTTCGCTTTATCTACTGGTATAATTTCTAGAGCGGATCCATGTGAGCCCCCTTTGAAAGTAAGGTCTTTACCATAAATAACTTTACCAGGATATCTTTTGATATTTCCAGCCGTTGGCGGTGGAATATTTTTTGCTCTGATAGGTTCTCCATAAAAATCTGGTAACGGAGGCTTGTTGTTATA
This sequence comes from Chitinophaga pinensis, assembly GCA_945876095.1. Lineage (GTDB taxonomy): Bacteria > Bacteroidota > Bacteroidia > Chitinophagales > Chitinophagaceae > Ferruginibacter > Ferruginibacter pinensis_E. Next base: position 14,162 of record CAMCMP010000033.1, read on the forward strand.
GCCATCATACCAACTAAGTTCTAGAGCTGGCATATGATCACGTTTTGGAAATTTAAATACTAGGGTAGAACCTTGAGGGAAAATCAATGTGCTATGTCCTTCCATGTAAATAGGATCTACTTCGGTTGGTAATCCTAATTTTAAAAATTGGTGAGCAGTATCAAAAATATGTGCGCCCCAATCTCCTAATGCACCATTTCCAAATTCAAACCAAGATCTCCAATCTCCATTAATATATCCTTTGTTGTATTCCTTAAACTGAGCAGTTGAAAGCCATTTATCCCAATCCAATGTAGCAGGAATAGGTTGTGAAGGAAGATAGTCTGATACTTTCATTCCATGCCAACGGCGACCATTGTTCATGAAGCAAGTAATTTTTTCTACATCTTTTATGATACCTGCTTCTGTCCAAGCTTTGAATTGAAAATAATTTTCTTCAGAGTGTCCTTGATTACCCATCTGCGTAGCCACCTTGTATTTTTTTTGCGCCTTCATCATCAGTGAAACTTCATGAAAAGTATGTGCCATTGGTTTTTCTACATAGACATGTTTACCTTGAGACATCGCTAACATGGCAACGGGGAAATGAGAAAAATCGGGAATGCCAACAGAAACTGCATCAAATTGATTACCCATTTTATCAAACATTTCACGGAAATCTTGAAAGCGCTTTGCAGTAGAAAATTTCTCCATATTGGCGACCGTTTGAGGAGCACCCATGTCTATATCACAAATGGCAACAATGTTGGCAAGACCAGTTTTATGTAAAGAGTTCAGTACATCACTACCTCTATTTCCTATTCCACAGCAAGCCACATTCACCTTATCGCTGGGAGCTACGTGCCCTAAGGCTTTACCCATCACATAGGATGGAATAATTGTATAACCAGCCACTGCAGCTAAAGTCGCTGAGCTGGTCTTAATAAATTCTTTTCTTTTCATATAACATTGGTTTTAATAATTTTAAAAATTAGCAAAAACTTTTCAAGTATCTATTAAAGTTTTAATCTGTTTTTATGGAAATTTTTAAAGAGCTATCTGCTTTTGTTTTCTATTCTGAATATGAGATGTAAATTACTTTATAAATTGGTAAGCAAATTTGATATAGTTTTCCCAATCATATAATAAAATATCATGTTTACCATTTCTAATATGATGGGATACACGACTAAGAATTGGTTGCTCTACTTTAGGAAATTCTTTTGATTCAATACCTTTTAAACCATATAATTTATATGCTTCACTTGCATAAACTGCCGACAAGTATTCATTCTTAGGAGATGCCCATAAATCTTCTGACGCACTTGCTACATATAAAGGACGAGGTGCTACCATTGCAAGCAGCATGTGTTGATCAAAAGGCAAAGCAGATTCATTGTTACTATATTTTTGAAAATTAGCACAGGGCCACATAGGGAATCTCTCATTTAATTTCCCAATCGTTTCACCTTCTTTATTTCTTGAAATAGCCGCGCCACCGCAACCAGAACAGTTGGAAATAACTGCTGCAAATCTTTGATCCAATGCACCTGCCCATATGGCTGCTTTACCTAAACGAGAATGTCCAATCACAGCAACTTTTTTTGCATCTACATTTTTATCAGTTTCTAAATAATCTAGCGCGCGGGATAAACCCCATGCCCATGCTGCAAGAGCACCCCACTCGTCAGCTGCAGGACGAGTTTGATTAGGTTGGTACAATAACGGATAAACTCCGATCGAAAAATCATTTCTATCTGGAGCAATATCCCAATAATACATAGTAGCAACACCACATCCTGCGGCAACAATATTTTCAATCGGCCATCTAGCAGATTCTCCAGCCCTTTTCATTGAAGGGCCATTCCATGCTTTAGCCATGTGAACAGCAGTGTCATTGATGGTACTATGATTTCCATTAAAATTGTATCCAAGAAAGGTGACAAAAGATTTCTTTGCCTTGGGTAAATACATCAACATTTCAACTGAAAGTTCTTTTCCATTGCCGGTAAAAGTTAATCTAACTTGTTTTCTGATCGCTTTTCCATTGAGTGCCTCGTTATCGGTTTCAAGAACTTTCACCGAAGAAATTTTTAGCTTACCAGGTACCTTTCCATACATCTGTGACTCAAATAGGTCCTTAATTTCAGGTCTGCGTTTCTTTTCCCATTGTTGTTTAGTTGAAATAGTATTTCCATTTTGAGAAACTAACAAAGGTGGAATGGGAACTGTTGATTGAGTAGGACTATTTTGTGCAAATGATGGAATCGTTAACAAAAGAAAAAATCCTAAAAAAAATAGGTATTGATTTTGCTTTTTCATGTGGCTTAAAATTTATTTGTACAATTTGATTTAGTTAGATGAATGTATTGGTTGAATATAATAAAGGCTGACACCATGGAAGGGTATCATTGTGTTGAAAGAGCCATTGACTAAGTTTACATTTTTCTGTCTCCAAACATCTCGAACTTTCCAATTACCTTTTAGTCCAAGTTTTGCTAGTGTAACGGGATAATTTTTTGGCTTTTCATTTCCCCATCTGAAAAAGGAAGCAGGATTTTTACCATAATTATCTGTATTAAAAAATCCAACTGCATAAGCTCCATCTTCCATTTTTTTAAACCAGGTTTGAATTCCATCTTCATCCGAAATTAATCTTGCCGAGGATCCTAATGGATCTTGATCGATTGCAATTACTTCATCGTTGTTTAAAAGATTCAAAGTAAATTCATCAAGTTGATCAATTGGACAACCTATTAGTAGGGGAGAGGATAACAAAGCGAATAAGCTAATATGACTATACTGTTCATTAGGTGTAAGTCTGGTTGGATGCATTTCTGTTCCAGTGGTAACATTTCCAAGAATCATCATATCTGGATCATTCCAATGCCCTGGTCCACCGTAAGGCCCCCATTTATCCAATTTGAAAGTACAGTGATATAAACCTTGCCAGCTGTCTCTGATATCAGGACCAGTTCGGAACATATTGGAGATTTTCGTCCATTCCTCCACGGTACTAAAAGGTGCTGAATTGGATAAGCTATAGATGATATCTCTGCCGGAAGACTTTAATGCAGCAGACATTCTACGAGCAGAATTAACTTCTATGCGCCAATCGTATTTTAAAAAATCAACACCCCATTCTGCTAGTTGTAAAGCATCATTGTTTTCAAATCTGTATTTTCCAATATAACGGAAAGCTCTTTTATTATTTTTTATTGAATCAGGATAAGCACCATTCTCAAAATTAGAGGATGCACCCATATAGCCAGCATAACTAGTAATCCAGGGCGTTGAATAAACACCCACCTTCAATCCCATAGCATGAATGTCATCAATCATTTTTTTAAAATTGGAAAATTTTTCGTTGGCTTGCATTGCTTTCAATTTACCTCCTCTATTGCCTTGCCATGCATCATCTATATTAACATAATTCCATCCATGGTCTCTAAGTCCTTTGCTAACCATCGCATTGGCTGATGCAACTACTTTTTCACCATCAATCATTTTGGCCCAAGAATTCCATCCATTCCATCCCATCGGTGGAGTAAGTGAAATCGTATCGCCTATCTTAATCTTCAATTCTTTTTTTGCTTCACCGAATTTGTTTTTTGCTCTAAGCTGAACCAAATAAATTCCTGGTTGCGTTAACTTCCCTGAAATAGTTCCGGTTTCATGATCAATGGAAAGTCCTGTCGGTAAATTATCTGCAAAAAATTGAATGGGCCTTGAGCCAGTGGAAGCAATGGTATATAAAAATGGGTTGCCGGGAGTAGCACCAAAAACCTTTGCAGAATTAATTTGGGGAGTTTTAGGCGAAGGAGGTGTTAGAATATATTTTTCATCTAAATTAGGTGTAGTAAGAGGTATAGCATCTCCTATCATTGAAATTTTTGCATCTGCAAAGTTGGAATAGACTTTCGTATAACCTTGGTCTTCCACCATTACTAATAATCCCATTCTTTGAATGCCTTTTAAATCTACTTTTATATTTTTAGGTAAATCTCCCCATTTCATGTCACCACTTTCAAATAAAATTTTACCATCTCCTAATACATAGAATCTGTGCTTCAATATTTTATTACCCATATCATCTACTCCTACTGTGGCAGTAAATTCAGTTGCATTTCCTTTTAATAAAAAAGACAATACACTGGTAGACTGAACACCAATTCCTCTTTGATAAGTTTTTTTCACCATCGTCATCGTTTCGCCGCCACCATTTTGTTTGGCAGATATTCCAGGTATGCCCTCAGAATATTTTTGTATCACCAAATCATCTAGCCATATTTCTTTAATCGATTGTGCGTAACCGTTAGTAATGACTAGGCTAAACAAAAACAAATACAATAATTTGCTTTTCATTCCATTGTGTTTTTTAGTATAGTTCAATTGGTTCTTTTAGAGGTGGTAAATTAGGCATTCTTACTAAGACTGGAAAATCTTGCCACGAATTATTAAAATCCTTATTTTTAACTTGTTAATTGAGTTCCTTAAAAGTTCTGATGTAAGGATTAGTAGGATAGTGAGTATGCTATTGATTCTTTTAGTCTTTAAGCTTTAATTTTAATCGAATAAATTTAATTAAATATTAATATGAAAAAATATAAAATAGCTCAATGGATAGTATTTTTATTTATCCTTACCGACCTGTGTGCTAAAGCCCAGGTAAATCAATCGAGTAGTGTTGACATCTGTATTTATGGAGGCACCTCTGCTGGTGTAATGGCTGCTTATACTGCAAAAAAAATGGGTAAAACGGTGGTCTTAATTGAACCAGGTAATCGTTTAGGTGGCTTAACGACGGGAGGATTAGGACAAACAGATATAGGAAATAAATATGCAGTGGGTGGACTTTCACTAGATTTTTATAGGCGTATTGGTCAGCATTACGGGAAGTTTGAACAGTGGACATTTGAACCTCATGTTGCCAAAGAATTATTTGAGCAATATATTAAAGAAGCCAATATTAAAGTTGTTTATAATTACAGACTTCAGTCAGTTATCACTTCGGAGGGTACTATTAAAGAAATTACCATTGAAAATTCTATTCAACCCAATCGTTCAACCAATCAAATAATAAAGGCAAAAGTTTTTATTGATTGTACTTATGAAGGAGATTTAATGGCAAAATCTGGGGTTTCTTATTTTACTGGAAGAGAATCTAACAGTACTTATGGCGAAACCTACAATGGCGTTCAGTTTAAGGATAAGCACCAGTTTCCTGATGGAGTAGACCCTTATAAAATTCCAGGTAAAAAAGAAAGCGGATTGGTTTGGGGTATTAGTAATGAAACATTAGCACCTAATGGAACGGGCGATAAAAAAATACAGACTTATAATATTCGGGTTTGTTTTACAAATAATCCTAGCAATCAAATTCCGATTACTCAACCGGACGATTACAAACCAGAGCGATATGAATTATTATTGAGGGTGCTCGAGAAGAAGCCAGTAAAAAATATTGGAGGATTTACTTCATTAGCTCCAATGCCTAATAACAAAACAGATATCAATAATAATGGAGCTTTTTCTACTGATATGATTGGAGAAAACTGGGATTATCCAGAAGCAGATTATAATAAAAGAAAAGAAATAAAAAAGGCACATGATAATTATGTAAAAGGATTTTTTTATTTCATAGGACATGATCCTCGAATGCCTTCTTATCTTAGAAAGGAAATGCTTCAATGGGGATATCCAAAAGATGAGTATACGGATAATAAAAATTGGACACCTCAAATGTATGTACGTGAAACCAGAAGGATGATTGGTGAATATGTAATGACTCAATTAAACTGTGAAGGTAAAGATGTCGTAAAAGATGGAATTGGACTGGCCGCTTACACAATGGATTCTCATAATTGCCAGCGGCTAGTAGTGAATGGTATGGTTAAAAATGAAGGGGATGTTCAAATGGGAGGATTTGATCCTTACCCAATTGCCTATCGATCAGTGATTCCTAAAAAGAATGAGTGTAAAAATTTATTAGTACCTGTTTGTTTATCCGCTTCTCATATTGCCTACGGTTCTATTAGAATGGAACCAGTTTTTATGGTGCTAGCCCAGTCATCAGCTGTGGCAGCTTGTCTTTCAATAGACAATAATCAAGCTGTACAAGAAGTAAATATTGATCAATTACAACAAATCATCAAAACAAATCCTTATGCCAATGGTAGAATGCCAGAAATTATAGTGGACAATGTAGATACTGCTAATGTGATCGTAAAAGGAGATTGGTCATTTGGAAAATATGGAGGTTTCGGCCCTTCTTATTTACGTGATACTGCTCGTTCTTCAACTGCCAAGTCGGTTAAGTTTATTCCTCAAATAAACAAAGAAGGAAGCTACCAGATTTATACTTATTATCCAAAATTGCAAAATGGTTCTGAGCAAACGCACATCGCTATTTTTGATGGAAAGAAAATTACTAATAAAATCATTAGGCGATCTGAAGTTCAGGTTATCGGTCAAACAGCAGGAGAGTGGGTATCCTTAGGAAAATGTAATTTATCAAAAGGTAAAAATGCCTACGTAGAAATTTCTAATAAAAATTCTAACGGAATTATAGTGGCGGATGCAGTGCTTTTTGTTCCGGTGAAATAATTTATCTTTTAAATTGCTAGTGGTCATTTTGTTATTCAAATAAAATATTCAGGTATTATAAAAAATATTTGAAAAAATAATATGCAAAAAAGGATAATTCTATTTTCCATAAATCTTTTTGTGGTTGTATTTTGTTTTAGCCAAAAGGTTACGATAAAACCAATCGATAAAAAAGCCACCAAAGAAACAAAGGCACTCTATGCTAATCTGAAAAAGCTTTCCGAAAAACATTTTTTATTTGGACATCAACATGCAACTCAATATGGTCATGGATGGAATGGAGATGACAATAGGAGTGATGTAAAATCTGTCACAGGTTCTCATCCCGGAGTAATTGGAGTCGATTTTAGTGGTTTATATGGCTCCTCTGAAGCGGCTATGGAAAAGCAAAAGCTTTCATTAATCAAATATATAAGTGAAGCCTATAATAGAGGCGGAGTAATTACTGCAGCATGGCATTTTAATAATCCAGTTAGTAAAACTAATTTTTATTGGAATGATACAAATGCTATTGCTGCTGTAAAAAATATAATTCCAGGGGGCAGCCATCACCTAAAATATAAAAGCATTTTAAAAAATATTGCAGAGGTGGCTAAAGCTACAAAAGGTGCGGATGGGAAATTAGTGCCAATTATATTTAGGCCATTTCATGAGTTTGATGGTGATTGGTTTTGGTGGGGAGCAAAACATTGCACGATAGATGAGTTTAAAACACTATGGCAGTTTACAATTACCTATTTAAAAGACAGTTTGAAAGTGCATAATTTTATTTATGCTTTTTCTCCCGATAATAAATTTTTAACAGAACAGAAATATTTAGAACGTTATCCGGGAAATGATTTTGTTGATTTAGTAGGGGTAGATAATTATGGAGATTTTGGTAGGGGTGGCCGGTACGATCTAGATGCCGGGTATAAAAAATTAAAAATTGTTAGCGATGTTGCGTTAAAGAATGGCAAGTTGGCTGCCTTTACCGAAACTGGATTAGAATCTATACCTGATTCAACTTGGTGGACCGATGCCTTATTGAAAACATTGCTTCGAAGCGATTTAAATCTATGTTATGTTTTGGTTTGGAGAAATGACGCTAAAAGTACAACTCATTTTTATGCGCCATTTCCTGGACAAAAATCAGTAAAAGATTTTATTGATTTTTATAACAGTCCCTACACTTTATTTGAGTCTGATTTAAAAAATGTTTATAAGAAATAATTCCAGCATAATTTGGGTTTTAAATAAAATTTGACCAAAAGGCTAGAATTTTTTTAATTATCTTTTAGAAAATAATTAATATTATTTGCTTAAATACTTTTTACATTAAGAATAACTTATAGCAAAGTAGATTAGTAAGGTGTTGATTAAAATAAAAAATGTGAACATTGCTAGATTAATCAATCTGGTCATCTTTTTTTCAAAAGAATCTATAATACCATCTTTAAATATCAATGAAGGCAAAATGCCTAATAATGCCATCATGACAACTATTAATACTATACAAAACGAGTTGATTATTTCTGCTAAAGAAAAAATATTTGTTGCTGGCAATTTTGAAGCTAAAATATAACTGCCTCCAGCCGCTGTAAATAATGCGCCTACTGTATATCTGCTTGGATCTGATGCAAATGGGGCAATAAAGGTCACCAGTACGGCAATATATAATATTAAAAATAGTTTTAAAATAACAGACAATCCTCCTTTGTAAATTCTAATTCCCATTCTGTATTGTGAAAAATCAGTTTTATAGGTAGAAGAAAATTTTGGATTTCCTCTGGCGGATTTATAGGCATGTGGCTTTTCGATAAGTTTTATACTATTATCTTTTTCATATCCATTTACCATTACTCTAGAACTCACTTTAGAATCAATGGTGTCTGGTTCAAAATATATATATTTTCTATCTAGCCATTTATGTTCAATTGGTAAAATCAAATCATGTTTATCAATTGGATAAAGCGATACATCAAAAAATTGGGTACTTTTTGCTTTAACAAAATACTGAACGTATTCGATATGGGTACTTGAGTCTAAATATCGGTCAACTAAATCGCATTTTAAAACATCTCCGTTAATTATTGTAAAAGGAAGCTCATTTTTATGGGATAAATCTTTTTTTCCTAATAGATCGATTTCGTTTGGATCCCATTTAAACCACAAATAAAATTCGTAAGACCAACTAGATTCTTTGATGTTTAGGTCTTCAATTCTTTCTAGATAGGTTCCAATCCGAACTTTTTTAGAATTCGGAGGTATAGAGATATTTTCAAAAGTAGTTTTACCTGTATCTGGACTTTTAGGATCCATTGTGTTTTTCATATTTTTACTCACTTCTGTTGCCATATCCTTTATGACATTAGATACTTTATACGAAAAAGTAATTCCTGAAATTAATATACTAATTAAAATAATAATTAAAATTACATGTGAGCGCTGCTTATTATTAAACATTTATTATTTTTTTTAAATTATTTTAATTTTTTAAAGTTAAAATTTTAATTTGAAAAACTGCTTCTTAGTTGTTCCATTTAAGTCCCGAATAGCTTTTTATATTAAAAGTATTTATTATATTTTAAATTTAAAAATTGGAGGCTTACTATAAACTTCATTATTAACTATCTAATTAAAATTATGTATTTGACTAATTCAAAAAGGTTACTTTAAGCATTTTTTTTAGTACTTTTTAAATTTGAATCACTAAATAATATAAAAGAGGCCCCTGAAGAAATCCTTTTATATTACCATCAAATTAGGTAAGTTTTTTCTTTTAAATTTCAAGGACATCTTTGTTTAATGGTTTGAACTAGCTATAAAGTATTGGGGTATAAGAAAATTCAGTATTTTTTTATTCAAATGTTTATAAAGTGAAGTAGAATAGCAAAAAAAGTATTTAGTATCAAAAAGATACGTTAAATTGAGCCTCAAAGTTTGATTTATTGGTTGGGATAGGGTTTAAATCCTATTAATTGTTCTGATTATTGTTATTTTTATTATATTGCTTAAATATTTAATTTATCCCACTTTTTAACGGGTATCTAAAACCACCACCATGAAAAATATACTTATTTGTTCTGCTATTATTTTGTCTTTATTTTCTTGTGCAACTAAAAAAGAAACTAAAATAATTCCATTAACAACTACTTCAAAAGAAGCGGCAGAAAACTTTAGTCAAGGAGTGTTTCGGCAAGAGCAAATGGAAAATGATGAAGGAAATACTCTTTTTAAAAAAGCGCTTGAATTGGATTCTAACTTTGCATTGGCTAAGATCAATTATAATAATCAATTAAATCCTGCTGATAATAAAAGAAGGTTATTAGAAGCTTATAATAATCGTACTAAATTATCTGAAATTGAGTCTGTAATTGTTGCTGTAAAGTATGAAAATACTATCAATAATGATTTTCTTAAATCCGATTTAATGGTCGACTCGCTTATAAAGAAATATCCTGATTTTTACGAATTATATCTCCTTTCAGCAAATTTGAAAAATAAATTAAATAATGTTGATGGTAGTTTAAAAAGATTTAATGAAGCTTTAGAGGTTAATCCTGAATGTTATGATGCTGCTTTAAGTATTCCTGATTTTCATTCATTTAATGGAAATGCTTGGAATACTTTTAATATGTTGCCTGAGGGAAAAAGAAATTTAGATGAGGCGGAAAAATATTTTAAACTTGCTGCTAAAATTAGACCCAAAGCTCCTGCTGCTGCCCGTATGTACGGAAATTTATATCGTACAAAAGGTGATTTAGATAAGGCTCTTGAAAAGTATCAAGAATCTGTTAGCCTGAATTCTGAAAAATCAAGTTTATTAGGAGAAAGTTATCAGATGATAGGACACGTTTACGTTTCCAAAGGGGAATATGATAAAAGTCGTGAGTACTATAATAAATATGAATCATTTAGGGTAGAAATGCAGAATAAATTTGGCAGTAAAGCAGGGGTTTCTGATAGGTTAGCGCTTACTTATTTATATGAAAAAAAGTATGACGAGGTGATTTTAGAAGCGAATAAATTATTAGTAAGAATTGATAGTTTACAAATTCCGGAGGTAAATAAAATTACCAATCGATTTTCTATTGAAGATTTAAAATTTACAACTTATGGCCATAGCCTAAAAGAAGAGGAAGCGCTAGTTTCTTTAAACAAGCTAGTAAATTACAGACTGGAGTATAAAAAGGATCAAATTAATGGAGCAACTAGTCAAAATGAACTTAATAGGATTGAAAATTCAATGAAATGCGATTCTTTGTATTATAAAATATGGTTTGATATACTTTTTGCACACTACGAAGAAGCTGAGAAAAAGTTAATGGAATTTGAAGTTGCTTCTACTGAAAAATTAAAAACTGATCCTAAAGCTATGAACGGTTATTATAACGAATTAGGTTATCTGAATCTTATGGAGGGGAAAGTAAAAGAATCTCTTGAATCTTTTAATAAAGTAGTTGGCTTAGATCAAGATGTATACTTTTATTATTTTTATGCGTTGGCTTTAAAAGCTCAAGGAAATAAGGCAGAAAGTGATAAAATTTTCTTAAAAATTTCAAATAACTATTTTGTTAAATCACAAATAGCAATCGTTAAAGCATTAGCAAAAGCACAACTCAATGCAGCAAACTAAAAAATACAAAGGACTTTTTGCTTTTTGTATATTTTTTTCATTGAGTTTATTTGCTCAAGAGAGAAAAATTGATCTTACACTAAGTTCTAATAGAATAGAAGCTGTCCATATAGACAATAGAGGGCTAATATGGCTTGGTACAGATGAGGGGTTAAATTTATATAATCGAGAAACGGTTAATGCCTTCTATTCTAATATTGTTGATTCAACGAGTTTGTTGAATTCTGAAATTTTTAAAATTCAGTACCTAGCGGGAGATACTGTAATGGCTTTTTCAAAAAATGGATTAAATATTTTCAATCCATATGGATTTAATTTTTCTAGAATTGTTACCAAAAGTTCACCAGTTTCATTGATTAAAGATCTTTCAACTAATGAATACTGGGTAACTACTCAAAATAATGGGGTACTCCATTTTAATCAAAATCTTAAACAGCTTAAATCAATTGAATATGATCCATTAAATCCACTTTCTATTTCTAGTGCAAAATTTAATGACAATCAAAGAGATGTTATTAATACTAGTAGTACTCAATTTATACTCATTGGCACTATCAACGGATTTAATGTATTTGATAGAAATCAAAAAACAGTCAAAAGGTTTTTTAAAAAAACGGGTAGTTATTTATTATCTAATGAAATAAATGATATTGAGTCTTTAAATAGTAGTAATTTATTTTTAGTAGCTACTTCAAGCGGATTAAATATTTTTGATAGTAAGAATAATCAATTTACGAAGGATATTATTTTTAAAGATCAGAAAATAATAGATATTTCAAAAGTTGATAACCAATCTTTTTTGGTATTAACAGAAACTTCTTTATGTAAGTTGAGTTTATTGCCTAATGGTAGTCTTGGCTCACCACAAATATTATTTTCTGATAAATTATTTTCTGATGCACGTTTCTGCTTTGGAAAGAGTGATATTTTCATTTGGTCTCCCAATCAATATTCTTATATTCAGTTCAATAAAATTAATGGAACGGCAAATGAACTAAGTAGTAAAAATAAAATTACTGCTTTTGCTTTTGACGATAAATCAGACGACTTAATTATTGGTACTGCGAATGGCGTTTTTGCAATTAGTAGTTCTAAGAAATTCATTAATGATACGCCTGCAGAATTAGTAAAAGGCGATATTTCATATTATAAAGTTTTAGATCAAATAAATAGTATTGCTGTAACCAATTCTGATATCTATTTTATTAAAAACAATTCGCAGATTTTTAAAAAAATCAATATTCCCTTTTTAATTCCTTATGTTGATGTAGACAAAATTTATTTTGAAAGTACTGCGAATAAATTATATGTTGCTGCTGGTGATCTTTATGAAATTGATTTAATTAGTGGCGCTATATTTCAAGTGTCTTCGAGTTCAATTTCTTCAACAAAGGGCATTATAACTAATTTAAAAATTATTGGAACTGATTTATATGTTTCTTTATCAGAGGGAGTTTCAATTTTTAATACTATTTCAAAATTAGTCACACGACACCAATTTGATCCACTCATTAATAAGAATATTCCAAAAGGGTTTGAGGATGTAGTACAAATCAATGGTCAATTATGGCTTAGTAATTCCGAAACTGGGCTGTATTTGTTTAATAAATCCCTCGATTCTTTCATTCAAAGATTTGATTTTGTTCCAAATAACTTAAAAACTTTGGCAAGTGGATCTCCGTCAAAACTTGAATATATAGAAGGTGATGATTATTTGATGATTGCTACTAAGGGGGATGGTTTGTTTAGGTACAATTTAAAGACACATTTCTTTAGTAACTATACTATTAAAGATGGTCTATTATCTAACAATATTATTGATTTGATGCAGTTTAATAATAATACACTGATACTTACTACCAATGGTATTAACTATTTTGAAAACTTTGATAATATTGTTTTAAAAAATATTGATGCTGAAGATGGTTTAACTATAGTAAATTATTTAAAAAAGGGGTTGCATCATCAAGATTCATCCATCATCATCGCTGGTTCTCAAAAAATACAACTATTTAATTTTAAAGATATTTATGTAGATAATAAGCCATTTAGAGTTGAATTACTAAATGCTAGTTCTATTAATAAGAACAATGAGTATCAAAATATTGGCTTTAGTGATTATACAATCAACCTGAATAGTGAGGCTGTTTCTATTGCCCTTAATCTATTCACTTCCGATTCCTACAAAACTAAAAAAGTTAAATTCTTTTATAAAATTGCTGGCGTAACCAATGGTTTTATTTCTAACGAGGATGATAATAAAATTTTATTACAATCGCTTCGATATTATCGTGTAAATGAAGTTGAAATTTATGCTATTAATAGTAGTGGAAAAAAAAGTGAAAATATTTTAAAATTAAAAATTTATCGAACAGCACCCTGGTGGGCAAGAATTGAATCTTTTATTATTTATTTACTTGTTTTAATAGGACTTGTATATTTTGTATTTAAAATAAGAGAGAAGCAAAATAATGAGCGTCAAGAAGGTAAAAGAAAAGCGAAGGAAATTGAAGAAGCTAAAGATCTTCAAATGAGTTTATTGCCTAAAAAAAATCCGGTAATTGACGGTTTAGAAATAACGACTTATTTAAAATGCGCTTCTGAAGTAGGGGGTGATTACTTTGACTTCTTGCAAGATGATAACGGCACGCTCTATTCTATTTGTGGAGATGCTACTGGTCATGGCGTAACTTCTGGAATTATGGTTGCGGTTACTAAGGCTGCTTTAAATGGCATCGAATTAGAAGATCCTTCCGCCATGATGCAAAAGTTAAATAAGATTGTCAGAAAAATTAACTTTGGCACTTTAAGAATGAGTTTAAGTATTGCGGCTGTAAGTAAGGATTCTATTACCATTTCATCAGCAGCGATGCCGCCAACCTATTTTTTTAGTGCTAGCAATAATTTACTAGAGGAACTAATGATTTCTAATCTTCCTTTGGGAGGCATGGATAAAGAGAAGTTTACATCGGTAAATAGAGATTTCAATAAAGGGGATATTTTTGTTATGTTATCAGATGGTTTGCCAGAATTGCCTAATGCAAAAAATGAATTACTAGATTATGCCAATGTTTTTAAATGTATTTCCGAAAATACACTAAATTCGGCTGAGCAAATTAAAGAATCATTAATAAAACTATCGGATGATTGGGCAAATGGATTAATGAATCCAGATGATATAACAATTGTTGTTATTAAGAAAGTATAATCATTCATTAAATATAAACTAATACTAATGACTACACCCACAGTAGAACTTAAGTTACCCATATTACCTAATATGGAGTTAATTGCTACACAAACAGCAGACATCATTGCCAATCACATGCATTTGTCGGAAGAACAAGCAGGAGAAATCACCATGGCATTAATTGAAGCATGTATCAATGCTTTTGAACATTCAAAAACAGATGGCAATGTATTTATTCATTTTATCATTGAGGAAGATTCTTTGGTTGTAAAAGTAATTGACCTTGGTATTGGATTTGATAAAACTAAGGTAGAAATACCAAAAATTGAAAACAAAATTGGTAAGGATGAACGCAAAAGAGGATGGGGTTTGCAATTGATTCAAGAATTAATGGATTCAGTAGAATTTGAATCAAATGCTGATGGCACAACTGTAACAATGAAAAAAAATATTAAACAATAAAATAATTAAAAATGAGCTCATTTATTAAAAACACAAAAGAGGTAAATCAAATTGTAATTATTGAAACAGATGGTTATTTAAATAAAGAAGGGGGAGAGGCTATTGCTGCAATTTGTTATGAAAAAATTAAAGCTGGTCAAGTTAAATTTTTAATCAATATGGCTACTACCAAAGTGGTTAACAGTATAGGGGTATCTATTTTAATAGAAATTATTGAAAAATTACAAGAAGTTGATGGCAAAATTGGGTATTATAACTTAGCGCCTATTGTATCTAAGACCTTTAATATAATGGGTCTTACTAAATATTCAACTGTATTTTCAACGGAAGAGGAAGCTTTGGTTGATCTATAAATGGATAAGCAATTTAACATAAGTGAGTTACAACTAAAGTATCTTGAATTAGAGACTCTATTGGATATTACGAATGAGTTAAATTCTTTTGAAAATGTTTCTACCTTATTACAAGAAATACTAATTAAATCTTGTGCGGTCTTAAATGCTTCATCAGGGTTGATTTTAATGCAACATAGCAACTCTGATTTGTTTCAAATAGAAGCAGAATTCAATATCGATGTAAAAGCCTTAAAGGGTATTATATTTAATAAGAAGAGAGGGTTTTTTAATGAAGTGAATCAAATTCGAAAGCCATTAGCTATTGAAGTGGCAAATGATCCTTTTTTAGTTAGAACCAATTCTAGGTATGCTTTAATTGCTCCATTTTTAGATAAAAAAGAGTTGATAGGTGTTATCGTTGTTTTTGATAAAGAGTCAAGAGCTGGAATTTCACCCTTTGATGACTCAGATACCAATATGCTTTCTGCCATTGCATCTCAAGCAGGAGTGGCTTACAATAATATTAAATTAATAGAAAATATCAAGGAAGCAAAAACCTTCAATGATAATATCATGCAATCCATTGTTACTGGTGTCTTTACTACCAATTTGATGGGTGAAATTAACCATGTTAATCGGGCAGCTGCCGCTATAATCAATTTAGAAAGAGAAATGGTGATTGGTAATCATTATGAATATGTTTTTGATTCAAATGAAATGATCAATCAATTAATTTCAAAATGCGAGCTTGATTTAGCAACTGTTTCTGAAACAGCAATACAAATTAATTGTAATGGAAAATTAACCTCAGTCAATATTTCAGTTTCCCCTTTATTGAATGATTTAAATGAACCGATTGGTTCGGTAGTAGCGATGGAAGATTTATCTAACCTTGATAAGTTAAAATCTACTTTCAAGAAATACGTTTCAAAACAAATCGTTGACCAATTATTGGAAAACGATGATATGTTAAATTTAGGTGGACAAGAACAGGAAGCTACTATTTTATTTTCAGATATAAGAGGCTTTACTTCAATGTCTGAAACTATGAGTCCTTCTGAGGTGGTGGAGACTTTGAATGAATATTTCAATTTGATGATTGAAATAATATTTAAGTACAATGGAACATTAGATAAAATTATTGGGGATGCACTTATGGTAATTTACGGTGCTCCTAACGCTACAGAAAAAGATACTGAAAATGCAGTTTTAACTGCTATAGAGATGCAGGAGAGGTTGATTGAGTTTAACCAGAATCGTATTATCCATTCTAAGCCGCCTATTTATATAGGTATTGGAATTAATTCAGGCAAGGTGATTAGTGGTAATATTGGGTCAAGGCAACAAATGAATTTTACTGTAATTGGAGATTCAGTTAATCTAGCTTCTCGATTGTGTTCGGTTGCTGCTGCAGATGAAATTATTGTTTCTGATGCTGTTTGGAAAAAAGTGAAGTTGAATAAATCATTTAAGGCTAAGAAGCTAAAATCTGTTAAGGTTAAAGGAAAAGTAAAACCCATTGAAATTAAAGAGATTTTATATCAACGACCTGCTTTTGATTACTTACAAACTTTTATTAAAATTGAGCAGTTCTTGATCAATAACTTACCTAAAAAATATACTTACCATTCCATAGATCACATTAGAGATGTAGTAGTTCAGTCTGAAAAAATTGCTAAAAGAGAAAAAATCAGTAAATCTGAAATGGATGATATTAAATTGGCTGCTTGGTTACATGATATAGGATATATTTGGGAACCTTTGAGGCACGAGGCAAGAGGAGCTGAGTATGCAACGACTGTTTTAAATGCGCTCAATTTTCCAAAAACTAAGATCAATAAAATAACAGGAATGATTTTGGCGACTAAAATTCCACAGTCTCCAAAAAATATATATGAACAAATTATTTGTGATGCCGACTTAGATTACCTAGGTAGAGGGGATTATGAATCTAGTAGTAATCTGCTTTTACAGGAAATCCAATTGAATAAAGAAATATCTGAATTGGAATGGCTTATCATTCAGGATAAATTTTTAAGGGTACATCATTATTTTACTGCAGGATCTATTAAGAGCAGGGAAAGTAATAAACAACAGAGATTAAAAATGATTCAAGATCAAATCAAAATTATTAAAAATGGCACAAGCAGGACATAGTTCTAACAAGAATCATTTTCAATTAGACCGTATTTCATTTTTTACAGATGGGGTCTTTGCAATTGCGATCACTTTGTTGGTAATTGAGTTTAAAGTACCTGATATAGAACATGCTACAGATGCACTTTTATGGATCTCGCTTAAGCATATGGCCTGGAAATTATTAGGTTTTGTGATAAGCTTTTGTATTGTAGGTTATTACTGGTCTGTTCACCACCGGATTTTTGGATATGTTGAAAGATATACTACTCGATTGTTATGGTTAAACTTGTCTTTTCTATTTTCAGTGGTTTTGCTTCCATTTACTTCTGGACTTTTAGGTGAATATGCTTCTGAAACTGAATTGCATTTACCTTATGCAGTGTACGTTATTAATATCTGCTTGACTGCTTTTATGAATATCCTTTTATGGTTTTACTTAAGCAATCCTACCTTAGATTTATTAACGCATAAAATTTCGAAGCAGCGGATTAAATTAGGATTTTATTTTAGTCTAGTAGTACCTGTTATATTTCTTGTTTCTTTGGGCTTAATCTTTTTGAGTCCTATTATTGGGCGTTTAGTACCCTTATTAATTCCTGTCGTATTAAAATATGGGTTGAATGGATTAATCGCTCGTGCCAGTGCTAATGAAAAACCAATGGTGGATGCCCATTAAATGATTTTGGATAACACTTTTTAAAATCTTTCTATGAAAAAAATATTACTTGTTGCATTCATTTTTATTGCTTGCATTTCTATTGTTAATGCCCAATTGTCTCCAGGTTCAAATTTTAACCTTACTGATTCTTTATTAGCTGTTAATAATACCCAAGACAACGCTAAAAAAATTGACATTCTATTCAATGTAGCAAAAAAATTTGCGTTTTCTCAAGGTGATACTGCAATCAAGTATCTGAAACTTGCAGAAGATATTGCGATTAAAAGTAAAAATGAGCGTTCCCTTTTTAAGGTTTATTTTGGTATCTCAGTTACTTATAATCAAACCCTTGGGAATTATCCTCTTGGGTTACATTTTGCTACCGAACAACTTAAATTAGGGAAAAAATTAAACTTACCTGATAGTGTAATGAAAGATGCATATTCACTAGCGTTGCGTTATTGAAATAAATAGTTCTTTGAAAATATTGTCAGTATTGAGTTTGCGAGGATTTTGCACCTAAGACGATTTGATTTTTTTGGACTTAAAAAAATCGTAACTTAATGAAAATCATATTGTTATGAATTCAGGAAAGTATGTATTCTCTCAAATAATGGGTCTAGTGTCCTCCACTTCCTTTCAAACCATCGTAAACAGGCACTTTGGCGATTATAAGGTAAAGGATTTCAGTTGTTGGAAACAGTTTTTGTGTATGGCTTTTGGCCAATTAACTCACAGGGAAAGTATTAGTGATACTGTTTTATGTCTAAAAGCAAATGCCAATAAAATGTACCATTTAGGCATTGGTGAAGTGGTTGCAGTTAGCTCAATTACCAGAGCCAATGAAAGTCGTTCTTTTCAGATTTATGAAGACCTTGCAATGTTACTTATTAAAGAAGCAAAACAGTTATACCTACTTGACGATGAACTGGAAGTATCAATAAAAGGAAATGTTTTTGCTATTGACGCAACCACTATCGATTTGTGTCTTTCTGCCTTTTGTTGGGCAACTTTTAGAACTACAAAAGGTGGTATTAAACTGCACACACAACTTGACTTAAAAACTTCTATACCTGAATTTATTTTGTTCTCTACAGCTTCTGTTCACGATGTAAATGTTTTAGATTTTATCTGTTTTGAAGCTAATAATTTTTACATAATGGATAGAGGATATGTAGACTACAAAAGGCTTTACAAAATTCATTGCTGTGGTGCTTTCTATGTTACAAGAGCTAAAGATAATATGAATTATAGAAGATTGTATTCACAAGAAAAAGATATTGCGAGTGGAGTTTTATATGACCAATCCATTATGCTCAACAATCATTATGCTTCTAAAGATTATCCTGTAAAAATGAGAAGAATAAAATTTAAAG
>CAMCMP010000034.1 GCA_945876095.1 Chitinophaga pinensis
TGATAAAAGAATACATGAATTTAGAGTTGAAAAAATAAAGCTTTTATTTTATGTATCTGACAAGATCGAAAATCATTTGATTCACAATTTAATCTGAAGAATTGTTTAGTTTATGAAAACATGAGTGGTAGACCAAAACCCACTTTAAAAAACGGGGCGTATCCGAAAAGCCTTATGAGTAGGAAAACCATTTTAAATTCTAAAAAATGAAAAAGTATCTTTTACTATTGTTACTTCTTCCAATGATTTCTTTTGGACAAAATCCCAAAATAAAGGATTTTAAAATTACTATACTTTCCACAATGCTTTCTGATTTCCATACAGGTGAATGGGGATTTTCAGCAATGATTGAAGCTGATGGGAAAAGAATTTTATTTGATGCCGGTGCAAAAGAAAATACAGTTGTTCAGAATGCAAAAGAATTAAATATCAATCTTGATAGTCTTGATAATATTTATTTAAGTCACAATCATAAAGACCATACTGGGGGTCTAATAACGTTAAAAAAGGAATATCCCAACTCTTTTAAAAATGCGCATGTAGGTGAGGGGATTTTTTATTCAAGACCTCATTTTGGGAATGGTAATTATATTTTAAGTAATAAGTATACTCTTGAAAATTTAGGAATTAAATTTATTACCCATAAAAATCCAACACAATTAGTTCCTGGTGTGTGGACAACTGGCCAAGTTCCAAGAAAATACGAAGAAAAAAATTGGAGTGATATAGGCAAAATGATTGACAGTAAAGGAAACATAGTAGAGGATGTTGTACCCGAAGACCAATCCTTATTTTTTGATACTGAAAATGGCATTGTTTTAATAAGTGGATGTGGCCATGCAGGACTTGCTAATACACTTGATTATGTACAAAAGATTATTCCAGGTAGACCAATTTATAAAATAATTGGTGGTTTTCATTTGTTAAAACTTAATAATGATAAGTTAGAATGGACTGCGAAAAAAATGCGAGAAGCAGGAGTTAATTACTTTGTGGGAGCTCATTGTACTGGATTAAACTCAACATATTCAATTCGCAATTTTTTAGGCCTTACGTCAGAAAGGGCTTTGGTTGGTTCAGTTGGCACGGTTATAACAGCAAAAGGAATATTTCCCGGTTATATGGAATAATTAACGCTTAAATTTACTGCGTGAGGAAAACACCCCATGAAATCGGTTACAATCGTTCGTTTTCGGTTTTGTGAAAACATAATCCTTTACAAATCAACGCCTTCATTTCCCCAAAAAATCTTTCTATCCGCCTTCGGCGGACCCGGATTCAAATCCCGGCCTCGCTACATGAAAATCAAGGACTTACGTTAAATCGTGGGTCCTTTGTTGTTTTTACCTGAGGTTTCGAAAAAAAGGAGACCACTATTGCTAGAGGTCTCAGTCACATTTTTCTAAGACTTAAAGACTACATTGTTTTGAAGACTGACAACCCATTCAACCTAACACAATTTTAATGCATTTTACTTTTGTCCAATTCTTCGAACATGGTTTTTACAAGTGCATTGCTCTTGATAAAGCCGTTGCCGAAAGTGGCATCGTATTGTTGGGCGAGCTTTAAAGCCAGTATTTCCTCTAAATTTTTACCTGCATTATAGGCTTTTTTTACGGATTCAAAAACATTTGATACCGCTTCACGGATATTTTGATAGTCTTTTTTATTGGCTAAATCGCCATGTCCGGGCATAATGATTGTTTTATCATCAATCACAAATAATATTCTCGACACCGCAATCAACCAACCTTTCACCGAGCCACCCGAATTTCTATCAATATATGGAAAACGGTCTTTCATAAAGCAATCTCCTGTATGTAAGAGGTTACTTTTTGGGAAATAATACACAGCATCACCGTCAGTATGGGCACTGTCCACGTGAAAAATAAATATATCTTCTGTATTCAAATGCACGGTCATCCCCTCTTTAAAGGTCATGACAGGCAATGCTTTTTCAGGTGATTTATTGCCTTCTAATCGGGCTCTCACGTTTTCTTGTGCCAAGATAGTTGCCCCCATATTGCCAAAATTTTCATTGCCACCCGAATGATCGCCATGATAATGGGTGTTGAATAAAAACTTGACTTGCCCTTTGCTCACATCTTGAATGGCCTTATTGATTTTTTCAGTCAAAAGCGCAAATTGGTCATCAATCAAAATGTTCCCGTCTTTGCCCGACAGCAAAAGCATATTGCCTGCGCCCGGCCATTGGAGCATGTGGATATGGTCTTTTATTTTTATGGTGCTGATGACCGCATTGTCCATATTGGGTTGTGCAAAAAGGTTTTGTGCCCATGAAAAGATTACAATAAACTGTAAAAATGTGTATAGATTTCTCATAATTTAAGATTTTATTGATGATTTATAAGGAAATGATAGTGATTACAAGAAGTGTAAATAGAGCTGTTGCGTTATAATTACAACAGATTGTGTGATTTACTTTTTAAAGTTAAGTAAAATATTAATGTATTAATAAATTAACCACTGCGTGAGTAAAACACCTCCTTAAATCGGTTAAATTAGGTTGATTTCAGTTTTTCAAAACATAACTAACTTTAAATAAACGCTTTCGTTTTCTCAAAATTTTTTCATACCCCTGGGCTATAGATTGGATCGAAATGTACATATTAGATTTTTCCATTTCATTGTGATGTTTTATGTAAACCGTTGAAACGGTTTTTTTACGTATTTTATTTTCATAACCCATGGTTTAAACCATGGGCTATAGAATACAACGATATGTGCACGATGGGTTTATCCATTTCCTTGCATTTTACCCAATTCGTTGAAAGGATTTGTTATGTATTTTGATTTACGAACAACGGTTTTAACCATTGGTTACGAAAATAGAAAGAGATAGGTGGAATAGATTTATCCATTTCATGATGATTTAGATAAACCGTTGAAACGGTTTTGTTGGGTATTTTATTTTCATAGCCCATGGTTTAAACCATGGGCTAAAAATTTAAACGATATGTGCACAATGGATTTATCCATTTCCTCACATTTTACGCAATCCATAGAAAAGGTTCGTTATGAATTTCAATTTATAGCCCACGGTTTTAACCGTGGGTTAAAAATTTCAACGATATGCGAACAATGGATTTATCCATTTCCCTTTAAATGGAATGAATTGAAAAAGCCCACGGAGTAAACCGTGGGCTGATTTGCATTCTTTTTCAAAAGAGTATGTACAATTACAATACCTTCTCTTTGTCGGTTGTAAATATTCTAGAACTAACAGTGTATGTACCTCCGTTTGGATCCTTATATTTAAGATCAATGTAAAAAGCTTGATAACCTTTCTTTACAAAGGGAATTGTGTATTTTACTGTAGAACCCTGTGGTTTTACTGATCTTGTTAACCAAAGATTATTACGAAAATCGCGATCGGCTGAAGTGGTACCCCAAATGGCTGCGCCTACTAAATCGTCTGATTTTGCATTGACTGTAATTTCAAAACCATTTTTTACTTTCGCTACATTCCAAGTACTTACTGGATATTCTTTATTTTGTAAGGTCAGTCCAAAGAAAGCGCTCAAGGCTTCTAAAGCTTGTTTTCCTCCACCTAAATCATGACCAGCATTGGGTACATAGTGAATTAAGTTTTTTCCGGGAATCTTATCATAATAATGTTTGATAGCATCGGCTGTCCAATATTCATCATTGGTACCAATGAAAATAATTTTAGGAACCGTCAATTTTTCACGGTAAGAAAAAGGATCAATCATAGCTGTAATTGCCTGGCCTTCTTTCGTACCAGCACCTTGAGGAATTCCTAGTTTAACATAGTCTTCAATCTGAATACTGTATTCGCCATAAGTCTCTAATTGATAACTTAAGGTTTTAGGCATATTCAACATATCGATTACCATTGGGCCAATAGCTTTTACACGATTGTCATCAATAGCATTCGACAACCAAGTAGTCCATCCGCGCTTGGATGCACCTGAAATAACAAAATTCTTTATCGGCTGATTTAAATTTTTTGATGCAAATTCTTGAATGGCATCCATACTTCTTACCGCAGATTTTACCATTGGAAATAATAGTGGCCATGAATAATCTTTATCTTGTTTGAATTGATGTAAGGTATATGAAATCAACTCGTCTTCAGTCTTTCCATCATAAAGTGGTTGATTAGGCACTTGTTTAATTAAGGCTACAATCGCTTTATTTTTTGAAGCAATCGTCCCCAAAACAGGCCACATTTTATCCTCATTACTCCAGTTGGGTTGTTCATCTTTGTCGCTACCGCCTGCTATAAATAGCATGGCTCCATCATATTGAATGGTTGATGGTACTACGATCGTCAATTGATGTCTCCAAGTAATTCCTCTCCATTTTTGAGAGGTTAATAGTACTTGATAAATCTTTAAATTTCCTAGTTTCCCAGAATCTTTTATTTCCCACGAATAGGTTTTATCTCCATTATTAATATAGCTTTTAAGCGCTTTTTCAGGAGTGATTTCGGATTGTGCAAATCCGACGATAGAAATCAGCAGGAAAGAAATTCCATAAATTAATTGCTTCATGTTTTAAGGTATATAGTTTTGGTAAAAATAAATAAAATTGTAACTCAACGAGCTAAACAGCATGTTACTAAATGATTTTTTAAATCTTAGGTTCCCAGCCTTTTTCATATTGACGGCTCCATAATTTTTTTGCCTCATTGTCTCCAATGATATGTCCATTGGTTGGATCAATTTTTAAATCTCGGCCTACACGCCAAGCAATATTGCCCAATTGCATAGCAACAATACTCTTATGACCTAATTCAACATCACAATTTGGACGACGATTATTTCTGATCGCGTCTAAGAAATCGGCAACATGCAAACTATCCATACCTAGACTAGGGCTAGCAGTATTTCTTCCTTGAAGGCTATCCTCTTTCATCAATGATTTTACTTCGCTAATTAATTTTCCACTGAGGTCATACACTTTGTATTCATCACCTCCTGTATCTAAGCTTCCATTTTCGCCATAAAAAATAATACCACGATCTCCACCTTCTATTTTTCTACCATTAGAACTCCTGCACTCCCACATTAAAGAGATACGACCTGGATAATCCATTGTGATTATTTGCGTATCAGGAGTTTGCCAATCATCTTTAAATTGATATCTACCTCCAACAGAAGTAACATGTGTTGGAAAATCAACACCAAGACCCCAACGCGCCACATCTACTTCATGGGTTCCATTATTCAAAGCTTCGCCGGTGCCATAATTCCAGAACCAATGCCAGTTATAATGAATCAGTCCTTCTTTATATTCAGCACGGGGTGCTGGCCCTTGCCATAAATCGTAATCAAGCCAAGAAGGAATAGCACCTGGTTGAAGGTAGGTCGCTTTGCGATTGTTGGTATACCATGTTTTAGCTAAATATACTCTTCCAATAATTCCTTTGTGTAATTGTTCGATGCCTTGTGTAAGAATTGGTGCAGATCTACGTTGCGCGCCCATTTGTACTACGCGATCATATTTTCTAGCAGCAGCCACCGCTAATTCACCTTCTCTCGGATTATGAGATAATGGCTTTTCAACATACACATGTTTTCCAGCTTGACAACCCATAATGGTAAGTGGAGCATGCCAATGATCTGGAGTAGCAATATAGATAGCATCAATTGTTTTATCTTCTAAAACCTTCCGGCAATCCCCCTCGGATTTAGGCGTATTAATTTGTTTGGCGTCCATTACTGTTTTGATAGCCTTGGGCATCGCTCTTGAATCTACGTCACAAACACAAGACACTTCTGCATTTTTCTGTTTGACAAAAGTTCCAGCCATGCTATTTCCACGTCCATTTAGTCCAATCAATGCAACATGTATTCTATCATTGGCGCCGATGATATTTTTATAACTTTTCGCACCAAAATTTGTAGCAGCGCCACCCAAAACTGATTTACTTAGGGCAATACCAGCCGAACCCATTGCTAGCGTCTTTAAAAAATCACGTCTTTTTTTCATACTATTTATTTTAAATTAATTTGATTTTAATGTTTTTAAAAGATGCTACACCACCATGTTCTTGCAACATAATGTGGCCTTTATCGATGGTACCAAATGCAGGGAATGTTTTGCTAAATTTGCTTTTACTAACTGCATCCGTAAATTCCTTGCTACCCCGTGTGAATGATAATATTTTTACTCCATTTAACCAATGCGTTACATTTTTTCCTTTGGATACAATTCTAAGCGTATTCCATTCTCCTGGGGGATTGATTGTTGGCTTGGGTATTGCTGGGGTGAGTACATCATAGAATGAGCCACTTAGGTGATTCTCTAATTTATTATCATCCGCTAATTCATTATCTAAAATTTGAAACTCCATTCCTAGGTTTCCACCTTTTTCATATTTGGTAAAAAAGTATTTAACACCACTATTGCAGGCAGGTTCAATTTTATAATCAATGTATAAATCAAAATCTGAATACTCGTTGACGGTCATAATATCACCTCCCTTTCCGCCTTTTATAATGTTTAGTGTTCCTTCTTTTACTATCCATCCTGCTGGAACAGCTTTATTGTTAGTGGTTGTCCATCCCTCTGAGTCTACTCCATTAAACAAAAGTATCCATCCTTTTCTTTTTTCTTTAGCGGTTAGTTGATTGTCGATTTTTTGTGAAAAAATGCTAGCGGGAAATGTGGCTACTATTATTAGTAGGCAAAAGATATTTTTCATATAAAGAAATTAAGTTAAAAGCAGCATCTCTAATGGATGGAAAGGAAATGATTGGATTCGTCTACTAAATTGAGACTTTTTTTTCTATTTTGATTAAATATTTTTAACAGAGTTTTTTTGGTAAAAATGCTTTAAGTCTTTTTTAGAATTTCTGAATATTGGTGGTTTACAAAACTAGCATCGATTATCTTGTTGACCTTCAAAAAGTCGTAAGCGCACATTCGGTAAAGCTTTTGACCAAAATGAATGGATAAAGAACTATCAGACATCAGTGAAGTTGTTAATCAGCTTAAAATTTCACTTGCTTTTTAGTAAAATAAAAGTTAGCCATGTAGGCCTGAAATTCCATTCGGAATAGAGTGCTTTTACTTTTTTGCCTTGATGCAAAAAAGTAACAAAAAAAATCAATCCGCCGCGGCGGACTGATTTTTTGACGACTGATATTTTACATTTCTAGCACTTTTTATTCGAGGTCCCTACTGAATGGGCTATTACTACTTTTTGAGGGTCTACTATTTATTAAGGTAAAATTAAAACGCAGCCCTACTTTAAGTTGCGTGATTTTTGACGACTAATATTTTGCATTTCTAGCCCTTTTTATTCATGGGTGTTCAAACAACTTAATTGTAAATTGCTTAAGCTGAATTCTTGAGGGTCGACTATATTATGTAGTTCGTAAATTATTGAATGAGTATAAAAAAAGGATGGTCTGTTTTCAGACCATCCTTTAGAGTTATTACTATTTCTCTTGCTTAAATTAAGCTAGATCAAATCTGTCAAGATTCATTACCTTATTCCAGGCAGTTACGAAGTCGTGGACAAATTTTTCTTTGGCATCATCACAAGCGTACACTTCTGCAATTGCACGTAATTCTGAGTTAGATCCGAATATTAGATCCACCCTTGTGCCGGTCCATTTGATTTTACCTGTTGCACGATCGGCTCCTTCAAAAATATCTGAAGCATCCGAACTAGCTTTCCAAGTGGTACTAAAATCGATTAGGTTAGCAAAGAAGTCATTGGTAAGTGCTTCCTTTTGATGGGTAAATACACCATGTTGCGATTGGTCAAAATTGGTATTTAGCGCACGCATGCCTCCAACTAAAACGGTCATTTCTGGAGCAGACAATTTCATTAGCTGTGCTTTATCAATTAACATTTCCTCTGCAGAAACAATTGCTCTTGACTTGCTGTAATTGCGGAAGCCATCAGCAATCGGTTCCAAAAAGCCAAAGGATTCAACATCTGTTTGATATTGTGATGCATCTGTTCTACCAGCAGTGAAAGGAACTTTCAAAGTATGACCAGCATTTTGAGCTGCACTTTCTATTGCCGCACATCCACCTAAAACAATTAAGTCGGCAATTGAAATCTTTTTGCCTCCAGATTGATTTTTATTAAATTCTTTTTGAATACTTTCTAATGCAGCAATTACTTTAGATAATTGAGCGGGTTGGTTAACTTCCCAATACATCTGAGGGGCAAGTCTAACTCTAGCACCGTTGGCACCACCACGTTTGTCGGAACCTCTAAAAGTAGATGCGGAAGCCCATGCAGTAGATACTAATTCAGCAACTGTAAGTCCAGAAGTAAGAATCTTAGTTTTTAATGAAGCTACATCATTATCGTCTACTAATGGATGATCTACAGCAGGGATAGGATCTTGCCAAATTAAAATTTCTTTAGGAACATCTGATCCAACGTACCTAGAACTTGGCCCCATGTCACGGTGGGTTAATTTAAACCATGCCCGCGCAAATGCATCTGCAAATTGATCAGGATTTTCATAGAATTTTTTTGAGATAGGTCCATAATTAGGATCTACTTTCAATGCAATATCGGTGGTAAGCATTGTTGGAGCATGACTTTTGGAAGGGTCGTGTGCATCTGGTACAGTGCCTGCACCTCCATTGGCTTTTGGTTTCCATTGATGGGCACCAGCTGGACTCTTTGCTAATTCCCAATCGAAATTGAACATATTTTCAAAGTAGTTATTGCTCCATTTTGTAGGAGTTGTTGTCCAGGCACCCTCTAATCCACTAGTAATGGTGTTACCAGCATTACCGCTTCCTAGAGTATTTTTCCAACCAAGACTTTGTTCCTCAATACTTGCACCTGCTGGTTCTTTACCAACATATTTACTTGGGTCAGCAGCACCATGGGTTTTACCAAATGTGTGGCCTCCTGCAATCAGTGCAACTGTTTCTTCATCATTCATTGCCATACGGGCAAATGTTTCACGAATATCTCTTGCAGAGGCAATTGGATCAGGATTACCATTAGGGCCTTCAGGATTTACATAAATTAATCCCATCTGCACTGCTGCCAGTGGATTCTCAAGATTGCGGTCGCCAGTATATCGTTTATCGTCTAACCAGATACGTTCAGAACCCCAATACACATCTTCTTGTGGCTCCCAAATATCTTCTCTACCACCAGAGAAACCAAAGGTTTCAAAACCCATTGACTCCAGAGCACAGTTACCAGCAAGAATCATTAGATCTGCCCAGGAAAGTTTTTTACCATATTTCTTTTTGATAGGCCAAAGTAATAAACGCGCTTTGTCAAGGTTAGTATTATCGGGCCAACTATTCAATGGGGCAAAACGTTGGGTACCTGCACCGCCACCACCACGGCCATCTGTTGTGCGATAAGTACCTGCACTATGCCATGCCATGCGGATAAAAAAGGGACCATAATGACCATAATCGGCAGGCCACCATTCTTGTGAGGTAGTCATTAAATCAAAAATATCTTTCTTCAATACTTTCAAATCTAGCGACTTAAACTCGGCCGCATAATCGAAAGACTCATCCATTGGGTTAGAAAGGGAAGAGTGTTGACGCAGAATGTTTAATTTCAGTTGATTAGGCCACCAATCTGTGTTTCTTGTTCCACCACCTGCGCTGGTTTGTTTTGCAGATGCACCAGTAAAAGGGCATTTGGCTTCACCGTTGTTAGAATTACTTTCCATTTTCTTAAAATTTTTAGACTTGTTTTTGATCGATAAAATTACATTAATCTTGGATTAGTTGTATATCAAAATCCTAACCAGGTATCGCTGGGATTTCGAAAAAGGGAAATTTTCAAAAATTCTATTTATTGATAAACAGAATAGAGGATCAATTGTTTAATTAATTATATCATTTTTAAGAAAAATTTAAACGGCAGGATAAAGATTTTATCATTATTGCAGAGAATAATAGCCAAAGCATAGATTCCAATGATTGGTCGAATCTATTTGATTTTTAATCAATTCATTTCACTTACCGAAATGCTGAAAATAATTTAAATTATTTATTAAATCTAGAGACACCATAACTGCACTTTGATTATTATAAAATATTTCTTAAAACCTTTTTATAAAGGTATATTTGAGTTGTAGGATTTTAATTAATTTATAAACTTTATGTTAAGACATAAAATACAAAAAGGTTTAACAGGGGCTTTAGGACTAAGAGATCAAGTCCTAGGAAACAAAAAATTGCCATCACCTTCTCAGGTAACCAAACCGCACCAAGATCAAATAAAATCTCCTGCATCATTGCCTTCACCTGCTCAGGCAACTAAACCAACCGAAGCACCAATAAAATCTCCTGCAGCATTACCAGCTGCAACACCAATGGTTGAAGCAGTTCCTAAAGAAAAAAAAGTAAATAAAAAAACATGGTAACTATCGGCTGTGATAAATTAAATGATCTTGTAAATCATTTATTTTTAAGTAGATCAGATACGAATTAAAACCAATAGCTAGCTTACTGAAAAGCAAATCCTCTTTTCAATTTTTACAGATTTTATTATCTCGCCAATACTTTTCGGACGATCTTTTCTATAATAATTCACCAATTTAGCTGAGCAATCCGTTTTTTTTTAGAAAAGGAAAATGAAAAATAGTAGGCATAAAAAAGCGAGCCTTTTTTTGAGGCTCGCTTCAATAAGCTGTTGTTTTAATTAATTACAGTATCAATTACTAATACATCATTAGTGATAGTACCAGTAATGGTTACTTTAGTACCGACAAACTTCTCTACTTTTTCAGCGTTGCTGATAGCATATACTTTGTCACCCACTACAAATACTGGCTTAGCGCCATCCTTTACACATTTCATTGCACAAGCTGCATGTTTTGGATCATTGCCTTTTACTCCGCAATTCTCATCACCTATAAATCCAGTCCATTTGCCTTTATCTAGTGCATTTACAGCGGTAAAACATACCACCATTACTAATAACATTAAGTACTTTTTCATATATCAATTTTTTAGTTTAAACAAATCTAATATTTTTTTTTGATAATTTCATGGAAGTCAAAAATTTATAAGATTAGGCTCAATTTCCCCTAAAAGACCTACTCATGCTATTTATTGTACGCTTTTTATTTCAATTTTTAGAAATGCATCGCTTCAAAAGCCTGGGCAAATAGCCAATGTCCAAAGTCGTTCGGGTGGTTAATATTATTTCCTAGTAAAGAGGACTGATCTTTTCTTTTAAACACTTTCATCCATGTGCTATACACATCCACATAGGCACAATTAGCCTCTAATGCCGCTTGTTTGGTTGCGGCTGCATATAATTCCATCGAGTGACTTCCATAATGCCAATCATTATTTGGTGGAAAGGCAGAGTATAGAATGACTTCTGCATTTTTTCTTTCTTTGATCATCTCCACCAATTTTACAAGGTTCTTTTTAAATTGCTCAGGACTGTTACCTCCCTTATTATGATCGTTCATTCCCCATCCTACTAATACTAGATCAGGAGATGTTTTTCCAATATAAGTATCCCACCATTCTATGCCTTGTTTAGAAGAATAGCCAGGTATTGAAACATCATCAATTTTGAAATTTGCTTGGGGGAAAATGCTTTTCAAATAGTTTCCATAAATAAATTGAAACCTATATTCTGTAGAAGAAGCTTCACCACCTGCAGTAATACTATTACCATAAGAAACAATGGAGAGCGCTTGACCGCTTTCTAATTTTTTTCGTAAATTAACTAGATACTTACTTTGATCATTCGGCTTTGCAAGTCTTTCGCCATTTTTTGTTACGTAGTCTACCCAAATGAAATAAGGATGGTTAGAGAAGTCAGTAAATTTTGTATGATCAAAGTCTTTCTTTTCATACAAAATATACTTAGAATAATCAGGAATACTTGAGTTGATTGTTCTTTGAATTTCTCCTTTCTCATAATCAACAATATAATCAACACCTTCAATATAAATTTTACTATTGGCATGATGACGTTGATAGGTGCTTCTGACAATTACACTTTTTTTCACTAATGAATCAAAGCATAGCCTTCCAGGTTTAGTAGCAGCCAAAACAAGACTTTCCCCTTGAATATCCATGGTTATTCCCTTGGCAGAAGTAACGTTATTATTTTCTTGATAGGAATTATAAACCGTACTTATTTTATTTTCATTTGGTTTAGGTTGCCCCAATGCTGTATTAGCAATTGACCACATGATTAAATAGCAGCTAGCGATTTTAAAAATATTTTTTATAGGTTGTAGCTTTTCAAAAGCAGGTAATAAAATTTTTATTTCCCTCATGATTTTATTTTTTCTTATACCTAATTTTTACTTTAGAAATACCTGCCCCAATCATACCTATTTCTTTGGCTGCCGCTTTCGTTAAATCTATGATTCTCCCTTTTACATAAGGCCCTCTATCATTAATACGTACTACTACTGTTTTATTATTGGCGAGGTTGGTAACTTTTACTTTTGTTCCAAAAGGAAGTGTTTTGTGTGCAGCGGTAATTTTATTTTGTCTGTATATTTCACCATTCGCTGTAGTGCGGCCTTCATAAAAATCAGCATAATAGGACGCAATTCCTTTTCGTGTTGTATAACCACAACTACTTAGTAAAAGTAAAATCAGCAATGATAAAATTATATTTTTAGACATATAAATGTTTTAGTACTAAAATTTATATCATTAACTTTTTCGTTTTTGATACGGAAGAATTCATTTAAAAAAGGGTTTATAAAATAAAATATTAAGAGGGAAGTTAAATTTTGCTTGGTGCAAGATATTGTATAAAATCTTAATAATAATTATAGCTATCGAAGTGTACTTAAATACATTATAAAATAAATATATACAATTCAGAAGTCCAGTAGGAAGGTTCAATAGTTATAAAATATTTATTTACATGTGGGATCTGCTCAACTTATCTTTGGCTTCAAGCGATTCAAATCATTTACTTAATAGAATTTATTTATGTTAGCACCAGAAAAAATAGTTTGGGGAATCATTGGATGTGGAGATGTAACCGAGTTGAAAAGTGGACCTGCTTTTAATAAAGTAACCAATTCTGAATTGCATGCAGTGATGAGAAGGGATAAGGTATTGTTGGCAGATTATGCTAAAAGGCATGCAGTGCCTCATCAATATACTGATGTGGATGAGTTGATTGCAGACCCTGCTATCAATGCAATTTATATTGCTACGCCGCCAAAGTTTCATGAGCCTTTTGCCATCAAAGCGATGGCGGCAGGTAAACCGGTCTATGTAGAAAAGCCAGTAACGCGCGATGTTGCAGAAGCAAAAAGAATGCAATCATTTTCAGATCAAACCGGGATAAAGATGGTGGTTGCTCATTATCGCAGAGCATTGCCTATGTTTATTGAAATAAAGAGAATAATTGAAACGGGGGTATTAGGAAAAATAAATTTGGTTACGCTTCAATATTTTGAACCGGCAATTGAAGCTTCCAATCTTACGCCCAAAGATCTCTGGCGAATAGATCCATCTTTGGCGGGGGCAGGATTGTTTTATGATATTGCTCCACATCAAATAGATATCATGATCAATATATTTGGAAAGCCAATTAAATATGGAGGCAATTTTTTAACTCAGTTAAAAACCAGTCCAGTAGAAGATACCGTTAATGGCTGGATTCATTTTGATCAAGATATTTTATTTACTGGAACCTGGGGTTTTTCTATGCCGGAGGCTATGAAAAGAGATCATTGCGAAATTATTGGCGATAAAGGAACCTTGACATTTAACTTTTTTGGAACAGAAGGCTTTTTAAAAATGTCCAATGGGGATAGTCAGAAATTTATTCAGCCCAAACATATTCAGCAACCAATGATTGAAAAAGTGGTTCAATATTTTTTAGGAAAAACAACCAATCCTTCTCCAATTGAAGAGGCGATATTGAGTATGGAAGTGATGGAAAACTTTGTTTATGAAAAATAAGTTTTTTGGATAGCTCATTTTTTGTTGGAGCTTTCAAAATGACTATCTTCAAAATTACTTTTGCTTTAACCTATAAAATTCAATCAAATGAATCTGAAAAATAATCTACTATTTAGTGCACTGCTATTGGTTTGTATGCAAGGTATAAAGGCCCAGGAAAGAGTAAGCACTAAAGGTCAAATTCCAATTCTTGCTTGGTATAGTATTCCAGCTAGTGAAACAACGGTTGCTCGTTATCAAGAGATGAAGGATGCGGGAATTACCTTACAGTTTACAGGTTTTCCAGATATTGAAGCCATGCAAAAAGCGTTGGATGTAGCAGAAAAAGTGGGCATGAAGATGGTTGTTTCTTGTCCTGAATTAAAAACAGATCCTGAAAAAACTGCGCGCCGCTTTATGAATCATCCTGCAGTAGTAGGCTATCATCTGATTGATGAACCCTCTATGGCTGCTTATCCGGAGTTGGGAAATTGGGCAAAACGAATTCAATCCGTTGACAAGAATCATTTTTGTTATGTGAACTTATTTCCAATTTTTGCAGATTCTTCCATTATGGGTACCAAAAGTTATCGCCAATATGTAAGTGAATGTGCTAAACAAATACCCTTACAATTTCTTTCTTTCGACTATTACCCGGTTCTTAAAGAAAAGCTTTCTGATAGATGGTTTGAAAATCTAGAAGTATTCTCTGAAGAGGCAAAAAAAGCCGGTAAACCATTTTGGGCTTTTGCATTGACTACCAACTATGATGAAGGGCATATTACCCCGCAAACATTGGCTGCTATGCGTTTGCAGGTGTATGCCAATTTAGCTTATGGTGCACAGGGAATACAGTATTTTACTTATTGGTCAGCAACTTCTCTCGCTAGTGCATCAGTAGAAGATCAGCGAGGGGCCCCCATTAGTGCTGCGGGAAAAAGAACGGTTGTTTACGATAGGATAAAATTAATGAGCCAAGAAATTAAAAATCTTTCAGGACTCTTTCTTGGATCAAAAGTCGTGTGGGTGAGGCATACTGGCAAAGGAAGAATTCCTACTGGAACTATTCGACTTACTTCGCTACCAGATGCGGTTAAGGTATTAGAAACCAATGGTAAGCCAGCGATAGTAGCACTGCTGGAAAATGGTGATAATTATATTTTGGTAGTGATCAATAAAGATTTTCTGAACGGCATGGATCTGACTTTTTATGGAAATGAGACGGTTAAAAAAGTACTGAAAGATGGAACGATTGTACCAGCCAGTGTGTATGAAAATTCGTTGGAGTTAGATCCAGGGGATGCAGCTATTTATACATTTCCAATTAACAAAAAATAGTGAAGCCTTATTGAATAGAATTTTGATTGAAAGGAAATGATAGGAATGTCATTTCCTTTTTTATTTGAACTGCAGAATATTGGAATTTAAAATTATAAAATATTCATTTTCAATAATTTAAATTTATTAGAACGGTGATTTTGTTTAAAATAAGGGGCCGGATAGAAATCCAGCCCCGCTTTAAAATCCAATATCCTATGAAAAACCGAGTACAAGATAGTATTTAATTTAACATATTACAATTTATTTTAATTTAATTTAAAAATTTATATCATTCCTTATATTTGAGTATGAAAAAAATCATTTTTTTATTATTCGCCAGCTTCTTAACGGCAACGGCTATCTGCCAAACAAAGATGCAAGTAGTAGAAGCCGCCTGCGGTCAATGTCAATTTGGACTGCCTGGTAAGAGTTGCGACTTAGCAGTTAGAATAAATGGCAAAGCCTATTTTGTAGATGGATCCAAAATCGATTCGCATGGAGATGCTCATGCAAAAGATGGTTTTTGCAATGCCATTCGAAAAGCGGAAGTTTCTGGCGAAGTAGTAAAAAGCAGGTTTAAAGCAACCCATTTTGAATTGTTGCCTGAAAAAGGGAATGCTAATAAATAATAGGTCTAGAAATTATTACATCCCAAGATTTTATTTTAAGCTAGTAAAACTTGATAGATAAGATTAAAAAGCTTTTTTTTGCTTTTAATGAAAATCTCTTTGAAGAAAATAGGCCTATTGATTGTTTTTCAATATTTATGTATCTCGGCAATTGGCCAAAATTCATTATTGAAGGGACTTCTTGCAGATAGTATTTCTCATCAACCGATTCCTGCTGTAAATATTAGTATCCTGAATAAGGAGGGAGTAGTTCTTAAATCCTATTTATCTAAAGCAGATGGATCATTTTCTATAAATGTTAATCGATCAACTGCATCTGCAATTGTTTTTACCAGCGTACAATATCTAAGCAAGAAAATTGATTTATCCAATATTGAATCTAATATAAATGATTGGGGTCTTATTGTTTTGATAAGCAAACCTATTTCTCTTGAAGAAGTGGTAGTAAAAGGTAAGAGAGCTCCTGTATCATTTAAAATGGATCGACAGGTTTTTAGGGCGGCTAGTTTTAGTAATGCGAGTAATGGTACAGCCGTAGATTTGGTTCGCAATCTTCCAAGTATTTCTGTTAATGGCCAGGGAGAAATTTTATTTCGAGGATCAAATAGTTTTTTGGTCTTGATTAATGGCAAGCCTACACAGGGCAGCCCTTCTTTTGTTTTAAGTCAGCTAGCGGCTAGTACCATTGAAAATATAGAAGTGATTACCAGCCCTTCGGCTGCATATGATGCAGATGGTAAAGGGGGCATCCTTAATATTATCACAAAATCAGGAGTGGATAATGGCTGGATGCTCAAGGCGAATGTTATGGGTGGAGCACCTCCTATTAATGACTATGATAACCGCAGAAATCCCCAACGATATAGTATGGATTTATCGTCGGCTTATAAAACGAATCAATGGGAAATTAGTGCAGGATTCAATTATTTGCGCAGTGATATTGCTGGTTTCCGAGAAGGAGATGTGTATACAATAGTTGGAAATAAAAAAACTAGTTTTCCTTCTAATGGTGAAAGAAGTTTTAAGCGATATAATTACGGTGTTAAATTGGGTGTATCATTTTTAGCAGATAAAAAAAATACTTTTAGTGCTGGATTTTATTCGGGTATAAAATATCAAAGTAGGGTGGCGGATTTGGATTACCAAATTGCTACAGAAAATATTGTGACAGGATCTAAATCCAACTTTAAATTTTTTAATGAAAATGATCAGCAAAAGAAAGGTGCCTTTACTTTATCAAATCTCGATTGGGCCCATTCCTTTAGCGATAAGTCGAATATTTATTTTTCTGCTTTATATGAATATGCAGGTCTTTCAGGCTCTACCTCTAATAATAATATTTTATCTCGGGGTTCTAATGATACTCTGCAATACACCATTAATCCTTATACCAACCCACTCAATGCTTTTCGTTTAAAGACTGACTATTCACAAAAAATTGGAAATGGAAATTTGCAGTCTGGTTTACAATATCGGTATGATACCCAAGAGGGCGACTTTCAATATCTTACCAAAATATTGGGGACAGGTTTATATTCAACGAACGTTGACTATTCGAGCAGGGTAAAACTTATCAATCATATTTCTGCAGCTTATGTTCAATACTCAGGGGTAACGAAGGCACTCAATTATAGTGGTGGATTGAGGGTAGAACATTCGGATCGTCAGTTATCTTTTTCTAACACCAATGAATTAAAAACACAAAGGCTCACGAATTTATTTCCTTCTCTTCAATTCAGACTGACTACCTTGAATAAGGGAGCCGTAAAACTAGGCTATAACCGAAGAGTTAGAAGAACGAATAATTTTGAATTAAATCCTTTACCAGAAAGAGAGCACAACGAAACATTGGAGCAAGGGGATCCTAATTTATTGCCAGAGCTAATAGGCACCTATGAAATTGGATTTGAAAAAAATTATAATAAATCAAGCTGGTACGCAACCCTTTATTATCAATCCGTTCAAAACCCCATTCAAAGAGTAAATAAAGTGTTTAATGATTCCATACTCAATCGAGTTTTTACCAATGCAGGAATGGCAAAGCAAATAGGGATCGAATCTAATTTTAATTGGCCTATCAACAAATGGTGGAGTAGTATGATAGGTGGAAATCTGTATCAATATTCGGTGACTGGAAAAATATTTAATGGTCAAATTGCAGTAAATAATAGTAGCTGGGTATATAGCTTTACCAGTACTCAAAGTTTTTCACTTCCCAAAAATTGGTCAATGCAATTGAGTATTAATTATTTATCGGAAAAGGTTACTGCGCAAGGAAAAGATAGTCGCTTTTTAACTCCTCATTTTACGGTAAAAAAAATAAGTGCTGATAAAAAATGGAGCTTTCAAATGCAGTGGCTAAATATCGATGCGGGATTAAAGCAATCCAACCGACAAAGAATAACAACTTATGGAAAGGATTTTTATACCACTACCAATTATATTTACGAACCCGATCAGTTCCAGTTTTCAATTGGCTAAGCGTTATCAAAAAAGAATAGAAAAATTAGTTTACCAACCAGTGAAATGGCTGAAAAGGAATTTTAGTGTATCTTAAATATTGATAGTAATAATATTAAATAGATTCAGTTAATTTATAAATTTAAGCCAATGAAAATTTTGTCAATGGTTTTGGTGGTATTTTTCGTTCACTTGTCTCTGTGCTGTAATGCTCAAAATAAGAAATTCAATAATTTATTTTATTGCTTTGGAAATGCAATGAATCTTCCGAATGCTCCAAAAAGTTTTGAGGATCAAGCTATCTTGGCAAAAAAAACAGGTTACCAAGCAATGTCGGGTAGTGGCGAACAAAATTATTTTGAATTTCGAAAAGCCCTCGATCGCGTTGGGTTAGCAATGCCCGAGATTTATATTGAATTAAACATTGACCAAGGTATTGCTTCCAAGGACTCGCTACTAAAAAAAATTATCAGGGATTCAAAAGGCCGTGATCTATTAATTACATTACCCATCGTCAGTAAATTATACAAGAATAATCAGTTAGAGGGAGATACAAAATTGGTTGAAATGCTCACTCCATTAGCCGATTATGCTGCTGCCTATCAGGTGAAATTGGCTATTTATCCTCATTATTTACTTTACTGCGAATCTATCCAACATGCTTTGAAAATTGCTACCATGGCGGCGCGCCCAAATATTGGAATCGTCTTTAATCTCTGTCATTTTTTGAAGGTAGAGGGAGAAACGCAAATAGAAGCAGCACTCACCCAATCGATGCCCCATCTAATGATGGTTTCAATTTGCGGTGCCGATACAGGAGATACCAAAAATATGGATTGGAATAGATTGATACAACCTCTAGGTGCTGGAAGTTTTGATACCTATCGTTTCGTAAAGCTTATAAAAGATAAGGGCTACCAAGGAAGAATAGGCTTACAATGTTATAATATTAAAACGGATGCAGCAATCGCCCTTTCTAAATCACTCAATACTTGGAATAGTTATAAAAATATGTACAGCGCTTCGCTGAAGGGTAATTAAAATAATCTCTACAAAAAAAATAGCCCCTCATTAATCCGTTACTGCAGAATAAAATGTATGTTTATAGCTCGTTTGCTATTGAGTTGCTACTTTTTATTAAAAATTTAATATACAAATCAAGCAAGATCGATTAATCACTATTTGCCTAATCAATTATTCAAGAAAAAAATTTTCTGAAAACATGAAACCATCTACGCAAAAAGGCAGGCGCCGGTTCCTGCAAAATTCAGCAACCGCTATCGCAGGCTTTTTTATTGTACCTAGGCATGTGCTAGGAAGGGGATTTATTCCACCGAGTGATCAACTTACCAAAGGTATTGTGGGTGTAGGTGGTATGGGGCGCGGACATATTCCCTATGCTGGAACAAGGG
Source organism: Chitinophaga pinensis (assembly GCA_945876095.1). Classification (GTDB taxonomy): domain Bacteria; phylum Bacteroidota; class Bacteroidia; order Chitinophagales; family Chitinophagaceae; genus Ferruginibacter; species Ferruginibacter pinensis_E. The sequence continues at coordinate 19,706 of CAMCMP010000034.1, forward strand.
TAGTGGCTATTTGCGATGTAGATACCACGCATTTAAAGAAAGCAGCTGATATGATTGGTGGCGGTGTTAAAACTTTTCACAACCATCATGAATTGATTGCACTGCCTGAAGTAGATATTGTACATATTGCCACACCTCCTCATTGGCATGGCATTATTTCAATCGATGCAGCTAAAGCAGGTAAAGATATCTGGTGCGAAAAACCAATGACCAAAACAATCGGTGAAGGTAAGCGCGTAGTAGAAGCGGTAAAGCAATATGGAAGAATGTTTCGATTGAATACCTGGTTTAGATTTAGTGATAATTTTTATGGCATGAAAACCCCCGTAAAGCCAATTAAGAAATTGGTGGAGTCTGGTTTATTGGGATGGCCACTAACCGTTACCGTTAGTAAGACCACCGGTTTTGATTGGAAATTTTATTGGATAGGTAAAACTCAATTGGAAGCACAGCCCATTCCTGAATCACTCGATTATGAAAGATGGTTAGGCCCAGCTCCTTACAAGCCTTATCACGAACATCGCGTGCACAATACTTTTAGAGGTTATTGGGATTACGATGGCGGTGGATTAGGTGATATGGGACAACATTATATTGATCCGATTCAATACTTTTTAGGCAAGGATGAAACAAGTCCAATTAAGGTGGAGGTAGATGCAGAGCAACAGCATCCCGATGCTTGCGGTACTTTTAGAAAAATAACCTTCACTTATGAAGATGGCTGCAAGATTATTTTAGATGGTGAAGCGAAAGATCCAAATGCTGCTTATTTAGAAGGACCCAAAGGAAAATTATATGCAGGCTTTAAATCAGATATTCCCAATCTGGCTCAAAAATTAGCCTTGCTACCTGATCCAGCACCACAGGTTACTAACTTCTTGGATTCGGTGAAATACCGCACTCCCTTTGCATTGAATGAATCAAATGGGTTTAGATCTTGCACCGTTGTTAATATGGGAAAAATTGCATTACAATTAGGTAGGACCTTACATTTTAATCCAGTGACACAGGAGTTTGTAAATGATGTAGAGGCGAATAGTTTACTTAATCCGCCGATGCGCGCTCCTTGGAATATTTAATGTAATTAAAGAATGAGAAAATAGTTATCTCTCAATAAATGATAACCAGCTTACTTATTCAAGTGATAAAAAATAAAAATCAACCAATGAAAAAAATATATTTCATCCTCCTATTCTTAGTAGTTTCTTTTGTGAAACTTTCTGCACAAACGGATGCAGTAAATAGTGTACTTCAAAATTTTCCCTACCAGCGCATCGCGGATGCTACTGCTTCATTGAATTCAATGCAGACCTGGTCTAAAGGGGATTGGAAAAAATTACTCAAGCAGTTAGACGACTCTGATTCTTTGAGGTTAAAAACCACCCTTGCCTTGAGCGCTTATGTTCATCATATAGCCTCAGATGCAAAACTAAAATCAGCGACAGCGGCTACGCTTTCTTCCGCTATTAAATATGTGAAATCATTTTATGGCCGCTCTTTGATTGTACAACATCTAGCCTATCTAGGAGATGATGCTGCCGTAAAAACCTTGTCGAAATTATTATCTTCCAACTCCATTTTTATAGGCAATGCAGCAAGAGCACTCGCTACTATTCATTCAAAAGCGGCTATTGATGCATTGAATAAAGGTTTGAAGAAAGCGATGGAACCAGCTCGCAGCCATATTCAGGCCGCACTCGATAATGTAAACCATGTTTTACCAGAAATAAAACCAACTTTTGTAATAAAGAAAAAAGCACCCAATACTGTCCAGCAATTATTGGATCTTCAAGATCAGCTAACGGCTGCAACCAATCCTTTGCAGAAGCAACAAATTATTTCTGCGGCGGCTCGCATCCCGAGTTTTACTTCTTTGATGATGGTGGGTCGTTCTTTGAATGATGCTGCTGTAAATGAGGAGGCGGCATTAATTGTTGCGCGGATGGCGCTTGCCGATAAGAGTATTCGTGGAAAGTCAGTGCGTGAAGTATTAGAGCAAGCAGTTCCATTGATTAAAGGTGCTGATAGCGCTATTTTAGTACCCTTATTAAAATCACATATCGCTTTAATGCCTTATGACAATGGATTTGTATCGCTATTCAATGGCAAGGATCTTGCAGGATGGAAGGCATTGGTAGGCAATCCAATTGCTCGTTCTAAAATGACTGCAGCTGAATTAGAAGAAAAACAAAAAGTAACCAACGAAAAAACAAAAGGTGACTGGATTGCAAAAGACGGCTTGTTAATTTTTACGGGCCATGGCGATAACTTAGCTACTGAAAAACAATACGGTGATTTTGAAATGTTTGTAGATTGGAAAATTACTGAAAAAGGAGATGCAGGAATTTATTTACGCGGAACCCCACAAGTACAAATTTGGGATACTAGTAGAAGAGAAGTAGGCGCACAAGTAGGTTCGGGTGGATTGTATAACAATCAAAAAAACAATAGCAAACCATTGGTGGTGGCGGATAATAAAATCGGCCAATGGAATACCTTTCACATTATTATGAAAGGTGATAAAGTTACGGTGTACTTGAATGGGGTATTGGTAACTGACAATACGGTGCTTGAAAATTATTGGGATCGTAAATTACCTATCTTTTCTAAAGAGCAAATTGAATTGCAAGCACATGGTACTTATGTTGCCTATAGAAATATTTATCTAAAAGAAATCACACCGGTTACTACTTCTTCATTGAGTGAAGAAGAAAAAAAGCAAGGCTTTACGACGCTTTTTGATGGCTCTAATATGGATCATTGGATGGGCAACACCGAAGGCTATCTGATAGAAGAAGGCGTAATGGTAGTACATCCAGAATTAGGCCATGGTAATTTGTACACAAAAGAAGAGTATGCCAATTTTGACTATCGTTTCGAATTTCAACTTACACCTGGATCAAATAATGGATTGGGAATACGCGCGCCATTAAAAGGAGATGCTGCTTATGTAGGATCGGAATTACAAATTTTAGATAACGAGGCGGCTATTTATAAAGATCTTGAACCTTATCAATACCATGGCTCTGTATATGGAGTAATACCTGCAAAAAGAGGGCATCTATTACCAATCGGAGAATGGAATAAACAGGAAGTAGTAGTAAACGGCACCAAGATAAAAGTGACTTTAAATGGAACCGTTATTTTAGATGGAGATATTAAAGAGTCTATTTTAAAAGGAACAGCCGATCACAAAGAACATCCAGGATTAAAAAGAACCACCGGCCATATTGGTTACTTGGGTCATGGTGACGTGATGCGTTTTAGAAATATTCGCGTTAAAACATTATAGGATTATTATAGCATCCTCTAGTTTGAAACAGCGGGAATGTACCTACATTTCCGCTGTTTCTTTTTAATTATACTCCTTCTCCTTTAGAGGGCCTGTCATTTAAAATCAGGGTAGAACTGAACAATACACTAGCCTTTAAAAGTTAGCCAGAAAAAATAATTCCTCTCTAAAAACTTTCGACTCCATTTACTTCAATCGAAAGCTTTTCCTTATCTTTCATTTCAATTATCTTTTTAACGATTAAAGTGATAGGAAATGAAAATCAATCAACGATTGCTTAGCCCCATTAAAATTTTTATTTATCTCGGGTTTATATTGTGTGTTTTTACTTTTAGCAAATATGCTCAACTAATTCCGGTATCATTTATTCCATCTGCTCTGCAGCTAAAAGACACCACACTAACGGAAGAGCAGAAACGATTACCAGAAAATGCATTGAAGGGACTTAGTGTAGCGCCGGGTTTGGAAGTTCGTCCTTTTGCTACAGAACCGATGTTGCAAAACCCCACCAATATTGATGTTGATGAAAGAGGAAGAGTATGGGTAACAGAAGCGTATAACTATCGACCTGCCATCACTAAAAATCCTGCTAATCTTTTGGGTGATAGAATCATGATTTTAGAAGATTTGAATGGAGATGGAAAAGCAGATACTGCCAAGGTTTTTTATCAGGGTTCTGATTTAAATGCTCCTCTAGGTATTTGTGTGTTGGGCAATAAAGTGATTGTTTCGCAAAGTCCGTATGTATGGGTTTTTTATGATGACAATGGAGATGATAAAGCCGATAGAAAAGAAATACTATTTAGTGGTATTGGTGGAGAGCAGCATGATCATGCGGTACATGCTTTTACTTTTGGCATGGATGGAAAATTATATTTCAATATGGGCAATGAGGGAAAGACATTAAAAGATAAAAATGGTAAAGATGTGTTGGACCAAGATGGAGATGTGATCGGACCTAAAAAATATCAGCAAGGAATGGTTTTCCGTTGTAATACAGATGGATCAGAAGTAGAGTGTTTAGCAAATAATTTTCGCAATCCTTATGAAGTAGCGGTGGATAGTTATGGCACATTATGGCAGAGCGATAATGATGATGATGGCAATAAGGGAGTGCGCATTAATTATGTAATGCAATATGGTAATTATGGATTCAAGGATGAAATGACTGGTGCAGGATGGCAGAAAAATAGAGTGAATATTGAAGACTCTATTCCTTTAAGACATTGGCATTTGAATGATCCAGGCGAAGTGCCGAATTTATTGCAAACAGGTGCAGGATCTCCAACAGGATTAATTGTTTATGAAGGATCTTTATTGCCTTCTCAGTTTCAAAATCAAATGATACATTGCGATGCAGGTCCGAATGTAGTACGGGCGTATCCAGTTAAAAAAAATGGAGCAGGTTATAGCGCTTCCATCGTAAATGTTGTGAAAGGAGAAAATGATCAGTGGTTCCGACCATCGGATGTATGTGTTGCACCGGATGGATCTTTGATTATTGCAGATTGGTACGATCCAGGCGTAGGAGGGCATCAGGCAGGTGATCAAGTACGCGGTCGAATTTATAGAGTAGCTCCGCCGGCTTCAAAGTATAAGATACCTACCTATGATTATAAATCAGCCAGTAGTGCAGTAGCTGCTTTACAAAATCCTAATTTAAGTGTAAGGCATCATGCCTTTACTGCATTGAAAAAAATGGGAACCGCTGCCACGCCAGAGCTAGAGAAGTGCTGGAATAGTTCACCCAATCCAAGAATGAAGGCAAGGGCTTTTTGGGCCTTGGTCAATCAGTCCAATGCAGATGCCAATAAATATATTCAGCAAGCACTCCGATCTACGGATCCTAATTTGCGCATCATTGGTATTAGGGCATCGAAGCAACTAGGCATTGGCGTTATGGAAGCCATTCGTTTTTTAGTGAAGGATGCGGATCCACAAGTACGTCGTGAATGTGCGGTAACCTTGCGACACAATAATTCTCCAGAAGCAGCGGTATTATGGGCTTCTTTGGCTGCGCAGCATGATGGAAGAGATCGTTGGTATTTGGAAGCATTGGGAATAGGTGCAGCAGGACAGTGGGATCGTTTTTTTGAAACTTATTTAACAATGGTTAAGAATCCGCTGCTCACTGCGGGTGCGCGTGATATTGTGTGGAGAGCAAGATCATCGGTATCACTTCCATATTTAGCTTCACTAGCGGTGGATAACAAAGAAACTTTTAAAAACAGGGCAAGATATTTCCGTGCATTTGATTTTAATGAGGGAGCTAATAAATCGGACTTGTTGTTAAAAATGATTGCTAATAATACCTCGCATGATTTAGCGCTTTACAGAGTGATATTAAGCACGCTCGATGTGGCATCGGTCACTGGTTCGCCCTTGGCACAAAATGCGCTGACAGAAGTATTGCAGTCTTTATATGGAACGGATCAGTATATAGAATTGGTTAGCAAATACGAAGTGAAATCGCAATGTGAAAATTTATTAAAATTGTCTACGCAAGTGCTGGCAAGAACGGTCAACAAAAATGCAGCGACTTTATTATTGCAACTTTGTGGAACCGACCCAATTGGGAAAGTAATGAATGGAAATGACCTAGAGCAACAGAAAGGATTATTAGCTGTGTTAGGGTTGGTAGGGACTACCGAGTCGATTGATTTAATCCAAGGCCTTGTATTGTCAGAAAAAAATTCACTGCCATTAAGAAAGATAGCTGCTAGTGCAATCGGTAGAAGTAGAACTGGAGAAACTAGGGCAATGCAGTTGTTAAAAAACAAGAAAGTTCCCGCTTCATTAGTTTCGGATATTGTATTTAGTGTATCAGGTTCTACGCGTGAATCAGTAAGAAAGGAGGCAGCAGCTTATTTACCAGCTCAAGCTATCAAAGAGGGCGAAAAAAAGGAACCTACGATGGCTGATTTGCAAGCCTTGAAGGGAAATGTAGTAGCAGGAAAAAAAGTTTTCTCTAGTGCCTGTATTCTTTGTCACAAGGTAAATTTAGAGGGGAATGATTATGGTCCTAACCTTTCAGAGATAGGGGCTAAGTTGCCTAAGATAAGTTTATTAGATGCGATTGTTCATCCTTCTGCAGGGATAAGTTTTGGTTACGAAGGTTGGGAGGTAGAGATGAAGGATGGTGCTACGGTAACGGGTATTGTAACCAGCAAGACAGATAATGATATGGAATTAAAATTTCCTGGTGGAGGAAAAATGACTATTAAGACAAATAATATCAAGTCCTTGAATCAAGTGTCGCAGTCGATGATGACAGCCAATTTGCATCAACAAATGAGTGCGCAGGACATGTCTAATTTGTTGGAGTATTTATCTGTGTTAAAGAAAAAGTAGACTTCAATTTTTATAAAATGGCTAAACTATTTCATCTGTTTCCGGGTCGTCGGAATCTGAATGATCTTTTTTAATGTCATTGTTAAGTTGTTGTTCAAATTCTTTCTCGTCTTTTTGATTGCGTATGGTTAGCCAAACTACAAAGGAGATTGCAGCCATTCCAAAAAGTATTAGTATTGGCCAATTCATTGCTACTTTTTTAGTTTTTGTTATTGATTATTTTCTATAATGACCATTGCTTTGCATTGCCATATCTTCAGCATCTTCTTTTAGCGTATCAATTTTCTCGTTGATCACGTCTTTTAGGTCATTGATCTTGTCTTTAATCTGATTTCCTTTTCGGCGAAGTTTTCTTCGGGTGATGGAACCCTTATTAGGGGCAAATAGAATACCTACAATGGCTCCGATGGCCGCTCCGATTAATACTTTGTGTATTGTTCGCATCTGTATAATTTTAAATAGTAAGATTACAATTGATTCATTTAATCAATGATTAAAAATAATACAATATAGTTGCAAAACCTTGGCTAATTATCATCAATGGATATGATTGTTATCGTAGTAATTGATTAGTAAAATTATCTTTTTAGTAAAATAAATTTAGGTTTATAGGTTTGAGATTTTCTTTGGAATAGAGTGCTTTTACTTTTTTGCCTTGATGCAAAAAAGTAACAAAAAAAATCAATCCTGCGAATAAAAAGGCTGAAATTTGAATTATCAGCCTAAAATCAAGGAACTCGCGAGTAAAGTTTGTAACTTTAAAGGAAGTGCCCGCTCAGACAGCCTTGATTTTTTAACGGCTGATAATTCAAATTTCTAGCACTTTTTATTCGAGGGCGTCGATGATTGGGCGATTACTACTTTTTAAGCGTCTACTATCTATTGAGGATAAATTAGAACAGAGCGTTACTTCAAAGGAGTTCCTCCGCCGCGGCGTATTAATTTTTTAACGGCTGACATTTAAAATTTCTAGCACTTTTTATTCGAGGGCGTCGATGAATAGGCGCTTACTATTTTTTGAGTATCGTTTGTTTATTAAGGCTAAATTAGAACAGAGCGTTACTTCAAATGGGTTACTCCGCCGCGGCGTATTAATTTTTTAACGGCCGAAATTTACAATTTATAGCACTTTTTATTCATGGTCATTCACATCAAAACCTTGACCAATCATCATGAATTGATATGATTGTTATCGTAGTAGTTGGGTGAGGAATATTGGTATGAATAAAATTAGCTAAATCGCTTTTGTTGTAGGTATTCTTTAGGAGTTAGGCCAGTTTCTTCTTTGAAGGAAGTGAAAAAACTTGTTTTGGAGGAAAAGCCAGACTTTGACCAAATGCCTTCTAAGGAGGATATATTGATTTCGTCTGTCAGTAATAATTCTTTGGCATGTTTTACCCGAAGTTCTGTTCTTAGTTTGGTAAACTTCTTATCAAAAAAATTACTGAAGCAATAGTAAACATGGTGTTTAGGAATATCTAATTTATCTGCTATATCATCAATATTAAAGTTTTCTGATAGATAAGGTTTCTCTGTATTGATATATAAAATTATTTTATCAGCAATCGGTTTAAATGGATCTAGATTTTGCGGAGCAACTGTTTTATCTCCCTTTAATTGGGTGTCATCCTCATTGGATGGAGAAGTGGCTTTGTTAAGCAATTTATTTTTTGATCTGGGTAAACCGTATAAAATTTCAGGAAATATCAATAAGCTAATTGGTATTAGACAATAGCAAGTAGCTGTAATAATTAGATAAGCAGAGTCGTTCACCTCCCTATTAGAAAATTCGGGTAAATTGAAAAAGAAATAAGTTGCGGCACTATAACAAATGGCAATAATTAGTGTAAGAATAGAGATGGCCACCAACCAGATAAATATAAAACGTTTTTGTTTTTCAGGTATTTGTTGGAGGGATTTATTTACTCTCTGTTTAAAAATAATGAACAAGGAAGTACAGCAATAAATCAATAACAATATTGGTCTAAAGTAGGTGTTTAAAAAATGAGGGTATAGCCAGGATATTTCTATGTGTTTATGGATGGCTATATGGGTAACCATTTTTTGAGCCAATTCGGTTTTATTTTGGAAGGGTACAAAGTAGTAGGGTACAATCGATACTAGCCCAATGATAAATGGAAGAAAGTGAAAATAGTCAAGTTTATTCAATTGGTATTTTTCATCATTGAGGGTAGATTTTATATAGAAAAATAATAAGGGGCCCATCAAATAGAAAACGGGCATAAAGTGACCATACATTATCGCAAAACCGACAATAGACTGGCTTAAAATAATATAATAATGCAATAGACCATAAAGAGATAACAGTAAGAGAAATGAAAATAAATAGATCGCACTCTTATTAATCTTATGGTTAAAGACAAATAGAATGCAGGTCAAAAACATCATTAACAGGGAGATAATAAGTATCACAGATTTAAAATAAGTTAGATTTCTAATGTTTAATATTAAATCAATTTGATCGTTTTATGGCAAAAAGATTTAATAAGCGTAGCTGTTGTTCTATTTTATTTGAAAGCTGTCAAGCTTTATAAATTCAAAATAATCGATATATCAAAAAGAAATTCTGAAAAAACATCCTTCAAAACAATCCATTTGATTGTTTTTTTTGAGTGATTTTTGGGGGTTAAATTTCATTTTTTTATTTCCTTGCAAATTTCAAATTATTGTAGAGAAGTTCTGATTTATATAGGCAAAAAAGGAGTCCCAAAAAATCATTTTAGAACTAATTAATCCTCGATTTTGATAGAATTTAAACGGACCATTCAATATTTCAATTCAGAAGAAATCAAACTGGATTTTTTCACATATTTTTTTTCATAATAAATCAGTTCCATTTTTTGGAAAATGAATCTATATTTAGTTCTGTTATTCCCTATTTCTTCCCATTTTATCCGAATAAGTCTTCATTCTAAATAAAGCTACCCCTCATTTTCTCGAGTTCAGAAAATTAGAATGGGAGTTCTAAAACAGCTACTTCTCTTATAGTTATACCATATCGTTTTTTTTGAACTCATTTAATAGATCATTTTGTTCAGTTGCGTGTAAAGTAATTTTTTTTTGTAAAGGGAATTCTTTGCTTGTAATGATCTAGTGCAGGTTCGTTTGTTGAAATCTGCCAGATGGGTAATAAAAATACTAGATATATACTAATTTAATTATATATAATCAAGGCCTTACTCCTTGGTAATTCAAAACCTTTGGCAACCAATATGAAATTTCGCTTAGCCTATCGATTACTGTTTTTAGTTTGTTTTCAGCTGATTAGTTCCTTTGTTTTTTCGCAAACCATTGGTGGTACAAGACCAATTGATGATTATGATGGGGATGGAATTATTAACTCCGTTGACCTAGACGATGACAATGATGGAGTGCCAGATTCAGAAGAATATTGTTCTTCAAGTATTACTTTACCTGCAACAAATACCACTGCCGGGATTACTGAACAAGCTGTTCCTGCTGGCTGGGTGATCTCTAATTCTTCACCTGATATAGCCACTACTGCATATTCAATTTATGGTTCTTGGATTTCTACTTGTACTGGTACAGTTCCTAAACCACCTAATGGTCATAATTCTTGGGTAAATTTTTATTCGAATACTCAAGAAGCTTTTAAAACTACTTTGTCAGGTTTAGTGGTAGGTAAAACATATATTTTAAAAGTGTATTATGCCAAATTTGGAGCTACCGCAGCTTTAGGAAAAATTACTACAAAATTAGGCACTACAATTATTGATGATTATAGACCCTCAGCAGGTTGTGGATGGGAAACCAGGTACATTTCTTTTACTGCAACTGCAACCGCTCAGGATTTGCAATTCCAAAATACAGGCTTGGCTTCGCCAATGCAAAATGCCAGTGTATCTGTTTCTTCAGATGCTTTATATGAAGTTTGTGATACTGATAACGATGGCCTGCCTAACCAATTTGATTTAGATTCAGATGGGGATGGTTGTCCAGATGCAAAAGAAGCAGGTGTAACAGGCACACTTAGAAATGGAGACATGAAAAATGGTGCAAATGGAGGAGTAGTCACCACATCAGTAAGTACCGCTGGTGCTATTTCGGGTCTTGCCAATTCTTATGGAACAAATGGATTAGCTGATGGCGTTGAAACAGTTGCAGAAAGTGGCGTGATCAATTATACATCTACTTATGCAAATTATGCATTGTCTAGTGCAGCTAATATTTGTTCTGGACTTGATACCGATGGGGATGGTGTGGTTGATTTAACAGATTTGGATGATGACAATGATGGTATATTGGATGAGGTCGAAACAGCTTGGTGTAAACCTTTAACCGCTTCAACAATTATCCCAGTTGGAAAAACATATGGAGTTACTGCTGCTTCATTTGGAAGTTATTTGCCAGCGGTTACTGCAGGTTTAGATGCAACCACTTGTATGAGTCCAGGACAAGTGACTACTTTAACTTATGAATTTGGAAAAACAGTCAACAATCCAATTATTGGTTTTTATGGTGTGGATTATGCTAAAGAAGAATGGTTTGATTTAAACGACAATCCGGTAAAATTAAGAATACTTGATGCGAGTGTACCAACTTCGGTGTCGAATAATATTTTAACATTATCAACAAGTCCAATAGCGGGAGCGAATACAGCAGCGACTTCTGCAATGGGTAGGGTGCAAGTGTACGGAAACGTTACAGGTTTAAAAGTAAAGCACACTTGGTTATTAACCTCTCAAAATTGTGATAATCATGGTTTTTCATTTCTTGAACCCACTGAATGTTTAGGTGGACCTAATCCAGATACAGACGGTGATGGAGTTATTAATAGTTTGGATTTAGACTCTGATGGTGATGGATGCTTTGACGCCATTGAAGCTGGAGTATTAAGTTCGACATCTACGGGTAAAGTAATAGGTACCTATGGTAGCAATGGTTTTGCAAATAGTATTGAAACAGTTGCAGATAATGGTATTTATAATTCAGTCTATTCCTATTCATATGCCATTTATAATAAAGTAAATGCTTGCTTAGATTCTGATGGTGATGGGGTTAAGGATTTATTTGATTTAGATGATGATAATGATGGTATACTTGACACAATTGAACAATCAACTTGTGCAAATGCACCTACCTACACATTTTCTAATATTGATGGTTCCGCAACTGGGGCTTTAGCATATAATGCGGCATTCCCAGCTTGGATGAGACATTCATTTACAGAATCAGAGGGCGGTTTTAAATTTACTTTTGACGCCCCCGTATCAGATATCGCATTTGAATTTGCTTCTATTTATCAGGACGATAGAGTGGGTGATTTTAGTGTTAAGTTAGCGGATGGAACTGTTTTAAACGCGATTGATTTTGATTTATCTACTACCTATGGCCCAACTGCTTCTATTTGGACGCCTCAACCTAATAATGTCAATAATTTTACAGGAAATTTTTCAAAATTTACAGGGGCACCATTTAACACAGGAACACCCTATTTTAAAACTACGAATTTAACATCTGGGACAGCACAATCATGGGGAATTGTTCGTTTAAAAAATATCGCTGGAGCGAACACTGTAGGTATTGCAGAAGTAAGTTTTAAAATTATTGGTGGTTCGGCAACTTCAGGTACTGGTGGGTTAGCCATTTACAATTCTTGTTTAAGCTATTTGGATACTGACAACGATGGAATTCCAAATACTTTGGATTTAGATGCTGATGGAGATGAATGTCCCGATGCAAAAGAAGCTAATATTCAGACTTCTTTGAGTTCGGGAGCAATCAAAAATGGCACTATTGGATCACT
>CAMCMP010000035.1 GCA_945876095.1 Chitinophaga pinensis
AGGTACTAGTTTAAAATCTACAATTACAGGTTCTAGTTTAACAAGTGTGGGGACATTGACGAACTTAACGGTAACCAATCCAATAGTTGGAAGTGTAACAGGTAATGCGGCAACAGCGTCAAGTGCCACTACTGCATCAACAGCGGGAAATATAACAGCTACGAGTAATACTACATTAACATCAGTATCTAATTTAAATACAGTTGGGACAATAACTAGTGGCGTATGGAGTGGAACAGCGGTAGCAGTTGGTAAAGGAGGAACTGGATTAACTGCAGCAGGAACTAATGGTCAAGTATTAACATCTACTGGAAGTGGAACTTTAACTTGGACAACTCCAGCTACATCATCAAGTAATAATTCAAATGAATTAACTGGTATTATAATTTGGGGGAAACATATTTCAGGTGTAAATGAAGTGTGGAAGTCAAATTTTGATGGATCAAGTCAATCAAAAATTAATATAGCTGGATTACCAGCAAATTCTGAAATCCCAAGTGATTCATATAGAATATCCGCAGATGGACAAACAATATTTTTTTTACTTTTCACTCCTACAGGAGGGCAACACATATATAAATGTAATATTGATGGAAGTGGACTTTCAAAAATAATAAATGATGTAGATGAGTTAGCATCAGTAAGTGGAATTTACTCACCCAATACAACTCATTATGTTGGAGAATCATATGGCGGGGGTATTATTTTTTTCCTGTACAAAGGGAGCGATGGTTTAGAACACGGCTTAATTGTAGCACTTACCGAACAGGCAAGCACTAAATGGCAAAACACAGGTGCATTAGTAAATGCAACCCGTACAGAAGACGGGGTTTTTAATACAGCATTAATGACAGGTAGCCCAGCAGCAAACTATATTACATCTTTAGGCGCAGGTTGGTATTTACCAAGCATTGACGAATTAGGGTTATTATATTACAATCGTTATAATGTACAAAAGGCTTTGCGAGCAGGCAGTTATACGCTACTTTCAAATACAGCTATCTATTGGAGCAGCACCGAGTATGACGCGACCAATGCTTACGGTTTCATCTTCGGCGGTGGTTACGGCGGTGGTTTCAACAACGGCGAGGATAAGACAAATCCGTTCAGCGTGCGTGGAGTAAGGGCTTTTTAATTATTTATCAACCTTCTAACAATACTAGGACTAAAAGTGAAACCCTTTCTTGTTTTATACCCACTTATATTTAATTCTTTTGAGATTTTAGTGTAATTTATGTATCCATTTTTCATTTGGAAATGCTCAATAAACATCCTCGCCATTTTCCAATTTTCATTATCAGCCCTTTTCTTAATAATCGACTGCGTTCCCTTGATACGAGCTTCATTAGTTAAGTTTTGTGGAGAACCTAATTTTACTCCTCTGGCTTTGAGTGCTGCCAATCCATTTTTTGTTCTAGTAGAAATCAATTCTCTCTCCCATTGCGCAACTGAACCAAATATTCCAAGTGTCAGTGTATTAAGTTCAGGAAGTTCAATGCAACGAAGTTTAACCCCCTTATTTCTCAAAGTGAACAAGAACTCCACCTCACGACTTAACCTGTCTAATTTTGTAAATAAAAGGGTATAGCCGTGTTTTATACAATGGTTGGTTGCGTATTCTAATCTTACTCTTTTATTATTCTTTCCGCTCTCCTGCTCAATTACAACCTCAACTAAATTATCTCCAGTTGATTGAATGTATTGATGAATTCTAAACTGCTGTTCCTCTAATCCCAATACTTGTCTTCCTGTACTTGTTCTAACATAAGCAATATAATTCTCCATGATTATTATTTCTTGCTAAGATAAATGAACCAATTTAGCAATCCATAAACGACCGTTTAAGATTTGATAAATTAACAAATGCCTAGCACTTAAACTAACAACATGTTGAAATTTCTAGTTTATTTCATTAATGCCAAACAAAATAGGCAGGAGCTTCAGCAATTAAAAAAAATTGGAAATGCATAATTATTTGATTTTGTTACTTTTGTGATGTTGGACTTGAAATGTTATCCCTAGTTAAACTTGTTTGGCATATCAAAATCAGGGTCTATGTCAAATATGTGGGTCTTCTCCTGTATATCTATCTGACTGTATTGGTAAAATTCCAATATTCCTGAAATCCACATACAAAGGTCTCTTTTCCTTCCACCAACAAAAACTACATCAGTAGCAACGCCACTTTTTCGAAGCATCACATCAACAATACTGCTTACATATTTATAGGTTCTTTCTGCTTTGGGAGTATTTCTGTTCTGAGAGTTTATATCCAAAATAAATACCACTTTTTCTTGATGTCTTATTTTTCTTTTATTTCTTCTTCTCATTGGAGTTTTGTTTGATTAGATATGTCTTTTTTATTTTTCTTTGCTCTTGTTCGTTGATGACGTTTTGAGCGAGCTTGTGTAGTTGTTCGGTTGTAATAATCATCTTGATACGATTTGTTTTCTTAACATTTACTAGTGGTTCTAATTTCATAATATCGGTTTAATATAAATATCTCAATGTGATACATTAATACACTGATTTGGAAATAAATTTTTAAGTGTTCGGTATTCACGAATAGAACAATACTTTAGGAGTTTCCACTTATCACTTTACGGGATATTCCGTTTAGTTGATTTTAGGTTTGTAATACTCCTATCGGTAGGGCTGAAATACAAAGGAAATATTTTGTGTATTTTTCGTTCATTTTTACTGTTCTTAAGTTCTTACGATAAAAAGGTAAAGGAATTAACCACTTTCGGGAATATTCCGTTTAGTAGATTTTATGGGAGGGGGGTGAAAGCGCAACTTTGGGGGGAGGGATTGAAGTCGTGAGACTTCGTCTATGGTTCGTTCCACTCACCTCTTCGTTGAGGGTTAATCTAATTACCATACAATTTTCTTTCTACATCAATAATACTAGTTAGTAATGGATATACTAGTTTATATTCTTCTTCATCAACTGCATCTCTAAACATATCTAGATTTCCTGGTTCAGTATAAATAAAAATCCCTTCCCCCAGACTAGTTTTATTAACCAAATCAAATACTAGTTCTTCGAATCTATTATTTAATAATTGGTTCATAGACATACCAGAATTTTTAGTTGCCCCAGTATATTGTATTATTTCTTGTTCTAATAAATCTGTATTAGTAGTTGTATTAATTGTGTCAGTTGTAGAACTAGTAGGTGTCCCAGAACTGACAGGTAAGGTGTCAGTTATAGAACTAGTAGGTGTTGGATTAAAAATATTCTCAATTTGAGTAGTTTCTAAAATTGCTTGAGAAATTATATTATTTCTTTGCTTTCTTTTCAAGATTTTACCTATTCCTGGTTTGACTATTTTTTCAAAATATCCCATTTCCTCTAATATTTTAATTCTAGAGTTTATGGCAGTTCTTGATAGGTTAACAAGGTCTCCCAAATGTTTATCACCAGCTATACACCCTTTAGGTAATTTACATAAAGAATAAATCTCCGTTAGTATGATTTTATTTGCAGCATCTAGGTTTTTATCTTCAAGTATTTCTATTGAAATCCATATTCCTTTTCTGTTTCCCATTGTATTCCATTTTATTATAAATACTTTGAGAACTACATAAATTCATTGTGCCCACAAAAAATATGGCAAGTGGAACGAGTTTTAACTAAACTGTGATATTTATATATAAAGAAGATACATGAGACCCAAAAAAGAAATTACCAAAAACGAGTTCGTTAGATTAAGAATTGATACAGTAGAGAAAGATAGATTAGAGAAACTATGCTCAATTACTCGTCGTCAAAAATCAGACATTGTCCGTGAATCTTTATTTGAACTTTACAAACTTAAGTATCCTGAATGTTTGAGCTAACGATCGCTCCGCATGGAACATTCTAACAATTTCACTATTTCATTAGCAATATAATTTTCCAAATTCCAGGAAAATTTCTGGGCAGATTTTTAAGACAGCATCGTCCTACTTACCCATTATCAATATATATGTATATATAAGAGGGGGCACGGCAACTCCTGCAGCTCTCCCTGCCGGCAGGGGTGGTATTGGATTAGATATTAAAACTTGCACCAAACCTACCTATTGCCTCGTCACTATACTTACTTGGAAACTGTTTAATATAGGACTGTGTTATTTCTATTGTGGAATGACCTAGTGCAAAACTTATCTCTTCAACGGTAGCCCCTGTGCTCAACATATAATAAGCGAAACTATGACGGCTGACATGGGAAGTAATCTTTATAACCTCTATCCTTTTTGCAATGCTTTTTAATCTACTATTATATTTAGACCTAGCTCTGTGTAACTCATGATTTTGATTTTTGGTAAGTTCTTTCTTATCCATAATTCTCAAATCCTTAAAATCTTCATAATTCAAATAGTCGAATACTAAACCGCTTGGCTTCTCACCCATTATTTTACACATAGAAGCAGCAACCTGTTTTTCAACTCTTATGATGACCTCCTTAATCACCCTTAATCTATTTGAGTTGTCATTGTTTCTATCAGATATAAGGAACTGTTTAAACTGAAACAAGTCTTCAATGGTTAAATCAGATAGGGGCTTCTTTAAGGAATACACTTTTATTAGCTCATCTAACTCATAATCCATTAAATCAATATCCCCTAGTTGGTTCTCTAATATGGCTGTATTATATTCTATTGGATAAAAATATCCCAACATCTTACAAGCCTTATAAACAAATGGGATACTAATTTTTTTTCCGCTTTTTTTTACTACAAACTCAATTCTGCCATTTGTAAAATGTTTGTAATTTAGTAATAGAATATCACTTATCCTTAATCCACTAGCAAAGAACTGAAATAAGAATTGATGTTTAGCCTCCATCGATTTGTCAGATTTTTTTACTGACTCGTATGAATAATTTATTAGTCGGTCAATTTCTGCAGGATATAACATTTTTGGTTCTACATCTTCAAAATCATCTATTCCAACTGTATAATGGATTGTTTTGATTTCATCTTTCTCTGGGTTTAATTCATTGTATCTTTTAACGAAAGTCTGGATTACAATTAAATAATTGAAAACCGTTTTGGTTCTCTTAACCACTTTTTCATCTCGACTTGGGTATTGTCTCTTGAATACCCATTTCTTATATCCCTTAATGAAATCAATTTTGCGTAGCTCCTCAAAAGATAGCGTGCTCAATTTCAATACTTCATTAACATATTTTTCGAGGGACTTTAATACTGTAGCGTATTTTATCTTCGTTCCTTCATTAGTGTAATTATTCTCCAAATATTCCAATGCAAACTCAATAAAGCAGTCTCTATTGGTTTTCACTGCCTTTTTGTTTGCTGCCAAGAAATCTGACTTGTGTTGGTTTATAATGTAGTTGTATTTTTCGTAGTCGATTTCCATATTAGGTTTAACCTTTTGTTTTTTATCATCCCATAGCTTTGATGGTATAGTGATTTTAAGAGTGTCTCGACTTATTGGTGTGCGGTCATCATATACGGCTTTATAGATAGTCCCAATCTTTGGATTATTTTTCGATTTCCTTAAGTAAAAAAATTGATACATTTTTAGTATTTTTTAATTGTGAATAGTTCATCTGAGCCCACTGATTTGGTCAAACCAATAATTACTCTTACACTTTGTCTTTCAAGTCGCTTTAATGCATAATACCTTTTGAGACCTTTTACAATCATTAAATCCCTACTAACTGTTAGTTGGTCATCAATCTCGCCTGCCTCTATTTTATCTGCAATATTCAATATTACTCTCAATTTAAATGGTGGCATCATCTTCGGTATTTTAAGTTTATTCAACGGCACTTTCATCTCATTGTCTTGCGACAAATGATGAAGCAACACATTAGTTTCATGTGTGTCTCCAGTAATTATATGTTTCCCGTACTGATTCATTTACTTAATTGGGGAAGCAGTAGAGAATGCTAATATAATTATCATTCGTGCTTACAACTGCTTGGAAATAAAATATGGCGGTGCCTTAACACCGCCATGGGTTTGATGGTTAAATTAAACTATTGGTCTTTTTAGTTATTCTAGTTCTTTTTACGAGAGAACTCTTTGATGGGCTAATATTACTTGGATTGGTAATTTTAAGCGAAACTGAGTCACCAACCTTCGCACTCATCGCTGCACCTAATTTAATTTTGACTTTGTTAAAGGTTTTCTTGTCTGAAGAGTAACCAATATATCGTCTATTCAATAAAGTAGTTACTTGGGCTACATCGTGCTTCATAGACAAATCGACTACTAAATCACCTGGTTTTGTTGTTAATTTGATTGGCAAAAAGGCAGCAGGATTATCAAAAGCATACTTTGAACCATCTTCCTTTGGAAATTCCTTTCCCATTGGCAGGTTGCTGGATTTAATAAAGTTTTGATATAACTCACCATCAAGATAGTTGGAACAAGTTTTAAAAGCGTATGATTTTTCATCTATACCCTTCAAATCATTGTCGTTAATTAATAACTGTGGAATATAATAATCTACACCGCTTCTACTAACAAACCAAAGCATCATATCCACGCCATCAACAAGTTGGTATACAGCCTCCTTTGAGGTAAAGGATTTTCGAGTAATATAAATCGTTTGCTTATATTTCAAGTCGGTCTCCTTCTCGATTGACTTTATAACAATGTTAGACATTTGTTGGGCATATCCGTTACCATTATAATACTCGCTTAATGATACAAACACATTACCACTTTTATTTAATCTTGTATTAATAAAATCCTTGATTAAAAAGGAATGCTTTGTGGAGTAATTTCTCAACCTTGTAATTATTGGCTCAGTAACTTTACCGTTTGCTTCAAATCCTGCTGGCATACAATCGATATGGTAGAATAAAGTTTTTATTTCCTCGTCCTTTAATGTCAATAAGAAATCTTCTTTTTTACCATTAAAGATTTCAACCTTCTGCTCACTTTTAGGAAGAATAAAGGAGCCTTCATAGGGCTTCTTCAACAGTTCAGCGTTCTCGATTTTTTGTAAAGCAGTTTTTGGATTTAACTTCATCTTTCTTACCTCTTCAAGAATATTTGAATACTCGGCATTATTAATTCCCATAATATTTTTAAGAACGCCTACTGCAACATTCTTCTCAAGCAACCAATAAGCCATTGGAAAACCCTCAACATCGTTTTTCAAAATCCATTCAACATCACGGATTGTTTTGTCGTCTTTGAAACGACATCCAGTTCGATTTCTGATTTCGTCATAACGGTCATACGCTACTAGTGTTGTAGCTTTTTGACCCTGCTTTAATCCAAATGTCTCAAATGAAACTAATAAGTCGGTACGCTTGTCTCTCCAAGTTTTTTCACGAGCATGATTTAATGCCACACGATTTTCAACCGTTGCGTCTAACTCTGAAATAATAACTGGAACTTTTTGAATACCCAATTTAACTGCCACTTTTAATCTTCTGTAGCAATCAATAGGTATTCCGTCTTTAGATAAAGTACCAGCCACCAACCAACCATTTGTTTTTAATTCGGCTTCCATATCTTTAAGGTTGCCTAGCTCATAAAGAGCTGCTAAGTCCGTGGGAATTAATTTTTCTAATTCCACCGGATTTTTATAATCAACTATCATAATAATCTTTTTTATTGTTTTAAAATATGGGTGTATGTAATTTCTGCTACTGCACCCTTTTTGTGCGGCTTAACCGCGTGCGAAATGACCCACATTACCGGGCTTCTGTTTTTTACCATCATAATTGTTAAGTTTAATATTTTAATTCGTATCACATTATTTTTGTGATATAATTATTGGGCCAAAAAAAAGGGTCTTGATAAACCTTAGTTTTTATTTAGCGCCTCTAAAAAATTTAAAGTCATTTACTTTTGTTGTTTTAGTTATTGGATTGCCCATTTTTGAACTCATTAGTTCAAAAAGTTTCCATCGTGCTTCATCAATTACCTCTTGCCTTTTTTCTATTGTCTTTATATTAGTTCCATACTCTTTTAATTCTCCTAAATAAACTTTTACCTCATTTCGTTTGATACTAGAATTAAAGAATGCAGCCCGTGCCGTTAAATATGTAATTGAACCAACTTTTCGCTTCTGTCTTAAAATACCCAATTTGGGTTCTATATTTAATAAACAACGGAGTTGTATTATTTTGATTTCGTTTTTGGCTAATATTTCCAACTCATGAACTGCATCGTGAAGAACCTTTTGATAAGCATCTTTAGTCCTTCTCAACTCTTCTTCTACCTTTTCATATTCTTCATGGATTTCTTTGCTTGCATCACTTGGAATTAAAATAGGTTTATCGTTCCCTAAAAAAGAAAAGAATGCATTAGCTTGACCCACCTTACCAGTTAATCCTATTATTACCCCGTTTGCCTTATTATCTTTCATTTTTCTAGATTGATTAGGCAAAGGTCTAATGAAATATCCATATCACCAAATTATTGTGCTATTATTTTTCACTTTCCGGATTATTCCTTTTAGTGGGTATTCAAAGTGTGCTGCACCGTGTGCTGCAAAACTCTATTTAACTACACACTTACTACACACTTTGAGGTATTAATATGTTGATATTCAATTAGTTATTTTTAAAACGGAGAATAGATGTTTCCTAAACATTAGACACAAGTTCGATTCTTGTCGGGACCACCACCTATTTTTAAAACCCCTACCCAGTGAGGGTTTTGTTGTTTTATAACCTCATGGGTAGCAGCAGCATTGAATTAGACTGTTTTTTGAGTTTGTTTTATGCCTGTCTTACAAGCTACTGAGCACTTAGAATATCTAATATTTCACTTATTTTAACCCGATTTAATTTAAAACCTAGCTCGGAACCTGGCCCCTAAAATAATAGGGTAATCACATCAATCTTGTTTAATTTTGTTAAAAGAAGCCAAGATTATACCTTGATACATCAGTTTTTGGTGGCTATTTTGATGTTGAATTTTCAAAACACACTATTCCATTATTCGAGCGTTTAAGAACAAATGAATTTATTTTGTTATTTTCTACGGTTACACAAGATGAGCTTGAAAATGCACCAGAAAAAGTAAAAAATTTAGTGAAAGGAATTAAAGAGGAGTATACTGAATTTATAGAGGCAACGGAGGAGGCTGTTGAATTAGCTTCAGCTTATGTTGATGAAAAGGTAGTAGGTCAAACAAGTTTTGCTGATTGTTTACATATTGCAATCGCAACAATCAACAAAGCAGATTATTTAATTAGTTGGAATTTTAAACATATTGTTAATGTTGAACGAATAGAAGGTTATAATTCAATTAATTTAAAAAAAGGGTATAAACATTTAGAGATTAGATCACCAAGAGAATTTGAAAAGTATGAAGACAATTGAAAAACAATTTGACGCAGTAAAATACATGCGTTCGCAAAGGGAAAGATTAAGTGAAAAGTTATCCAAAATGACAAAAGCTGAAATTTTATTTTATTTCAAAAATAAGAATGTAGAGAATTCAATAAAGCCTTCAGCTAGATAATACACTATTTCTCATAATTCACTTTTTTTAGAAAGAGTCTAGCACCGAACCTTGTTCAGGATTTTGTGAATCAGTAATATTCACATATGAATAATAGTAATCATTTATTATTAAATTATTTAAAATATTCAATCTTTTATATTAACCTACTAATAATAACAGCTGAATAAAAACAACCATTTCTTGTTTTATAACCATTCTCATTCAGTGCTT
Source organism: Chitinophaga pinensis (assembly GCA_945876095.1). Classification (GTDB taxonomy): domain Bacteria; phylum Bacteroidota; class Bacteroidia; order Chitinophagales; family Chitinophagaceae; genus Ferruginibacter; species Ferruginibacter pinensis_E. The sequence goes on from CAMCMP010000035.1 coordinate 9,661, forward strand.
TTGAAATTCCAGAAAGATTACTGTAGTGATATAAATAAAGTTATTAGCAATATCTTTATTTATTGAAAGAACTTTGGGTTTAACTATACAGCTGTAAAGTAAATCTAAAATCAATTTCAAAAAAGTTTTTCTAGGAAGCGAAAAGTATTTTTAACTAAATTCATCCACTAAAATAAATTGCATGTTTGCTAAAATAATTTGCCCATTTATCTTTTGTATTTTATTGACCAACAATATCAGTGCACAAAAACTTACCTCCAGATTAAATGACATTAAACTGGATAATCTGGAAGGATTCGAAACCGCTTCAAAAAATTGGGAAATTGTGGGTGATATTCAAGGTAAATATGATAGCGAGTCATTGAATCCATCAAAAGGTGATGGGGTTTTATACAACAACTTCAAAAAAGAGATTCAATTCAAAGAAGGCCGTAACCTCTTTACAAAATTTAATCATGGAGATATATATTTAGAATTAGACATCATGGTAGCCGAAGGGTCTAACTCAGGAATATATTTCCAATCTAGATATGAAGTGCAAATCTTAGATAGCTGGAATACGAAACTGCTAACCTCAAGTGATATGGGTGGAATATATGAGAGATGGAAGGGCGATAAAGGCTTTGAAGGCAATGCTCCTTTAAAAAATGCAAGTCTAGCCCCAGGTCTTTGGCAGCATATGGAAATTTCTTTTCAAGCACCACGATTTGATGCAACTGGAAAAAAAATAATGAATGCAAAATTTAATTTCATAAAACTTAACGGAATAACACTGCATGAAAATATTTTTGTAACTGGGCCAACACGTTCATCAGCTGCAGAAGATGAAAAATCTTTGGCTCCAATCATGTTTCAAGGAGATCATGGAGTAGTTGCTTTTAAAAATATACACTATGCCTTATTAGAAGATTTAAATGTAACTACATCAGCTATTAGTTACAAGTATTATGAACGCAATATCAAAACGCCAGCAGAAGCAATCAAATTAAAACCAACAGCAGAAGGGAAAACAAAATCAATAAATTCTAGACTTGCAGCAGTAGAAGATGGCTTCTTACTTCAATTTGAAGGTTTAATAAATATACCCACTGCAGATACCTACCTGTTCACTTCATATTCAGGAGTAGGAGGTCTAGAAATAGATGGAAAGAGTGTTATCAAACCTACATCGACTAGGGTAGGCGGAGAAACTGTTGATGGATCAATTCGTCTTGAAAAAGGAGAACATCATTTTAATTTATGGATAAATAAAAATCGTGGAAGGGCAAAAAATGGATTATCCTTATTTATAGAAAAACCAAATAGCAAAGCTACACCACTTCACAACCCATCTTCTTTGCCTGAAGCAACATCGCCACTTATTACGGTTAAAACACAAAAAGAACCTGAGATTATCAGGTCATTTATGTTGCATAAAAATAAAAAACTTACCCATGTTATTTCTGTAGGTGATCCAACTCAGGTGAACTATTCATATAATCTACTTCAAGGTGCATTGTTACAAGTATGGAAAACTGATTTTCTTAATGTAACGGATATGTGGTATCAACGAGGGGAACCTCAAATAGCTACTCCGATGGGATCAACAATTGTATTGGACGGTAATTGCCCAATCTACGATAAAACAAATGCGACAGACTCAATAAGTGGATATCAATATAAAGGGTATACATTAACCGAAAGCCGCTTACCTGTTTATAGTTATGCTTACAAAGAGATGTTCATTAAGGATATGATTTCTCCATTTGAGCAGGGAAGGGGATTAAATAGAACGATTTCTTTGACTGGTAAAGGAATGGAAGATGCAATGATTCGTATAGCACAAGCAAAAACAATTATGCGAGTCGGAAAGGGATTGTATGCGATTGATAATCAATCCTACTATATTCAAGTCTCTCCTGCCTTATTACCGAAAATTGAAACATACAATAATCAACAAGTGTTATTACTTCCTGCAAGTAAGGAGATAACATACCAAATTATTTGGTAAATAAACCTAACACCTTATCGCGATGAATACTAAAATAAATTTCAACTCCACTCCGATGTATACTAAATCAATAATTCTTGTAGTCCTTCTTTCAATAATACTTTCAACTTCGTATGCTCAAAAAAGTCGTGTACAGACTGAAAAAGATTTTTATTCTTTAAAAACAATTTCGATACCTGAAGATATAAAACTTGAAGTAGGTGGAATTGCTGTAATGCCTGATGGTCGAATTGCGGCTTCAACAAGAAGGGGTGAAATATGGATTATAGAAAATGCATATGGTCCTGGAGTAGCACATTTTACAAAATTTGCTTCAGGGCTTCACGAAATACTAGGATTAGCCTATAAAGACGGTGCATTTTATTGCACACAAAGAGGAGAATTAACTAAAATAGAAGACACCAATAAGGATGGCAAAGCAGATGTTTTTTCGCCAGTCGCAGTTTTTGATCTTAGTGGAGGATACCACGAATATGCATATGGTCCTGTATTTGATCAAAATGGAGATATGTATGTTACCTTAAATTTATCATTAGGGGAGGATTTAGGTAAATGGCATGGGTGGCTGTTAAAAATTACACCAAAAGGTGTGATTAACCCGATAGCTACTGGATTTCGTTCACCAGCCGGATTTACTGTAAATAGTAAAGGGGAAGTGTTTTATGCTGAGAATCAAGGTAACTGGGTTGGTAGTGGAAGAATTACTCATGTAGAAAAAGGAGACTTTACAGGAAATCCAGATGGACTAAAATTTACCAAGGAACCAGGCTCGCCACTTTCACTAAGGCCAGAAACGGTAAAAGGAATCGTTAATGGGAAACCAATGTACGAAACTGCAAAAAAAATCAAAGAGCTAAAACTACCCGTAGTTTGGTTTCCACATACCATTATGGGAATATCAACTTCAGATATTTTAGAAGATATAACCAACGGAGCATTTGGCCCATTCGGCGGACAATATTTTGTAGCAGATCAAGGGCATTCAAAAATTATGAGAATGTCTTTAGAAAAAGTAAATGGCAAATATCAAGGAGCATGCTATCCTTTCTTTGAGGGATTTTCTTCTGGATTACTTAGACTAAGATGGGGATTAGATAATTCAATTTTTGCAGGGATGACTAGCAGGGGATGGGCAAGCAGAGGTGGTCAACAATATGGATTGCAACGCCTTGTTTGGAATGGAGAAACTCCATTTGAAATGAAAAATATTCACGCGCTCACAGATGGATTTGAAGTGGAATTTACAACACCCGCAGACAGTACTGATTTGAAAAATTCAATGAATTATTCTGTAAACAGTTTTACCTATAAATATCATGAAGACTATGGAAGTCCAATTATTAATTTTCAAGAAAGAAAAATAATTGGCATTATCCCATCATCTGATGGTCTAAAAGTAAAGCTGGTACTAGATAGTTTAATTGAAGGAAATATACATGAAATAAAACTCGCTAATATCCAGTCGATTGAAAAACTTCCTCTACTCCATAATACTGGGTTTTATACATTGAATAATATCCCAGAAGGGGAGAAGACTTTACTAACAGAAGCGGACAAAGTGAAGATGCAACATCATCAATCAGCGAAAATGAGTCCTTCAATAACACCTGCCGTATCGAGTCCAAAAAGGCAATTAAAAATGCCAGCTGATTGGACACAACCCGATATGGTTTTACAGATTTCGACAAAACCCGGATTAAAATTTGACATACCGAATTTTGAAATTAAAGCAGGATCAAAAATAAGATTGGTCTTTAATAACAATGATGATATGATGCACAATATTGTCGGGGTTATACCAGGGGCTGCAGATGAAGTAGCAGATCTTGCAATAAAACTTGGCTTAAAGGGATCTCAAATGAACTATGTTCCAGAGTCATCTAATGTATTATTTAATACAGCATTACTACAACCACATTCTTCAGAATCCATTTACTTTATTGCACCAACAAAACCAGGAGAATATATCTTCCTATGTACCTATCCAGGACATGGATCTGTTATGAGAGGAGTGATGAAAGTGGTATTATAAAATAGGTGATAATACACCCAAAACAGCTACAATTGATCACCGACTATTTCAAAATCAAATTGAATATAACTCATCTCTTCATAATACAAAAGTGGGGAACCTCTCAGGCGCAGGACTCCGGCCCTGTTTCTGCGTAGTTACTACTGCTTCGATTAACCGACTCTCAAAATATTGGTTTATTTTTTTATCACGCAAGATCAATAACAAATAGGCACAGGATGGAATCCTGCGCCTGTGAGAGATTTGCATTTTTTCTATTAACCGAAGATTTCTTTTGATCCCAGAAAACTTACTCCTCTTCAGCGTCGAATGTTGAAAAATCAGTCCTATCACTCGAGCTGAAATTGAGAATTTCTTGTCGGGACCACCATCCATTTTTAGAACTCTTACCTATTAAGGGTTTTGTTGTTTCATAGCCTCTAGGGTAGTAAAATCAGAGAATTGGTAAGGTTATGAGGATCTGTTATCACATCAGCCTTTAGAAATCAAATCTGTTTAATTAGTTGAATGATATGGATTATCATTATTTTTAAATACCGTAACCCAATCTGTAATAGGGTTTTCATTAGTTTGAAAATAAAAAATACCTATTAAGAAAACCTTTATGAAAAAAGAATTATTATATTTTTTAATGTGGCTGACATCTTTTTTTCAAAGTTGGGGTCAGGCTTGCAGTGTTGCCAGTCTTTCAGTAAATCTCCAAGGATCTATTAAGCAATATTATCCATTTTGTATTAATACAAAAGCTGGTTTTATCGGAAATCCTAACGGGGCTATATTACATAAAACAGATAGATTTGGCAATTTAAATTCTGTATTTCAATTTGATGGACAGAGTTTAATTAAGATGAGTAAGTCTTTAACATCGTTTTTAGATGCTACTCTTTTTAATAATTTTACATTTTCTTTTTGGATAAAAAATGAAATTACTTCTGCAGCTTTTTCGCATATTTTGAATTGCAGTGATGGTAATTATAAAATTTGTATAGATAGTCTATATCAGAAAATTGGTTTTTCAAAACAAGTTATGGATTCACTATTGCAATCAACTGTAGCATTGACCAATAAGTGGCAGATATATAGAAATGATCACCTCTAAACGTTTAATATGCAGTATTGTAAATATTATAATCGTGTTTTTGCAATCATAATTTGTCTTTTATTTTTTTCGAAATTACATTCTCAGTCAGTACCAACTTCAGGTTTAGTTGCTTGGTATCCATTTAATGGGAATGCGAATGATGGTGGACCAAATGCTAATAATGGAACAGTAAACGGAGCGATATTGACTACTGACAGAAATGGGAATGCTAATAGCGCTTATTATTTTTCAAGTGTAAATTGTGGAACTTGGATTGGGGCTAATATAAATACTGCTTCAATTAATGGTGATTTGACATTATCATTTTGGGTTAGTAGGTCAGGGGCTGGCTGTATAGGTCCAAGAATTATGGAGTTTGGGTCAGCTGATGCAGATGATGGTTTTATGCAAATAATATGGGATAATGGAACTCCTAAAATTTTTATGCATCATAATTCTGGCGGAATTTCACATAAAGCGGAAGATTTTGTAAATACCTTAAATGATAATCAATGGTATCATATCGTATATACTCATAATGGCACTGTTGCAAAATTTTATGTTAATGGGTTGTTGGTAAATACAGCTAATAGGAGTGGAATTGTGCACTTAAATGGTAATGTAGCTTTTGGAAGAATGAATCATTCTGCTTGGGATGCATTTAATGGCAAACTGGATGACATAGGAATTTGGAATCGTATATTAACTCAATCTGACATTTCCAATTTGTATAACGATTGCAGCCCTCCAATAGTATCAAGTACAACACCCTTATCAAAATGTGATGCAGGAATATTTACATTAGAGGCTACTCCAAGTGCGGGAGTAATCAATTGGTATATTAGTTCCACCGGAGGATCATCCTTACAAACTGGTACAAGTTTTACGACACCATCTATCAATGCCACCACTACTTATTATGTAGATGCAACTAATAATGGATGTACTTCATCATCTAGGACCGCAGTAGTAGCTACAGTAAATACCACACCGACAGTAAGTGGAACCACTCCTTTGACAAGATGTGATGCAGGAGCAATTGCATTAGGCGCGAGTGCAAGTAGTGGTACCATTAATTGGTATGGCAGTTCCACCGGAGGATCATCCTTACAAACAGGTAATAGCTTTACGACACCATCCATTAATACTACTACCACATATTATGTAGATGCAACTAGTAATGGATGTACTTCATCATCTAGGACCGCAGTAGTAGCTACAGTAAATACCACACCGACAGTAAGTGGCACTACTCCATTATCAAGATGTGATGCAGGAGCAATTGCATTAGGCGCGAGTGCAAGTAGTGGTACCATTAATTGGTATGGCAGTTCCACCGGAGGATCATCCTTACAAACAGCTAACAGCTTTACGACACCATCCATTAATACTACTACCACATATTATGTAGATGCAACTAATAATGGATGTACTTCATCATCTAGGACCGCAGTAGTAGCTACTGTAAATACCACGCCGACAGTAAGTGGAACCACACCTTTGTCAAGATGTGATGCAGGAACAATTGCATTAGGCGCGAGTGCAAGTAGTGGTACCATTAATTGGTATGGCAGTTCCACCGGAGGATCATCCTTACAAACTGGTACAAGTTTTACGACACCATCTATCAATGCCACCACTACTTATTACGTAGATGCAACTAATAATGGATGTACTTCATCATCAAGGACAGCAATAGTAGCTACTGTAAATACCACGCCGACAGTAAGTAGCACGACACCTTTATCAAGATGTGATGCAGGAACAGTTGCATTAGGAGCGAGTGCAAGCAATGGTACCATCAATTGGTATGGTAGTTCCACCGGAGGATCATCCTTACAAACAGGTAACAGCTTTACGACACCATCCATTAATACGACCATGACATATTATGTAGATGCAACTAATAATGGATGTACTTCATCATCTAGGACAGCAATAGTAGCTACTGTAAATACCACGCCGACAGTAAGTAGCACGACACCTTTATCAAGATGTGATGCAGGAACAGTTGCATTAGGCGCGATTGCAAGTAGTGGTACCATTAATTGGTATGGTAGTTCCACCGGAGGATCATCCTTACAAACAGGTAACAGCTTTACGACACCATCCATTAATACGACCATGACATATTATGTAGATGCAACTAATAATGGATGTACTTCATCATCAAGGACAGGAGTAGAAGCTACTGTAAATGCCTCACCTACAATAATAGGCACTACTCCATTATCAAGATGTGATGGAGGAACAGTTGCATTAGGCGCGAGTGCAAGTAGTGGTAACATTAATTGGTATGGTAGTTCCGCCGGAGGATCATCCTTACAAACAGGTAACAGCTTTACGACACCATCCATTAATACTACTACCACATATTATGTAGATGCAACTAATAATGGATGTACTTCATCATCTAGGACAGCTGTAGTAGCTACAGTAAATACAATTCCTACTAAACCAGCTATTTCTTGGGATGGAATTCAGTTTAGTACAACATCTTCATTAACGAGTGTAAATTATCAGTGGCTTTTTAATAACAGCTCTATTGCAAGTGCCACCTCTTCTATTTATAAACCAACAGAAATTGGTAATTACAATATTCAAGTAACTGATGCAAACGGTTGTAAAAATGAAAGTGAAAGTTTCATGTTATCAGTAAAAGCAGATGATAATTTAGTTAAAATATTTCCTAATCCAGCTTCTAAATATGTGATGGTTTATTTAAGCCAGAAACCTACTCAATCTTTAACTATGAAGCTTTTTAGTTTACAAGGTCAAGAATTAAAACAAGTAATTATAAATAATCAAATTACTAATATTTCACTGAGGGAAATATTAGTAGGAAATTATATTATTAAGATTTTTGGGAAGGATTTTAGTCAAACAAAAAAATTATTAATTGTCCAATAGATTTAAAATATAACTGAACGAATTTTTAAAGACTAAATTTGGCAATACCATTTCTAATGAAGTTTATACCAAATTCTTAAGCAATAACTGAACTACAAAAAAGGGTAGCCAATTCGGAAGCAACCAATTGATATTTTAATCAGTTGATATGGGTTAAGACAAGAATAGATAATTCCAATAGATTTATATATTGATGATTATGAAGGGTTTAGGTAAAATAGGATTATAATTAACTTTCTTGTCGCGACTACCACCCATTTCAGAACCATTACCCAGTAAGGGTTTTGTTGTTTTATAACCTCATGGGTAGCAAATACAGTAGCAGCATCATTGAATTAGACGGTTTTTGAGTTTATTTTATAACGGTCTTCAACCTTCTTTAATACACTCATTAAAACTTCGTTTTCAGTGCAATTTTTTTTAATCAAAACATTGGTTCCAAATATTATTTGCGCTATCTATAAGCATTGTAATTTGTTTCAATAAACTTTTTGTAGCTGTAAATTTCATTACTCTCCGAGTTGATAAATTCACTCTGACATTTGATTGTTCTCCTATACTAGAAGATTCTTCCCATTTTGCATCCCCTGTTCTAATTATTGCCCCATCTTTTTTGATTACCAGTTTAGCCTGCCCATTACTAAAAAATGTTATTTCATACTTTAAACCGCTTTGCCCATTAGTGTCATCAAAACAGAATTTTTGATCAATAACAACAATGTCCTTTTTCAAAGGAAACTGATAGGATAGGTTTTCAGAATTTAGTTTTGAATATGATTCAATCGGAATAATAATACAAGCTAAAGCAATTAATAAAAAACATATGATTGATTTAATTGTACAAGTTTTTTGGTTAAATAAATTATGATTCATAGACTAAAAATTAAAAAAAACTCTGGAGCTAGTTAAAGTCAAATGATTATTTCATCCTTTTGATTAAATGGTCATAGCGTCAATTCTTGATTTGAAAAATCAAAAAAAAGGCTGCTCCCTTTGGGAACAGCCTGTGTTAAATTTTAGTCTAATTGATTAATACGGGAATCCAGTATTTTGCAATAACCACATTCTTGAATAGCTATGATCTGCACTTTGGCCAACTGGAACATAATTAGTTGGTACAAGATTAGCAACGGCTGCTTTATAATTAACTAAATAGGCTGGATCTAAATTTGGCAATGGATACATAAAGCGTAAAGGTAATGCTGCGCCATATTGAGTAACAGGGCCAGTCTTAAGATTTGGATAGCCCGTTCTGCGCCAATCAAACCAAGACTCAACATTAAGCCAGAGCGATACCCATTTCTGATTAATAATTCGCTCTAATTTATTAGATGCTAGCGCATAACTAACCGTTGGATTGCTGTAAAAAGTGGTAAAATTAAAACCACTTGCACCATCTGTAATACCCCATCTTTTCATTGAAGCAAGAATACCATTTTTGAAGTGTGTCTCTGGATCAGAAGTGGCAAATCCGCCACGTTGTGCAGCTTCAGCTTGCAAGAATTCAACTTCGCTATAACTCATTAAATCCATACGAATTAAAGGATCATTATTTAAACGATAGCGACCATGTAAGAATGATACCCAAGGTCTTTTTTCTGGATTATCGGGTGATGGTAAGGCAGCCGTTCCTCTGTTATAGTTTCCTAAATCGATTACAGCAAGATTTGGAGCTAAGCCAACAAATAAGGTGGTATCCAACGCAAAGTTTGTTGTAATAGCATAAGTAACCGCCTGTGCTTCGCCATAAGGATTGGTATAGGTTTTAGCTCCAGATATAGTTGCATCCCATTTAGAAGTTACTGGAAGAACCCAACGATACAAACGTGGATCTTTCTTTAATTTCAATGAATCGACAATTGTCTTACAAGGCTTAACAGTGAAGTTAGGATTTGCAGTTCGCAAAAGTCCTCCTGGATAAGAAGTATTCGCAGCTGTTCCAAGGTAAGGGATGAAAGCTTCATCAGTAGTACTAGTAAAAGCATTTGGTACGGCAGCATTAAATTCAGCAATAACATCCACACCCAAAGCTGTCATATCCGTTTTCTTGTTAATTAAACGCATCGCATATCGCATACGCAGAGAGTTGGCAAACTTACGCCATCCAGCCGCACTACCTTTATACAATAGATCGGCAGACGCACTAATTCCATAGGTAGAGATATTTGGATCAGCTAAAAGAGCATCCGCAGCTTTTAAATCTGCCAAAACGCCTTTGTATACCGAGCTTTGCTTATCATAAACTGGAAAATAAAGACCCGTTTTGCCAGCTAATAAAGCTTCCGAATAGGGGATATCGCCGAATAAATCTGTAGCTAATCCAAAGTTAAAAGCTCTCAAGACTAACGAAATAGCTTCAAAAAGTTTGTTGCCACTAGAGATTGCATTGGCATGGATAAGTTCAATATTCCTTAACGCGTCATATTCAGCAGCCCATGATGAAGGAGTCCACAGCAATTGATTCAATGTGGGAGCAGACTGGTTTGTTCCACTCTGACCGTATTGCATCGCACCTGAAACATCGGAACCAACATCCCCTAGAGCAGCATAAGTTGAACTAGTTTGAATAAGGACATAAGTCAGAATATAGTTAGATGAAACATTTACAGGGGAATTCGGATTTACATTAAGGTCTGTTAATTTTTGACAAGATGTCAATTGAAAAATTAAGATTAATGCCAGAATTATATTTATTTGGATTTTTTTCATTTGATTAGTTTTAGAAGTCAACGTTTAACTTACATCCTACAGAACCTGTCCAAGGCATCATGTTGTAATATTCAACCCCTTGAGCCCAAACAGAGTTATTGGATTTGTAGGCTCTTTCAGGATCAACATGAACGCCTGCTTTGGTCCACTCAAAGATGTTTGTTGCAACAGCAGAAATAGATGCTTTCTGAATTTTAATTCGCTGCAATAAATTCTTAGAGAAATGATAAGTAAGGGAGATTTCTCTTAGTTTAACATAAGTTGCACTGTAGGTATTTCTGTTTGCGAAGTATCTATTTGCAGCCTGATTGGCATTGAATGGATCTAACCATACTGTTCCAGCACCAGCGGCACCTAAGTTTTCAGTGTAAGTAGTCACTCCGCCAACTGTCTTAGCTCGTACTCCAGGGTTAAAACTAGCATCCGCATAGCGAGCTAATGGAATTCCATTTGCAGGAACTGGCCAAGCAAAACCTCCTAATTCAGGAAGACGACCTCCAACCCAGTTTCCGAAGAAATTGTACGGATTTGCTTTGATCTGACCAACGATATCTGAGCCCTTATCATAAGCTGCACCCTGCAAACTATTATCAACATTAACACCGTTATTATTCATAAACATTCTGGTCTGAGAATAAAACTGTCCTCCTTGATTCCATTCCACATTAGCATATAGCGAAAATGCTTTGTATGTTAGCGTTGGTTGGAAAGCCAACACAAAATCCTGATTAGAATTTCCGATCTTAACAACATGAGTAGGATCATTGTCATTTTGATATTTACCTGCTGAAGAGATAATAGGATAATCGTAGTATGGCGATGATTTATCCGTAACTTTTAACATCGGATTTTCATACATATCGCCAATTTTACCCCCTACATAAGTCCTCATCAAAAGACCTTGAATACCCATAAAGTAATCAACATTCTTAAGTCCTGCAGCTAATTCTTTTAAATAGGTTACATTTCTAGTAAAGTTAAAATTCATATCCCATCTGAAACTTCCAGAAATAATCGGCGTTGTTGACAATCCAATTTCCCATCCTTTAGCCTGAATAAGTCCAGTGTTAATTAACTTGCTTGTAGCACCTGATTCAACTGGAGTGGAAATACCTAACACCTGATTCTTGTTCTGAACATCGTAATAGGTAACATCGAATCCAAGACGATTTTTAAAGAACTTAAATTCAGCTCCGATCTCTTTAGAAATAGCCTGTTCTGGTTTTAGAGTAGGATTTCCTAGACCACCGCCCATAAAAATTTGCATGGCAGAACCCCAGTTACTTCCTACAGAATAGTTTTGATTCAACGAATAAGGGCCAACATCACTACCAACCTGAGCAAGACCAGCGCGAACCTTAGAATAAGAGATCCATTTAGGCATGTTAAACATCACAGAAGGGAGTAAGCTTAAAGAAGCTGATGGATAGAAATAAGACCTATTTTCAATAGGAAGGGTACTCGACCAGTCGTTACGTGCGGTTACATCAAGAAAAGCCATCTCTTTATAGTCAAGCGATCCCATACCATAAATACTATAAATAGCTTTCTGTGACCATGAACTATTATAAGTTACCTGACCAGGAATACCATTTGAGATCGTAAACAATGCAGGAAGAACTAAACCTCCCGCTGTATTATCAAAATAGGTACTATACTGATACATTCTATTGGCAGCAACAAGGCCATTAATATGCCAAGCCGAACCAATTTTCTTTTTATAAGAAAGAGAGGCTTCGAAGTTGGTTTCTTTTCGGTAAAGATTCTGAACTTCGTATCCACCATTGGTTTGTCCATAGGTACTAAACGCTTTTTTAGACTGACGTCCTTCTGTGTAAGCATCTCTTGTGAATCGACCCATTAAAGTAAATGCATCATTTATCTTATAGTCTAGCTGAACTTTACTCATCAATCTATCACGAGTAAATGAATTGGTATTTTCATAGGCAACGAAATACGCATTATTCTGTTTCTGAGCATTAGAACGTTGTTGAATACCTTCAAAACCTGGCATCCAGTATTGTTTTAGGTCGGTAATATTTACCTGAGCACCTTTTTCGTACAAGCTTCGGATTATGTCATTGCGGTCATCTCCATTGATATTTGGACGGTTTCCAGAACCAGATTCAGTCCAATTGACATTGAAAATAACCGATAATTTATCTGAAAGTTTTTGCATTGCATTCAGATTTATCGTACTCCTTTTCATATCTGTATTTGGAATCATACCAGTATTTCGCATATCTCCAAGTGATACCCGAAAGAATCCTTTGTCGTTTGCTCCGTTAAAAGATATGTTATTCGTTAAAGTGGCACCTGTTCGCATAAAGTCTTGAATCCTATTATTATACGACTTTAATGGAACAGCAACTCCTTTTGAGTTCCACTGAGCCCAATTCTCGCCTTTATCAAGCTGAGATCCCCAAGTTTCATTGTCACCTTCGCTGAAAAGATGTGACCCAGCTTTACCGGTACCAAACTGTGATTGGTAAGGATAGTAATCATAAGGAGCATCAAATACACCAGAAGAGTTAACAGAAACGCCAATTCCCTTCCCTTTTGCACTCGATTTTGTAGTTATTAAGATCACACCATTTCCCGCACGTGAGCCATAAAGAGCTGCAGCACTTGCACCTTTTAAAACAGATACCGACTCTACGTCATCTGGATTTAAATCCGAGATCGCATTTCCTAAATCGGCTCCTTGGAAATTATTATTTACTTGATTTGCAACTGGTACTCCATCAATCACAAAAAGTGGTTGGTTGTCATTACTTAATGACTTCGCTCCACGAATAATAATGTTAACAGAAGAACCGACTGTTCCGTCCATTTGCGAAATCCGCACACCGGTTACTTTTCCCTGAAGTGCTCCCAATACATTGGTCTGAGGAGTCGCATTTAGCAACTCTCCTTTCACTTCACCAACGGAATATCCAAGTGCTTTTTTTTCTCTTTTAATACCCAATGCGGTTACTACTAAATTAGATAGAGCTGTACTTTCAGTTTGTAATTTTACAGTGATCGAAGTTTGTTCATTTACAACAATCTCCTGACTTGTATACCCTACAAAAGAAAAAACCAATACCGATTTTTTTGAAGGAACATCTATTGTGAATTGTCCCCGTGCATCTGAAGTGGTTCCTTTCTTTGTATTCTTAATTCCAATATTTACGCCTAGTAAAGGGAGGTTATTTTCATCCGTTACCTTTCCAGTAATAACCATGGCAGGAGCTTCTATATCATTAGTTTTTAAAACACTAGAAACATGCAACTTTTCTTTTAAAACAATGGTTTTTTCTACCAGTGAATAATCAAATGGCTGATTTTTAAAACACTCGTTTAATGCCACTTCAATTGGCACGTCTTTTAAATTGAGCGTAGTCCGTTTGGACTCGGACATCCATTCTTCTCTATAAACAATGGAATAGCCTGTTTGCTCCTTAATTTTCTTTAACAACTGCTCAAATGGGGCATTTTTAGCTACTAGCGTAATTCCTTGAGCGTTCCCATTGGCATTTACTTGAAGGAAGGCAAATAATAATAAAATAGTTGTAAAATTCATGATTAACAACGTTTTGTTTAAAATCCCGCGAGAAAAGGGATGGGGAAAATCTTTAAAATGCATAACTTTGGTTTTTAGGTTAAATGATGGCAGTCTATCGAACGATTGAAAATCTTAATCAACCTAAAATTTTGCCAAAAGTGCTTGCTACACTTTTGGTTTTTTTTGGCTGACCATTTATTTAAATACCTTTATTTTAAAAGAAGGTATATAATTTATTTTTTAAAAATTGAATGCGCTAACGACTTATAATAAATAGTATACAAACTATTATAATCAAGCTTTAACAATCACTTTTTTTCCATCAAAAGCAAAATGAACTCCACTGAGTTGCATCACTTCCAGCACTTTTGATAATTTCATATTCCTGGGAATATCACCTGAAATATGACCTGATGGAATTGCTCCCTCATAAACAATTTCAATATCATACCACCTTGCTATTTGCCGCATCACAATTCCTATATCGGCATTTTTCATTACAAATAACCCGTCCTTCCAGGCAGTGACTCCGTCTATATCAGTATCTTTTAATACATTCCATTCACCCGTTTTTTTTAATTGGGCTTGCTGACCGGGCAGCAGTTTAATCGTAGTATTTTCCTTAGTAATTTCAACGCTTCCTTCTAGTAAAGTTGTACTTGTGATCAATTCATCTTCATAAGCATTTACATTAAAATGCGTCCCTAAAACATGAATATTTGTTCCATTTACAGCTACATTAAAAGGCTTGGCTGCATTGTGTGCTACTTCAAAATAAGCTTCCCCTGTGATGGATACATTTCGTTCCTTCCCAGAAAATAGAGTAGGAAATTTTATGGAAGAAGATGCATTGAGCCAAACCTTTGTCCCGTCCGACAACACAAGCTGGTACTGCCTTCCCTTTGCTGTAGTCATAATATTATGCACCGCTGCTTCATTTGAATTAGCATCGGAGTTTTTGTAACTTAATTGACCATTTTGGTTAATCAGCCTTAATCCACTTTGAGAAAAAAGATGGCTATTTTTTGCTGTATCTAATAAAATCTGATTCCCATTGGATAGGGTAAGTACTGCACCACTGAATCCTGGATTTATATCTTTTGGAACTGATATATTGTGGTCCACCAATTGGGGCTTTGATTTATTTGCAACTACAAAATAAGCTGCTCCGAATCCAACCACTAACAAAATGATTACAGCCGCAACCAAGCGTGGCCAAATTGTTTTAATGCTACTGGTGTATGTAATATTATCCTCACTAGTCTTTTGTAAGATTTCGTGATAAATTAAATCCCAATCAATATTTGGAGAAAGTTCATCTTCATCAAATTGATGAATCAACAATTGGATATGTTGCTGGAAGGGTTGTTCGATTTTATTGGCATCTAGCCATTGGAAAAGTTCCTGCTCTTCAGAGACAGTAGCCTTACGGCTTGAATATAATTCCAATAGTTGAAGTACTTTATCTTTAGCAAGTTTCATGTCGTTGTAAAAGGATTACAGAAAAAAGTTCCCGTAAAGGTTTTTTAGTAAGACACAACGAACAAGAAAAATGTACTAGTTAAATATAAAAAAAATTGAAACTAATTTTTTAGCTATTGAGAAAGGCAGCACAATGCCATACAAAGACTATTTCTCCTAAAATAAAAAAGAATTGATTTAATAGCTTCGTGGAGGTGATTTTTTACTGAATTGGGGGAAATTTTCATTTTGTTAGCAATTTCTAATCGGCTAAATCCTTGTTCTTTGCTAAGTTGATACACTTTTTTCTGTTGAGGGGGAAGTTGATTAATCGCTGTGTTAAGCAACTCCTTATTTATCTTTTCCTGCATAATTGATTCCATGTCATGCTCCTCCCACTCCAAAAGATTTTTTGAAACTACCTTAACCATTTTTTTTTCTGCAGCAATTTTTTTGAATTGGTTGAAAATGCAATTATATAAAATAGTATATAAATAATTTTCCGGATGATCAGCAGCTGAAATTTGAATTCTCTTTGTCCAAAGTAAAATAAACACCTCTTGAACAATTTCTTCCGCTAAATATTCGGACCGGGTAATTTTGAATGCCGCTAAATAAAATGGCTTTTTATAGCAATCGAAGATAATTTGAAATGCCGTTACATCGCCTTCGGATAGTTGAATAAAAACAGCCTTATTCATATTTCATAGATAATTAGTAGGCAATTAACAATTACCAAATCTAAATAGAAGTTAACAAATCGCTATATTTTTTTTAAACTGACCCTTTTCTCTTGTTTTCCAACTCATTACTAACAACAAAACTCAAATAAATTTTTGGAAAATTTATCCAATATATAAGACCAGTTAATAAAAAGATGAAGCGTCTTTCTTTATAATGCACTTCTAGAAATTAACTTTTATTGAAATACAATAGGATGCCTTATTGTGATAGAATTGCAGTAATCATTTTTAACCCCATTTTCGAAAAAGATTGGTAGAAAATCTAGCTTTGATTATAATTCATTTTAAACTATTAGTGAACACCTTTCTGACTTATCATACCATAAAAAAGAGGCCCCTATTGCTAGAGGCTTCCGTCGTATTTCTTTACTATTTTACAACTAGCTATTGAGTTGCAGCTTCAATAGCTAGTTTAATTATTTTAATAACCCTGCATTGTAATAAGCAGTTTGTTTGGTTATAGAACCATCAGCTCCAAATTCATGTTGAAAATGCACGGGCACCTTAATGGTAGCATTTGGCACCTTCTTTTTAAAGCGAATTACCCACCATGAAAGTACAACTTGTTCTGAACTGCTATTAACTAGTAAATCTGGATATCCAATTTCATCCACTCCAAGAACTTGAAATTTTTCTAATAGACTAGCTACACTTTTTCTATATTCTTCTAATGATGGAATTTTCCTTTTAGCAATTCTAAAGTTTGGATTTTTAAATAAATACAAATTAAATATAAAACTACCTGTAAGTAACTCATTAACCCAATTGAATAATTATTGTGAATCGAATAATTATTCTATAATCATTGGTGTTGGAATTTCAAGTTGAACCCAATCTTTTGTAATTTCTAAAAGTTCTACTGGTATTTTCCCTTTTGCTCCTTGTATCACACCATGCCAGATTTCGTTTTCATCTTTCCATATTGCTAGATCAAGAGGTTCTTTTATTTGAAGTGCAAATGTTCCAGAGCTGAATGACCTTAATCCTCCAGCTGCCAATGCTACTAGATTTCCTTGATCATCAAGACGCGCAGCTGCTAATCCTTCTGCATCAAATGTTATCGTATGATTTTTTATAACTACCGAAGAATGAATAGGATCACCTGCATTATTTTGTGTGGCAGCAATTTGTATCAAAGTCCCATCTGTTAAATAGCAAAATCCAGTTGTAGGAGGAGCGTTCGAAGCACTATTAAATCCTTTTAAAAGCAATATTGCAGGTGATTGTAGTTCAATTTTTTTACTTTTAAAAATATCTAAGACCTCACTGACAACTTCCGTATTACTATTTATTGTTGACATTTTTTTAGGAAGTAAGTCAAGGCTATTGATTGGTTCGGCATCAAAGTTTTTGGTCCAGCTACCAAGTTTAAACAATCGAGTTGATCTTAGATTTGGATTAGAAAAGAAAATACCCGTGGTATTTTCTTCAAATTCCGGATGATAAAGAATAACCACATCGTAGCGCTGTTTTCCATAGTATACATATCCATCTTTGTCAATTTTTACACTGCCATTTTTTATCTCACTTGTCGGGATAAGATCAGTCGCAACTCCTTCTCGCCAAAGATTACTGACTAGATCCATGCCCGGGTCATCGAATTGGGCGCCAGCCCAGTTCATGGTATTGGCATGCCCAAATATAACTGCCACGCGGCAATCTAAAGGGGCCTGACTAATAAAATTAAGCAGTCTAATTCTGCTTTCAGCAATCAATAGGGGCTTGGTTAGAAAATCAAAATGTATATTCTTATTTTTTTCGGTTGATGGAAAAATAGGGTGGTAGCTAATTCTTCCACCTCCCAATGCAGAAGACCAAAGCGCTATTGGGTAATCTTCAATTTTTGATGAATAGTACATATTATACCAAACTGCGCTTCCCCATTTTTTAGAAAGGGCAGTTCGAACAGCGAATGGAGTAACTTCATCTGTTTGTGCCCAGTCTCTGGTTGCACTCCACCAGTTTAGTCCATTTTTTGTATATTCTAATTGATTGGGGAATGGCCACCAGGTAGGATGTGCTAAAATTACAGCATTGGGGCCAAAGGATTCTTTCACAGCGTGGTAAAAATCATCCTCAATCATTTGATTGCGTTCCAAGGACTGAGCCATAAAATAATTAATGGCTTTTTGTTGCTCGCCTAATTCACCTTTCCATCCAAATTTCATTATTAAACAGTCGTATAGTAAGTCATGGCCATTGGTTCTTTTTGCATAATCTTCAGCCCTGAATTTAGAATACCAAATTTCGGTATGTGTTTTATCATGACTCAATGGAAATCCCCATTCATCTTTAAATACGCCAGCCAAGGGTATATCTCGAAAACGATTGATAATCTCACGTTGAAATGAAAGTAAATGAGGTGCAAAAACATCTGGCGAAAGATGCGTAAATGATGTCAACACACATGCTTTTGTTGACCCAGCAAATTTTGTTTTTGGTAGTTCAATAACAATCGAGTCCTTGGAGCTATAGGTTATTTTGCAGGATTTGGTAATGTCAATCAGCGAGTTCATCTCAATTCCGTTCTCATCCCTAGCGTAATTATACACTCGGAGTAGTTGACTTTTTAATGGGATGTAGTGAACGGTTCTTCCAGTGTAGTGGTCACTTATATCATGGCTTTTTACGACTACATTGGTTAATTTACTATTCGATAAATCAACTTCACGAAGTATCAACATCTCTTGAAGTTCATCTGGGTAATGGGCTTCGAAATACCTCCTTGCTGCACGTACATCTAAGTCGGCAGTTAATCCAATTCCATGTGCTAATGCATAATTAGCAGCTAGTTTTAATTGCGTGTGCACTGAATCTTCGGTGAGTTCTCGCCTATGCATTCTAATGCTCACTGATACTAATCCAAAGGTAGAATGCTTGCTTACCTTATCAAGATATTCTTTATAACCTTCAGTCATAAATTCCTTTTCAAACCAAAACCAGTTAGCTAATTCGGGCATCACTGTATTAGGTAAGCGAAAATTAGACGAATCTTTTATGAATTGATTTCCCAGATCATACTTTATCTGTGCGAACCCAAAGAATGATATAAGACTTAAAAGTACAAATAGTAATAATGTATGTTTCATCGATTTCGGCTTTTTACTAATTGGACAGTATGGTAATACTCAATTTTGTTTACTCCAAGATATTAGGAGATACAACTCGCAAAATTTAGTTTTCGAAATTTGGTATTTTCATGAATTCGCCTTGAATTTAAATGGGAAGATCTCAAGAAAAATATATGAGGAAACAGTTAATGTAATCTCTTTTTCCCTTAACTAATTAATTTTACTTTTTAAAAAATAATATATTTTAAGTTCAAGTAATAATACAATAAAAAAGTGAAATTATTGAAAAAATAAAAAATTGTTCGATTTGTACATTTCACAATTTTTAGTGTAAACCTATTTTATAACTAACAGGTAATATCAGTTTTATTTTTTTTAAATAGGGGGTCAATTTATTGGTGTCATTGAAAGTAAGAATCCTGTCAATCCTGTCTTTTTGAATATGGAGATAGGTTTCTATATAAAAGTTTTCATATTGAAAAAGCTTTACAATGTAGGGTCCTTTAATAATGTATTCGAGATAAGTGCCGTAGTTGATAAGTTCCTTGAGTTTTAGGGATTGACAAAGATGCGCAAATTTAGTTTGATTCATATTCATATTTTTTAATGATAAAAAAAATGATGTAGGGTAAGCGGTATGCAACAAATAGTAAATTTATAAATAAGTCGGTTGGTCTTTAATAACTTCATCCAATGCCTTTTCGAATTCTTTGAGTTCTAAGTGATAGACTTTACTGGGCTTAAAATTTTCAGCTTCTTCATCTGCAAATTCAAAATACTTTTAATCATTCGTCATCATTTTTTCCTATCAGATTAAATGCTGTTTCAGATTTAAATATCATTCACCTGCGTTTTATCAATATCATATATAAATACAGAATAGCATCTAGAATGATTTACTACAAAACCAAAATCTATACAAACCGTATTACATTATATATGCTGAACAGATAACTAGCAACGTTTCACGGCTAACTGTCATAACTATCTTTAAATCTTTCAAAGAGGCTTTCTAGATTTTTTAAAAACAAGGCTTTTGGCAATCTGGGTATGTTTTGTATTCATCTAGCAATCGTTCAACACAGGCTTTACTAATAATAAAGATTACGCTAACTGTGTTGTTTTATTATCTAACACTTAATAATGTGAGCATTCTATTTTGAAGTTTTATAGATCCTGAATCTATATTCCATCTTATGTCTATATTTTCACCCTTACCCACCGTTGCAATGGCTTGTAATGATATTTCACCTAAATTATTTGAACTAATTCTTCTGCGATTTGAGAAAGGTATTTGTATTCCATTTTGGTAAACACTGAAACTTGCAGTTGCATTACTTATTCCTGAGGCATATATAAATCCATTTATTGCAACAGTTCCAAATCCTGTAATATTTCCTGAATTAGTTGCTATGTCTCCAGTTATGTTTGTAGCACCAACATTAGAAATATTACCGCTTTTAGAAAAAACAGCAAAATTATTTATGCTACCAAAATTGTTTGAACAACCCACTAGGCGAGAAATGGTAGACGCATCTAATCCTATGGTTCCACCACTACTAAATATATTTCCTTGAACATTGGACATACTTCCTATGGTTACTGCTCCATTATTTGAAATGATAAAACCTTTCATTATTGTAGATGCTCCAAATGCAATAGCCCCTTCTGCAATCCAAAATACATTACAGGCCGAAGCTCCATTTGTTAGCGTAACATTAAAACTGGTACTTGTGCTAAATGCTGCTCCAAATTGAAAAACAAATTGTGCATTTGGATTACCTCCAGCATCTAGGGTAATTGATCCTGATGCTGTAACTGCTCCCGCGTTATAATAAACTCCAGGAGTAAGTGTTTCACCCGCTCCATAGGCAAGAGCGTGTGTTGAATTTGTAACTGGTTTGGCCATCAAATAGTTATATGCAGCTATTAGGTCAGCGGTTGCTTGTGCCGTTCTGTTCGAAGGTTCTAAAGTATACTGGCTATTAAAATTAACTAAATACTTTCCTGCGATAGGTGATGTTAATGCCATACCACTAACAATAACATCTGAAGAGGAACTGGTAATAATTTCAGTGCCTGATGAAATAGTATTGTACCTGTCTGTATTTTTTAAAATATAGTCTAATGTAGCTGTAGAGATAGGTTTATCTAAATCACTCGTATTGTTCACATCGCCTAGCCCAACTACTGTTGAATTCAAAGTTTGCCAAGTTTTATCCCATCTCCAAAATTGTGAAGTATCGCCTGCTGTAATTGGAAATTTATAATCAGCTCCAGCTAATCCTTGTATTCCATTTGCTCCATCAGCACCCTTTAATCCAGTTGACCCAGTTATTCCATTTGCTCCAGTCAATCCTTGTATTCCTGATGCTCCATCAGCGCCCTGTACTCCGTTTGCTCCAGCTAATCCTTGTATTCC
>CAMCMP010000036.1 GCA_945876095.1 Chitinophaga pinensis
CCCCACACTTGTTAAACTAGAACCTGTAATTGTAGATTTTAAACTAGTACCTGTTAAAGTGCCTGCATCTGCATTTAGTGTTATATCTCCACTACCATCAAATGACACTCCATTAATATTCCTTGCTGTTGCTAATTTAGTTGCAGTTGCAGCATTTCCTGTTATACTTAATTTAGTTAAAAATGCTGAGTCTGTATAGGTTTGTTTAGTGTATTTACTTGTATCTGATGCATTAAATTTTAAATCTAATGCAGTTTGTGTTAATGTACTAATTGGTTTAGATTGGTCTGTTGTATTATTTATTTTTTCTAAAGCCAGTGCTGTTTTTAAACCCGTTAAACTATTTACCCCCGTTCCTCCTAATGTAACAGGAACTACACCTACTATGTTTTCAGCATCCACACTTTTAGCAAACTGAGCATACGCAACATATTGGAACTGGGTAGTCCCCATCGTGATAAAATTATTTCCCCCAGTAGGATCCATTTCAATTTTCAGAAACTTAGGAGAAAGCCTCCAGTTGATATTTGCGAAATTTCCTGTTGTAGTTAATGCACCTGCCTCTCCAATTACCGCTGTAAAAAGACCTTGTGCATTGGTGGTTACTTTTCTTGTTTCAGAATATTCTGAAGTGCCAGTTGCACTTCCTTGAAGAATCGTTAATTTGATACTAATGGCTTGAGATGCAAGAACTGTATTGGTACCAGATCTTGCTACTCCCTGGAAATTTAATCCAGTTTGTGCATGAGTACCTATCATTGCGAGTGTAAAAACCAACAAAAATAATGTCTTATATAGTAGGTTTATTTTTTGCATAGGTATTACCGTATTGTAATTATATTGGAATTGAATAATAATTTTATATTTTAACTATTTTATAGATAGCTGTTTTTTCATTGCCACTGGTTGATTTAAAATAAACTCTCAAAAAATATATGCCAGCAGCATACTGTTCCATCCTAAGCTCATTTTCATAACTATTGTTACTGGTAATTTCTACTTCCTTTCTAAATACGAGCACCGACTTTGCATCGGTGAGTTGAAGTAATAAATGTCCTAGCTCCTTAAATTTTAGTCTTAAGTGAACGAGATTATTGGTCGGATTAGGTCCAATGGAAACTACGATGCCTAAGTCCGAACCGTTTCCGTTATTACCTGATTTACTTTCAAAGGAGATGGGTTGTAAAACGCCTGTGTTTAAAAAATGAGAAGGGCTTGTAAAATTGGCAATAGAAGCCGATTCTCCAATACTCCATTCTAAAGTAGTAGAAAAGCCACCGCCGTTATTAATAGTAGATGGGGTGATAGATTGGGCTAACACATTTTGATTAATAATTAATCCTAGTAAAGTAGCAGATAAACTGAAAAAACGCATTAATTATTAATTAATTTTAACACAATCTCCATTCATACCATGGCAAAATGGCCGTTGTAAATTTCACATTCATTTTTTACATATTGTAATTTACATTAACAAATTGAGATCTTTCGTTATGAAAGTAGATTTTTTAATGTCATTCCAGCGAGAATTGAGCTTGTGTCTAGAATTTAGAAAACATCCATCTCAATAAGTATAATTCCAACCGATTTTAAAATTACCATTCTGCTTCACACTTCTGCAACACACTTTAAGGTTTTAGAAACACTTGGAATTTATGTTAAATAGAAAAACCCTTACTGGGTAAGGGTTCTAAAAACAGTTGGTGGTCCCGACAAGAATCGAACTTGTGTCTAATGTTTAGGAAACATCTATTCTATCCACTGAACTACGGGACCAATTGAACTATTCAACTCTAGAGGGGCCAAATAGGGAGTGCAAAAGTAACAAACAACCCAATAGCATCCAACATTGATTGACATATAGGTCAATTTACTTTTTTATCCGCCCAATGCTCCTGCATTCGCTTTCGTAATTTTGTTACCCTTATCTTTGCGCTCCTAATATAGTAAGCTTATGAAGTGGTTAAATGTAGTTATTAAATATAGACTTTGGATTGGAATTGTAATATTGGCACTTGCCATTTTCACCAATGTGCAAGCAGGCTTTTGGCCATCATTTGTACTCTATCTAGTAGCAGTAATTTTAATTGTAGGCCATTTCGTTTTCGGTCCCATGCGCCTGATTCAAGAGTGTATGGAAACCGGTGATATGGAAGGAGCAAAAAAAGTACTAGACGCTATCTGGTTTCCAGCCTTATTAATTAAACCCATCCGCTCAGTTTACTACACAGTAAAAGGCAACTTAGATATGGCGGACCAAGATTTTGCAGGTGCAGAAAAAAACTTAAAAATAAGTCAGGAATTAATGGGCGATGGTACTGGATTAATGGGCGGTCAGATGAAACAAGCCGAAGGTGCAAATAAATTACAACTAGGTATGCTAGCCATGCAAAAAGGTGATATGAAACAGGCAGAAAGTTATATTCGCGGAGCTATTAGAACAGGCTTACCCGATAAAGAAAATGAGGCGGCTGCTTATCTTCAACTTTCTTCTATCATGATTAATAAAAGAGAATTCAGAGCTGGTAAAGATTATTTTAAAAAGGCTAAGGGACTTAAACCTACTACCCCTCAAATTGCAGATCAAATTAAGCAAATGGAAAAATATATCTCTCGCATGCCGGGATAGGCCTATTCCAAAAATAACCACTCAATCAATTATCTGAAATAATAACATTGCTAAAAATTATTTTAAGAAGTCTTTTTACTAAAAAGTTTTTCTGTTTTGGTGAATCGATAATCAAAAATTCCTTGTAATTGCTTTTTTACAAATAGAAAATGAGCAATATCTCCCAAAAACCAGAAGGGTAGTTTATAATGTACAATATCTGTCATCTCCACTCCGTTTTCAGCCTGTTTAAAATGATGCTGGTGATGCCACATTTCATAGGGGCCAAATCGCTGCTCATCCACAAAGAACTTTTTATCTTCCACATGAGTAATTTCTGTCATCCAATAGATAGGGATATGTAAAACTGGACTCACCTTATATTCAATAATTTGACCAGGATACATCTTTTCTCCATGGTGCTTTGAAATAATATTAAACCCTAATTCATCAGGAGTGATCTCTTTTAAATTGGCAGGACTGCTAAAAAAATCCCAGGCCTGATCAAGGCTGATAGGTAAATTTTGAACTGTTTTAATACTATAGACTTTACTCATGTTGACTTTTTATTTACTTAACAAATAATGGTGGTGAATGTTGGAAGTTTTTAAAAAATAAATAAACAGCCCGGTGAGTCACCGCCATTTGACGATCCATTTTTTACCTTACCTACGCATATCCGGCCCTCGCAAGGAACGGTCTAACCCAGAGATAAACTTATTAAACTAATTTTATCAATATCAAAATACTGCAAACAAAAGAAACAGCCTAAGTTTGCAGTATAATTACATTCAATGAAAATTAAAGTTTTACTTTATTTTACTGCTAGCATTTTTGTCATTTATTTTATTTCGATTGCAGGTACTGGTTGTGCGCAAATAGGAGCCCCTACTGGCGGACCGAGAGACAGTATACCACCCGAGCTGGTAAATGCCCTCCCTAAATTAATGACGACCAATTTTAAAGGAAATAAAATCATCCTTAATTTTAATGAATACATTGATGTGCAAGATATATCTAACAACCTATTGGTATCTCCATTGCCAAAAACCAACCCTACAGTAGATTATAAATTAAAAACGGTAACTGTTAAACTAAAAGACAGTTTGATTGACAATACTACTTATATTATCAACTTCGGAAACGCTATTAAAGATAATAATGAAGGGAACCCTTTCAGAAATTTTAGTTATGTATTCTCCACCGGAAATACAATTGATTCTTTACAAATTAGTGGGAGCGTAATTATTGCCCAAACCGGCAAAGCAGACAGTACCATTATTGCCCTACTCTATCAAAATGCAGATGACTCTGCAGTTCAAAAAAGAAAGCCAAATTATATCGCCAAACTAGATAGTCTAGGAAATTTTACTTTTAAATATCTTGCCGCAGGTTCTTATAAAATTTATGCATTGAAAGATGGCGATGGCGGAAGATTCTATAATTCAAAAATTGAAATGTTTGCTTTTGCTGATTCAATAGTAACTGCTGCTGAAAGTTTTTCACCCATTAAGTTATACGCCTACGAAGAAGAAAAAGAAGCTAAAAAAATTCCAAAGCCATCCGCTGTCTCAACAAAAAAAGCTGATCCAGTTGATAAAAAACTAAGATATGCTTCCAGCCTAGCAAATAATAAACAAGATTTACTTTCCGATTTATTGTTAACCGTAAATCACCCCTTAAAAAAATTAGATGCAAAAAAGTTAATTTTAACAGATACTAACTACAAAAGTATTCCTACAAAAGTAACCTTAGACAGTACTCAGAAAATAATATCCATTCAAGCAAAATGGGCCGAAGGCGCTGATTACAGACTATTGGTATTCAAAGATGCATTCAGCGATTCAAGTGACACTCAATTAACCAAACAGGATACTATTCGCTTCAGTACAAAGCAGAGCATTGAGTACGGAAATCTATTGCTGCGTTTTAGTAATCTTTCATCTGTAGTGCATCCTATTTTGCAATTTATTAAGGAAGGAGAAATTTATAAATCTGTTACTATCACTTCTACGCAATGGGCTGATAAATTATTTGTTCCAGGTGAATATGAGCTTAGGGTATTTTTTGACACCAACAACAATGGCAAATGGGATCCAGGAAGTTATTCAAAAAAATTACAACCTGAAAAAACCATCACACTCGATAGTAAATTAGTCATCAAGGCCAATTGGGACAATGAAAGAGATATCAAATTTTAAAATATTATTTTTAATATGCTAAACGGTGATTTGTAAATAATTTCAATTCGATTCAATTTTCAACTTACCAATTATCCTTTAACTTTGTTTAATGATTTTTTCTTCCTCACTTTTAGAAAATGCAGTTGCAGAATTTGCCAAACTACCTGGCATCGGAAAAAAAACTGCGTTAAGATTGGTACTTCATTTAATTAAACAAGAAGCCAATTCAGTGACTCAATTTAGTGAAGCCATTTCCAAATTGAGAGAAGAAATTAAATTTTGCAATAGATGTCATAATATTTCAGATACAGAGCTTTGTAATATTTGTAGCAACCATTCGCGTAAACAAGGAATTCTTTGCGTGGTAGAAAATATTCGGGATGTAATTGCCATTGAAAGTACCCAACAATTTAATGGTATTTATCATGTATTAGGGGGCATTATTTCTCCTTTAGATGGCGTAGGGCCGGAGCAATTAACGATTGACTCTCTCATCCATAGAGTTACCCATGAAGGCATCTCAGAAATCATATTTGCTTTAAATGCCAATATTCAGGGGGACACGACCATTTATTATATCAGCAAAAAGCTAAAAGATCTATCCGTTAAAATCACCACCATTGCCAGAGGTATCGCCTTTGGAGGTGAATTAGAATATGCTGATGAAATGACACTCGCCAAGAGCATCTCCAACCGAATACCTGTAGAAAACTATATTGTTTCGGGAAACTAAGCAAAGATTTAGATTCTTGTACCCGAATTCAGCATTCTCCCATTTTGCAGTTTGGCTTAGTTGCTTTATTTTTGCATTTGCTATCATTCAGATTTGTTTATTGTTCAGCCTGATAGTATTTAAAAGTGAACTAATAAACGAAAACAATTCTACCTCTTTCTCCCGGATTGATTCTCGTTTATTTTTTTACAAATATTTTCCGTTTTATTATTAACAACCAGGATTTAGGAAGTTTTATGGAAGCTTCTTTTATTCGAAATAAGATGTACCCTTTACCTGGCTGTAAAAATAAAACTGGATTAAAAAATCTATTCAATTTAAAAAAAACTCCGCCTACCCGACGGATAAATAATATGAAAAAAAGCATTCAGGAAAATCTTGCGGAAAGAATATTAATTATCGATGGCGCTATGGGCACGATGATACAACGTCACAAACTTGAAGAAGCAGATTACCGCGGTGAACGTTTTAAAGATTGGCATACCGATGTGAAAGGCAATAACGACTTGTTGAGTATCACCCAACCCGATATTATTATAGGCATTCATAAATTATACTTAGAGGCTGGAGCTGATATCATTGAAACCAATACTTTCAGCAGTACGGTGATAGCGCAAGCAGATTATGACATGCAATCGCTGGCCTACGAATTGAATGTGGAGTCGGCAAGATGTGCAAGATTGGCTGCAGATGAATACACTGCAAAAAATCCTTCCAAACAAAGATTTGTAGCGGGCGCTATTGGGCCACTCAATAAAACATTGAGTTTGTCTCCTGATGTAAACAATCCAGGTTTTCGTGCCGTCACCTTTGACGAAGTGGCAGCAGCTTATACAGAGCAAATAAAAGGTTTGATAGAAGGAGGAGTAGATATTTTATTAATAGAAACCATCTTTGATACGCTGAATGCAAAAGCTGCCATCTACGCAGCAAAAAAATTTTTCAGGGAAACTGGAAAACCAGAATTACCTATCATGATTAGTGGTACCATCACTGATGCAAGTGGACGTACTCTTAGCGGACAAACATTGGAAGCCTTTTATGTATCCGTTATGCATGCCAATCCTTTAAGCGTTGGGCTCAACTGTGCATTAGGAGCTGCAGAAATGAGACCTCACATAGAGGAGTTATCACAAATTTGTAGTTGCTTTACCTCTGCTTATCCCAACGCAGGATTACCCAATGCATTTGGAGAATATGATGAACAGCCTCATGAAACCGCTCATATTATTGAAGAATGGGCTGCTAATGGATGGCTCAATATTGTAGGTGGCTGTTGCGGTACCACTCCTGACCATATCAAACACATTGCTGACGAAGTGGCCAAGTTTAAGCCAAGAGCATTGCCTTTTGTTGAAAAAAATATATAAAATTAATAATAAGAATTAGAAATAAAAGAAGCAGATAAATTCTATACTTTCCTAAGAGAACCTTTATTAAAAATTGGCAAAAATTTACCACTGTCATTCAATAAAACAATCTTAAATGGAAATAACAGAACAGTTAATTGTGGATCGAGTTTTAGTAATTAGAGGTGTAAAAATAATGCTTGATAAAGATCTTGCTGAGATTTATGGGGTAGAAGTAAAGAGGTTAAATGAACAGGTAAAAAGAAATCATACTCGTTTTCCTGCCGACTTTATGTTTCAGTTATCAAGTGAAGAATGGCTTCATTTGATGTCGCAAAATGCGACTTCAAGTTGGGGTGGTAATCGAAAGTTACCCAATGCATTCACAGAACAGGGAGTAGCCATGTTGTCGAGCGTGCTAAATTCTGAGACAGCCATTCAAGTAAATATCCAAATCATCCGGGTATTTACAAAAATGAAACAGTTGCTACTTGAAAATAAAGAGTTGTTTTTAAAAATTGAAAAGGTGGAAAAGCAACTAACCAATCATGATAAAGATCTTCAAAACATCTTTACTATTTTAAAAAAATTAATACCATTACCCGAAACCGTTAAACGAAATCCAATTGGATTTCCTTATCCGAAAAAGAAATAGAGCAAATAAAAAATATTCTTATCAAATCGAAGAGTAGATTATTAAAAAGATTGTAAAAATCATGAGTGAAAATAAAAATATCAAGCCTTATCTCCGACTAAGTGGATTAGAGCCATTGGTAGTAAGACCCGAAACGAACTTTATAAATGTCGGGGAGCGAACCAACGTTACTGGCAGTAAAATGTTTGCGAGATTAATTAGAGAAGGTTCATATGAACAAGCTTTAAGCGTTGCTCGTCAGCAGGTAGAAAGCGGTGCACAAATTATTGATGTCAATATGGATGATGCCTTGCTGGAAGGAGTGCAGGCAATGACTACTTTTTTAAATTTGGTGCAAGCAGAACCAGATATAGCAAGAATTCCGATCATGATTGACTCCTCAAAATTTGAAATTATTGAGGCCGGGTTAAAATGTGTTCAAGGTAAATGTATTGTGAACTCTATCTCAATGAAAGAAGGGGAAGCAAAGTTTATTGAGCAAGCATTTATCTGTAAAAGCTATGGGGCATCAGTGATTGTGATGGCATTTGATGAAATAGGACAGGCTGATACCAAAGAAAGAAAAATAGAGATTTGCCATCGTGCTTACAAGATTTTAACCGAGCAGGTAGGCTTTGATCCACAGGATATTATTTTTGATCCCAATATTTTTGCCATTGCTACTGGAATTGAAGAGCACAGCAACTATGCCGTGGACTTTATAGAAGCTACCAAAGAAATTAAAAAATTGATGCCGCTAACAAAAGTGAGCGGAGGAGTGAGCAATGTATCCTTTTCTTTCAGAGGCAATGACCATGTAAGGGAAGCCATTCACAGCGTTTTCTTATTCTATGCAATCAAAGCAGGTATGGACATGGGGATTGTAAATGCGGGGCAGTTAGTGGTGTACGATGAAATTGAATCAACCCTTCGGGAACTTTGTGAAGATGTTATCCTAAATAGAAACAACGAAAACAATGAAGCCACTGAAAAATTAATTCTCCATGCAGAAAAAGTAAAAGCAAAAGGTAAGGTAGAAATTAAAGATGAAAAATGGAGAAATGAATCGGTTCAAAATAGACTTTCACATTCATTGGTAAATGGAATCACCGAATTCATTGATGCAGATACAGAAGAAGCTAGACTTGCTTATCCAAAACCATTGGATGTAATTGAGGGTCCACTTATGGATGGTATGAACATTGTGGGAGATCTATTTGGTGCGGGTAAAATGTTTTTACCTCAGGTAGTAAAAAGTGCTCGAGTAATGAAAAAAGCGGTTGCAGTACTGACTCCCTTTATTGAACAAGAAAAAGAAGATAGAAAGCAAGCGCATCTTGCTGCAGGAACAATTAATGAAGAGTCTGCTGGTGCTGCAAAGATTCTGCTAGCTACGGTAAAGGGTGATGTACATGATATTGGTAAAAATATTGTAGGAGTAGTACTGGGTTGTAATGGTTATGATATTATAGACCTTGGAGTAATGGTATCAACGGATAAAATTTTAGATGCTGCTATAAAAAATAAGGTAGATATCATTGGATTAAGTGGCTTAATCACTCCTTCACTAGATGAAATGGTACATGTAGCCCATGAAATGAAAAGAAGAGGTATGACTCAACCACTTTTGATTGGCGGTGCCACTACTTCTAGAATGCATACAGCTGTTAAAATTGCTCAGCAATATGACAATGGCGTAATTCATGTGTTGGACGCCAGCAGGAGTGTAACCGTTGCCGGTAGTTTGTTGAGTAAAGAACAAAAACCTGATTTTCTCAACGGTATTAAAAAAGAATACGATCAACTAAAGGAAGATTTTACAAATAAGAAAACCATCAAAAATTATTTACCATTTGAAGGAGCTCAGCAAAATCCTGCAAGCATTGAATGGAATAATTTTACACCAGTTAAACCTTCCTTTACTGGTGCCAAAATTTTAGAAAAATACTCATTAGCAGAAATAGCTGATTTCATAGATTGGCAACCTTTTTTTATTGCATGGGAAATGCATGGTAAATTTCCTCAATTACTTACTGATGAGGTGATTGGCTCTGCTGCAACCCTTTTATATAAAGACGCGCAAAAACTTTTAAAACAAATCATTGATGAAAAGTGGCTTACCGCTAGAGCAACCGTTGGCTTTTGGCCTGCAGAAAAAACGGCCCCCGATACTGTCACAATAAATAATGGTGAGGGGCCAATTAAACTAGAATTTTTACGTCAACAAATAAAAAAAGCTCCTGGACAGCCGAATATATCTTTGGCTGACTTCATAAAAAAAGAAGGTACTGGAATTGATTATATCGGAGCATTTTCTGTGACTATTGAAGGAATTGAACCGCATATAAAAAGATTAGAGGACCAACTAGACGACTACAATAAAATAATCTTACAGGCGCTAGCTGATAGACTAGCAGAAGCCTTTGCAGAATTATTGCATAAAAAAACTAGGCTCGACTATTGGGGATATGCTACCGATGAGCATCTTACCAATGAACAGTTAATCAAAGAAGAATATTTGGGAATACGCCCTGCTCCTGGTTATCCTGCTTGCCCTGATCATACAGAAAAATATAAATTATTCGAACTGTTGGGTGGCGAAAAAGCAACTGGAATTTATTTAACTGAATCACTGGCAATGTATCCAGCCTCCTCTGTTTGTGGATGGTATTTTGCCAACCCCTCGAGTAAATATTTTGGTGTAGGGAAAATAAACGAAGACCAATTAAAAGATTATGCCCAAAGAAAAGGTATGCCATTGGATGAAGCTAAAAAATGGTTAAGTCCTATTTTGGATTAATAAAGGACGCTTTATTTAAAAGGAGCTTAAATCAAGGACTTATACTGGAATAATTTATTGATAAATAATAATTTTAAGACGCCTTCTTTTTACCTAATTTTGCAGCATAAAATAAATGCAATAAAAAGTGAAAATTCTGCCCATTCTACTCTTTATACTTTTAACTAATTATAGTACTGAAGCTCAAAACAAGAAAAAAGAAAGAACTAGAGAATTTTATTTTTCTTGGGGTTATAATAAAGAGTGGTACACTCGAAGTACTGTAAAAATTAGCCAGCCTTCATTAGGAAATGAATACAATTTTGTTGGAATTAAAGGGCATGACCGTCCAGGATGGGATGAAAATCTTTTTAAAAAACCAATCTCAGTTCCTCAATATAACTACCGTATTGGACTCTTTGTAAATAAGAAGAAAGGCATTGCCTTCGAAATCAATTTTGACCACACCAAATATATTTTTGCAGATCAAGAGGCCAAAATAAAAGGCACTTTCAATAATAGGCCGATTGATAGCACCGTCAATTTTTCTGCAGCCAATGGATTTCACTATTACCTTAATAATGGAGCTAATTTTCTGCTTTTTAATATTGTAAAAAGATGGCAATGGTATGGTTCCAAAAATGGAAATATTAAAATTGACTTTTTAGGCAAAGCGGGAATTGGACCTGTAATTCCGCATGTGGAGAATAGTTTCTTTGGACAGTCAAACCAACCCGGCTTTCAATTGGGGGGGTGGAATATCGGAGTAGAAACCGCTATTCGTGCCACTTTCTTTAAATATGTATTTCTAGAATATTCAAATAAGTTGGACTATGCCCGATATTCCAATTTGAAAGTATATCAAGGCACAGCCAAACATGCTTTTGGCACTTATGAAATGATTGCAAGTTTAGGTGCTACTTTTCCAGTAGGTTCCCGTTAAAACAATTAAATTGAATTCATTATAATTATTTTCATTATGCGAATCATATCCTACAACGTGAATGGCTTAAGAGCAGTAATAAAGAAAGGATTTATTGATTGGTTAAAAACAAATCCTGCTGATATTATCTGCCTACAAGAAACCAAGGCTACCAAGGATGATATCGACACCAAGCTATTGGATGCCCTCGGTTTCCACCATCATTGGTTTAGTGCACAAAAAAAAGGATACAGCGGGGTAGCTGTATTTTCAAAAATAAAACCGGATTTAGTAATTACTGGAAATGGACATAAGGAAAGTGACGATGAAGGAAGGACTATACAACTAGATTTTGGAGACATTCGACTAATCAATGCCTATTTTCCATCCGGTACCAGCGGTGATCTTAGACAGCAATTTAAATACACCTGGTTGGATGAGCTGAAAATTTATTTAGACAAATTAAAAAAAACGCATCCAAAAATAATATTGTGTGGAGATTATAATATAGCGCACGAATCCATTGACATACATGACCCTAAGGGAAATAAAAACAGCAGTGGATTTTTGCCCCAAGAAAGAGAATGGATGACTCAATTTTTAGCTAGTGGATGGATTGATACTTTTAGGGAATTTCATAAAGAACCTCACCGTTATAGTTGGTGGAGTCAGCGTTTTCCATCCGTTCGCTTAAACAATAAAGGTTGGCGTATAGATTATATCTCAGTAACCGATCCTTTAAAAGAACAATTAGTAGATGCAGACATTTATCCAGATGTTAAGCATAGTGATCATTGCCCTGTTTTTTTAGAACTCAAAACCTGATCATACAATCATAGTTTCCTTAGTTATTAATAGTATCAAAAAGTAGAATTTCAAAATTTCACAAATGATTATTTATAATGTTACTATTAAAGTGCAAGCTTCCATTCATCAAGAATGGCTTATCTGGCTCAAAGCAGATCATATTCCTGCTATTTTAAATACAGGCTGTTTTACCCATTCTACTATTTTACAATTACTAGAAACGGATGATTCAGAAGGTCCTACTTATGCATTACAGTTTCATACAGAAAGTAAAGCCCAATATAACCGATACTTAGAGCTTTTTTCTAATGAATTAAGAAAAAAATCATATGAAAAATGGGGGAATCAATTCATCGCTTTTAGCTCCGTAATGCAGGTTGTTAACTAAATGTGTAAAATTAAAAAAACACTTTTGTTCAATCAATTTCCTCCTTATATTTCAGCAAATCCGCACAGAGACTGAATTTTACTTCAATAAATGTTGAAACCCTTTACAGTAAAGGGTTTCAACATTTATACATCCTACTTCTGTTAACAAACAAAAACTGTCGATATACCTAAAATCCTTTACACTTGGGACTTACAGCGATTTCTTTTCCTTAAAAAAAAAGAAAAAAATATTATTGGAATAAAAAACCATCTATATTTGTTGAAGTAAACTTTTAAAAACTCAATTATGAACAAAGCAGAATTAATCGCAAAAATTTCTGATGATGCTGGCATCACTAAAACACAAGCAAATGCAACTTTAGATTCATTCGTTGCAGCAGTTACAAAAACATTAAAAGGTAATGGTAAAGTTACTTTGGTTGGTTTTGGTACTTTCTCTGTATCTAAGAGAGCAGCTCGCAATGGTCGTAATCCTCAGACAGGAGCAGTTATTAAAATTAAAGCTAAAAAAGTAGCTAAATTTAAAGCTGGTAAAGAATTGTCTTCTAAAATCTAATGATCAGTCAAGTACATTAAAAAAGCAAGACGTATATTATGTCTTGCTTTTTTATCTTATTTCATTTCACTCAATTAAAAAAACTATCATGGGACGCGGAGATATCAAAACAAAAAAAGGTAAAATTGCAAAAGGTTCTTTCGGAAAATCTAGACCTGCAAAACCTACCAAAAAAGTAGTAGTAGTAGCAGCAACTAAAGAAGAAGAAGCCCCTAAGAAAAAGGTAGCAAAAAAGAAAGCTTAATAATATGATCCGTTGATAAGTTGTCAGGTTTAGTCTATTCAACTTATCAACTTATTTTCCTTATCAGAATTCCCTATCAATTCTGAACTAAATTTATTGAAAAATTTTTCTAATTGAACCCCTCTATTAGAAAATCCTCAATATTTACAACCCAAATCTGCCTAATAAAAATCAGCATCAATTGGTCCGATTTCTTTTGTCAAGAAATTCAACTTCAATAGACATTATTATAATGAAAGAAGCTTCCAAAATTTCGGAAGCTTCTTTCTCTTTTATTAAGTTTTTTATTAGCCCTTTACCAAGGTTCCTACTTTTTCTCCTGAAACAACTTTTATTAAATTTCCGGGTGTATTCATATCAAACACTATTATAGGTAATTCATTTTCCATGCACAAAGTAAATGCCGTCATATCCATGACTTTTAAATTTTTATTGATACACTCTGCAAAAGTAATGGTTGAATATTTTGTTGCACTAGGGTCT
This sequence comes from Chitinophaga pinensis, assembly GCA_945876095.1. Classification (GTDB taxonomy): domain Bacteria; phylum Bacteroidota; class Bacteroidia; order Chitinophagales; family Chitinophagaceae; genus Ferruginibacter; species Ferruginibacter pinensis_E. The sequence continues at coordinate 13,689 of CAMCMP010000036.1, forward strand.
TTTTCAGGGTCTGCTGAATAGATACCATCTACCCTAGTTCCCTTAAGAATCACATCCGCTTGTATTTCGATCGCTCTCAAAGAACCTGCTGTATCTGTAGTAAAATATGGATTACCAGTTCCTGCTCCAAAAATTACAACCCTCCCTTTTTCCAAATGCCTAATGGCCCTTCTACGAATATAGGGCTCTGCAATCTGTTCCATTTTAATGGCACTTTGTAAACGAGTATAAACCCCTTCCTTTTCTAAACCACTTTGCAAAGCCATTCCATTGATCACGGTGGCCAACATCCCCATATAGTCTCCTTGCGCACGCTCAATACCTGTTTCAGCCTCATTCATACCGCGGTAAATATTCCCGCCACCTATAACAATCGCCACCTGAACGCCTAATTCAATTATACTTTTGATATCCTTTGCATAACGACTGATGACCTGGCTATCCAAACCGAAATTTTTATCTCCCATCAAAGATTCACCGGAAAGCTTCAGAAGAACACGCTTAAATTTTGATGCCATATTACTAAAATTTTAACGAAGATATATTTTTAAAATTATTTTACTGTGATTATTGAAAGGAACCACTTTAAAAAACATGTCTGAAATAAGAAAATCTATAAAATATATAGAGATTTTATACCAGTCATAAAAAAAGCGAAACATACATGTTTCGCTTTTTTTATATTATTATTCGGATTAACCTAGGGCAATCCTTTTAAATTCGGTCACTTTTAAATCAGCATCTACACTCTTAAGATAATCTGAAACACTCTTACTATTATCTTTTACAAAGGCTTGAGCCAATAAGGTGTTATCCTTAAAAAACTTATTCACTTTTCCTACTGCAATTTTTTCAGCCATTTCTGCTGGCTTACCTTCTGCTTTAATTTGCTCAATAGCAATGTCTCTTTCTCTAGCAATCGTTTCAGGAGCTATTGAAGTTTCATCAACGGCTAATGGATTCATAGCAGCAATTTGCATAGCCACATCTTTACCCGCATCTGCAGCAGCTTTATTGAAACCAACTAAAACACCCATACGATTAGCTCCATGAATATAAGAGGCAACATAAGCTGCTTCAACACGCTCAAATTTAATGGCAATTTTTTCTCCGATTGCCGCTAATTTATCATTGATTAATTCAGCTATTTTAGTTCCATTAATTTCCACATCGTTCAAAGCTTCTGCCGAAGTAACATTGTTAGCAATCGCTGCATCCATGATGCTTTGTGCAAATGCAACAAACTCAGCATTTTTACTTACAAAATCAGTTTCACAACTAATACAAACAATCATACCAGTTTTGTTATCGGAGGTAGTTTTTGCTAGAATAACACCTTCTTTTGCTTCACGGTCGCTGCGCTTTGCAGCTACTTTCTGACCTTGTTTACGCAACCAATCAATAGCTGCTTCAAAATCACCATTACTTTCTGTTAATGCTTTGCGGCAATCCAACATGCCTGCGCCAGTTGACTGACGTAATTTATTAATGTCTGCTGCTGTTATAGTTGCACTCATAATAATATTTTTAACTGCAAAAATTCATTTGTATTAACACAAATGAATTTTTACTGAATTATTAAAATTGTTAATTAAAGAACTAAAAGATCAATCTTTCCTTTCCTAATTGGAAAATCAATTATTATCTTGCTCCACCAGCACCACCACCAGCTGGCTTTCTTCCACCTGCACCGCCTGGTCCTGCACTTGAAATACGACGCTTAGTAGGTGCTCCACCTTTTGATCTTTTACCTCTTTCTTCTCCACCATCTGCTTTTTGCTCAAAACGAGCTGCTTTTGCTTCTGCACTTTCTTCACCATCAGCACTGCTGTCATCTTCATCCTTCTCTGCTTGACGCTCGGCCAAACCTTCGGCAATAGCAGCAACAATGTAGTTTACAATGATTGCAATTGACTTGGTTGCATCATCATTTGCAGGAATAGCAAATTCAACTTTATTAGGATCGCAATTGGTATCTACCATACCAAATGTGGTGATGTTTAATCGCTTGGCTTCTGCTAATGCAATGTGCTCATGTCCAATATCTACCAAAAATAAGGCAGCTGGTACACGGCTAATTTGAGCAATACCACCTAGCACTTTTTCCATTTTATCTTTATCACGAGTAAGTGTTAGACGCTCTTTTTTTGTTAAATTATCGATACTGCCATCGTTCAACATCTTTTCAATGCTCTGCATTTTCTTAACACTTTTACGGACAGTATTAAAATTGGTAAGCATTCCGCCTAACCAACGCTCTGTAACGAAAGGCATATTAATTCGCTTTGCACAATCAGAAACAATTTCTTTTGCTTGCTTTTTAGTTGCCACAAACATAATTTTCTTTCCGCTTTTTGCAATTGATTTCAACGCAGCAGCAGTTTCCTGTAAACCCTCTACGGTTTTATTCAGGTCAATGATGTGAATACCTTTTTTCTCAGCAAAAATGTAAGGTAACATTTTAGGATTCCACTTCTTTTTCAAGTGACCAAAGTGAACACCTGCTTCAAGAAGTTGCTGTTGTAAGGAAGTATTATTTTCCATTATTTTTATTTGAAAATTTGAAAATTTGAAAATTTGAAAACAAACTAGCATTGCTCTCCACAAATGCGGAGATAAAGGCTTAACGTTTGCTGAACTGGAAGCTCCTTCTAGCTTTCTTACGTCCTGGTTTTTTACGCTCTACAGAACGTGGATCCCTTTTCAGTAATCCAGCAGCCTTTAAAGCCGGGCGATAGTCAGCACTCACTTCTAGTAATGCACGTGCAATACCTAATTTGGCAGCTTCTGCTTGGCCCTTGATACCTCCTCCTTGCGCATTGACAACAATGTCAAATTTGTCGGAAGATTCTACCGTTTTAAGAGGCGCCTCTACTTGGTTTTGTAAGTAAATTAAAGAGAAGTAACTTTTGTAATCTTTGCCATTGACCGTTATTTTACCATCTCCCTTGCTTAAGAAAACACGGGTTACAGCTTCTTTACGACGACCAACTGCGTTTTTTTGCTTTTCCATTATTTCAATTTGAAAATTTGAAAATTTGAAAATCTACTGTTTAATAAGTAAATATCCAATTCATTAGTGATTAAAATTTTAATTCCGCTGGTTTTTGAGCACCATGTGGATGCTCCGTTCCTACATATACAAATAACTTTTTGTACATCTTGCGTCCTAAACGATTTTTTGGCAACATTCCTTTAATCGCTCTTTCGATGATTACTTCAGGTCTGCGCTTCAAAAGATCTTTAGCAACTTCCTCTTTGCGGCCACCTGGGTAACCACTGAAGTTGTCATAGATTTTTTCATTGAGTTTATTGCCGGTAAATTTTACTTTATCGCAATTGGTTACAATAACAAAATCTCCACAATCAACATGAGGAGTATAATAGGCTTTATTCTTACCACGAAGAATTGCCGCAATCCTAGAACACATACGTCCAACGGTTTGATTAGTACCATCAACCACATACCAGTTGTGGATTACGGTAGCCTCGTTCGCATGTTTGGTGGTGAAATGTAGTTTACTCATTGTATTTATTTTTAAGTGACGCCCCCGCTATCCCAGAGGCTTTTTTTAAATGGACGGCGAAGGTAGGGCGAGGAGGTTTAATTTCCTACTAATTTAGAAAGTATTTTCATCGATGCTTTATAACTAATTGATTTTCAATAATAATTTTGACTAAAAATTTTCGTACACCTGGAATAGCCCCCCATGATTACATCATAAAACATACAATTACAATTAAAACTCAAGTATTTTATCCAAAACCTATTCAATAAAAAAACCAAAAGTTATTCGAATTAATCACCCATCGATTCTTCCACCTACCATTTATCTCTACCCCCGACATTTCTTATTTTGCCCAATTTTTAAATTAAACTTACCCGTAATTTAAATCCTAAATAAGGTACGCTGAACTTTTAATTTTAACTTCGGCATTGTAAATCAATTATGAATCAGTTACAACGTACAAAGGAACTACATCAACAAACATCTGATTGGCTATCTAACCTAGGTTCCATTCAATTATCTGCTATTGAACTTCTAAGGGATATTTTACGATGGAATGAATACAGATATTATGTTCAAAATGATCCATTGATTAGTGATGCAGAATATGATATTTTATTTAAAATTTTACAAAAATTTGAACAGGAAAATCCTGGAATCATCTCACCCGATTCTCCTACACAGCGCGTAGGGGTTGGACTTGCCAATGATTTTTCAAAAGTAGAACACCTAGTACCGATGCTCTCTTTAGAAAATTCATACAATGCCGATGACTTAATAGACTGGGATAGAAAAGCACGTGAGCTGTCAACATTAGAAAACCTTGAATATTGTGTTGAACCCAAATTTGACGGTGCTAGTATTTCTCTCATTTATGAAAACAATCTGCTCACAAGATCTGCTACCAGGGGAGATGGAACAGTAGGAGATGAAATTACGCTGAATACAAAACAAATAAAATCGGTGCCTTTATCGGCACAATTTAACAGTTATGGAATTGAACAAATTGAAATAAGAGGTGAAGTGCTGATTAATAAAAAAAATTTTAAAGCCTATAATGAAAAGTTGATGGAGGAAGGACTTCCTCCTTTTGCTAATCCACGCAATGCCGCTGCTGGCTCCCTTCGAATCAAAGATCCTATTGTAGTTAGTAAGCGAAACTTAGAGGTTTTTTTATATCATATTAGCTTTATCACCAATTCAGAAAAATCTACTACTCATAAAATTCCATCTGAAAATAGTCCCCTTATTCAGCAGCCTAAATCGCACTCAGAAATGCTGGAAATGCTATGGGAACTTGGTTTTAGAAGTCCAAAACATGAAATGAAAGTAGTCAAAGGAATCAATGGGGTAATCAAATACATTGAAGAATTTGAAGAAAAAAGAGATGGTCTTCCTTACGAAATAGATGGAATGGTCGTGAAGGTAAACGACCTGCAACTTCAGGAAAAGTTAGGGATGACTTCACATCATCCTCGTTGGGCAATTGCTTTCAAATTTAAAGCAAGGCAAGGAACGAGTAAATTACTTTCTGTAGAATTTCAGGTAGGCAGAACAGGGGCTGTGACTCCTGTTGCCAAGATTAATCCAGTAATGGTAGGCGGGGTAACGGTCAGCAGTATCTCCATCCACAATGAAGAATACATTAAGGAAAAAGATTTGAAGCTAGGAGATACCATTCTAATAGAACGCAGTGGTGATGTAATTCCACAGATTGTAAAATCCTTTACCGAATTAAGGACTGGCAATGAAACGAATATTCTATTTCCAAAAAATTGTCCAGTTTGCGATCACGAACTTTTTAAACCATTAGAAGAAGCGGTTTGGCGATGTATTAATATCAATTGTACAGCCCAAGTAGTAGAAAGAATCATTCATTTTGTGAGCAAGGATGCAATGGATATTAAAAATTTTGGAGAGGCCAACGTTAGGAAATTTTATGAAATTGGATTGATAAAAGATATACCAGATATCTACCGATTAGATTTTGAAAAGATTGGACAGATGGAAGGCTTTGGTAAAAAATCAATAGATAATTTACAAACAGCGATTGAGCTGTCTAAATCGCAACCTCTTCACCGTTTAATTTTTGGACTAGGGATAAGGTATGTAGGAGAAACCACCGCCAAAACCTTGGCTAATTCTGTTAATCACCTTCTTGATTTCAATCAATTTGATGAGGAAAAATTAATTCAACTAGAGGACGTTGGGATAAAGGTTGCTGGAAGCATCCACCGCTTTTTTAGGGATGAAGTAAACCTTTTGATGTTGCAAGAACTTGAAGGGCTGGGTATTTCCTTGAAAAATCAAAAAAAACAAATAGCCGAAAATGACACACTTGCAGGGCAAACATTTTTATTTACTGGCAGTTTGGTGAAATTAAAAAGAACTGATGCCGAGGAAATGGTAGAACAAAATGGCGGAAAAATAGTGAGTGGCGTTAGCAGTAAATTAAATTATCTAGTGGTGGGTGAAGATGCTGGAAGTAAACTAGAAAAAGCTAAGAAGATTCAATCGATCAAAATAATAAATGAAGAAGATTTTATAAAAATGCTTTCTAAATAGACCTTTACCATAAAATACGATGTGAGCGAAATGCCGGTGTATCAAATCAAGAGTGGAGAGAATTGGAGAAGAGTAAAATAAAAAATTGAAAAAGGAATTGGTCATTTGATGCAATTCCTTTTTTTTTGCTTTTATACTAATTAAAATATTACACATGCCAACTAAAATTACCTTGCAGTTTTTAAAAGACTTAGCAAAGAACAATAATAAAACATGGTTTGATACCAATCGGTCAAAATACGAATTGGCAAAAGAAGATATTAAAGCAATGGTATCGGAATTAATTTCGAGTATATCAGCATTTGATCCACCGATTGGAAATCTAGCGGTGAAAGAATGCACTTTTAGAATTAATCGGGATGTGCGCTTCAGCAAAAATAAAAGTCCCTACAAAACTAATATGTCAGCCTATTTTAGCAAGGGTGGAAAAAAAGCTTCTGTGGCGGGTTATTACTTTCACTTTGAACCTGGTAAAAGTTATGCTGCCGGTGGCTTTTACAGTCCCCAACCAGAGGAGCTTTCAAAAATCAGACAAGAAATTGATTATAGTTTTGATGAATGGAAAAAAATTCTATCACAAAAAAAATTCAAAAAATTTTTTCCTGACGGAGTGGACGGAATCGAATCGCTTGTGAGGCCTCCCAAAGGATATGATGAAAATAATCCTGCCATTCACTACTTAAAAATGAAGCATTTTATAGTCAGCAGACCCTTTACCGATGAAGAAGTACAAAGTAAAACACTGGTCAAAGAAATAGCAGCAACTTTTAGTATAATGAAAACAATGATTGATTTTTTAAATCTTGCTGTTGAATAAATTAATCTATAAAAAAGTGGCCAGAGATAAAAATCTCCGGCCTTGCTCACCTCTGAAACCACAAGAAAAAAAAGTTTACTAATATGTTTTACCAATAAAAAAATTACAAATAATGAATCAAAAAATCCGAAAAGAATTGGAAAAGGCCTTCAGGGAGATCGAAGAAAAATAAATAATAAAGCAGGAAGTAAATGTACAATTTTAATTTTGTTTTATATGATATTTATTTACAATATATTAAAATAATATTTTATCAACTAAAGTCTAGGGATTATAAAAAAATACATCCTTTCAAAACAAATATTTAGGCAAAAGAAAGTCGATTTTTAATTCATCAAAATACCCGCCAGATTACTTTCTAAAATTAAGCCGTCAAAAAAGCCGACCTTTGGCACCGCAATGGAAAAGTCAAACTTTATAGATTACATCAGAATTTTTTGTCGCAGTGGTCACGGGGGCGCTGGTAGTAGGCATTTTATGCGTACTAAATACAATGCAATGGCAGGGCCTGATGGTGGTGATGGAGGACGGGGAGCTCATATTATTTTAAGAGGCAGCACACAACTATGGACACTTTTACACCTTCGATATTATAAAAATGTTTTGGCTGAAGATGGAGAAGGTGGTAACAAAAATAATAGCACAGGGAAATTTGGAAAGGATATTATCATTGAAGTACCGCTGGGCACAATTGCGAGGGATGAAATAACGGGAAACATAGAAGCTGAAATATTAGAAGACGGTCAAGAGATCATTTTAGTAAAGGGTGGCCGAGGAGGATTGGGCAATAGCAATTTCAAAACTTCCACTAACCAGGCACCCGAATATGCTCAACCCGGAGAGGACGGTAGCGAAGGATGGAAAGTATTGGAGTTGAAAGTATTAGCGGATGTAGGACTCGTTGGTTTTCCGAATGCCGGTAAATCAACATTGCTTTCTGTCATTACTGCTGCTAAACCAAAAATTGCAGATTACGCCTTTACCACATTGGTTCCCCAACTGGGTATGGTGGATTACAGAGATGGTAAAAGCTTTTGTATCGCGGATCTTCCTGGAATCATCGAAGGAGCTGCAGAAGGTAAAGGATTGGGACACCGATTTTTGAGACATATAGAACGCAATTCAATTTTACTTTTTTTAATACCGGCAGATTGTACCGATCATAAAAAAGAATTTGAAATATTAGTAAATGAATTAAAAGAATACAATGCAGAAATGTTACAAAAAGATTTTGTAATCGCTGTCAGTAAAAACGATATGCTTGATGATGAGTTAAGAGCAGCTATTTCAAAAGAATTGCCTAAAAAAATTCCTCATATTTTTATTTCTTCTATTACCGGACAAGGACTTCCAGAACTGAAAGACCTGCTTTGGAAAACCTTAAACGCACCCACCAAAGAGATTTAGAATATCATCACCAAAAGCGCTATCTAAAAACCAGCGTTTTTAGTCTTTTCTACATTTAGATATCTAAAAATTATCTTTAATTTCTACAAGTTAACAATTGAAAAGAATTGCAATTCATTCACAATAATGTAATTTGCTATTTCACAAAAAGATGATCCCATGTTGAAGAGCAAAATTGCAGGTATTGGAAAGTATATTCCAGAAAATACGATGACGAACGAAGATCTTAAAAAATATATGGATACCAGTGACGAATGGATCCAAGAACGAACAGGTATTAAGGAAAGGCATTACGCACACCGAACAGAAGAAACTACTACTACCATGGGAGTGGAAGCTGCAAAAATTGCAATTGAAAGAGCAGGTACTTCTGCGAAAGAAATTGACTTTATTATTTTTGCAACCCTCAGTCCAGATTACTATTTTCCTGGATGCGGAGTACTAGTTCAAAGAGCCCTAGAGATGAATGAAATTGGAGCGCTAGATATCAGAAATCAATGCAGCGGATTCGTGTATGCCTTATCGATAGCCGATCAGTTTATACAAACAGGAATGTACAAAAACATCCTAGTGATTGGCAGCGAGAAACATTCTTTCGGATTGGACTTCTCCACCAGAGGAAGAAATATTTCTGTAATTTTTGGAGATGGAGCAGGTGCCGTTGTACTTCAACCATCTCAAAAAGAAAATCAAGGTATATTAAGTACTCATCTACATAGTGATGGCGCAAGTGCAGAATTACTTGCGATGTATAATCCAGGTACCCATGCCAATCATTGGGTGAAGGAAAAATTAGCAACCTACAACGATGCCGAAATTGGCGATACATTCATGACAAAAGAAATGATTGATCAAGCGCAAAATTATCCTTACATGGATGGGCAAGCAGTTTTCAAAAAAGCAATCGTAAAATTTCCGGAGGTCATTAAAGAAGCGCTAACATCTAATAGACTTACCACAGCCGATCTAAATCTTTTAATTCCTCACCAGGCCAATTTGCGAATTAGTCAATTTGTACAACAAAAACTAGAACTGCAGGATCATCAGGTATTTAACAACATTCAAAAATATGGAAATACTACGGCAGCTTCTATACCTATTGCTCTATGTGAAGCATGGGAACAAGGCAAAATTAAAGAAGACGACTTAGTTTGTTTAGCCGCATTCGGTAGCGGCTTCACATGGGCAAGTGCATTGATTAGATGGTAACTTTTTTAATGACTCCTAGTATTTTAAAAGCTTTTATATCATTGAGCTAACTTTGAAAGTAATTATAACTAATGAAGCGAAGAATAATTTATTTCATAAATCCCATTTCAGGTACCAGTGTAAAGAGCGCTTTAATAATAAAAATTGAAGAAAAAACTACTCTTCAAGGTATTCCATTTGAAATTTTATATACCAATGCCGAGGGCAATTATCAATTTTTAAAAGAAAAAATACTTCGAGAACAAATAACAGATATTGTAATCTGCGGTGGAGACGGTACCGTTAGTAAGATAGCTGGATCATTGCTAAAAGAAAATGTAAATATTGGTATTATCCCCATGGGTTCAGGTAATGGATTGGCTCTAGCCGCAAAAATTCCTACAAAAATAGAGTCTGCGCTAGATATAATATTCAAAGGTAATGCTAGCTCCATTGATTCATTTACTATTAATGGCAATTTTAGTTGTATGCTCTGCGGGCTTGGATTTGATGCCCAAGTAGCTCATGATTTTTCTAAGCAATCCTCAAGAGGATTGCTTACCTACATCAAGCAAACAATTATTAATTTTATTAGAATGCGCCCTTGGAATTTTGAAATCAATTATGGTGGACAATCTGTTCATACTTCAGCCTTCTTTATAAGTATAGCCAACAGTAATCAATTTGGTAATCAATTTACCATCGCACCAAAGGCAAGCTTAACGGATGGATTGCTGGATATTGTAGTCGTAAAAAAAATGCCAAAGTATAGGTTTCTTTGGTCAGTATTAAAACAGGTGCTTAATGGAAAACTAAAAGACTACGATGAGAGTTCCTTTCATAAAGAAGAAGTGCTATACTTTCAGACCAATCGACTAACAATTAAAAACATAGATGCCGCTCCTCTTCACATAGATGGAGATCCTTGGAATACTTCGAGTGAATTTAAAATAGAGGTAATTCCTAATGCTTTCAAACTCTTACTAGCTGGTATTTAGCTCTAATAAATATTCTCTAATTTTTATTTCATAAAATAGAAATGAAAGAATTACAGCTTACATTTATTTTTCAATCAATGATAAAAGTGATACCAATACTTTTTGATTTTCTGTAGAATGAAAAGAATTAATTACATCTCTTTTTTCAGAAGCAGTTAAATGAAAATTTAGTGCTGCAGCTTGTTCCTCTTTGCCTGGAACATAGGTAAAAGTAAGTCGATGAAGCTGATCACCTAATGAGCTTTTTAAATAATTATATTCATCCGATTGATTAAAATCTTGAAAATTATGCCAGCTATGTTCCAAAATAGTAGCAGGTCTTGTAATCATATCGACCATTGATATGGTTTCATTTGTCTGCTGACCGTAATCAATGCCTCTATCTCTAATTTGCAATATGATGACCCTTGAAGTATTATTGATTAGCCAATCTCTGAAATGATCAATAAAACGAAATGAAGTTTCCTGTCCAAAATTATCTTTTATTCCTGCATCCATTACATCAATAATTGGATTGGTAGGCAACCAAACATTTGGTAATACATAAGGAAAGGTTGCGTTCATTCTCAAAGCAGTAAGCAAGCGAATATTTCCAGGGTTCTGTCGGGCAAACAAAGAAGTAAAATCTACCGCATCTGGACTATAAGACTCATCTGTTGAAAAAGTAGGTGGCTTCATCATAAAACTCAGTGGCTGAGTACCAATCATCAATTTTCGACCATCGAGCGTAATCACTGAATTAAATATAATCAACGGAATATTAGCAGCTTTTTCATCAGCAACATAATCTCTTAATTGCTTATTCATAATACCTCCAGTATTCTCATTTAATTTTTCCTCAAATGCATATCCACGATCTTTGAGATATTCATAAGGACCGATAGAAAATTTTTGAGCAGGAGCAAAAAGGTCTCTACTCACCATCGATGAAAATATTGGATTTAATAAATCTTTAGTAACATTTTCAGTGTATTGAATAGATTGCAAATTAATAGCTTTTGATTTTTTTCTTTCTGAATATAACTCTCTAAAATAAGTAGCAGATAACATCCCTCCACTTGCCCCACTAATTAAAAATATCTGATTCATCAGATTACCTTTAGTAATACTGTCTAGTTGTTGTAAGGAATTCATAACGAAGGAGCTACTTCTTAATCCACCACCACTTACATTCATTAAAATGATAGTAGGTTTTTCAGAATTTTGTTTTTTCTTCCAATTTTCTAAAACAGAAATCATATTAGCCTTGTCCCGACTAATTAATTCGGGCGTACACAATTGTTGAAGGGATTGATTATTGTAATTTGGACGCACTGTCTTTTCATCATAGTTGAGTCCGTATGCTTTATTTCGAGGATTAATAATTTCATTCCTAAAAAGAAAATTTAACCCTAAAATCAGGACAATCAAAAACAATAGACTCCAGCTCTCTAAGAAATAAGTAAGTGCTCCAATTGCAGCAATCATAATAGCAAAAAATATAAAAATGCTAGCTGCAGCAGGAGCCTGAAAAAATTTGATATCTAAAAAAAATCCAACTGTTACTAAAAAGATAAAGGCAATAATGATTGCGAGCATTGCCGCGAAATGATGGCGTTTAAAAATGGTATCCAAAAACTGTTGACTGTAATGAAACACTGGCCTCACCTTACTAAATTTAAAACGGCTAGAAATAAAGTAAGTCACCTTTAGTCCAAAAGCATCTGATTGATTGGCCAGTTCGGTTTGAAAAGATTTTTTAAATTCATTGGGATTAGAAATTACAGGAGCTATTGTCCGAAGAATGGTTCTATCTGCACCAAAAAAGAAAGCAAAAGAAAAAGCAATACTTAATGTAAGACCTGCTGAAAATCCAGTAACCAAAAGCGCTACATCAGAAACACTAATGAGTTCTTTATTTAAATTAAAATGAATCGCTTTAAAAAGATAAAAAAACAAAAAAAGTATTGGAAGGAGAGAGTTATTAATGCAATACTTTAAAAAGGGTTTAGAAGTAGTAGCTAAAAATTTAAACCTTTTGGTATGTAAAATGAAAGTAGTAATATTCCAGCTCATAAAAAATACACCCATTGTAATACCTACCAATGCAGTACTTAAGGCATTTACTTTGCCCATATATTCAGGAACAAAAAATAAGGAGTCAGCACCAAAACTTTTTAGTAACCCACTGTTAATCGTACTGGTTAAAATTACCCAAATAACCAATAATATTTGATACTTGCGAAAATGTAAGATTAGCAGCTGAATGGGAAAAGAATAAAAAATATTTTTAAATAACAGGCGCATTTACATCGTTTTACTAAATATTCTACGCTAAAAATAGCCTTTTAATATATAGGAAAATAAAAAGAGCCTATTTGGCAGAACTGGGCCTAACCAAATACAATAAGCCTACCACTACCATTACCAACAGCATAGCAGTGAATTGATGCATAACTCCTAACCAAACTAGTCGAATAGCATAGGTAGAATTAATTACTGTTAATATTCCAAGTATCACTTGAAAGGATACTAAAATCAGTAAAGACATTCTCAGTTTGGAGAAAAGTGGATTATCCTTAATTACCCTTGCTTTCCAAAACCAGCTAACAATTAAACCAATTAAAATATAAGCTAACCCACGGTGAACAAAATGAATTGTTATAGGATTATAAACAAAGTTTTTTACCAATGGCATCGATTCAAATAAATTAGCAGGAATCATTTGTCCATTAATGTCAGGCCAGGTAGCTGCTAATGCACCCGCTTTTAGCCCTGCCATAAAAGCACCATAGATAAGCTGAAAAAAGAATACGCAGACAATTGATAAAAGTAAAGTTCGCAAAGACGGATTAACAATTTTTTGTTCGGGCGAAACAAGAAATCTTAAGGCAAACCAACCGGTATAACTTAATAAACCCATAGCGGCAATAAAATGCGTCGCTAGTTCAACATGACCTACAAAATATTTTTCGGGCACCAATCCACTTTTTACCATCATCCATCCAATGGCTCCTTGTAGCGCACCCAATAAAAAAAGTATCACCATGGGCAATACCATTTCTTTTTTAAATTTCTTTTTAACCAAGAAATAAATAAACCCTAAAAGAAAAACCATTCCCATTATTCTAGCCCAAACACGATGAAACCACTCCCAGAAAAAAATGGATTTAAATTCAGATAAAGTAAAATTTTGATGTACGTATTTAAATTGATCCGTTCCTTTGTACTTATCAAACTCAGCTTGCCAAGCAATGGAATCCATTGGTGGCAGTACACCAGTGACTGGTTTCCATTCTGTAATAGAAAGTCCAGATTCTGTTAAACGAGTTATCCCACCAAGTAAAATCTGAATGATTATCATCCCTACTCCTATTAAAAGCCATCTTGCTACAGCTCTAGAAGAGGAATTGTCAATACCATTATTTTGTAAACTGCTATTCATAGTAAATACAAAGTTAGTACAGCAATAGTTGATTCTACTCAATCGATCGAAATTTTAATTACATTTAAGTTTTTTCAAACATATGTTATTTTCTTACTTTCAAAATATTGTGCCAGAGGCCGGACTAGACGAGGCCGGTAGGGGCTGCTATGCCGGACCAGTATTTGCTGCAGCTGTTATTTTACCTGTCGATTTTTATCATCCTCTACTGAATGACAGTAAACAACTAAAGGAGAAACAACGTGATTTGTTAAGACCGATCATTGAAAAAGAAAGTATTGCATTTGCCGTGTCTTCGATAGACAACAATGAAATAGATATGATCAATATTTTACAGGCATCTTACAAAGCCATGCATCTTTCAATCGATCAATTATCTTTAAAGCCAGGTCAACTTCTCATTGATGGAAATCGATTTAAGCCTTATAAAAAAATACCTTACCAATGTATTATTAAAGGAGATGGAAAATATACTTCGATTGCTGCTGCTAGTATTTTAGCAAAAACCTATAGAGATGAATACATGCAAAAGCTTCACTTAGAATTCCCCCATTATGGCTGGGATAGAAACAAGGCCTATGGAACTGCAAGCCATCGAAAAGCGATTGAAATATTTGGCCTTTGCAAATACCATCGAATTAGTTTTAATATAAATCCTATTAGTTGTTAATTATTTAATCCTCAAAAAGGCGTAACCGCCTATTTGGTTGAGCTTTTAATCAAAATTGATCGATGAAGAACTATTACTAGATAATCAGTCAAACGATGGATAACCTTGCAATTAGTCTTGCTTTTATTGAAATTTAAGTTATTTAGTTCTAAGATTTCCTTTGGAATAGAGTGCTTTTACTTTTTTGCCTTGATGCAAAAAAGTAACAAAAAAAATCACTACCAACCGACTAAACTTAAAAATGTAATTTTTATCGGTTGAAAGTATTGGTTTTGTTGAATTGTTAATTTATTTTAATAGTCGACCCCCATGTTCATTTTGGAAAAAGGGATGGCAATACAAGGTTATTTTTTACTTTAAC
>CAMCMP010000037.1 GCA_945876095.1 Chitinophaga pinensis
TAAGTGTAAGCATGTAGTGCGTTGGATAATTAGCACTTTAATCTGAATATTCAAAACTTCAAATGGCAATACTCAGTATGCCATGGCTGCTTAGTCGATAGACTAGCACCCATTAGGGCCGTTGAACGGGTTGTTCTGTTACCAAGTTCTTCCGCCGACTCAAAAAGAAAATGGAATGCTGTTCCGTTATGAAGTATTCGGAACTTAAGATCATTCTTCTAAGGTTATGGTTGGTTTGTATTGCCCCGGCCATTTCCCTACAATTAATGCAATAATAAACATGTAGAAAGCTTACGGCGAATATGTTTGGACCAGGGTTCGACTCCCTGCAGCTCCACATTTTATTCCTCACTATCCTCGCCGACCCATAAAAGGGGCCGGCGAGGATAGTGAGGGATAAATGTTACGATGGCAATCATTAAAAATTTGCAAGAATAGATTTCCTTACATATGCTTAGTTTATAAACTTTAACTTAGTAGTATTTCTAATTCTAAAAGCTTTTACAAGATTTGTTAATACCTTCATTGCTTCATTTTAATTCAAAGAGGGCAGTCATTTTATTTAAAATTAATTTGCCAAGTTTTACTCAATTTCCTATTAATGAAAAAGAAAAAACTATTACTTAGCATATTTCTGCTTTTATCAATCACAGTGTTTGCTCAATCCAATAAAAATATTCTTCAACAGAATGCTTGCGGAGCTGATAATCTTATTCAAATCTTAAGAAAAAATCCTGCCTATAGAGCGAATGAAGAAAAACTGAATGAGCAAATTCGGATGTATACTTCTTCCTCGCAGTCTGTCAGTAGGATTAATCGAACTACTACGAATGCTAAAAAAAACGGTATAGATAAAAGCACTTCCGTTTCACCTATCACTGGCATTATTTCTATCCCTGTAGTAGTTCATATTATTAACTCAAATCCTGAGTCAGTAAGCAACCAAATGGTTATTGATGGAATCAAGGAGTTAAATAATGCATTTGCACATCAAGGAACTTATTCGGTAGATCCGCTGGGTGTAAATACAGGAATTCAATTTTGTTTAGCAGGCACAGCGCCCGACGGATCTTTAACCAATGGCATTGATCGAGTCAATTCCTACTACGAAAATATAGATGTTGATTTGGAATCGGGCGCATTGGCAAATTTGACTCAATGGGATCCTAAGTTTTATGCAAACATTTGGTTGGTCTCTTCGATTAAGGGAGAAATACCTCCTACAATTTTTGAATGTGGTAGTTGGCAAAGAGTGGGTTTTGGTGGTTACGCTTCAGCTGGTGGTGGATTAGTGGTTAGTAGTTTAAACGGCCCCTTAGTAGCTCATGAGATGGGACACTACTTATCTTTGCTACATACTTTTCAAGGACAAAATTGTGCCAATGCAGATTGTACCCTTGATGGCGATTTAGTATGTGACACCCCGCCAGATAAAAGTACCAAAGCTTCTCCTTGTAGTAGTCCAGATAATACCTGTAATACTGATACTGTTTCTGGACCTTTTACTAAAGATGTACCTGATAATATTTCCAATTTTATGGATTATGGCAGTCCTTGTCCCACGGTTTTTACACAGGGCCAATCAGATAGAATGCATGCATTTCTTAATGTATTTAGTGGGGGAAGCTTATTAAATAGTGACCGATGTAATTCGCCCTGCAATGGCGCTATTATGGCAAAGTTTGATTGGTATTCAAATTCACATCCGGTTGTGGGAGACATAGTTAATTTCACCAATACTTCTACAGGTGCTTCCAGTTATGAGTGGTACGTAAATGGAGTGTTGACTGCTACTACGCGGGCTTTTAATTATCAAGTTACTTCTGCTGCAACCTATGTAATTAAATTACTCGCTTTTAGTGCTGGCCGCACATGTGTTGCTTCCTATTCTGGTAATTTAATTGTTGACTGTGGTGTGGTGGCAAGGTTTTCACCCGATAAAAGATTAATTGCGTCTGCCGGTGTTATTTATAAAGAACCAGTAATCTTTCAAAATACTTCTTATGGTGCAACCAATTACCAATGGTTTGTATCCGATAATACGGGAGCTAATTTTTCAAATGCTGGTGCATCAAAAGATCTATTGTATAATTTTCTGCTGCCAGGAACTTATAAAATAAAACTTACCGCTTCCAAAGGTGCTTGTGTATCAAATTCTGGGACTTATACCTTGACAGTTCTAGATCCAAAACAAGATGGTTCTATTTCTATTTTTGAAGTAAGATGTTATACCAACGATAGTATTCGGGTGGTTTTTGGAATTAATAACAACGGTTACGATACCATTCATGCAGGAGCAGTCGTTGGTTTTTATGATCAATTTCCTGGACTTCCTAATCCTCAAAAATTGAACAATAGCTTTGTATTACCGAAAGATATTTTAGGAAAATGTTCTGCTACTTTTACCCATATCATTGGCGTAAGTAAACCCAAACAAGATTCGTTGACATTGGTATTTGATGAAAATAATTTATTAGATGAATTGAGCGAAACCAACAATACTGCCTTTATACAAAAGTTTCAATTTAAAATAATTGCTACTCCAATTGACACTACGGTTTATACCAATTCAACTCTTTCTTTATTGGTACAAAAAAAATCCGATGATCCAATCTCCACAGTTCTATGGAGCCCTGTCACTGGCCTTTCTTGTACTACTTGTATTAATCCAATATTGAGTGTTACTGATACTATTTTAATGAAAGCAACAGCAAAAAATAGTTTTAATTGTACCGACTCAGCAACTGCTTATATTAAAATTTTCCCGATAGACATTGGTTTAGATAGTTCGGGTATAGATTGTTTTAAAAACGACAGTTTGTTGGTTAACGTAAAAGTTTGTTTAACCAATGGTTATACAAGGTTGAAGAAGAAAGTTGAGATTGAATATTTCGATAACGATATAACGGTTGGGTCTGCTAATAAATTAGGATCCGTTTTTCTTGATTCATCTACTGTATTTACCAATGGTTGTGCGGTTATTCCCGCTGTTATAAAAATGACTCAAACGCCCAATGTATCTATTTTTATTAATCGATTTCTCCTTCAATTTGAACAGCAGACTGCTAATAATGCTTTACAAAAAAAATACATTCCTTTTAAATTAATTGCTCAGCCTGCTGATTATGATGCATTTCGTGGAGAAGGATTTTCTGTTAATATTATTAACCAAGGGGATACCTATAAAAATCTTCTTTGGACACCTAGTGAAGCATTGAGTTGTAACAACTGTCTATCTCCAGTGGTTACAACGAATATAAATAGAGAATATAAAATCTCAGGATCTAATAAATTCTTTTGTACCGACTCAACATTTGTTCACGTCAAAGCTTATTATCGATCTCATCTTGCATTGCCCAATGTGTTTACTCCTAATAGGGATGGCGTAAATGATTATTTTTATGTGATTGCTGGAAAGGAAGTAATTACTGTTAACCAGTTTCAAATTTTTAATCGTTGGGGAGAAAGGGTTTTTAATAATAAGAATACTAAACCAAATGAATATTTGGGTGGATGGGATGGAATGTATAAAGGTAGAATTGCCGATAACGGAACTTATGTTTACTATATTATCATCACCTTGCTTAATGGAACTACTGAAGAAGTAAAAGGTAATATAACTTTATTTAGATAATGTATATGTTGAAGCATACCACCATACTCCTGTTGCTAATTATTACTTCTATTTGTGCCCGTGCGCAAGATGCTAATTTTTCGCAATTTTATTCTTCCCCTTTAACACTAAATCCTGCCAACACTGGAAATTTTAATGGTTCATTAAGGCTTGCAGGAAATTTTAGAAATCAGTGGGCTTCTTTTAATAACGCATTTTCTACGACTACTTTTTCTGTAGATGCGCCTATTTTATTAACTAAAATGTCTCCATACAATCGGCTAAGTATTGGATTAAATGCATTAACCGATCAAAGTGGCAATGGGCTTCTAAAACAAAATTATTTAGCGGGGTCTTTTTCTTTTAAAAAAGGGTTTGATGCAGATGCTAGACATTCGTTATCGCTAGGTTTTCAGGCTGCTTACGGCAGTGCTAATTTCAATAGCAGTTTGGCAAAATTTGAAGACCAACTTACACCGGGTGGTTTTTTATTGACTACGACTGAACCTTTACAAATTTCAAACACGTACAAGAAAATAGTAGATTTAAATTCGGGACTTATTTATAATACCTCTAATGAAAATGGGAGAAGCTTTTATATTGGTGCAGCAGTCAATCATATATTAGAACCAGTAACCACTAATTTAAATTCAGATTATTATACTAAGCGTAGATATACGGTTCATGGTGGCGGGTATTTTCCGGTGGGAGAGAATACTACTATTCACACAAGTTTTCAATTCCAGCAACAAGGAGATTATAGAGAAATGATTTTAGGAGGAGCTGCGAGTTATTTTATCAATGGAAAATCTACTAGTTACTACGAATTGTATTTAGGTACATGGCTAAGATATAATGATGCATTCATTCCTTATATAGGCGTTGAGTATAATCTTTTGAGATTTGGATTTACCTACGACATCAACTATTCATCCGATAAAACGGCAGGTGCTTATTATCGAACTGCAGAATTTTCAATCATTAAGGTGTTTAATAAGAATAAGGAAAACGTAATTAATTGCCCGAAATTTTAAATGGGTGTCTTAGATAAATCGAGTATCGGTTCTTGTGTTTTAGGAAGTCAAAAAAATCTTCAAAGTTTCTATTTTATCCAATCTCATAATTTATGGGAGTTTATTGTATTTATCTTGAAAATCAATAATAACAGGTGTTTCGTCACAATTTTTATAATTCAATAGGTGAATATAAAACAGTGTATCTATATCAATATTAAAATATTGTAATGCTTGTATACTTAGTATATTGTAACTATTTTTTAATATATCTTCGTTAAATCTTTCTCTGAAATAAAAAATTTTTAGCGAAATTAAAATCAAAGCTATAAAAACTATGAAATATTTCAGCTTAACTATAATAAGTTTATTTAGTATTCAATTTTCTTTTTCTCAAATTGATCTTTTGCATATTAATAAGATTCAAGTGATCGGTTCGCACAACAGTTATAAAAAAGCGATTGATCCTTTATTATTTAAGATGCTGAGTAAAAGGGATTCTGTCTCCATGAGTAAAATTGATTATAGTCATGTATCGTTGACTGAGCAATTAAATCTTGGATTGTGTAATTTGGAAATAGATGTTTATTCAGATACTGCTGGCGGCCGGTATGCACATCCGAGAGGATTGGATTTGGTGCCAGGCCAACCTGCTTATGACAGTGAAGGAGTAATGAAGCAACCTGGCTTTAAAGTTTTTCATATTCCAGAAATTGATTTCCGAAGTAATTCATTAACATTTAGGCAATGCTTGGAAGAATTGAAAGCATGGTCTAGTGCACATAAAAATCATTATCCAGTTTTCATTACTATGAATGCAAAGGACGATGACATGAGAACGGGATTTACCGCGCCTGAAAAATTTACAGCTGAAATCTTTGATGCCTTGGATAAAGAAATCATTACTTATCTAGGTAAAGAAAATTTAATTATTCCCGATCAAGTAAGGGGAAAATACAAGAGCTTAGAAAGTGCTGTTAATGCTGGCAACTGGCCTTTATTAAAAGAGGCGAGGGGTAGATTTATTTTTATCCTCGATGAAACGGGGAATAAAATAAAAACATATGTTCAAAATCATCCTTCATTAAAAGGGAGAGTACTTTTTGCAAATGCTGAACCAGGTTCTCCGGAAGCAGCCATATTAATAAGAAATCGTCCACAAGACAGCAGCATCAGTACGTTGGTAAAAAAAGGGTATTTGGTTAGGACAAGGGCAGATGCTGATACAAAGATGGCGAGAGTAAATGACCGTTCCGATTTTGAAGCTGCTTGTAAATCTGGAGCGCAGATCATCACTACAGATTATTATTACAAAAGCACTCATTTTAAATCTGATTACAGTATCAGTTTTGATGGCGCCACTTATTTTCGCATCAACCCGATATTTAAAAAATAATCTGCCATTTAGTTTTGAATTTTCAAAACTCCCGTTAGGTATATGACTGAGTAATTTTTTTTAGGATAGATTATATTTTTCGGTTATGCAGAAAAAGTATTGAAATTAATTTTAGGGTAAGATTATCGTGAAGTCGATCCTAGGCTATATGCAGCTCCACCAACCTCTCAATGCATGGTATTTTTTGTTATTTTTAAATTGAAAATCGATAACTTACCATTGTTTATAATGTCTATTATTGTAGATAAAAAAGCAAATCTCCATTTTTAATATTGCTTATATGAAAAACATTTCCATCGTAATCTTATTTGTTATCACCTCTATTCTTATCGCTTGCAAATCACCAATAGAATGGACAAATTATGGAGGTAATAAAGCCAACAACCATTATTCCAGCTTAGCTCAAATCGATACTAATAATGTATTGAATTTAAAAAAAGCATGGGAATATCATACTGGTGATGGAGATGATAAGTCTCAAATCCAAACCAACCCATTAATAATTGATGGCGTATTGTATGGAGTTTCACCTAAACTTAAATTATTTGCTTTAGATGCAGGTACAGGCAAGGAGCGTTGGATATTTAATCCAAACGACAGTAGTTTTTTTGCCGGAAAATTGATGAGGTCTTTTTCTATCAACGCATGCCGGGGATTGACTTATTATAAAAATGGCAAAGGAGATCAACGACTTTTTTATTCCGCTAGTGGATATCTTTATTGTATCAATGCTTTATCAGGTAAACCAATCAATTCATTTGGCACAGAAGGGAAGATAGATCTGCATCAAGATTTAGGTGTAGAAGCAAGTGATTTATATGTCGTATCCACTACCCCTGGAATTATTTTTAAGGATCTATTAATAGTCGGTACTAGAGTTTCTGAAGCTTCTCCAGCAGCGCCAGGGCATATTAGAGCCTACGATGTTAATACAGGAAAGTTGCGTTGGATTTTTCATACAATTCCTTACCCTGGTGAAGAAGGTTTTGAGAGTTGGGAAAATAAAGAAGCGTATCAACATATTGGTGGAGCAAATTCTTGGGCTGGATTTAGTTTGGATGAAGCAAAGGGAATTGTATTTGCCCCTACAGGTTCTGCTGCTTTTGATTTTTATGGAGGTAAAAGACTGGGAGATAATTTATATGCAAATTCAGTATTGGCTTTAGATGCTTCAACAGGTAAACGAATATGGCATTTTCAAACAGTACATCATGATATATGGGATAGAGATTTACCTACCTCACCTGTATTGGTGAACATCACAAAAGATGGAAAAAATATTGAAGCGGTGGTGAGTGTTAGTAAGAGTGGATTTATATTTCTTTTTGATCGGGTAACCGGCAAACCAATTTATCCAATCAATGAAACGGCTGTTCCAACTGTGAGTGAATTGGTTGGAGAAAAGCCGTCTCTTACTCAACCAATACCTTCTTTCTTTAAGCCATTTGCCCGTCAAATATTACTAGAAAAAGATTTGAATAATCTTGTGCCCGATTCTTCTTTTCAAGATATTAAAAACAGGTTAGCTACTTATAAAACGGGCAATATGTATCATCCACCTTCTAAAGCTGGAACGATTATTTTCCCTGGATTTGATGGAGGGGCAGAATGGGGCGGACCCGCATTTGATCCTACTTCGGGAATACTTTATGTGAATGCGAATGAAATGCCTTGGGTATTAACGATGGTAGATGTAAAAAATAAGCCAGTAAAATTGGAAACAAATTTGCAAGCTGGAGAAAGATTATACAGGTCAAGTTGTATGCCATGTCATGGACCTGATCAAAAGGGAGCAGGAAATTATCCAGCATTGATTGATATTAATAAAAAATACAGTGAACAACAATTCACTGCATTGTTGGCAGGCGGAAGAAGAATGATGCCTGCATTTTCACAATTATCTGCCACTGAGAAAAAAGCTATCGCAAGTTTTATTTTAAAAAATGAGCCGGTACAAAAAGAAAAGTTTGTTGCACCAGTCCGTGCTGTAAATGAATGGGATAATCTCCCTTACACTGCCACTGGCTATAATAAATTTTTGACCAAAGAAGGTTACCCTGCTGTGGCACCACCATGGGGGACTTTAAACGCGATTAATTTAAATACCGGCGAACTGGTTTGGAAAGATACCTTGGGTGATGTTCCTGAATTTAAAGCGAAGGGAATTCATACGGGTACTGAAAATTATGGAGGTCCAGTTGTTACAGCAGGTGGATTGATTTTTATTGCAGCTACAAAGGATGCTAAATTTCGCGCGTTTAATAAAAGAACGGGAAAGTTATTAGTAGAACTTGATTTGCCCGCAGCTGGTTTTGCAACGCCAGCGGTATATGAAAAAAATGGGAAACAATATGTAGTGATTGCTTGCGGCGGTGGAAAATTACAGGCAAGTTCAGGAGATTCTTATGTAGCATTTGCGTTAGAAAAATAAGAAAATAAATTATCAGTATTTTTTTTACAATAGTAAGCTGGTGAATGATCAATGTATCTTCCTATTTCTTGGTCAACTATGTGTTTACTTAATTTTACTTAATTTATAAAGGAGGTAAAACTCTTTTATTTAAATAATCCCCCCATGTTATTTATATTTTAATTTTTATAATTCGATTAGATTTATTGAGTAAATGCCTATTTTTAAATTTCATTTTAGAAATCTAAAAATATATCCTAATAATACCTAATACGAAAATGCTTAAAATTAAAAGTTTTTATATTGTTCTAATTATTTTGATATCCTTAATCAAATTCAACAGTACATACGCACAAAAAGTTTTTACTTTAAAAGACGCCATTGCTGAGGGGATTAAAAATTACGGTATTATCAAAGCAAAAATAAAATATGCTGAAGCATCTAAAATTGCTGTAAAGCAAGCAAAGAGAGAAAACCTTCCTAACTTTAACGTAAGTGCACAACAAGATTTTGGTACAGTGAATGGACAATTTGGTCCATTATTTGGGTTTGGTGGATTAGGTCTTGCATCTTCTGGTCCTGCGTTTGATAAACAATACAGTAATGCAGCATTCGGGGCTGCTTATTTAGCCAATATTAATTGGGATTTTTTTGCTTTTGGCAAGGCTAGAGGAAAGGTAAAAGTAGCTGAAGCAATAGCTGTAAAAGATTATAAAGATCTTGACCAAGAATTATTTCAGCACAAAATTAAAATTGCTGCAGCCTATTTAAACCTGGTTGCTGCCCAGCAATTGAAACTTTCATTTGAAAAAAATCTTAGTAGAGCAGATACATTTCGACGAATTGTTAATGCAAAAGTTTTAAGTGGTATTATACCGGGGGTAGATTCTTCTCAAGCAAATGCAGAATATTCTTCAGCAAAAATAGTATTAACTAAATCAATTGATCAGGAAGCAGTTTTGTCAAATCAATTGTTTCAATTAGTAGGAATTGCCCCTCAGGCTTATATCTTGGATAGTTTTTTTATCAATAGAATCCCGAAACTTTCAGGGGATTCTGTTGCTTTTGAAAAGCATCCATTACTTCAGTTTTATCGAAGCCGAATAAACGCGAGTGATTTGCAATCAAGATTTATAAGAAAAAGCTCCTATCCAGTACTCGCTATGGTTGGAGTGTTTCAGGGAAGAGGGTCTGGATTTAATAGTCCTTATCTTTTCGATCCACTTGATTTTACCAAAAATTATTGGTCAGGGATTACCCCTACTCGAACAAACTATTTGTTGGGAGTAGGTTTAACATGGAATATTATTCAACCTTTTAGAATATCGCAACAGGTTAAATCTCAGAATTTAATTAGCAAGGGATTACAGGAAGAATATATTCTTGTTAGTCAACAAATAGCTGCACAATTAAAATTGGCTGACATTAAAATAAAAAATGCCCTTCTCATTTATAATGAGGTGCCAATTCAAATAAAAGCTGCAACAGATGCGTATGTTCAAAAATCTGTATTGTATAAAAATGGGTTAACGAATTTAGTGGACCTTACCCAAATACTTTATGTATTGGTAAGGGCAGAAACGGATAGAGATATCGCTTATAATAATGTATGGCAGGCTCTTTTGTCGAAGGCTGCCTCCGCTGGAGATTTTAGCATATTTGAAAACCAGTTTTAGTAAATAATTAGTTATTATTTGAAATAATTTTACTTCTGTATGAATTTAATTCGTTTTGCATTAAGAAAGCCCATCACCATTTTAGTATTGGCAGCAGCGCTTTTGTTTTTTGGCATCAAAGCATTGAATACGATTAAGATCGACATCTTTCCAAAATTGGACATGCCTGTTATTTATCTTTCTCATCCTTTTGGAGGATATACTCCTTTGCAAATGGAATCCTTTTTTACTAAACAGTATGTCAATATTTTTCTTTTTGTAAATGGAATAAAAAGTATTGAGACAAAAAATATCCAGGGACTTACTTTAATGAAAATCAACTTCTATCCTGGTAC
The DNA here is from genome assembly GCA_945876095.1 of Chitinophaga pinensis. Taxonomy (GTDB): domain Bacteria; phylum Bacteroidota; class Bacteroidia; order Chitinophagales; family Chitinophagaceae; genus Ferruginibacter; species Ferruginibacter pinensis_E. The sequence goes on from CAMCMP010000037.1 coordinate 10,444, forward strand.
AAATATGGCGCAGGCAGCAGCAGAAGTAAGTTCCTTTGGAAATAGGGTTCAAGTGAATTTTCCTCCTGGCTCAAGCCCACCATTCATTATAAGATTTGACGCTTCTACTTTACCAGTAGGACAATTGGTATTGAGTAGTTCTAAAAGAACAAATAATGAACTTTTGGATCTTGCAAATATTTACGTCCGTTCTACATTTACTAATATTCCAGGTTTAATTGGGTCACCTCCATTTGGAGGCAATATAAGAACCGTAGTTATAAAAGCTGATCCAGAATTATTAAGATTGCATAATCTAACGCCAGACCAATTGGTAGAAGCGATGCGGGTAAATAATCAGCCAACACCTTCTGGAAATGTTAGAATGGGGGATAAAAACTATATCACCCCATCCAATACGGTAATTAAAAATATAAAAGACTTTGAAAATATTCCACTTTTTAAAGGAGGGGTACAGAATTTATATTTAAAAGATGTTGCCACTGTTGAGGATGGAGCAGATGTCACCGCTGGATATGCATTGGTTAATGGAAGACGTTCTGTTTATATTAGTGTTGCAAAAGGCGCGGATGCCTCTACATGGGAAGTCGTTCAGAATTTAAAGAAGGCGATGCCAAAAATGCAGGCTCAATTACCTGAAGATGTAAAATTATCCTATGAATTTGATCAGTCAACTTACGTAATCAACGCAGTGAAGAGCCTTTTAAGTGAAGGTATTCTCGGGGCTATACTTACTGGATTGATGGTGGTTCTTTTTCTAGGTGACTTAAGAGGTGCACTTATTGTTATTTTAACTATTCCTACTTCCATTATCTCTGCGGTACTTTTTTTAAATTTATTTGGACAAACTATTAATATAATGACATTGAGTGGTTTGGCACTTGCCGTCGGAATATTGGTTGATGAAAGTACTGTTACGATTGAAAATATTCATCAGCATTTCGATATGGGAAAACCCAAAGCCCTTGCTATTTGGGATGCATGTAAAGAAATTGCTTTTCCTAAATTATTAATTTTATTTTGTATCCTAGCTGTATTTGCTCCCGCATTTACAATGGGAGGAATACCAGGGTCCTTATTTTTACCACTAGCTTTAGCTATAGGATTTAGTATGATCGTTTCTTATTTTCTGTCCCAAACATTTGTACCAGTGATGGCTAACTGGATTATGAAAGTAAAGCATCACAAACGTTCGGAAGGAGAAGAGATCAAGGATAGCGAAGGATTTGATGCAGCTGGATTAGCTGCTTCCCTAGAAACCGACAACTTGAGTCAAAACGCAGTTTTAATTGAGAAAAATAGTAAGAAGAAAAAATTGAAGCTTTTTGAAAGAATAAGGAATAGGTATCTCAACTTTATAACTAGGATGATGCCTTATAGAAAACCAATTGTAATAATTTATCTACTATCAGTTTGTTTGGGTGCAGGGTATTTTATAAAAACTATAGGTCATGATGTGTTGCCAAAGGTAAATGGTGGACAGTTTATGGTGAGAATGCGTTTGCCGGATGGTACAAGAGTTGAGCGTACTGAATTAACTACGCTTCAATTGATGGATAGTATTACCAATATAGTTGGCAAAGAAAATATTTCTATTACTTCTGCTTACGTAGGTATGCATCCTCAATTATTTTCAATGAGTCCTGTTTTTTTATGGATGGCTGGGCCGCATGAAGCAGTTTTGCAAATTGCACTAAAAGAAAATTTAAAACTTGATTTGGATGAGTTGAAAGATCAAATTAGAAATACTTCTAAGTTGATAGACAATCGAATTAAACTTTCTTTTGAACCAATTGAGTTAACTGAAAAAATATTAAGCCAGGGTTCCCCTACACCAATAGAAATAAGGTTTTCAGGAAGAGATAAAAGAGTAAATGAGGCTTATGCTAGGAAATTGATAGAGAAATTAAATAGGATACCCTATTTGCGGGATGCACAGTTGGGACAATCAATTAGTTATCCTGCCATCAATATTAATATTGATCGGATAAGAGCTGCACAGTTGGGCGTAGATATATCAGATATTTCAAGGTCATTAACTGCTTCAACTTCTTCGTCAAGGTATGTTGAAAAAAATACATGGATTGATGAAAAGAGTGGTGTTGCCTATGCTGTTCAAGTGCAAGTGCCGGAAAACAAAATGACTGGCAGAGAAGAAATGGGAGAGATTCCAATTTTAAGAAATTCACCCAGACCATTATTAGGAGATGTAGCAACTTTTTCACTAGATACAACTTATGGTGAAACTGATAACCTTGGTGCATTGCCCGTTTTGACTGTTACAGCAAATATGTTTAAAAAAGATTTAGGAGGTGCAGCTATTGATGTGAATAAGGCTATTCAAGATCTTGGGACTTTACCTCGTGGGGTAAACGTAGAACTCATAGGATTAAGTAAAACATTGAATGAAACGCTCGATAGTTTACAAAATGGTTTAATCGTTGCCATCATAGTTATCTTTTTAATGCTGGCTGCTAATTACCAATCTTTTAAAGTTTCAGCAATTGTATTAACAACTGTTCCTGCAGTTTTGCTGGGTTCATTGTCACTATTAATATTATGTGGGTCAACTTTAAATCTTCAATCCTATATGGGAATGATTATGTCAGTGGGTGTTTCTATATCCAATGCAGTTTTAGTAATCACCAATGCAGAGCAGTTAAGAATGAATAACGGCAATGCGATTTTTTCTGCCAAGGAGGCTGCATCCTTGAGATTTCGTCCAATTGTAATGACTGCAGCAGCAATGATTGTGGGTATGGTGCCAATGGCACTTGGCATTGGTGAAGCGGGAGATCAATCTTCGCCACTTGGAAGAGCAGTTATCGGTGGTTTATTTTTATCTACTTTTGCAGCTTTGTTTATTCTTCCTTTAGTTTTTGCATGGGGACAAACAAAGGCTTCAACTGCCAGTGTTTCCTTAGACCCTGAAGATGAGCAGAGCTTACATTATGTCCCTGGAATTCATCATACATAATTTTTTTGAATAATTACTTATAATAATAACCTCTGTATATGAAATATATTTTTGATTTAAAAACTTCTGTAACTAAATTAATGTCTTTATTGATTTTGTTTTGCTTATTTAGTTGTGATAGTGAAAAGAATCAATCCATCGATAGTGAAAAACCAAAGGTTGAAGTTGCTAAGACTCCAGATGTTGAAGCTTTTATTTTAAAAAAGAGTGATTTAACTTCTTCACTCAAAATACCAGGAGAACTTATCGCGAATCAACAAGTGGATTTATATGCAAAAGTAAATAGTTATATTAAAAAATTATTGGTTGATGTAGGCTCTGAAGTAAAGGCTGGACAGCTTCTTGCGGAGTTGGAAGCACCAGAAATAAGTTCTCAATTATCTGCAGCTAAATCAAGATTAAATTCTCAGGAAGCAATATATTTCGCTAGTAAGGCAACCTATGATCGTTTATTTGAAACTAATAAAACACCAGGCACCATCTCTAAAAACGATTTGGATCAGGCGAATGCTAAACAGAAATCCGACTTAGCACAATTAGATGCGGCTAAATCAAATTATCAAGAGATATTAACTACAATCGGGTATTTAAAAATTAAGGCTCCTTTCAGCGGAGTGATTACTAATCGAAATATGAGTACTGGTGCCTATGTTGGTCCATCTGGAAAAGGTTCTGATTTTCCTTTATTCACACTAAAAGATCATAGTAATTTGAGATTAGTTGTAAGTGTACCTGAAGCATACACTGCTTATATTAATACTGAAAGTGAAACGGAATTTTATTTGAACTCAATTGCTGGGGAAAAGTTTCATGCAAAAGTTGCAAGACTAGCTGGTTCATTGGATGCTAAACTTCGTTCTCAACATATAGAAATGGATGTGATCAATACAAACCATCAGTTGATACCTGGCATGGTAGCCGAGGTTTCGATTCCGCTAACAGTGAATGCCAATGCCTATAGTGTGCCCAGTTCTGCTATTTTAAATGCTTCGATTGGAGTATATGTTATTTCGGTTCATAATAATTTAAATATTTGGGTGCCCATCAAAATGGGTAGAACCTATGATGGCAAAACAGAGATATTTGGCGCCATTCAGTCGGGAGATACCATTCTCACTCGAGCAAGCGAAGAGATTAGAAATGGGGTTGCTGCGGTGAAAAATATAGTGGTTAAATAATCGAAATAATATTCCCGCACTCGGAGTTGATTAGGTATTACTGAAATTGGTTACTAATTGTTGCCTATTAATTTATTTTCTCTCTATTTTATGCATATTTTGGCAGGAGGCCAAATTTGAGCCAATTTCCTATCTGTCATTGGCTGAATTTTTTAAAAATATAGCACTTTAGGGTATATTATGTTATATATCTTACCCCTATCTTTAATTAGTTTTATATTTTAAAATAAGTATTTATATTTAACTATGCTTGAATTCAAATTCGGCATTCATTTAGTTTTAAAATAATCCCCTCCCCATGAAAAAAATAATACTTTTCCTCCTATTGTTACTGGCAGCTAATTGTTCAGTTCAAGCTCAAGCTCCCCAAGGTTTTAATTTTCAAGGAATAGCACTAGATAATAATGGCTATATAGCAGCTTCGAAATTAGTTGGTCTACGTTTTTCTATTTCTACAGATAGCCTTGGTAATACAATAAGTTATAGTGAAACAGCTAGTGTTCAAACAGATAAGTATGGACAGTTTACCGTAGTAATTGGAAATGGCATTTCTGTAATTGGAAAATTCGCTTCAATTAATTGGTCATTGGGTAGTCTTTATATGAAAACTGAAATTGATATTGATAACACTGGAAAATATGTGGTGACTGGGTTATCTAAGTTATTGTCAGTGCCTTATGCTTTGTATGCTAATTCAGCTAATAATATTACATCTGATGCCTATGGAAACACGAAGGGTGGAGCAAGTTCGCTAGCGAATCCTAAAATCAGTTCTACCATTGGAACCGTTGCTTTTGGAGATAGTGCGCTAAAATATAATTCTGGAATTGAGAATACTGCAATTGGGTCTAAATCTATGCAATCAAAATCTTTAAGTTCTGGCGGTTCAAATACTGCCATCGGAAATTCTTCACTTTATTCTAATATGCAGGGAAGTGGTAATACGGCAAGCGGGGCATCCTCGCTTTATTATAATATTAATGGAAGTGCTAATACTTCCAATGGGTATCAATCATTATATAGCAACACCAATGGTTATTCGAATACTGCAGTGGGAAGAAGTTCATTGTTTTCAAATAACATAGGTTCTCGCAACACTGCTATGGGTGATAGCACATTACTTAGCAATACCACTGGATCATATAATACAGCAACTGGTTATTTATCTCTATCCTCTAATACCACTGGAGAATTCAATAGTGCTTATGGCAGTTACAGTATGGAAAAAAATACCACTGGTAATGAAAATATTGCATTCGGTGGTGAGGCATTTCGTAATAACACTTCCGGAAGTTTTAATGTTGCAATTGGAACAGGCACCTTAGGTAGTAATACAACAGGTGGTGAAAATACAGCGATTGGTAGACGGGCAATGAATGATAATCTTACGGGTACATTCAACACCGCTATTGGCCAGGCTGCCTTATACGCAAATAAAACAGGAAGTAATAATACCGCAATGGGGCGGACTAGTTTAGTATACAATACAGGAGGCGAAGGTAATACTGCTATAGGAGCAACTTCCATTACTAATAACACTACAGGTAGTAACAATACGGGTATAGGGTATAATGTACTAGGTGCTAATACAACTGGTAGTCGAAATACAGCCATAGGTTATAATGCAGGAGTGAAATCAAAGAGTGGTGATAAAAATATTTTTATTGGAAATGAGGCGGGGAATAATAATAGTTTCTCCTCTGCAAGTAACAAATTAGTTATTCAAAATGATAGTTCACTTAGTCCATTAATTTATGGTGAGTTTGATAATAAAAAATTAACCATCAATGGAGATTTGACGGTTAATGGAAAAATAAGTGGGGCGGACGGAATTCTTTCTGATGCTTATGGAAATACCAAAGCAGGTTCTAGTGCGCTTGATAATAATAAAATTAGTTCTACCACTGGGACTGTCGCAATAGGTGATAGTGCACTTAAATATAATTATGGAAGAGATAATACTGCAATAGGTTCTAGATCTATGCAATCTAAATCTTTAAGTTCTGGTGATGCAAATACTGCCATCGGTAATTCTTCCCTACATTCTATTTCACAGGGAAGTCGTAATACGGCAAGTGGAGTATCCTCTCTTTATTCTAATACTAATGGAAGTGCTAATATTTCCTCTGGTTATCAATCAATGTATAGTAACACCCTTGGTTTTTCAAATTCTGCAATGGGAGTAAGTTCATTGTATGCTAATACAATTGGTTCAAGAAATACGGCTTTAGGCGATAGCACTATGCTAAAAAACACTACTGGATCATATAATACAGCAACTGGTTATTTATCTCTTTCTTCTAATACTACTGGAGAATTCAATAGTGCTTATGGCAGTTATAGTATGGAAAAAAATACCACCGGTAGTGAAAATATTGCATTTGGTGGTGAGGCATTTCGTAATAACACTTCCGGAAGTTTTAATGTTGCAATTGGAACAGGCACCTTAGGTAGTAATACAACAGGAGGTGAAAATACAGCGATTGGTAGACGGGCAATGAGTGATAATCTTACGGGTACATTCAATACCGCTATTGGCCAGGCTGCCTTATACGCTAATAAAACAGGAAGTAATAATACCGCAATGGGGCGGACTAGTTTAGTATACAATACAGGAGGCGAAGGTAATACTGCAATAGGAGCAACTTCCATTACTAATAATATTACAGGTAGTAACAATACGGGTATAGGATATAATGTACTAGGTGCTAATACAACTGGTAGTCGAAATACAGCCGTAGGATATAATGCAGGAGCGAAATCAACAAGTGGCGATAAAAATATATTTATTGGAAATGAGGCGGGGAATAATTTAAATTTTAGTACGGTTAGTAATAAATTGGTGATACAAAATGACAGTTCACTTAGTCCATTAATTTATGGTGAGTTTGATAATAAAAAATTAACTGTTAATGGGGATTTGGTGGTAAGAGGTTCTATAGATTATCCTTCTAATTTTAATAATACCGCCTTTGGAAGAGGGGCTTTAGGGAAAATAGATAATGATATATATAGTAATACTGCTTTTGGAACAAATGCTTTAAGTAAAAACAAAACAGGATTTGATAATACGGCTGTTGGCATGGAAGCATTATCATTGAATATTGGGGGAAATGCTAGCACTGCAATAGGTAGGGGAGCTTTGTTAAGGAATGTTGCTAGTGAGAATACAGCTATTGGAAAAGAGTCTATGGGAATTAATACTACTGGAACCCAAAATACTGCAATTGGTGTCCAGTCTTTATGGGGCAATACCGTAGGAGATAATAACATAGCAATCGGGCATGCTTCTTTAGCATCAAATACGATAGCTTCTAACAACACTGCAGTTGGTAAAAATTCTCTTTACACTAATACAATTGGATTTTCTAATACCGCCATTGGAGCTTTATCACTAGAAAGCAACAGCACAGGGATTAATAACACTGCCATTGGCGATAGTTCACTTCGGACTAACACAACTGGTGGTTTTAATACATCAATAGGATACAATGCGGGTAATACTCTAACTACTGGTAGTAATAATACATTTATAGGAAATGGCGCCAGTGCTTCTTCTGCTTCAGTTAGTAACGAAATTACTATTGGAAATTCTTCGGTTGCAACACTGCGTGCTCAGGTTACTTCAATAACTGCCTTATCCGACAGACGCGATAAAACAGATATCATTAGTATTTCAGAAGGTCTTGATTTTATTAAGCAACTCAAGCCTGTAAGTTTTACATGGAATACCCGCGATAAAGCAAAGGTTGGAATTAAGTCTGCTGGTTTTATTGCACAAGACCTTTTGTCTCTGCAACAAAAATCTACAATTGGTGTCAATTTGGATTTAGTAAGTCAAGAGAATCCGGATAAATTAGAAGCACGTTACAATAATTTATTACCAGTGATTGTAAAGGCCATTCAAGAGGAAAGCGCAGAAAAGGATAAAAAGATCGCTGATTTAGAAGCTAGATTAAAATTGTTGGAAGAAATTGTTAATAAGCGCTAATCATCATTTTGATTAATTAAAAGCTTGATTGGTTTTTTATTTTGAAACGAGGATGAAATATAGTTTTAGTCAAATAGTAACAATTGAAATAGTTAATGAGAGTAGTTTATTTATGAAAAAAAATATTTATTTCTTTTTCTTACTGCTGATAGCATTCAGCAAAATATCGGCTCAATCCATCAGTCGATCAGCTATTTCTTTTTATGGTCAATCTGCGATAAATTTAAAAGCTACTGCTGGTCAAATTGCCAATGGATCTTCTGCTAGTACTTCCAATAGTTTTGTAATTGGTTTTCAACAACCGTTAAATTATAAAATTAATGTAGGGCTTTCTCTTTTGTCAGATACTATTGTTTGTGGAATTAGTAAATTGATAATAAAGTCGGGTACTTGTTTTGCTTACCAATGGTTTAAAAATGACACTGCAATTATAGATCAGCGAACTGACAGTATTTCAATACTTTCATCAGGCGTATATAAATTGGTAGGTAGTGATGGGTTGAATAAATTTGATACCAGTAAAAGTATTAGAGTGACTTTTATCCCAAAGCCTACTAAACCTAATTTGAATTCCTCGTTAAAGGATACCATTTTATGTTTTAATGATACTATTCGTTTGAAAAGCAATCTAGTCTATGAAAGATATCTTTGGTCAACAGGTGATACCACTAGTAATTTACTTGTCAATAGTCCAACATCAATATTTTTAAGAGGGGGTGTAAGAATAGGTTCTACTTCAAATTATTGCTACTCTGATTCTTCCAATATAATTACTATAAAGAAAAATACAACTCCTATTCCATCACTTCTTCGGGTAGAAGATAATCTCTATAGCACTGATTCAAAGAATTACAGATGGTTTATGAATAATTTAGCTTCGCCTGTTTCTGCTTCCAATGTTTATAGAATTCTTTATAAGGGATTTTACGCAGTAGAAACAAGTATTGATAAAATTTGTTGGTCAAGGTCAAAAGATTTTATAGTTCAAAATGCTCCTACATCTTCCGACCAGAATAATTATCTACTAAGTGCTTATCCAAATCCAACGACCGGATTTTTCTATCTGCAAGCTAAATTAGATAAAAGGTATAGTGGATATATGGAATTATCAATTGTAGATCAGGGAGGGGCTTCAAAATGGAATATTAAGAAGTATATTTTTAATGAGAATAATATTCGACTACCCATTAATCTAAAATTAAATAAGGGTAGCTATTCTATTCAGGTAAAATTAAATGGTTACAAAACTCAAGTCATACAAATTATTGCTTTATAAAAAATGAGAGGAAGTTTTTATATATTTATTCTGTTTTTAACGCTTCAAAGCTGTACGAAGGAATATGTGCAGACCGATCCGCTTACTGGTGAAGCGTTACAATCTTTAACAACCAAAGATTCTGCTACTTGTCAAATTTCTTCTATTCGGCAGATGAGTGGTAAAACATCATTTAATAAATTGGAATACCAGCGTGACAATAGTTCTAAAGTAATGGGTCTAAATTATTATGATAGTATTTCTAAAACAGTCGATTATAAATTAAGTTTTCAATATCATGGTGATACTATTTTAATGAGCAAGTCTGAATGGTTGGTTCAAGATCCCCAAACAAAGAATATCAATAAATACTTTGTGCGTGATACTTCTAATGGAATTTTGGTAGATGATATTCTCTATGATTACAAATATGATTTACCAGGAAAATTAGTTCAGAAATTGATTTACTATAACTATTCTACTGTTCCCGATTATATTTCTAAATATTTGTACGATGGAAACAATCTTATTACTACACAGCTTTTTGCAGGTGATGGAATTACAAAATTAATGCAGACAGATATAACTTATGATATAAATACAATTACCAAACCTTGGATTTATCTTTTTGGCGATGCCTTTGAAAGCTATCGTTTTGTTCAAGGGTTTTCCTTTGGACCAAGATCCACCCTTGCAGTTAAAAAAATCGTTTCTACTATTTACGATGCCAATTATGGAAATGCCCTAGATACTTGGACCACTAGTTTTTCGGGTTATGTAATCAGCAAGGATCAATATGTTTTGCAGGTTACTTGTGATGGAGATATTCAACAGGGTATGGGGTTATTTTTAGGGACTATTCGATTTGATTATCAGTGTAATTAGGGTATAACACTTTAGCTGAGATTTATTTTTTAAATTCTATTTTTCAACTTTTTGAAATCTCTCCAAAGTGAAGTAAGTAAAGGGAATGTTACCTTGATTCGCCAATAAATATTCAATTCTAATAAACATACACAGGATTGGTATAAACCCATGGGATTAATTTTCCTTGAAGAGCTAAACTCATTTCGATTCGGTAAGTTCCTTTTTCTATTTTATTTGAAAAGTTAAATTGATACTCTTTTTCTGAGGAAGTACTAACTATTTTTCCGTTATGTATTAATTTAAATTGCCCAGGTAAAGGAGAAACTGCTTTCAAATTTTTCAAGCTCTCTAGTTTTATGGAGTCTCCTAGAATGCCTATTATACTGTCTTTAGTATTGGTGCCAAAAAATTGAAAACCTTTTGCATCACCTAAACTTTTAAAGGCAATAAAAAGATGACCTTGCTTCATATTTTTCCTTAAAGAAGAACTGGATAGGGTGTCTGCTAGCACATAATTTGTGACATAATTAAATCCAGTTTCGTAAGTATCGATGAGTAATTTAAATACCCATCCGCTTTTATCGGGAGCACTAAAAAGCCATTTATTCCAAAATTTCACCTCCATCGTATCAATATTGTGGGCATTGTTTCCAACCCATTGAATTCTTCCATCTGCTAAATAACGAGCCCTTAGATTTTGATTTTCATGTGCATCAATAGCGGAGAAACCTACAATTTTTCTGGAGCTATTTAAAGAATCCCAGTGAGCAAGAATAGGGGTCTGGGGATTAAAAAATTGTCTTAATACCCAATGACGATATTTATTTCCATTAACCAACACATCGAATAAAATTGGGAGAGGAGATTGATCTTTAGTGTCAGTATGAAAATTATAAATCTCCATTCCTTGATAATAAGGGTTAATCCAATTGTGTGGTTCTTCTGTATGCGCATAAAAAATCATTCCACCGTTGGATACAATATTTTTTGTGATAGAATCTTTATCTAATTTCCAATCGATGATGGCAGGTCCAAGCGGCCAGGTGCAAAATCCTTGCTTCTCTGTACCAGGCTCTACTAATACGCCATCGTAATAACCTTTATATCCTTTTGGAAGTGAATCGATGTCTCCATGAGGATGATCGGTGAGAAAAATAAAATCTATGCCATCTTTTTTTGCTGCTGGAATAATGTCATCTAATGTGCCACGACTGTCGTGGGATAGATAGCTATGCACATGCATCACCCCTCGATAGGTATTTAAATTTGTTTGATTAGCAGGCTCTTTTCGAAGTTTGGTAAGCTCTGCTACTTCTTTTTCATACCCCGGATAGGTAACCCAGCGGTGCCAGATGCCAGGGGTAAATAAGGTAATTAATAATAACGATAACAATATTATAATTGTAAGAAAAAGATATTTTATAATTCGTTTGATCATTTTATCGATTTATTTTTTGACAGGTTCTGTAATTTTATCAGTTAGGTGACGAAGTAATTCAAAGGTGTATTCTCCCATGTAGGGACCAAACCATCCCATCGTTTTAGGTTCGTAAGAATCAAAATAAAAATATTTTCCGGGAATAATATATCCAACATAGCTGCCATTAAAGCTGGTAACATTGGCATTATAGCCTTTTGAAGCAAGAGAATTTTTTAATTGAAGGGCAAATTCTCCACTAAAATCACAAGGAGCAGTCAACCAAATTAGGTTTCCCATTTTGATTGTTTGCAAATAAACATTTTCAGGATAAGGCATTAATTTTTTGCTGACCCATGTGGTGAAATTAGTTTGGGTAGTGAGTCTAATATTGTAGGGAGGTAAATCAACTTTCAAAGTCATAGCTGATAGTTCCATCTTATATTTTAGTTCTACTGTAGGTAAGTAAAGTTTCAAACTATCAGCTAGAGATTCTCCAATATTTTTCGGTTTTTCAAAACCTTTTCCTTCACCTGTAGGACTTTGACTGCCTACTGAACCTCCACAAAATATTGCAAGGTCTACCGTTTCCTCTTCCATCTTACGTTGCCAATAACCAGGATAGTCCGCACTAAATTCCATATTGTCTGCACCCATTGTAGTAGCGTGCGCTCCGTATGAACCTATCACTGCTTTGCGTCCTCCAATTTGCTCAATGGATATAAATGCAAAGTCACTATTTTTTGTACCTGATTCACCTACAATTCTATTTTTGGTAAAACTAGCCGCCTTAAAATTTCCATTTCCAATCCTTGCTGGATGAAGATCTGTAATTGCAGTAGTGACCGCTTTGGCGATTTGAAGTACTAACCATTTATTAATATTGGGATTTGCTTTTCCAGCAAATTGTTCTCCTATAAATCCCGGTCCCCAACCTCCAATACTTGAATGGGTGTGAGAAGCAGCATAAAAAACCTGATCTCTATGAACACCTTGTTTTTCTAAAACTATGGTAGCTTCATCTATAATGTTTGGAGGCAGTATTAAAATATCAGCACCTACAATCACTACTAATTGTGATCCAACTTTTATTGCAGCAGCTTTTAAAAAAACACTGTCGTGTACTCCTGTCGCTGATTTACCTTTTCTCGCACCAAATCCTGCTAGGGGTGCTTCTTTGAACTTTCCTGCTTCCACATTATCTTCTGAATTTCCAATACTTGGTGTGATGCTTACTTTAGAAAATCCTGCTTTCACAGAATCATTACTTACTATAAGCTTATTTTTTAGACTATCTAATCTTGCTTCGGTATTTTTATAATAACTAGTTTTAAAATAGGGGGTACTATCAATACTAGTGGTGATAGAAAAATACAAGATGATGGTTAGTAGAATAAGTATTCCCAATGTACTGCCAATAATGATTCCGATTTTTTTCATATTATCACGATTTATTTTGTTGTAATAATTATTTTCTCCTCTTTCAAACCAATAGCAGAAGCTTTCAATACGATGCTTCCTGCTTTATGAGTACTTTGTATTACCGCCTGGCATAGGCCACTAAAAGCAGTGCGTTGAGAACCTTTGGCTGATTCTAAACTGATAGGGTTACCATTTCCAACACCCACTAATTTACCTGCTCCTTCGATTGAAAAATGAACCAAATTATCTGCATCAGGAACCATCACTCCATTTCTGTCGGTTATCTTAACTTTTATATAACTCAAATCAATGCCGTCGGCTGAAATGGTTGAACGATCTGCGCTCAATTCTATTTTTGCAGGATCTCCTGCTGTAACAACTTTATCAGTTGCAATTAATTTCCCATTTTTATATCCCTCTGCTCTTAAAATTCCTGGTGCAAACGGAATCTTCCATACCAGCGATAATCGTTTATCAACTCCTAAGCTGATCACTTTATCCCACTGACTAGTAAGATACTCTGTACTCGAATTAGCAAAGGATTGAGAACTAATTAATGAGTCGTTGAGAAATAATTTCACTTCATCGCAATTGGTATAAGCGACTACATCAATCAGTTGGCCTGATTGCCAATTCCAATGGGGTAGTAAATGAAGTACTGGCTCTGTGGTCCATTGTGATTTGTAAAAATAAAAAACATCTTTTGGAAATCCACAAAGATCAACGATACCGTAACTTGCCGAAATACTTGGATAAGCATAAGCAGGCTCTCCATAATAATCAAAACCAGTCCATACAAATAGTCCTGCTACATAAGGAGTATTTTTAATTTCTCGCCAAGTGGTTTGAGTGATATTTGTCCAGGGTCTATCGTAAGAGGTGGAATGGTTGTCGAAAGATGAACTTTGTAAATCAGGCGATTTTACAATCGGTGAGTCTGCGGGAAAATGATATATCCCTCTACTGCTTAAAGAAGAAGTTGTTTCACTCGCAATAAAAAAACCATTTGGATGTTTTGCTTTCTCTTCAGGATAACGTTCTACCGTATAGTTTATTCCAATCACATCCACTTTGTCTGTCATGAAAGTAGTATCGGCTCTCCAAACTCCTGCAAAACCAGAGGTGGTATATCGAGTACGGTCGTATTTTTTTATGATACTATCCAATTCTTTAGCAATGGCAGCACCACCATATTTGGTATGATTTTTCTCTGCTATTTCATTGCCTATACTATATAAAAAAACCGAAGCATGATTGCGATCACGGAGAATCATATCTGCCAAGTCACGCTCATGCCAATCTTTGAAATAAATATGATAATCGTATTTCATTTTTTCCAGGTTCCAAACATCAAAGGCTTCATCCATCACCACAAATCCCATTTTGTCACAAAGATCCAACAGGTCGGGCGCTGGTGGATTGTGACTCGTGCGGATGCCATTGCAACCCATACTTTTTAAAATTTCTAGTTGACGAGTTAATGCGCGCGTATTCATTGCAGCTCCAATGCTTCCTAAATCATGATGCTGACATACCCCTAATACTTTTACGTTTTGATTGTTTATAAATAATCCACTATCTGATCTAAATTCAATCGATCGAATTCCAAAGGTGGTAAAGTATTTTTCTTTCAATTCTTGACCTTGATAAATTTCACTGACTAATTTGTAAAGCGTTGGTTTTTCTATACTCCAAAGTAAAGGGTTGTTTACATTGAGTATTGTATTGATTTTTAGCTGTCCCTTGGAATCAATATTTTGGGATCGTGTTTGACTGGTTATTTTATTTCCATTTAAATCCACAATAGAGGATATAATTTTTATAGCTACTTTTTCTGCTTTCTCATTGGTAATATTAGTCTCAATATTTACCTGTGCATGTTTTTCTGAAACTACAGGAGTAGTTACAAATGTTCCCCACTTATTTACATGGATAGGAGAGGTGGTGGTTAGCCATACATGACGATAGATCCCTGAACCAGAGTACCACCTTGAGTTTGGCTGAAGTGAATTATCCACTTTTACTACAATTACATTCGTTCCTTCTTTTAAATAAGGAGTCATATCATATTCAAAGGAGGAATAGCCGTAGGGTCGATTACCTAAATAATGTCCATTAATCCATACGGTACTATTTTGATAGACGCCATCAAACATAATAAAGAAATGTTTGGATTTTGTATCAGTCGCTTTAAATGTTTTTCGATACCAACCAATACCTCCTGGCAAAGCTCCTCCAGTATTAGTAGAAGGATTGTCTGATTTAAAATTACCCTCAATACTCCAGTCGTGTGGAAGATCTAAGTTTCTCCAATACTGATCCTTATACTCTGGAACTTGAGCTCCTGCAATATCACCCAAATGGAATTTCCAACCTGCATCGAAATTTTTACGACCTGCAGATTGGGCAATTAGTTTAAAAGAAAAGAGGCAAATTAAAATAATTGAAAAGTAATATTTTCTCCTAGTCATTTGATCAAAATTATATGGTATGCGTTAAATATTTTAAGTTAGATATTAATAAAAATTATAGAGTGCTTATTTTTTTTCAGCATTCGCTAAATGTAATTTATAAACTGTACTTCTAATTTCATCTAGGTTTCCAATAATCACAGTATAATCATATTCGTAAATACAATTTTTTGTTAGCATTGCTTTTTTAGTTGGAGCAATATAGGAGGTAGAAGAGCTAGATGATTCTCCATTTATTTTACCTGCTAATCCAGCAAGAAATCTTTCACAATTGGCATTGTAAATCCCCATTCCCCAATGATTGTCATCTACAAAAGCCATCCAATGTTCTGATACGCTTGGGTAAATACCCCAGAAACCACTGGACAAATTGACTACAGTAGGGTTTTCTAATTGATCATTGGTAAAAGGGATTTTGCCCGTATAGGCAAAGAGATTTTTTAATGCGGATATCGGATATACTGCTGGCAACTCTTGATCGCAAAGAATGCTATCCACATATATCTTGTCGGTTCGATGACAGGTTAACTTGTTATGCACTTTTAAAATTGACCCTTCTAAAGTTGTCCATTGCTCCATTTCTGCTTCTGCTGGTTGATTGTCCATGTCCCAAAGCATTGGAGTACATTTAACATATAATTGATTGCCATTTTTTTTGAAATCAAGAATTTTTGCACGGTGTCGATTGTAGTCACCTACTTGAATTGGATTCCATGGCCATGGTGACCATTGTTTAGCCTGCCCTTCAGCTTGTCGATTTAGTCCTTTTCCTGCATAATAAGATTGCTGTATGTATCTTCCTTCATCTGAAATATTGACGATATTTCTTGTTGAGTTAGATAAAGAAAGATAAGAGATAGCGCCACCTCTAGTTAGATCAAGTTTTAGGGTAAGCACTCCATTGTCGATGACTGCAATCGTATCTTTTAACTTTGTTATCGAAGTTTGACCATTTACTTTTAGGAATAGACTGGTAAGCAAGACAAAGAAAATCTGCATCCCTTTTTTCATCCAGTATTGATTGCTACAATGCTCCATTTTTATTTATCAGGTATCTTTTAAAAGCTTATAATAGACATCACAGGGAAATGGTCTGAAGGATATTTACCAAAATAAGTATCTGTTAAAATACCCCATTTTTTTACTTTAAATTCTTTGGTCACAAAGATGTGGTCAATCACTTCCATGCCTCTTGGAGTTCTGAAACTATTGAATGATCCATTATTTTCGTAAGTAAAGCTTGCTAAGTCATGACTATCTTTTATTATACCAGCGTTTGCAATGTATTTATAGCAATCACTATTTCGGCCTCCATTGAGATCACCCGTAAATACAGCAGGATTATTTCCTGCAATCGATTTAATTTTTTCAATCATTAGTTTAGCACTTTCTATTCTCGCAATTACCCCTTGGTGATCAAAGTGTACATTGAAAAAATAGAAAGTTTTTTTGCTGGCAATATCCTGCAACTGTACCCAAGAGCAAATTCGATTGCAGCAAGTAGCATCCCATCCTTTTCCGGGTTTGTCAGGTGTTTGCGACAACCAAAAATCACCACTCTTGAGTAACTTAAATTTATCTTTTTTATAATAAATAGCAGAATGTTCACCAGCAGCCTTTCCATCATCACGACCAATACCATATCGTGTATATTGAGGAAGTGCTTTGCTAAGATCTTCTAGTTGATTGATTAAACCTTCTTGAATTCCTACAACGTCAAAATCGTGAAAGTGAATTAGGTTGGCCTGAATAGGTGCACGGTTAATCCATAAATTTCCAGAATCTCCTCGATTGTCATAACGCAAATTATACGTTGCCACTGTGAGTGTTTGAGCACTAATGGATAGATGAATGGAAATAATTACAATTAGCAGAAGGAATGATTTGAATTTCATTTGAATAGCAATTTTATCGATGGTTAATTAAGCTGAATGTTTAAAGCTAGTAAATTTATATATACAGACACTACCAACCGACTAAACTTAAAAATGTAATTTTTATCGGTTGAAAGTATTGGTTTTGTTGAATTGTTAATTTATTTTAATAGTCGACCCCCATGTTCATTTTGGAAAAAGGGATGGCAATACAAGGTTATTTTTTACTTTAACCCA
>CAMCMP010000038.1 GCA_945876095.1 Chitinophaga pinensis
CACTACCAACCGACTAAACTTAAAAATGTAATTTTTATCGGTTGAAAGTATTGGTTTTGTTGAATTGTTAATTTATTTTAATAGTCGACCCCCATGTTCATTTTGGAAAAAGGGATGGCAATACAAGGTTATTTTTTACTTTAACCCAGCTTCGACTTGTGTTTTTTAATACTTCATATACGTCCAATATACTGACAAGATGAATGCGTACTAAAGTGGCCACTGTTGAAAATGCTTTTTTTACAGCTGCCTTTTTTTGTAAAACAGTTAAAAGCAACTGGGCAATTAATGTGCACCATACCTGGGTGCGAATCGCATTTTCATTTTCACCATAAAAATAGTGCAGCTGAAAATTTTGTTTCATTTTTTTGAATAACAATTCAATGCCCCACCGTTTCCTATAAATCAAAGCTATTTCCCGGGCGGTAATTGTAAAGTTGTTACAAATAAATACATATTGCCTGCCTTTTTCATCCTGGTAACATATCCGCCGAAGCTTCAATGTTATCAGCTCTTTCTTATCCTTATAGGTTACATCTATCTCCTCTTCTTTTAATACCCCTGCTTCCTTTTTGTTCAATACTGTTACGCTAATTGTATTTAAAACAGTATAAATAGCATTGCTTTTTTGACGGGTAACAAAGTAGATTTTCTTTTCCGTCCACTCATTGAACTGTTTGTAGTAGTTATAGGCCTTATCAAAAACCAACATACTATACTGCGGAACCTGAATTTCACTCAGAAAATTTTTATCGTGCATTTTAGCAGCTGTTATTTTCATAAACTTCCCTACGGACTGAACTGCATCAATAAGCATGTGCACCTTTAAGCCGCCTTTCTTTTTGCCATCATTTTTTGGATTTCTTCCTACACCCTTTAAAATATCGCTAAACAGCCTTATGGTCGTAGAATCAACAATATAAAGTTCCTTAAAAGTTAATCCATTCGTTCGGCTGTCCGACAAAAAACTAGCGTAGCGCTTTATTAATTGGTAATATAACGCTTCAAAGAACTCATTACTGCGTTTGCGTAGACCATCCCCGGCAGAGCTCTTAGCCGGTGATTTCTCCAAATCTAAATGATTCAGCTTGCCACTCATAGCCCTAAGCCCCTCGCAGGTTTCAGCCATTGAGTCGCAACGACTGAATATGCCAAACATCATTGTCACAAAGTGAGGCCAACTCTTAAATGCCTTATAATAGTAATCACTCTGCTTTTCTTTTACTAACTCTTTAAAAGACCGCTTATCAACTAATTGTAATAACTGACTTAAAATCGGCTGACCGACTAATTTTATCTCCGTATTTTTGCTCATGTTGGGATTGGTTCTTTGTAAAACAAATCTACAACATTGGTGGGCTACCGAAAGGTGCCCATTTTTAATTAATTTAGTCGTTCACTAGTGATTAAAAATAAAAAAATAATCATTTAAAAAGAAGGATTAAAGTATTAAAAAGATGGATTAGTCAATTATTTTTTATTATATTAAAAATAATCTAAATATAAATAGCCGATTATTAATACTTAAAGGTAAATGGATAAAAAATAAAGTAATTGATGAAGTAATCAATTGATAATAGAATAAATTATATAAAAAAAATATTACTCAGTAATTATTTAATTAAAATCAGCTTATTTCTTTTGGTAAACCCTTACGCAATCAACGATAAACTCATCCGGAAAAACTGTCTTTTTAATTTCTTCAAGGTTATTAGGAATTTCCATACTTAAAATTAGATACTCCTCAATTTGGGATATACCTGAACTTACTTCATAGAATTTAAGTCCATCGATATAAAAAATATATTTTTCAGCTGTCCACTCCAATCCAAATGTGTGAAATCCTTTGCTTACATCTTTAAGATAACTCTGCATTCCACGGGTAGTGTGCTGACCAGAACCATAGGGACCCCAATGAACATTATGAGAAACAATATCAAGACCCAATTTTTTAAAAAATTCCATGATATCTATTTCAGCACCATTCACACGAGGATCATCCCCTTCTGACAACTTGGGGGATTGTAACCAGAAGGCACCCCAAACACCTGGTGATTGCTGTAATTGAGCTCTACACTCATAATATCCATATTTCGGCATAAACAATCCTTGAGTTCCTACCGCACTGATCAAAATAGAGTCTCCTCTTTTAATAGCAGATAATTTTAATAAACCATCTTCTACTTTTACCGCTTCAGCTGAAACATAGGCGATTGCTCGACGTCCTAATCCCCTAACAGCCCATTTTGTACTGTCTAATTTATTACCTAAAAAATCATCTTCCCAAACCAATTGATAACCATTTTTTAAAGGTTTAAAAACTTTATCTGAAATGGGTCCTTGTGCTGGACGTTGTGCAAAAGCGGTTATAGAATAAGCAATAAATAGAAAAATAAGAAGATTATTTTTTTTCATATATATAAATTGATTGGGTTATTAATTACGTTTTCAAATTAAATTGATCGAATAGATTCATTCTATATTCAAACCAGATAAATTAAACAGAAATTAGTTCAGAATCAAGGCCGCTAATTTCTATTATCTGAATTTTTTGATCCAATTTCAATGTAAACAATTCTTTAGATTCTGATAAATTCCATAAAAGAACCTTTTTAATTTTAGGGTACCAGGCACATACTACTGGCTTATCTTCCACAACATAGGGTACACCTTTTAAATATGGAATAATTTCTTTTTTAAAAGTAAAAATATCCTGAAGAGTTTCCTTAACAAATCTAGCCCCACTAATTTTTTTATCTTGACTAGCCCCATAAATAAAAGTAGTTCCTTTTGATTTCAACTCACCAGAAGAAACATCTTGAATATCAAAATCTGAAAGGAAAGTCCAACCATCTTTTGAAGGACTGTCAGTTACCTCAAAAGGTATTCCAGCAGCAAGAAAAAGACTGTAGGGTTTATCATCTCCTACCATCCTACTGCGTGTTCCCCAAAAATGCTTCATTGGACCTGCTAATTTTTGACCAGCGATTTTTTCATGCATCGCAGCTACTTTTTTAATTGCTGGTGCGAGCGTATTCCAATGACTAAAAGGGAACGGATCTAATCCACTCATCATCATCGTATTTCTTACATCAGAGATTGTTGAAATATGAAACTTTGCAGCCATATTTTCAGCTGACAATTTATTAGCAGGATAAGCAGTTGTTTCACTAAATGCCATTGCTGGTTTTACAAATCTACGGTGAAAAAGAGAGCTAAAAAGTTCATCTGTCTTGCCCTTTATTGGAGAAAAATTTTTATCACTAAACATTAATTCTCCTACTCTAAATAATGAATCTTTATAATCATCTAATCGAATTCCTGCTTTTTCGGAACCAAGATACATTGCCATTATACCAAGCTTAACTTGAGGAGCAGCAGCCTGTTGAGACTTAAAAGAAGAACTCAGTTGATCGCAATTATATTCGATCCAATTTTTAACCAAAGAATCCAAATTTCTATTTATAATAGCATACCGTAAATCCTCCATATCTTTTTTAAGATACCCATATTTATTCAAAAATTCATTTTGGTGTTCTTCACAAAAACATCCACCGATATTCCCGGGAGAGGCAGCTAATCGAAAATCATCGTCTAGGAATAATTTATTAAATCCAGATTGTTGTATTTTTTTAATAACAGAAATATTTTCTTGTGTTACAATAGGATGAACAGAAGTTCCTGAAAATTTTTTTTCATCTATATCAATTCGTCTTGGCCATGTCTGGGGGGTGATGTCATAATTTTGGGAATCACCTAAGGAACCACCCGGATGACCGAAAGGAACACTTACCATATTCACCGAAATTCCTTTTTTTTCAAATCTTTCTTTCCAAAGTAAAATTTCCTCCATCGGATAAGGATAGTAACCATTTATAAAAAAAGGCATCCAAATATCTGTAATACCACTCGATGAAATAGTATTGAGAAAATCAGGATTATTATTAAGCGTTTGGGTATTTACACAAAGACCAAAATTTCTTCTATTATTTTTTTTAATAGTAAAAGAATGAATATCACCTAGTAATAATCCACTAGTTAATAAGGTAGAATTTTTTAAAAAATGTCTTCTGTCAAGCATAATCAATTTTATAAATAAATAAAGCCAACCTAAAAAATAAGTCGGCTTTATTGTATTTTTTTAATAACTAAACTAATAAATTTGAATCAAAAACCATCAGCATCTCTATAAGCTTTAATGAGTGCTAATTCGCCTTCTTTTTCTTTTCCGGCCATTCCGTGTTCCATACCATAAATTCCTTTATAACCTTTATTATAAATGACTTTAAAGATATTTTTATAATCCATTTCTCCAGTACCTGGTTCTTTTCTTCCTGGATTATTACCAATTTGGAAATAGGCTATTTCATCCCAAGAACTATTTAAATTATTAATTATGTTCCCTTCGTTTTTTTGCATGTGATACATGTCAAACAAAATTTTACAGGAAGGACTATTTACAGCTCTACAGATTTCAAAAGTTTGATCTGAAAATCTTAAAAACAAATTTGGAGAATCACTCAATGGTTCCATAACCATTATCAAATTATGTTTTTCAAAAATCTCAGCCCCTCTTCGCATTGCTTCAACGACATTGGACGTTTGATATCCCATAGATTTTGATCGATCAAAAGAACCTGGTACAACAGTCATCCATTTTGCATTAGTCCTTTTGGCCACTTCTACTGCTTCTTTGCATTTATCAGTAAATTTATCTAACCATTCTTTTTTTCCAGTAGTTAAACCTAATGTATCATTTGAAGCATAACTTATTACAAATACACCCATACGCATACCTAATTTTGCTAATGTATCTCCAATTTTTTGTTGATCTTCTGCAGACCTTCCCATCATTCCATTGTCTTCAATTGACCTAAATCCTTGGCTATGCCCAAATTTTATTTGTTCAATAAAATCAGGACCTGCTAGATTTTTAAATGTGCCATCATGAAATCCATAATCGCATTTAAATGGATTTGAATCATTTTTAAGTATTTTTTTTTCTATTGGTGAAAGTTTATCGGCAAATGGAATAAAAGCACCTGCTCCTAATAAACTTTGTTTCATAAATTTTCTTCGTTCCATGATATTAAGTATTTTAAAAGATTAATAAGTTTAAATGTACTAATTATTTAGTAATAGTTGAATAAATCAAATAGTTTCAATTTAAATAATTAGTAGGGCTTTTTTAGAAGATTAAGATAAATAATATGCAGGAACGAACCTGGGAATGACTAAAAGATTGTTTTATATCCAGTATAAAATATTATTTGTTAAGGGAAATATAGCAGTTATAGCTGCCAAAGTCAATTGCTTTTTCAATCAGATTGCAATAAAGACAAAGGTTTCAAAGAAAACAAAAAAAGGTAATCTTTTGCAGGATTGGCTTTTGGGTGAAACTGTCGAATTAACTACCCTTAGTGCGAATGAAATTTGGGATGACTTAAATATAATTTTGGAAATTATTAATTCTGTAATAAAATAGCAATATTTAATTAAATAAAAAAATTCCGATTCTCTTTTCAGGAAGGAAATGCTGTGCTTATAGATACTCAATTATTTCCTTCAGCTGTATGTCTGATTTTTTTTAAAATGCAATAACATCAATACTGACTCACCTATTATATTCAGTTTAAAAAAAACTGTTAGCTTGAACATCGATTACTTGTGACCATAAAGTTTGATAAATTAATACTATAAAAGTCGAAAATTGAATTTCGTTATTTATTTTGATTAAAATAAATGGAATGTTACTATTTAAATTTTGTTAATTTTCTACCTCAACAATCATTTCAATTTCTACTGCCAAATTCATAGGGAGTGCAATCATTCCTACTGCAGATCTAGCATGCTTCCCCTTTTCCCCAAATATCTCAACCATTAAATCTGAAAATCCATTGATTACTTTTGGTTGATCTGTAAATGTTTCGGTACAATTTACCATACCAAATACTTTTACAATTCTTTTTACTTTATTCAAATCTCCAACAGCATTTTTCAAACTAGCAATTAAATTAATTCCAGTATGCCTTGCTGCTTCCTTGCCTTCTTCTATGGTTACATCCTTTCCTAATTTTCCTTTAATTACACCCTCATATGCTTTATCAGGACCAGATCCTGATAAATATATTAAGTTTCCTGTTCTAACATAATTTACATAATTAGCAATTGGATTATTTGGTTGTGGAAGTATTATGCCAAGAGATTTTAAATTCTGTTCTGGACTTTGTGATTGACAGCAAATACTTGTTATAAGAAAAGCTACGATTGTAAAATATTTTTTCATACGTATAGATTTAAATAAAGAAGTAAGGTATAATAATACTTTTAAAAATGAACTAAATTATAAATGCTATTTCTACAGTATTATTAGAACATTTGTATTAGATCAACATAAAGTGGACAAAACCTAACTTAATTTATCATTGAGTTTCTACCATTACTTAGACTAATAAAATAGCCCTACCATATTTGTATTACAGACAATTGGGCTATTAAATCTAAAAATGTACCTGCTATTTTAAACAACTCATAAGACCACCAATGCTTTGTTATACTTTTTAGCATTTTTGTAATGTGTGTGTGAGGTTGAACTTCCTCCACCATCGCCCAACTATTTTTCTTTAAAATAGCAGTAGTCTTGGATACTTTCAATTTCTTTTTGTCCTAGGTTTTGACCACTTAATATTGAATTCTTGTGTATTTTTTTTTATTTTTTTCATATTGACGATTGCATCAAACCAATCTCCCAGTCATTTTCCATCGAATGAAACATCAAAAGCAACAATCTAATTTTCTGCCGTATCAGTTGTAGAATAAGTTAATTTTACCGGAGTAAAATCAATTTATTTACTCGTATTAATTTCAATATCATCTGGGAATGGACGGGCAATGCCTGTACTTTTTTCCACAGGCGTTTTTGCTCCGACTGATTTCAGGTATTTACCCAACCGTGAAGCCAGATCCTTGACAATTTTTGGGTGTGTGGTAGACAAATCGTTTTTTTCTCCAATATCTTCAGGAATATTATATAATTCTTTTTTACCATCTTTATACCAATAGATTAGTTTCCAATCTCCTTTACGAATAACACTATAAGGTTCATCGCCGTAATTATGAGGGAAATGCCAGAAAAATGATCTTTTGGAAACATCCACCTTTTTCCCTTCAAGCATTGGAACGAAGCTTTTTCCATCTATCTTCCCCCCTATCTGTTTCTGTTTTTTGACACCTGCCATGGCAAGAATGGAGGGAAAGAAATCTTCGATTATCAGTGGCTGATCACAAACAGATCCGGAAGGTGTAACATCCGGCCACTTCACAATCATCGGATCGCGAATCCCCCCTTCATACGGATCAATTTTATGTCCGCGCAAAGGTTCGTTTTGAGGACACTGGGATGGCGAGCCGTTATCGGACATAAAAATGAGGATGGTATTTTTTTCGATACCTAGTTCATTTACTTTAGCCATAATATCCCCCAGCGATTTATCCATACTTTCAATCATGGAGGCATAGGTTGCTTCAAAGTCGCTCAACCCTTTGTCTTTATATTTTTGATAAAATCGCTCGTCTTTTTCCCAGGGTGCATGAATTGCATAATGTGACATATATAAATAAAAGGGCTTCTTTTTTTTCACCGACTTTTCCATTGAAGATATTGCCTCTAGGGTAAGAGCTTCAGTGATGTTAATATCCTGTCCATGATACTTTTCCAAACCGGGAACATCCCAAATAAGATCTTCGGTAAAGTTACTACGCCATGCTGCGCTGAAATTGTATTTCCCATAGTAGGAACCAGGGCCACCGGCACTATGACCGGCAATATTAACATCGAATCCCAAGTTTAAAGGATTCTCTCCTGGTGTACCCTTAGCCCCCCAGTGAGCCTTCCCGACATGAATGGTGGTATAACCAGCCTCCTTTAGAAACATGGGCAGCGTTTTTACATAACGGGTACCCTCAATACCGGGGACTGGACTAATTCCATTTACATTCCAGGATGGAATTTCAAGTGTTTTATGCTTAATGTCAGGCGAGACATTTTTTCTTAATGTCCAATTGGTTACCGCGTGACGGGCAGCGTTTAGCCCGGTCATTAAACTAACCCGGGAGGGTGAGCAGAGAGGGCAGGCGTAAGCCTGTGTGAATTTCATCCCCTGCGACGCCAAAGTTTCCATATTGGGTGTATGGTAACGTTCATTCAGCTTGGTTTTTTCTTTCCAAAAAGGAACTGAAGTCTCTTGCCATCCCATATCATCCACAAGAAAGAAGATAATATTTGGTTTAACGGTCTGCGCCCTACAATCCGGACCAAAGACTGAGGCTAGAATACAAAGTGCTACTAAATATTTTCTTAAATTCATACTATTATATATAAAGATCTAATATAAACTAGAAGAGGCCCAACACGGAACGGTGATCAGATTTCCAGAGGACCGAAAACCTGATTTCAAGAATCAGTTTCAATTTGCCACCATTACAGGTCTATCAAAGATTTCAGCAGCTTTTTGCAAGGTTAAAGGTTTACCCGAAAACCCACATAGAAAGATGATTATCGCCAAGATATGTCTAAAACTAATAAATTATTTAATTTTATATTTTTTAACTCAATTAAATCTTTCATATACTTCTGGATCATAGTATTTTACAGTTTGTAGGTGTTCACAATATAGTACAAGCTCTCCTTCATTTTTAAATACTTCATAGCTAGAACGGCACAATCCCATGTCTTTATATTTAAGTTGTTTATCCAAATCAGTTTTGATGGTATAAATGGTATCGCCAATAAAAACAGGTTTTATGAATCGCAATTTATCATACCCATAACTAAAAGCATTGATACAATTTGTAGCTACTAGCCCGAGTCCCGCACTAAAAACAAATGCGCCTGATACCAAGCGTTTGCCAAATATACCTTGCTCCTTTGCAAAAATCTCATCGGCTACATAAGGATGCATGTCCAATACAAGAGAATTGAATTGCATACTTTCACCTTCACTGATTGTACGACGGATGGAACGGATTCTTTTTCCTATTTCAATATCTTCATAAAACCAGTTTTCCGCATTCCATATCGGAATATCTTTATGTTTGGATGGATCTGGATTAGGATTAATAGATTTTTTCATTATTGTAATAGTTTTTTTTGACGGATAAAAAATTTTTTAGCTAAAACTTTCCAAATTTCAAGTACGCTTTTACCGGATCAACTCCTTGCAATATTGATTTGCGAACTAGATTCTCAGTTTGCATTACTTTTTCGGTTGCTTCTACTACTTCATTAATAATTTCCTCGGGTATGATCACAATACCATCCCTATCTGCCAGTACATAATCATTTGTCCTTATTTGCACTCCTTCAATTTCTATCATATTACCTAACGCAGTTATAGCCCAGGAAGAGACAATATCTTTCGGGGTGAAATATTTGCAGAAAACAGGCCACCCAATTTTTTCAATAAATTCACCGTCTCTACAGCCGCCATCAACAATAAATCCTCTTACTTTTTTTAATGCTAAGGTTTCCGCAGATAATTCACCCATGTAGGCCATTGTATGATCATTGGGCTGACAGATTAAAACCGTATCAGATGGAACAGCAGAAAGCATTTCACACCATTTTAATAAACTGGTATGCTTATCAAGCGAAGTATTGATTTCACCTTCAATTGTAAAAATCTTTCCGGCAATTTTTTGATGCTTAACCATTGGGCGGATATTGTTCTGCAAAACATTGTTGGAATATCCCATGTTACGCAGCACATCATACACAGCTCCTGTGTAGCATTGTTCTAATCTGTCAGATAATAAATTATCCATATAAAAATTAAGATTTATTTCTAAACTAACTTAGCTTCAAGTTGATTAATAGTTATTGAAAGAGAAATATCTCATTAGAATTAATTACTTATTTTTAAACTGCCATTTTTATCAGATTCATAGGCGGCTTCCACACAAGCCATCGTATAAATACAATCCTCCACAGAATTATCCGGAGTACTAATTGAACCTTCTGCCGCTTTCATCATCTCTGACATTGATCCAATGAATGCATGTGGAAACCAGCTGCCTTTTATATCTATCGTTTCCCATTTACACTCTTTTTCCTCTTCAATAATTATATATTCAAATAAATCCGGAACTCCCACTGGGTAATTCATCAGGGCACCCATCTTTATTTTGATGGCACCTTTTGTTCCCTCGAACTTAATGTAAGAATGTTGGTTATGCAATCCAAATTCATGACAATGACTCGTGATAATATTTGCTCGTATCATGTCGCCATAGTCCATGATAATACTGCTTCGAACAGATGCTAATTGCGGCATCAGCGGATGTTTTACCGTTTTAGCAAATATGCCAATTGGGTTTCCTAAGAAAGTGCGTATCAAATCAATATAATGAATACTATGGTAAAGTATTTCTAAACGGCTTGCTGCAAAAAGAAAATCCCATAAATGCCATGGTGTAAATACATTCACATTTACTTCAATATCGCACAAATCACCGATTACCCCCTTGTTTATCATATTTCTAGCAGCAATAATATACGGGGCATACCGGAGTTGAAAGTTAACACCTGCAATCATTTTCTTACCCCTTGTTATTTGAAGTATTTGCTTAGCCTGCTCATGATTTTCTCCCATGGGCTTTTGTATTAGAACTGTAGCCTCATCTGACAACTTTTGTAATAATCCTATAATCGCATTCCCCGGCACTGCAATATCAAACACTACATCTTGCGGGGCATTCTTAAGCATTTGTTCTAAATTTTCATACACTACCGGTATTGAAAATTTATCAGCAGTGTCTCTCGCTTTTGCTATATTGATGTCATAAAGTCCAGCTATACTAAAACCTGCAAGTTGATATGCAGGAAGATGTGCATCATTTACAATTCCTCCTGTACCTATTATTATTATTGGTCGCGTTTTACAGGGTAATAAAAAATCAGTTTGCATATAAAATAATAATCAGTTTTATAATTTGTACTTTATCATCTTTGTTAATTTACAAAGTTGATTCAGTTCCGAGATAATTACCATAGGTCAGAATCAATATTGACAATATCAGAATCGTTAATGCCAATGCCAATACCCATTTCGTCCTTTCTTTACCACCCACCCATTCTTTTAATACCAAGCCCACAATACTGCTAAACAATACTAACAGGATCATATGGACTGCCCAACTACTAAACTTATATGCCCCCATAAGGGTATGCCCAAGTCCATAAAAAAAGAATTGCGAATACCACATCAATCCGGTTAAAAATGCCAGTAAATAATTTAATAATAATGCAAATGACTTTTCATTACCCATTAATTTTTTATACTCACCAAAAGTATTTTGATTAAGGTGCAAATACATGCAGTAGATTGCCGTTGAAAAAAAAGCGCCAGAATTTGAAAAAATATAGATTATGTTGCCCTGAAAACTTCCAGCGCCATATTTAACTGCTACATCAGCAATTGGCTGCCCTTGGTCTAATGCAAAGCCATATACCCCAGAAAGAATGCCTGCCAATAAGCAAAGCGGCAATCCTTTGACAAGTGAAAATGAAGATGATAAATTTTTA
This sequence comes from Chitinophaga pinensis, assembly GCA_945876095.1. Lineage (GTDB taxonomy): Bacteria > Bacteroidota > Bacteroidia > Chitinophagales > Chitinophagaceae > Ferruginibacter > Ferruginibacter pinensis_E. The sequence goes on from CAMCMP010000038.1 coordinate 11,582, forward strand.
TTTATTTCCAGATCCTTTTCTTTAAGCCGGCCAGCCAATCCGCAAATTGCAATACCTAGTGCACCGATTGATACACCTGACATTACCCACCCCGAACCCACTTTATTTAATATCGTTCCCAATTCGCCATGCACTAAAGGTGGCAACAGTGTACCCACCACACTGGAAATACCCACCGCAATAGCATAGTTCAATGAAAATCCCACATAACGAATGGCAAGGCCAAAAGCTGTCCCGCCAATACCATAAGCTGAGCCTAGTATAAATGATTTGTACATTGCATCTTTAGGTGCTTCTAATAATACCTCCCATAAATGGGGTATGGTAATCCAAGCGCCAATAACAGGCAATAGCAACCAGCAAACAAATGCCTGAGCCAACCAATAGGTTTGCCATGACCATGACTGCGTCTTTTTTTGAGGTGTATAGCATGAAGATGCAGTGGATGCGCCAATTGCATGAAATAAAACTCCGTTAATAACACTCATAATTATTGGGCTAATTTGTAAAAAAATGTTGCATTCTTATTTAATACCATTTCTTGTTCTTCTAATGTCAATTCTTCTTCGAAGATTTGCTGGTAAGCAAGCCAAACCTTATTATAAGAACCGGCTAGTAAAGCAACTGGCCAGTCACCCCCGCAGAAACAACGATCAACTCCAAATAATTCCAACACATACATTACATAAGGTTTAAGGTCATCCTTAGTCCAGTTATTTCCATTACCAGCAGTAGTACCAAGACCTGAAATTTTAGCGTATAAATTATTATGCTGAGATGCCTCTTTCATCAATTCTCCCCACCGGCCAAATAGTTCTTTTGAATGGATAGGTGGTTGGTTTAGGTGATCAAAAACCATCTTCAGCTCAGGTATTTTTTCAGCTACTTTGATAGATGACTGCAAATGCGCTGTGTTAACTCCTACAATATCATAGGTAAGATCATGTTTTGCCAATATTTTTAGGCTTTCTATTACATTGTCGTTCAGTAACCACTGGGTATTAACTTCTGTGTGAATGAGATGACGACAGCCCTTGAAGTAATTATTCTTCAAATAGTTTGCCAATGGCTTTCCCATTGCTACAGGATCTAATAAGGGCAGCCAACCAACTACCCCCTTTATCCAGTCTGTTCGATCTGCAACTTCGAGCATTGTATCAGTATCTTCAAAATTATTAGCAGCCTGAACTAATATACCATCTGTAACGTTGGCTTTGGAAATATGTGGAGTCAGTTGGTCAATGGAATAAGTTTTATTGAGTATACTGGTATTATTTTCCAACCATTTATATTCAGCTTTTTCCAAATTCCAGACATGAATATGTGAATCTACAATTTGTTTTATCATAAAAAAAAATTACATTCTTGTTAAAAATCAAATTCTTTTTGAATGGATATAGTATGCTCGCCCAACGATGGCGCTCCTTTTGCCGATTTTAATATTTGTCCATCCACTCTAATCGGGCAGCGGGTTGTTTTTAAAAATTGATTGCCTATCGAAACATCTTGCTCCATTTCAAGTACTTTATAACCGTCTTGTTTCATCAGCTTATCATAATCAAAAACTTCAGCACACCATATATCTGCAGGCTCCAATATTGCAAGCCATTCATGGGTTGACTTAAGACTTAGATGATCTTTCAGAATCACTTTTATTTTATCTCTTTTATCAAACCAATCTGAAGGATTTGTATAAGATAACAGTGCATCACATTCCAATAATCGCCCTAAGCTTGGAATATCTACCATGGCCAACGCTAGGTAGCCTTCGGCTGACTTATAAATACCATAAGGTGCTCCAATATAGGCGTGTCCATTGCTTACAGCGCTTCGCTGCGGCAATGCATGGCCATCATTATAAAAGCAGGTCAAAACTTCAAATTGGAAATCAAGCAGACTTTCTAACATACTGACCTCTACCAAAGCGCCTTCACCGGTAGTAATGCGGCTAAATAAGGCTGTTAATATTCCTTGTACTAGGTGGGTTCCGGCTAATATATCAGTAACTGCAACTCCCATGGGCGTGGGATTATCTTCTATATTTCCAGTCAAAAAGGTAAGGCCGGAAACTGCTTGCAAAAGCAAATCCTGACCGGGCTTGTCTTTCCATCCACCCTCATCCCCATAACCATTTATGCTGGCATATATCAGTTTTGGATTGAGTGCTTTGACGATATCATAAGAAAGTCCATTACGTTCCATTACACCCGGGCGGAAATTATGTATCAGCACATCCGCTTTCTTAATGAGCTTTTTTATTTCATTCAGGTCATGAGGGTTTTTTATATCCGCCTGATAGCTTTCTTTATTCCGATTAATCGCATGAAAAATAGTGGATTCCCCATTCACCTTCACATCACTCACATACAATGAACGGCAAATATCTCCGGTGACCGGGCGCTCTATTTTTATTACTCTAGCACCCATATCTGCCAGCCGTAAACTGGCAGAAGGCCCTGATAAAAACTGGCTAAAGTCAACTATTAATAAATCTTCTAAGAGTTTCATGTCGTTTTTTATTTTTCCAACTCCTTTTTTAATTTCTCTGTATGCTCTCCAAGTTTTGGAGCGGGGATAGTAGATAAAAAATATTGTTTATTAATTCTTATAGGACAACGTGTTGTCTTAATTTTTTTATTTCCCACCACAAATTCCTGTTCCATATTCAATCTCTGGTAAGTTGAAGTTTGAATCAACTCTTCCCAGTTTAAAACAGGCATAACCCACAAATCATGTTCATGCATTTTCTGCAGCCAAGTATTTGTATCGGCAGTAAGAAAGCATTTTGCTAAGACAGATTTAATCTCATCCCTCTTTTTAAATGTTTCACTTTCATTATACTTTTCTAATTCCTTATTTTGAAGTACTTTATTTAATTTTTCAAGCGGCATCATAGCCACAGCAATATAACTATCCAATGTTTTATAAATACCATAAGGTGCACTCAATAAGGAATGGCCGTTATTAAATTCAGATCGCTTAGGTTGTTGGTTGGTTTGAAAATAAGTAGTGAAAAATTCAAATTGGAAATCTAGTAAAGATTCTAATAAACTTAATTCCAGCAAAGAACCTTGCCCAGTTTTATGGCGTCGAATGAGTGCTGCAAGTATTGCCTGTACCGCCTGATTGCCACATAAATAATCCCCTATTGCCAGGCCAAACGGTATCGGATAATCATTATTATTACCTGAAGAATTAGTCAACCCCGAAATAGACTGAGTCAATAGATCCTGCCCAGGTTTATTTTTCCATGGGCCTTTTTTTCCGTAACCCGATATTTCTGTATAGACAATGCCGGGGTTTATTTTTTTTACCGATGCATAATCCAATCCCCATTTTTCCATCACTCCCGGACGAAAATTATGTAAGATCACATCGGCTTTCAGAATGAGTTTTTTTATAAATGTAATATCATCCGAATTTTTCAGATTGACAGCAACGCTTTCTTTATTCCGATTAATAGTATGAAATAGCAGTGAACTTTCATCCAACCAAAAGTTTTTTATAGCTAGCTGACGGCAGGAGTCCCCTTTAACAGGCTGTTCAATTTTAATGACACGAGCTCCAAAATCGGCCAGCCGCAAACCCGCAACAGGTCCCGATAAATATTGACAAAACTCTAAAATGGTCACTCCTTTTAATGGTAACTGCATACAGCTTATATTATTATTTTCTTCGATTATTACTTTGATAGATTTTGTTCATTTCCCCCAATACTTTTTCTGGTCTTCCTCTATTCAGCAAATATTGTTGCAAAAAAATACCGGCATAATCCTGAAAATGGAGATACCCATTGTATCTTGGCCTCACATATGCTCTATCCAACGCATCAATTGTATTAATAAAATAATTATTGGAATTCCTATTTGCATCCTCATTTTTCCATGCAGAACGATGTCCTGGTTGACCCCCATGCTGAACATACAAAGTAGATTGAATTTCTGAGGAAACTACCCAGGATGCAAATTGAATTGCCCATTTCTTGTTTTTTGTTAGAGCTGATACAGCTAGCCCTGTCCCACCAAGTGTGCTTTTTAAATGATTATCTGATTCAAATAAAACAAGGTCTGAATATGTCAGGGGGAATTTGGCATACCCCTTACGTGAATAATTAGAGTAGCCATAAGCAAACGGGCAGTACCAATAATCATCTGTAGATGTCATTACCTCAGCTATAGCTATTGGATTACATTTAAACATTTTTTTATCCACCAGACTATATAATTCTTTCATGCTATCCAATGCTTTCAAGCCTGTTTCATTATCAATCACTTCTTCTTCATTCAAAAAAGGTTCATTACCATGCGCTAGGCAAAACATATAAAAATTCATTAACAAATCAATCGGTATAGCAGGAACAGCCAGCTTTCCTCGTTTTGCCAAAGCAATTACTTCATGCCATGTAATCGGTACAGGAATGTTATTTTTTTTCAACAAATCGGCACGAAAACTTGCCACACAAGTAGCCGCATCAATAGCCAGTGCCCATTGATGGCCGTCATAATGATAACTCAAATGAGAATTGCCTACAGAGTTTTTTAACTGATCATCTAAATATTTATTAGGTAAATATTTATCTAAAGGCAAAACACATTTCTTAGCAGCAGCACAGCCCACCCAGGGATGGTCAATAATAAGTAAATCGTATTCTTTGGTTAATTTTTCTAAAGGATAATCTGCAAATTCTTGAAGAGTACGTTTTTGCCAGATAATTTCCACATGGGGATATAATTCAGTAAACCGTTGTGCCGCCGCAAATAGAGGGGTAATGGCCCGGCTATGTCCCCAGGTAATTCCATTTAAAACGATCTTACTCATTTGTATTTTATTTTAATTCACCGCTTTTTCCACAAGCAGAATATGCTCACATATCATCACTAATTCATTCAGCTGATTAAATGCTTCCACTAATTCTGTAACTAAACCATAGCCAGGTTTTTTATAGTCTTTTTTCTCTTTGATCGCAACTTTTACTTTAATGGTGTCACCAATAAAAACTGGTCTAAGAAAACGTAAGCGTTCATAACCGTAGGTCATAGCTACTTCATTGATAACGGAGGCGGTTAAACCAATTGCAATACTAAAAATAAGTGTACCATGTGCAATTCGTTGCTTGAAAGGTTGCGTTTTACACCATTCTGCATCCATATGATGCGGGAAAAAATCACCCGTTTGGCCGGCATGGATTACAATATCTGTTTCTGTAATTGTCCTGCCCATGGATTGGCGAACACTGTTAATTTCTAAACCTTCGAAATATTTTTTTTCAAACATATAATTGTAAAAAATTATTTACTCATGGCCTGAACAATACCACTTCCCCATTCGAAGTGTTTATTTCAACCTTATTGGAACTCAGTTTTGTTGTTCCCTTATTGTTTTTCATGGTTGCTCCATTTTCCCATGGCAAAATCATTTTCAACTTTGTTCCTGCTTCACTAATAATTTTGATTTCCTTTACTTTACCATCTTTCAGTATTGCACTAACTAAAAATGCGCCAACAGCCCGAAGGTTTTGGAACTCAGCATCTTTATTCATCGGCCAATTGGGGAAGAGTCGGATAGTACCATCATAGCTTTGCATCAGGCATTCATTGACAACAACAGGCAAGGCGAAATTTTCAAACCAGATTCCCATTTTGGACATATAATTGTAGCTCGTCAAATCATTATACCTACCACCTGTTTGCATAGCCATATCAGTTGCTGTTCCGTTTGGCAATAACGAATACTTTACCTGCCTTTTAAATCTTTCAATATCAAGCAATCCAATTCGCGCAGCTTGTAAATTTATAAATACAAGGTCATTACCACCTTCGTTTTGTTGATTTTGAAAGGTATTTTTCAATAACTTAAATGTTTCAGCATCAGAATGCAATCCATGATCTTCTCCTGGAAATACAGTAATCAAAGCATTGGGTAGATTATAAACTACTTGATCATGCTCACCAGGTACAGAAACCAATACCTTACCATACTTCTTTGATTCGGCAGTAGGATAATCAGGGAAATGTGCCAAGATATCCTTAACATCTGCGATAAGTTGTTTTTCGTTATTTTCAACACCTAAAATGGTTGCTGCTTTACAAAAGGCATTAAAAATGAATTTTGTGAGCGTTAAATCTACAGAACAATCATAATTGTACTTAAAGCCTGGTCTTAAGCCATATAGCTCTGGGGGAACCGTAGGAAAGATATGATATTTGTCATCCTTCCATCGCTCTCCACCCTTTGCTTCAGACCGATTCATGTACGCAACCAGAAACTTGACCGCTTCCTTTATTGGAGTATACGCTCTGTTTTCCAAAAACTTTTTATCACCGGAATAAAGGTAATGCCACCATAAACCTTGAACTGCAAAAGGTGTTTCTGATATCTCCCATCCCCAAGTAGGAACCGGATAAGGATTCATTGTCATATCTACTGGGTAGGCAGAGTGGGGAAAATAGGCGCCAGGCAAACCATAATATTCCTTTGCCCATTTCTGGCTTACCTCCATCAGCGATTCTATTAAATTAACATAAGGCAGATTTTTTTCAAGATGGTTACTTGAAAAAGTCATCCAAAAGGGCTGCTGGGTATTATAATTCATATGATAATCCCCATGCCATGCTGTTCCTATCTTATTATAGCTCCAATTAGCAAAAAGGCCTGGACAGGTAGCACCATCTTTAGCAGCACAATTAAAAAAGTAAAGATTCTGGTACCAGGTTTGTTCTAGAAAATCGTCACCTAATGCTATACCCGATTTGTTCCAGTAGGCTTTCCATGTAATGATATTCTTATCCAAAGATTTAGTAAAATCATGCGAAGAAGGTTTACTTTCAGACGAAAATTGGGAAGACAAAGCGGTATTTAATCCTTGTTGAAGTGTAACACAGGCAACAAATTCATTAGAAGGCATTAATCCGCCCTCTAATGGAGCCATCGGTTCTTCATTTCCATCCCAATTAATATGAGATTTTTTATAAAGAGCAGTATTGGTCTCTACAGCTAGGCGAAATACCTTATCCTTAGGATGTCCTTTTTTTAAATCGTAGTCCTTTGGTTCCAGATAGGGCATTACCTGGCTGAAAGAAAGCATTCCCTTTCCCAAATCTTTATCAATAGTATTTTTTGGAAATTCTGAAGGCGTAGAAGGGTCTGGAATTACTTTTATACGATTAAAAATATTCGGTTGCTTATTCCCTTTGGAATCTACCAACTGCATCCAAAGTTTATCTTCTTGCATATCAGTAAATATTTGTAAAGTCACTTCTTTTTTGTCAGCTGTCAGCAATTTAACTTCGCATAATCCTTTTGAAATATCAAGATTATACCCAATCATTTCTGTATTGCGACGATCAAACCCCAACAATACAGAGCCGCATGGAAATGGACGTGGATAGGGCTTTCGGTAATTTTCAGCAGCCATCAAACTATATTTGGCATACCATGGATCATCTGTAAGCAAGGCAAGTGTATCAGAAATTTTACTTACCTTTTCAAATACAGAATTAAAAGTTCCTAATTCTTTTCGATGATCCTCTGCCAGACGTATATCCCAAACATTGTTATGACCAAAACGCAAAACAATTGCGTCAGGCGTGGTAGTTACCACCACACCCATGCCGCCATTTCCTAATAAGGCACCCTGAAAAAAATCAGCTGCGGGTCCATCAAAAATCAAGGAATGTTTTTTCGCTCTTTCGTAGGATGAAAAATTTTTGGCAATTTGCGCACCTGACTGATAAGAAGTAAGAAAAAAAGCGAGAAAAAATAAGATGTAAATATTCTTTTTCATTTATTTGAAATTTATATTGAAGTAGTTTTGATTAATAATTAATAATTAACAAATTAATATATTTTAAAATTAGAATCGATATTCTAACTCAGCACTTTAAGCTGATTAAAACTCATCCCTTCATTGTATTTTTCACTCCATTTATAAATTTATATACCAATAGTCAAAGGCCAAATATGAGCTTATGCAAAATCGAATAAAACAGTTTTAACACAACCTATTGCTGAGCCTCAGAGAATAATGTTGCTATGTGCTTTTGTTGCATATCTCCTTTAGCCGCATATTCTGCCATCCGCCTTTTGAAACCAGCATACATTTTGAGCGCTGCTTGTTCGTAAAACTTGTCAATCCCAATTTTTCTTTCCTGGGTTATGGCACGATAGTAGCCAAGACCCGGATCTAAGGCAATATGAACCTGATAGGCCTCAAAGGATTTCATTGTTGAATTGATGAATGCTTTGTCATAATCTGCTCCTTTCTCCTTAGTCAGAAGTTGCTCCATATTCGAAAGGATTGCGAATGATCTTTTTAATGAATCAGGAAATTCAGCAGATACTTTTGATTTTGCATTTTTCTCTGAAACCATTGCTGGAATAATCGGGTAATCTAATGTAGTTGATTCCTTAGGCCAGCCTCCAGTAGTTGTAATTTCAATTTTTGCTTCTTCGGGAAGTTCATTGAACAGAAGATCAATTTCGTCAGATAGCTTTATTTTAATAGCCTTGCCATTGATTGTAACTGATTTCACATTGGGGCCTCCGTTTTTGCATGAAAGGTAAAGTTTTTTCTTACCAAAGCTGATTGGTTCCGACTGAGTATATTGAGTAATGGTACCAGGCACTCGTGGCCTTAGAATAATTCGGTCTGATCTATAGTCATAATCAAATAGCCCCCTAATCGTAGCAGCTGGAATTGCGAAGTTATCAATCATTACAGCTACCCCGCCGACCTTAAACTTGCCTTTATCAGACCATGGATTATTGGTGTTTTCACCTCGTTGCGACCAAGGAGCATCCATCCGAAAGTCTTTCGCCCATTTCATAGCCCGTATTGCAGAACGTCTTATATCTTCAAATTTACCCAGTCGGTAGTACATCAAAATAGCCCTCCCTTCTACTGTGCCCCAAACTCCACCATTTACCCACTGGCCAAAGCCCCAGAATCCTTCAAATCCCCGACCGGATGTATTACCCCAATTCATGTAGGTATCATCTAATCCTGGTGCATTGGTAAGCAGAAAATCAAAAGGACGGATTTCAGGAAATGATGCTATCTGTTTATAAATACTTCCGGCTATTTTTTTATCAACAACACGCAATGCGACCGCGTCAGCATTTACAACACCTTCCAAATATCCAAACTGTTTCTGACCTAGAACACCGTGTTTGACACCATCCGGTTCGATTGATCTGACTAAATAATTAGCGGGAGTTAGTAATTTTGAAAGCGATTCCCGAGTAATCTTTTGTCTTCGACTATACTCCATTAACTTGTCTTTGTTACCTGTTAACTTAAACAGTTCAACCATACGATCAAGTGCTGCAAGATAAGTGACCGTTAGACCTGCTAAATAACCCTTACCAAAACTGCCATCGGGCTGTCTAACACCTCCGTAGCTTGGAGCCAAAAGATTACAAGCTGGGCCCACAAGAAACAGATTATTATTGGGATCTCGGGTTGTTTCAATTAGGTTGCAGCCCCGATCCATTTTAGGCAGATAATAACCAATTGATTTTAAATCGCGACTTCTCAGCAGAATTTCTGATTCCATGACAACACCTGCTGCAGTCGCTTCATAAAACCAATCGTGTGACTTCACGTTACCATCCCCTTGCCTATAGGCAATTTGACCTGGTGCGGCAGCATCACCTAAGCAGCCATCAGGACCTATCAATTGAGAGAGAATATCTGGGCTATCACCTCCCCACATTCCCCTGCGCTTTCCATCTCCCTGATTATCCCAAAACAGATCCCAAGATCTTTGTAAAATGGAAAACCATGGTTCCTGAATAAATGGCGTTGAGGCGTATGAAAACCCATAGCTGTTTTGAATCCACCAAGCGTCCCATCCAGCCCCTTCAGTGAAAGTATCCCACTCTGGCTTATAAACCATCGACAGATTGGGCAATGTAGGGTTAGGATGGAAAAAGGCAAATGATTCATCTATGAGACGAAGAAAATCAACGTCACCAGAACCGCTGCAGAATTTACCATTATAGATATTCATCTTCTGAGAACCCTGCCCAAACCCCATTGAACTAATTGATAATAAAAAAATAAAAGTCAGCGTCTTCATATTTAATATTATTTTAATTGAGCTGATTAAATGATGTTATGGATTTTTATCCACCAAATTTAAACGGCTTAGGTTCATTATTTTTTTTGATAAAACTATAACCATAGCAGGTCTGATGTATCTGCAATTCGATTTCCGTATTTAAAGATTTGTATTGCGAAGTGTACTGATTAATTCAATTGATCTAACTAAACTGAACGATTATAATTATTAATTACAGTCAATTTAAAATTAAATATTTATCAATAGTCTACCTTTTTTTTAATAAATAAAAATGGTAGCTAAAGAAAGGGGCTAAGGTGAAAACCCAGCCCCCTTTTAACCAAAACGAATCGAATCTACCAAAACATTTTTCTACTTCTTTTATATTAAATCACATGAGGTATGGATTATTTTTTATTATTAATATCCAGGATTTTGTGTTAAACTTTTATTTATATCAATTTCAGATTGCGGGAAAGGAAATAAATAATTTTTTGAAGCAAATTTGTATTTGGTTCCACTTCCTGGCATAACTAGTGAATTAAGATAAGTCTCAGCCAATTTCCAACGTCTAATATCGCTATATCTTCGTCCTTCCATCCCAAATTCAACTCTCCTTTCATTCCAAATGCGGACTCGCATTTCATCTTTAGTCAATCCATCCGGAATTGGTGGCATATTAATACCAGGCCTGCTTCTAACTAAATTGATAGCACTATAAACATTGGTAGTAGGACCACTTGTTTCATTTGTTGCTTCTGCAAAATTCAATAAAACCTCTGCATATCTAATCAAAACCCAGTCCTGCTCACTTTTAGTAGAATAATCAACCGGTAGAACTTCAACATTTGCCCCCTTAGTTGGTTCAAAACCTGTCACTGAATTACCATTATAGGCATAGTTAACAATTTGACCTGAAGCTTTTACTGCTGGGTCGGCAAATGCTTTTAGAGTTAATAACATTCGAGGGTCACGGTTCAATTTCCATTTAGTCGCATCATATAATGGCGAACTGGTAATTGGAAGTCCATCGGTACATTCAAATGCATCGGCTAATTCCTTGCGTGGATTAAATACGCCATGCCACTCAATTCTAATATCCTGTTGGCTAAAATTATCTGGATTGAGATATTTGGTGGAAAACATGATTTCCGGATTTTTTGATTGACCTACAGTCAAAAACAAATTCTGGTAATTATTGTAGAGGCTGTACTTCCCTTCTGTCATAACCTGTTGGGCTACAGCTGCTGCACCAGCCCAATCCTGCTTAAATAATAATACCCTAGATTTAAGAGCTAAAGCGGAGCCTTTTACAGCATGTCCATCATAAGTGGTATTTGGTAGCCCTGCGATAGCAGCCTCTAAATCAACGAGTACCTGTGCAACAACTTGTTCTTTGGTACTTTGTTTTATTGCGGACTCAGCAATACTGGCCGGCGACTTTGTATAAAGTGGCACACCTCCATAAAAATCTGAAACCGTAAAATAAAACAATGCCCTTAAAAAAAGAACCTCTGCTTTGTATTGAGACTTGGTAACATCTGGAATAGATACCTTATCGATATTTCCCAAAAAGAAATTACAAGTTGCAATACCTCTAAAGCAATCATTATATACTGCAGAAAGAAGTCCTCCTGAGGTTGGGTCCATCTGACCTAAGGCGAAGGTGCCTGTAGAACTGGCACCTAAACTTTGACCTCCTTCGCATGCATCACCAGCCATAATATCAAGGGACATGTTACCTTCCCAATTAAAAGTATTACAGTTAAGCCTTGAATAGCATCCAGCCAAAGCCATATCTGCATCATTCTGAGTTTTCCAGAATGTGGGACTGGAGATTTGATCTAAAGGGTTTTTATCTAAAAAACCTTTTTTACAGCTTGTAAAAATGAAAGCAATAAATACAATTATTATACTTTTAAAAGCGATATTTTTTATACTCTTATTCATAGTATTATAGTTTTTTTTATTAAAGTTTTACATTTATTCCAAAAGTGTAAGTCGTTAGTTGTGGATAAGCTTCAAACCATCCACTATTGGCTTTTTCAGGATCAGACCCTGGCCACTTTGTAACGGTTAACATATTATCTCCTGAAACAAAAACACGAACATTTTTAAATCCGATTTTTTGGGTGAGTTTGCTAGGAATATTGTACCCGATGGCCAAATTCTTCAACCGCCAGTAGGATGCATCAAGCAAAAAATAAGAGTTGTTAGTTCCAGTCACAGGACCGTATCCGGAAATATACATTGCTGGATGCAGATTGGTTGAACCATCTTTTGTCCACTGATTTTTAACAAGATCCATTGGTGGAGGAGACCCTTGTATATAAGGTGTTAATCCCCAAGATAACCCCTGAGTAGTTGCTTTTAAACCATAAACACCCTGGATGAAAGCATTCAAATCGAAGTTTTTCCAGCTTAGATTTATGGTTCCGCTATAAGTAAGTGAAGGGAAAGCGCCTGGAAGTACAACACGATCTTTGGCATCAATAACACCATCTCCGTTAGCATCTTTGTATTTCAGGTCACCTGGTTTCGGATTAAATGGGTGCTTTGCTGATTTGGCAATTTCTTCCTGATTCTGGAAGATTCCGACCCACTCAACCATGTAATGTGAATTAAATGGAAGACCCTGCTGAACGGTTGTTCTTCCATAAGAAGGCGCTAGTATCCTAAGAACCTCATTTTTATAATGAGATAAAATTAAATTTACATTATATCTAAAGTCTCCTAGTCGATTTGAAGTTCCAAGTTGGATATCAAAACCGGTATTTTTCATTTTACCAAAGTTTACGGTTGGAGCAGATAACCCCATACTTGCGGGTACTGGAATTTGGTAAAGAATGTCATCAGTAACTTTGTTATACCAATCTATAGCTGCAGTGAACAATCCATTTTTTACATTGATGTCTGCACCAATATCAGTAACGGTAGTCGTTTCCCATCTAAGCGAAGGATCCACCATACGGTTCGTTAAAGCTCCAGGATAGGCAGTATTGAACGCATATGAGTTCGTTGCCAAAACTGATTGATAAGGATATGTTCCTACGTTCTGGTTACCTAGCTTGCCATATGAACCCCTTATTTTTAGGTTGTTAAGCCAACTTATATTTTTCATAAATGACTCTTTTTCAACATTCCAACCTGCTGATACGGAAGGAAAGAATCCCCAACGATTGTCTGGAGCGATTCTAGAAGTTCCATCATAACGACCGTTGGCTTCAATAAGGTATTTATTCTTGAAATTATAGTTTACACGACCAAAATATGACCTTATTGCCCATTCATTAGACGTACCAGAAGTAATTTGTCCTAAAGCTGATCCTGCGTTAAGTTCCCTTAGGTCAGGTGTGGGGAATGTAACTTTAGATCCGCCAATAGCTCTGTAAACATTGTATTCCTGGTTATAACCAGCTAATACATTTAAATTATGGACTTCGTGAAAACTCTTGTTATAATCTAATGTTGAATACGCGGTAGTCATCAAGTTTTGATTCCAGTTTTCCTGAACCCCCATTGCCTGGGGTGAATTATTGTGAGCAAAAGAAGCATTATTAAAAAAATAGTTATTAACTGGATTTTCATGATTTTTGGCCGCAGCAAAATCATAATTAAGTGCCGCTTTGGTATTCCAGGTTAGGTCCTTAAATATTTTTGCTTGTGCATAAAATTGTGGAGCCACGTTGTATCTCTCATCAGTCCTTAATCCACTGGCATCCTGTGCATCGGGGTTTCTTACAGTCCATTCATTTATATTATTATTATATCTTGCTATGTACCCATCAGTCCCGTTTGGTAGTTTCATGGTAGGATTATAGTTTGGTGCAGAGCCATAAATTGCGAGAATTTGATAATCTACCGAATTATCCCAGTTGCTTAAAAGCATGTCTTTTTTTACAAATGAAATATCACCTCCTATTGTTAACCAGTCTTTGACTTTCGTTTCAGCACTAAGACGAGCATTGTATTTTTTAAATCCATATGAACTAGTAATTCCAGGTTGATCATAGTATCCAAGAGATAGATTAAAAGTAGATTTCTCATTTCCTCCACCAATATTTACCGATTGGTTGTTAGCAATTGCTGGATGGAATGCATGGTCAATCCAGTTAAAATTTGGATACTTGACTGGATCGTTTGGATTATTCCTGAATGCATCAATCTCTGCCTGAGAAAAGTAGGCAGCTTGTCCGGATCTAATCCGGCCCTTATTCCAATTTTCCATATAATCAGCAGAATTATACAATAGATCAGGTAATCTAGTTGCACTTTGATTCATAATACTAGAATTATATGATATAGAAGGTGCACCTGCTTTGCCCTTTTTTGTTGTAATAAGAATTACACCATTTGCAGCCCGAGCTCCATAAATGGCAGAGGATGCGGCATCTTTCAAAACAGAAATTGATTCCACGTCATTAGGATCTAGATTAGTCATATCACCATTAACACCATTTATCAGAACCAATGGACTACTGCCTGCCGAACTAAAGGTACCTAGACCACGAACCCGTAAAGTATTTCCCTCATTTCCAGGCTTTCCGTATGCTGATGAAACGTCAAGGCCGGGTATCTTTCCCTGCAATAGACTCTCAACATTGGTTGCGGGACGTTTGGTTAGCTCCTTGGCACTTATAGTAGATACTGAACCAGTAAGATTAACCTTTTTCTGCGTACCATAACCAACGACTACCACTTCGTTCAAATCTAATACGCTACTTTCTAAGGTAGTATTAATTAAAGTTCTATTTTTTACTGATATTTCCTTTTTTTGAAAAGTGCTGGAACTAAATACTAGGATAGAATTTCCGTCAGCTTTAATAGAATAACTTCCATCATTATTACTGGTAACGCCAGTGGAAGTTCCCTTAACCGTTACTGATATATTCGATAAAGGCAAGTTGTCGGTTTCAGAGGTAATCTTCCCTGAAATAGCCTTTTGCGAATACCCATTTGTAAACATAAATAAAAGGATACTACAAATGCAGCCCCCTTTTTTCATAAATAACCAAAATTGTTGACTCATAATAGCAGGTTTTTAAGGATTAAATTAATTTTTTTCAAAAGTTGTTTTGATATTTATTCTAAAAATCATTTAAAACTATTTGCAATAATATCATTTGCAAAAACTCTATACTTTAAATGATTTTTTAATTAAATAAATTAATAAACCAAAAATATAATTGTGATAGTTTAAAAAGATGGATTATTGTATCAAAAAGATGGATTAGTCAATTCGGGATTTCCTGAAAATGAAATCCTTTATTAGTGCAAATAAAACCATGCTACCTGCTAGTAGAAAGGACATAACACAACGGCTAATTATTAACTAAAAATCAAAGTGTATTTGATACTAATTCACAATAAAGGTTTGTGCGATAAGGTTATCCAAAATCTGATTGGATAAATATATTTTGGATTGTATAATAGGTAATGATGCACTAAGGCCTTACAGTATTTCGATAATTTCTGGGACTTTTACCAATGGTCTTTGTAAATATTCTCGTAAATAAATATGGATCATC
>CAMCMP010000039.1 GCA_945876095.1 Chitinophaga pinensis
TAACTGACTTAAAATCGGCTGACCGACTAATTTTATCTCCGTATTTTTGCTCATGTTGGGATTGGTTCTTTGTAAAACAAATCTACAACATTGGTGGGCTACCGAAAGGTGCCCATTTTTAATTAATTTAGTCGTTCACTAGTGAAAAAAAATCAATCCTGCGAATAAAAAGGCTGAAATTTTAACTATCAACCTAAAATCAAGGAACTCGCGGGTAGAGTAAGTTACTTTAATGGGCCTGCTCGCTCAAACAGCCTTGATTTTTTAACGGCTGATAGTTAAAATTTCTAGCACTTTTTATTCGAGGGCGTCAAACAAAGGATCGACTATCTATTATTACGAAATTAAAAGGCTGTGTTACCTTAAAGGGAGTGCCGCCGCGGTTGATTAATTTTTTAACGGCCAATATTTAATATTTCTAGCACTTTTTTATTCGAGGACGTTACTGAATGTGCGTCGACTATATGTTAAGACTAAAGTAAAAAACAGCGTTACTTTAAAGGGATTGATTTTTTAACGGCTGATATTTGACATATATGGCACTTCTTATTCGAGGGCGTTCAAACTACTGTTATTTCAAATTGCCTTACCGGACTTTTTGAGGGTAAATAATTATTAGCTCAAATAAATTTAAAAAGCACGCTGATGCTTTTTAAATTATCCAATCCAATCTCCCAAACCCTGACGAAGAATAGTCCATTCATCGGTAGTACAATCAACGATAGTAGAGGGAGTCATTCCACCAATGCCACCATCAATTACAAAATCAACAAGATTTTCAAATTTCTCATAAATAATCTCGGGGTCCGTATAATCTTCTACCATTTCGCCAGGCAAAGAGGTACTTAAAATGGGATTGCAAAGGGCTGTCAAAATTTGTTGGCAGATAATATTATCGGGTACGCGTAGTCCGATTGTACTTTTTTTACTCTGTAAAATTTTTGGCACTTGCTTACTTGCGGGCAAAATAAATGTATAAGGACCTGGTAAATAATTTTTCAACATTCTATAAAGTGGCGTATCAATGCTTTTACTATACTCACTTAAATGACTCAAATCGCTGCAAATGAATGATAGCTGGGCTTTTTTAGGATCTATGTTTTTTATCTGACAAATTTTTTCAATCGCCTTGGGGTGCCTTATATCACAGCCAAGACCATAAATGGTATCCGTTGGGTAAATGATCACTCCCCCATCCTTTAAACATTCAACAACCTGATTAAGCAATCTTGGCTGGGGATTTTCTGGATGTATTTTTAATAGCATAATTTCTAAATTAAGCTGCTTTAATGCAGATAACACTTAATCAATATTATCAAGGTTTTCATTTAGCTTCTTACCCCAGTAAGGTAAACAACTTGTAGTAAGAATGAAAATTATTTTCCAAATAAACTCAGGGAATTGAGCAAGTTATTTTACCGACTAGGTTCTGCGTCAAATGAACCGAAAATCAATATTTCTCATCGGTTTAATAAGTATTATAATAACTAAAAATCAAGAATTTTAAGAGAAAAAAAGGGCTGGGATACGTTTAACAAAGGGTAAAGCACTACTTTTGCAACAACTTTTAACCACCCCACGTGGCTTTCCACGTTGGATCAATAAAACTATATCATTATGTCTTTAATCTCAGTAGGAACCATGGCTTTTGATGCCATTGAAACACCTTTCGGAAAAGTAAATCAAATAGTAGGTGGCTCTGGAACCTATGTAGCCTATGCAGCCAGCAATTTTATTAGTTCTATCAAACAAATATCTATTGTTGGGTTCGATTTTCCAGAAGAAGAAATGGCGGAACTCAGAAAAAGAGGGGTAGATCTAGAAGGGGTAGAAGTAGTTCCAGACAAAAAATCATTTTTCTGGAGTGGTAAATACCATCTAGATATGAATAATCGTGATACCCTTGTTACCGATCTTAATGTACTAGCAGATTTTAATCCAGTAGTACCAGATAGCTACCAAGGTGCTGAATTTTTAATGCTAGGAAACTTGGCTCCCAATCTTCAATTGAGTATCATCAATCAATTGAAGGTAAGACCCAAATTAATTGTGATGGACACCATGAATTTTTGGATGGACATTGCAATGAGTGATTTGGAGGCGGTATTAAAAAAAGTGGATGTATTGATGATCAATGATGCGGAAGCAAGACAACTAAGTGGACAATTTTCCTTGGTAAAAGCTGCAAAAGCTATTCTTGAAATGGGACCGAAATTTTTAGTGATCAAAAAGGGTGAGCACGGTGCCTTGTTATTCCATGGAGACCATGTATTTTACGCACCTGCATTACCACTAGAAGAAGTATTTGACCCAACAGGTGCAGGCGATACTTTTGCTGGAGGATTTATTGGATACCTTGCCAAAACAAAAGATATAAGTTTTGAGAATATGAAGACTGCCATTATTGTAGGTAGTGCATTGGCAAGTTTTTGTGTAGAAAAATTTGGACCTAATAGAATGAAAGAAATCACTAAGGCAGATATTGACCAAAGACTAAAAGAATTTGTTCAGCTGGTAAACTTTGAAATAGACTTAGCCTAAGGAAGCTCAATAAATTTCATTAACCGAAGTATTATCCACTTCGGTTTTTTATTGAAGTGAACATTAAAAAACGGGGATTACCTTTTGTAATTTTTAATTATAGGATATATTTTTATAGCGTTTTTTATCTTTATATTCGAGTAGACTTTCGAAACTATAAAGTATAGTAAAACCATAGAATTAAATTTTTAGTATATGTTAGAAGTAATTGCACTTTATTTTCTTTGTAAAAAAAATGGAACGCTAGCTAGTCAAAAAGGACTTAATCCACGTAGTTGGAAATGGTACACGATATTAGCTTGGATCTTAACTGAAATGATTGGAGTGATAATGGGAATTACATTTTATGGAGAAAGTAATTTGGTTGGTGTTATGTCATTGGGAATTATTAGTGCGTTTGGAGGGTATTTAATCATTAAGTATATACTTGAAAAAAAGCCTAATTTAAATAAGGATGATATTGATCACAATAGAGTGGATGAACTTCAGCCTCCTAGAAACTAAACAATAATCTATAATACCAATTAAAAATAAAGTAGAGATTTTATACGAGTTGAAATGGATTGAATAAAAATATCTGATTGATATGGTAAAAAAAATACTTCCCTTGAAAATAACAATACTGCTGTTTTTTGTACTATCTTTTATAAATCTGCAAGCACAAAAAATTGATTCTTTATTAGACATATTAGATACAAAATATGTGCAAGAGAAAATTTACATGCAGATGGATAAGGCTTATTACAATGCAGGAGAAACTATCTGGTTCAAAGCCTATTTAAGCGCAGACAACCTTCCAGGCCCAATTAGTAAGACTCTTTATGCAGAGTTGTTGGATGAAAAGGGAATGCTATTGCAACAAAAAATGATGCCTATCATACAATCAGGTGCATCTTCTAATTTCGATTTACCTGATTCAGTGAACTTCACCAAATTATACATTCGAGCCTACACAACCTGGATGCTCAACTTTGATTCCTCTCTTTTGTATTTAAAACCAATACAAATTATTCCAAATAAATTAGTAGTTAAAAAAGCACCTACACCACTTAGTTATAGCCTACAATTTTTTCCCGAAGGAGGAGACTTAATCAATGACATCTCTTCAAGGGTAGCCTTTAAAGCAACCGATAGTCAGGGAACTCCGTTTGAGGTAAAGGGAGATATTATAGATAGTAAAGGGAAAAAAATAACAACTTTTTCGTCTATCCATGATGGTATGGGATACCTAACCCTTAAACCTGTAGCAAAAGAAAAATACCGTGCCGTATGGAAAGATAAGAAAGGATTGCAGCATGAAAATCCATTGCCCGAAGCAAATAAAATAGGGCTTGTACTCAGCACTCAACTAAGCGATTACGAATTAAGTTATACGTTGAAAAGGCCCGATAGCGTAGACGCTGTTTATACCACCTATCAAGTAGAGGCACAAATGCACCAACGCTTGGTATACAGTGCCAAAGTGAATATGACCAAAAAGACAAGTGTAACTGCAAAAATAGATACAGACAGCTTACCCAATGGCGTTTTACAATTAACTATATTTAACGCTGCCCTGCAGCCAATTGCTGAACGCATTGTTTTTATTAATCACAATAATTATTATTTCATTACAGATATTCATTCCGCTGATAAAAGCCTCACCAAACGTGGCCGCAATTCAATTCAAATTGATTTAGGAGACAGCTTAATATCTAATTTATCTATCTCTGTTACAGATGCAGACCTCAACCCAATCTCTAAAAATGAAGAAAGTATTTATTCAAATTTGTTATTAAGTAGCGACCTAAAAGGATATGTTTATAACTCAGCTTATTACTTTTCTGGTGAGGCTGATTCTGTAAAGCAGCATCTTGACCTTGTAATGATGACCAATGGATGGAGAAGGTTTAAGTGGACAGACATTTTATCAGGCAACTGGCCTAAAATTAAATTTATTCCTGAGGATCGACTTTTTATCAAAGGTCAAATTTTAGGTTTATCCAAATCAAGGTTATTTCAAAAAGAATTAACAAGCATTTTAAAGACAAAAAATGGAGGCTCTAGTATTTTCAGCATTCCAATAAATAGCCAGGGTGAATTTTCACATGAAGGACTCTACTTTTTTGACACAGCTAAATTATATTATCAACTCAATAACGATAAGGATAAAACGCTGACAAATACTGCAAGTTTTGCATTTAGAAACAATATTATGAAATCGCCATTGCAACCTATTTCATTGCTTTCTGGTTTGTATTTACCTGAAAAATTAGACAGCGCCGTTTTAGAGAAAAGTATTTCAATGGCCAATCTTCTTCGCGATCAGAAAGAAAGAAATAAAATAAAAACACTTGATAACGTAATGGTTAAAAGTTTCCAAAAATCTGCTAAGCAAAAATTAGATGAGGAGTATACCTCTGGATTTTTTGCAGGTGGAGACGGCTATGTTTTTTCAACTGAAAATGATGCTTTTGCTATGACAGCAAGCACTGTATTAGCTTATTTACAAGGAAAAGTACCCGGCTTACAAATTAATACTGTCGGAGAAGGGAGTGCAAGCTGGAGAGGAAGTCCTACCAGTTTTTTCGTCAATGAAATGACGACTGATCTTTCAAGAGTTCAGGTAATTAATATGAACGACGTAGCAATGATCAAAATTTTTAGACCGCCTTTTTATGGTGCAGTTGGTGGAGGTACAGGAGGTGCCATTGCGATTTATACTAAAAAAGGAGGAAGTGATTATTCACAACTGAAAGGTTTGCCAATTGCAAACATTAATGGCTATTCAATTATCAAGCAATTTTATTCGCCCGACTACGAAAAAAAGCCTGAGGCCGATGTCAACGATTACAGAGCAACCCTATATTGGAATCCGAATTTACACTTTGACAAAAATACTAAACGAGTAACTGTTCCGTTTTATAATAGTGATTTTTGCAAAAAAATCAGAGTAACCGTTGAGGGAATTAATGAAGTTGGACAATTAACTAGAGAGGAAAAAATTATTCAATAATTTTCTGTCTAAAACTAATTTACAATTATTAGGTGGCCATCATTTTATTCGAATTTAAAATCTATTGGCTATTTTAGCCTATGCCAGAATCCCTTCGAGTGATAATAAAAAAGCGTATTCCCTAGCTTTATCAGTTAAAGGTTTATATCTACCTGAAGCCCCGCCATGACCAGCTTCCATATCTGTATGCATCAGTAATAAATTGTCTCCAGTTTTCATTGCCCGGATTTTTGCTACCCATTTAGCAGGTTCAAAATACTGAACTTGACTATCATGCAAACCTGTTATTACCATCATATTAGGATAGTCATGATGGGCAATATTATCATAAGGAGAATAAGATTTCATATAATCGTAGCTCTCTTTATCTGCTGGATTACCCCATTCATCATATTCATTTGTGGTTAGCGGAATGGTTGGATCGCTCATAGTGGTAACCACATCCACAAAAGGTACAGCAGCAATTATACCTTTCCAAAGATCAGGACGCATATTTATAATAGCACCCATTAATAATCCTCCAGCGCTACCTCCATTTGCATAGAGATGATTGGCAGAAGAATATTTATTAGCTATCAAATATTCTGCGCAATTGATAAAGTCGGTAAATGTATTTTTTTTATTCATCATCTTGCCTTCTTCATACCAATATCTTCCTAGCTCCTGACCTCCACGAATATGTGCAATCGCAAATGCAAAACCTCGATTTAATAAACTTAACCGAACGTTACTGAAAGAGGCATCCATACTGATTCCATAGGATCCATAAGCATAAAGCAATAAAGGAGCATTTCCATCCTTAATAAATCCCTTTTTGAAAACAATAGAAATGGGTATTTGAGTTCCATCATTTGCAGTAGCAAATATTCTCTCAGTTTCAAATTGCCCTATATCAAAGCCACCTAAAACCTCCTGCTGCTTCATCAGCTTTTTCTCTTTGTTAACCATATTATATTCAAACACTGAATTAGGAGTGGTCAAAGAAGTATAATTGAAACGAAGATTATCCGTATTATACTCAGGATTAGAGCCTATACCCGCCACATAAGTTGGTTCATCAAATGCTAAAAAATGACTGTCATTATTGATCGTATTCACCATATGAATCTGAGTGAGCCCATTTTTTCTTTCATTAATTGCTATAAAATTTTTGAACAATTCAAAGCCTGATATGAGTACCTCTTTCTGATGAGATATCAATTCCTTCCAATTATTGATACCCGTATTATTTTCAGTACAGGTAACAATTTTAAAATTTTTAGCTTCGTGATTAGTGCGGATATAGAAACTATCATTTGCATGATCTACACTATAAATTACCCCCTTCATCCGAGGTTGAAAAATAACCAATGAATCTGAAGGACGATCCGCATTTAGCCAACTTACTTCTGAAGACAAGGTTGCTTTTGAAACCACCATAATATATTTTTCAGATTTCGATTTTCCTACGCCGATATAATTGGAAGGATCTTTTTCATAATATACCAACTGATCTTCTGCTGGAGTAGTTCCTAGTAGATGTCGCATAATTTTTTCGGATAAAAGAGTTACCCGATTTTTGGCTGTATAAAAAATCGTTTTGTTATCGTTGGCCCAGATGGGCCCACCCTCCGTTCCAGCGATTGTGTCACTAAGCATTTCACCTGTTAAAAGATTTTTTATATAAATGGTATACTCCCTTCTTGATAAAGTATCTACTCCATAAGCGAGCAAATTATTATTGGGACTAATTGAGAATCCAATAGCTGAAAAATAAGAATAGCCTTCTGCCATCGCATTTACATCGAGTAAAATTTCTTCCTTTGCTTCTAAGCTTTCTTTTTTTCTGCAATAGACAAAATAATCTTTTCCAGACACCTGCCGAGAATAATAGAAATAGCCTCTTTTGTACACGGGCACAGATTCATCTTCCTCTTTTATTCTAGCTTTCATTTCATTGTACAAACTATCTTGTAAGGATAATGTACCCTCCATCATTGCATCATAGTATGTATTTTCAGCGGTAAGATGATCTACCACTTTTTCACTATCCGGCCCTTTCTTAAAATAATCATTCAACCAATAATAATTATCTATTCTACTATCATTGTGCGCAACCAACTCTTTTGGTTGAATGGTACAGACTGGAGGAGCAATATTTTTTGGCCACTCGTAGAAATTTTTTTTCACTTTATTTGGATTGATAATTAAAAAAATAGTTTTGTAAAAAGTAAAGGAAATCTTTTTTCAAGCAATAAATTAAAAATTTCAATACGAATTTCTTCTTGCCAATACAATCTCATTTTTGAATTGTTTTTTAATTCCCTTTAAATTAAAAATTTCGGTAAAGATAATATAGACTCCCACTGTTAGCTGCTGATTTTTTTCTCCCAACCCATCCCAACGAAAACTTCCTGTCGTACCACACAATGTATTTTTTTGCAGGTATTTAATAGGTCTGCCCATTGAATTAAAAATAGTAATATTAGCAACATAACCTGGTTCTGTAAAACGATAATCCATTGTTGCAAAGTCATCCTGGCCGTCATTATCGGGTGAAAAAATTTCTGGAGATAACCTCATCTCTCCCAGTAATCCTTCAATTATATGATATTGTGAATTTTTGTAAGTAGGAGTTCCATACCCTACAGCAGAAGCTGCAGAATGCCAGTTTTCGGCAGATTGAGTGGCTGCATTATAATTCACTCTTTCCAATGCAACTCCTTCAAAATTATCAATGAGTTTAAAATGCCATTTTTCATTGTAAGCTAATTCATCTGTGACTTCACCTTGAGCGTTTAAAATAATAACAGTTCCCTTATCATCATTGAAAGAGGGCATTGATTCAATTTCAATAAAAGCTTCCTTGTTTAGAACAATATAATTTGACTTAACCATTTCAGCACTTGCGGTAATCACTTTAAAATCTTGAGGAAAAATTAAATTTCTTTCAAAGCTTAGTTGTTCAAGGTTACTGATAGCGCCCACATTGTTTCTGTTGGCAATAGATAATTGTCTTAAATCTAAAATTTTATTACTACGATTGTAAATTTCGACATAATCTGTTGCAGATGGTATGGGATTAAATAAAATTTCATTGATCACTACATCACTCTGTAATGCCAGTTCCGACAATCCAACTTGGGTAGTAGAATTACTTTTAGCAATTGTGTTACCTACACAATCCGGAACAGATGCTACCGTTAGGGTATAAACTTTATTTCGGATCAAAGGGGTAGCCAGGTTTATCATTACTCTATCAAATATAGGCGCTACTGCTGAGGCAGACAATGGGATTCCGATTCCACCATCAACCAAATAATTTTCTTTTATAGCAGCCTTCATACTATCAATTGGTTCATCAAAAACCAATACCAACTTTAGACTATCAAGAGCGAATGCACGCAATAACTTGGGCTTTGATTGGTCAGCATTTAAAGCCTCCACTGAATTTTTCTTTCCAGGGGTACCACCACTGTTATCGATACTTGCCTTCCAATTATTGCCTCCACTACAAGGATTATGAGAATCAATCATTTCTAATGTCCATCCTCCCTGTTTTTTTAAAGGATTCTGATACCAGCTATCCAAATAACTTACAGAATGAATAATTTCATTTCTAGAATTTTTTAAAATAAGTTGACCAGAAATATTATCAAGAGAGGGAAAACTAGTAACAGAAATGGTTGGACCTAATAAAGACATAACGGCTTTAGCATTGCTGCTACATAGAATCACCAAACTATCTGGCAACAAATTAAAATTTGGCATAGGGCCACTCTGACCAGAAGCATCTCCTATTCGACAACCTTTTAAATAAATTACATGCTTAGTAGTATTTTTTAACTCAATCCACTCTAAGTTGGGCAAACCTACTATTGGTATTGGATCTAGCATCATTTCATTTATGACCAGTTCATATGAACTAGGAATAGTATCAGAAAAATAAGGTCTCACTAAATTATCTTCTATGAGATGAAACTGAAAAAAATTAGCTGAAGTGATTAATTCATTGTTTCCTGTAATAGTATTCTGTAATTGGAAAAAATTATTGACCCGCCAGACGGAGGAAATTTCAATGCATTCTGATTTTACAGAAATGTTATCCTCTTCAAAATCTTCCTTAACCTGAGCAATAACAATAAAGACTGATAATAAACCAATTGAAAAACAAAGCAATGATTTTATTTTCATACCAAGGTGGGCAGGTTTTGATTTAGCTGCTGCAATCCAGCACCTCCAAAAACCAAGCTTGCAGCAGGTCTAAAACCTATAACAAAATAATATAATTTAATTTCGAATGAAAGCTAAATTGAAAAGATTATTCTTTAAGTTTGGTCAATTACTGCTTTGTTATTATTTTTGCCCCGCAATGATGATTATAAAACATACATTTTTTACGAAGAAGCGTTCCTTAATTGGGAAGGTGATTTAGTATTTTGTTTGTTACACTATATTCAAAGCCTTCCGCAAAAACGGGAGGCTTTTTTTTGATTCTATCCCATTTCTGCAAGATTCAATGGAGAATCATATAAATTAAAGCAATAAATATTTTTTAAACAGAATATATTCATTCATAAAAATAACAAACAATGAAAGTAGCTGTAGTTGGAGCAACAGGTTTAGTAGGCACCAAAATGTTGCAAGTATTAGCCGAAAGAAATTTTCCAGTAACCGAATTAATCCCGGTAGCTTCTGAGAAATCGATCGGTAAACAAGTGGAGTTTAAGGGTAAAAAATATACCATCGTAGGATATGCCGATGCGATCGCCGCTAAACCAAATGTGGCAATTTTCTCAGCGGGAGGTAGTACCTCTTTGGAGCTAGCTCCATTATTTGCTGCAGCAGGTATCACTGTCATTGATAACTCAAGTGCTTGGCGTATGGACCCTACCAAAAAACTAGTAGTGCCTGAAGTAAACGCAGATATACTTTCAGCAACAGATAAAATTATCGCTAATCCCAATTGCTCTACTATACAATTGGTAGTGGTATTGAAGCCGCTACATGATAAATATAAAATTAAAAGAGTAGTCGTTTCTACTTACCAAAGTGTTACTGGTACTGGTGTAAAGGCTGTAGAGCAGTTAATGAATGAGCGCAAAGGAGTAAAAGGTGAGATGGCTTACAAATATCCAATTGACCTAAATGCGATTCCGCAAATTGATGTATTTCTTGATAATGGATACACCAAAGAGGAAATGAAAATGACCAATGAAACGGTAAAAATCATTGGGGATGCCAATATTAAACTAACGGCAACCACTGTGCGCATTCCTGTCATGGGTGGCCATAGTGAAAGTGTGAACATTGAATTTGAAAATGATTTCAACATAGATGAGGTAAGGGCCTTGTTAAGCAAAGCCCCTGGTGTTATTGTTCAGGATGATATTGCCAACAATATTTATCCAATGCCATTAACCGCTCATGAAAAGGATGAAACATTTGTAGGTAGAATCAGAAGAGATGAAACGCAAGCCAATACGCTCAACTGTTGGATTGTAAGTGACAACCTTAGAAAAGGAGCTGCCACCAATGCAGTTCAAATAGCAGAATATTTAATGGGGAAGGGACTTTTGTAATTTAGTATCTATAAAAAAAGCCATCTTTAGATGGCTTTTTTTATAAAATATCATTTTTAAATCATTTCATTTAAGATTCATTTGAAAGACTAACTGATTGTCCAAGTCTCGTTGCCTCTTAGTAATTTATCCAAGTCACCCTTTCCTTTTTTAGCAATGATATCGTCTATCTGCATTGCCATTCCATCTTCATAACAAGCTCTATCCGTTTCATAAAATACTCCAAATGGTCTTGGTAAATGTCCTACTAAATTTGGATCATCAAACATGCGAACCAATATTTGAGCTTTGTAAAAGTCTTTATCATCATGCATCCAAAGCTCATCCGCAGTAGCGCCACCCTCTCCCAATTCAACGATTACTGGTTTAAATCCATCTAATTTAATTCCTTTATTTTGAGTAGCACCAAATATCAATGGCTTGCCTTGCTCTAAAAATAATACTTCTTCAGGCTTAGAGCCTTTTTCAGTAAACACTTCAAAAGCTCCATCATTGAAAATATTGCAGTTTTGATAAATCTCTAAAAATGATGCTCCTTTATGAGCTTGAGCACGTAACAACATTGCTTGCAAATGTTTTGGATCCCTATCCATTGTTCTAGCAATAAAACTAGCATCTGCACCCATTGCCAATGCCAATGGATTAAACGGATGATCAATACTTCCAAAAGGAGTCGACTTAGTAATCTTATTTTCTTCTGAGGTAGGTGAATATTGTCCTTTCGTTAAACCATAAATCTGGTTATTAAACAATAAAATATTTACATCAAAGTTTCTACGCAATAAGTGAATGGTGTGATTACCGCCAATACTTAACCCATCACCATCACCTGTTACAATCCAAACGCTCAACTCAGGACGAGCAGCTTTTAAACCGCTTGCCACTGCAGTAGCTCTTCCATGAATACTATGCATGCCATAGGTATTCATATAATATGGAAAACGGCTACTACAACCAATTCCAGATACAATTACTATATTTTCTTTAGGAATACCCAATGTAGGCATCACCTTTTGAACCTGCGCCAAAATTGAATAATCGCCACAACCAGGGCACCAGCGTACCTCTTGGTCGGTTACAAAATCTTTAGAAGTTAATGCCTGTACTGGAATAGCGGTTGCTGTTTCACTCATATGACTATTTTTATAAAGTAAAGTTAACAAAAATATATATGTGATTGACTAGCAAATAAGTTAATATAAATTAGGCCTTAAGATTCACCCAACTTATACAATTCGCCTAGTCTAATAGCAGCATACCCTATTTCACAAGAAAATTGATATCTTTTTACTCAGTAGTTGACCCTAAAAAAGCCGGGATAGGCAATTTACCTTAGTAATTGTTTGAACGCCCTTGAATAAAATTGCAAGAAATATCAAATGTCAGCCGTTAAAAAATCAATCCGCCGCGGCGGATTGATTTTTTTTGTTACTTTTTTGCATCAAGGCAAAAAAGTAAAAGCACTCTATTCCAAAGGAAATTCCAGACCTATACAAGTTAAAAATAACTACTTACAACTGTTCAAAAAATCCTTTATACCAGCCACTATTTTATCAACTGCCTGCTGTTGGAATAATGGATCGAGTATTTTCATTTCTTCTTCGGGGTTACTCAAAAATAATCCCTCTACTAAAGCATTCGGATATTCGATTGGACTATTCAGCATAAAATTAAAAGAACCTGTATTTCCATATTCCTTTAATCCCAATTCAAGCATTCTTTTATAAATAGATTCACTCAAATTTCTAAAACCAATATAACGGAAATAGGTACTTGTTCCGCCAACACGAATAGGATCTTCGGAGGAATTTAAATGAAAGCTGATTAGAAGATCGGGCACAGTATCTCTATAAAAAAGAATACGCTCTTTATTATCAAAAAACTGTTCTTTCTTTCTTGTCATGATTACACGAGCTCCTTCTGCTTCGAGTGCCTTTTGTAATTTTAAAGAAACTGCTAATGTTAATTCTTTTTCGGATACACCTGTTGGCCCCATTGCACCCATATTGGTTCCGCCATGCCCTGCATCAACAGCAACCGTAAGATTGCGCAAGGATAAATTTTCAGGTTGGTGCTTAACCTTTATAATCAAAGAATTTCCTGCATAATAAATTTGATGTCCCCAATGCTGTGCATGTTTCAATTCAATGGTAATGCGAAATAGATCGTCCTCCTTTTGTTCGTAATAAACATTTTTAATTTCTTTTAATGTCTCTAGCTGGGTAATCCAATTGGTATTGTTAGTAGCACCAAAAACATCTACCACTATTTTAGAAGGATCTATTAATTGAAAGGATTGATAAGGCAGGCGTTGAAACATTCCTATTTTCACATAATCATAGGTATCATCTCCATAAACCATCCATTTATCCGTAAGCGATGATGGCGGGAAAGTTCCTTTGGGTAACCATTCCACTAATTCATCAGGAATATAGGCTGTGCGTGTTTTAGTTAAAGCAACCTTATAATGAGTGCCCACTTTGCCAATAATTTTTAAAATGATATTGCTATCGAGATAGCCAATTTTTGCTCCCCCCAATCTGTCTTCTCCCAATCCATATTCTAAATGCGCTAACCTGCCTTTGGTAATTGCCATATCGGGTGAAGCAGAAGAAAGAATTGAAAAATTAGCCGCTGTTACTTTGGTAATACTTTCACCACTACTATCGGTAATGGTTACCGGTATTCTCATTAAAGAAAAACTATCGGAGGATTTCACTTCATAATTTCCCTGATAAATTCCAGGCATACTATTGGTGGTTGACAAAGGCAATTCATACAAAAGAGTATTGTCCATTACTTTGGCCACACAATTCGTAAGCGCTTTTACACGAAACTGAATGAGGTCTCCAGCTTTTAAAATCAAATTACCTTCCGGAAAAGTTTTGATGCTTTCTATTGCAAGTGTTGAAACTGGTTCAGGTAATTTGGGTATCGAATAATTGTAATTTATTTTTTTAGTTGCTGATTTACTGCCTGCTGTTGCTAAAAGACTGATAACCGTTTGACCCGGCTGAAGATTTAACTCATAAGCAAATGCGCCCGTTGGATATACCCTGATGGTTTTATCATTGATGGTTAACACACAATTTTTACAAGTAGAGCCAATAATAAACTGTCTAGACGAGCTGATATTACTATTAGACTGATAGGGATTTGTAAGGCGAATAAAGGGTTTCACTTCAGACTGAGAAAATACCGATCCACAGCAAGCCATTAAAATAATGGTATAAAAAAATTTCATTTTTGTAAGATAATTTTTTTCTGCGGATCGTCAGTGACTCACCGAAATAAGAGATATGGATTTAATTTTTACCAAGGATATTTATTGGCTGCAATTAAATGATCGGCAATTCTTCTGCGTGCATCTTTGCAGTTGAAAGGTATTGACTTTGTAAAACGCTTAAGTCCAAGTAGCATCATCCTTTGTTCATCGCCTTCAGCAAAACTATTGATTGCTTCTTTCCCTGCTTTATTTACTTTATCAATCGCGTCGTTCAAATAACAGTGCATCATGTCCATTTGTATCCTACTATTAGCTTCACCTTGCTTTTCAACCATTTTGATAATACGTAAAAGTGTACTTTCAGCAACAAAAGTTTCAATAGCCATGTCTGCTATATTCATCAATATTTCTTGTTCGTCTGAAATTTTCATCATCAATTTTTGTACAGCAGCACCCGCCACCATCAAAATACTTTTCTTGATATTTACGATTGACTTTCTTTCAGTAGCAAAAGGACTATCGTCTTCATTTCCAAAATCAGGTATACTCATTAACTCTTTAGAAACCGCCATTGCAGGCCCCATCAAGTCTAGTTTTCCTTTCATTGCCCTTTTCAAAATCATATCCACTGTTAGCAATCGATTGATCTCGTTGGTGCCTTCGTAAATACGATTTATTCTGCTATCACGATAAGCTCTACTAATATTATACTCATCACTAAAACCATTACCGCCAAAAACTTGTACTCCTTCATCCACTACAAAATCTAACACTTCGCTACCATGCACTTTTAAAATAGCACATTCTACTGCATATTCTTCTGCAGCTCCTAATAAAGACTCATTAAAGGGTTTACCTGCATTGGCCAATTCAGTTTCTTTGTCATCTACCCATTTACTAGTGCGATACAAAGCACTTTCGCCAGCAAAAATTCTTATACCTGCTTCAGCCAATTTATGTTTGATAGCACCAAAATTTGCAATGGCTGTTTTAAATTGCTCCCTTGTTTTAGCATATTCGATAGTGGTATTTAATGCCATCTTAGAACCACCTAATGCGGCAGCACAAAGTTTTAATCTGCCAATATTTAAAATATTAAAAGCAATAATATGCCCCTTCCCTATCTCGCCTAATAAATTTTCAACTGGCACTTTACAATCTTGAAAATACAGTTGAACAGTAGAAGAACCCTTGATTCCCATCTTATGCTCTTCTGGGCCTTGAGTAAATCCTTCATAACCACGCTCGATAATAAATGCCGAAAATTTATCACCATCTATTTTTGCAAACACAGTATATACATCTGCAAAACCTCCATTGGTAATCCAACATTTTTGACCATTTAGAATATAATTTTTACCATCAGCAGAAAGAACGGCAGATGTTTTTGCTCCCAACGCATCACTACCACTATTGGGTTCTGTTAAACCATATGATCCCTTCCATTCTCCGCTCGCAAGCTTGGGAATATATTTTTGCTTTTGATTATCGGTACCAAAATATAGAATAGGTAATGTGCCAATTCCTGTATGTGCTGATATAGCCACGCTGAATGAATAGCCTCCACCGAGTCCTTCGTTAACAATGGTTGAAGTAATAAAATCTTTTCCTAGTCCACCTAATGCCTCAGGTACAGAAGCTCCTAATAATCCCTGTTCACCTGCCTTTAACACTAAGGAGGGCATCAGCCCTGGCTCTAGTTGATCAATTCTATTGGCTATCGGAAGCACTTCTGTTTCCAGAAACTGCAAACACATTTCTTTCACCATCAACTGTTCTTCATTAAAATCTTCCGGTGAAAAACTTTCTATGGCATTACTTTCTTTGATTAACCATTCGCCCCCTTTGATGGATGAAGTAGTTGTAGTGGATGTATTCATACTGTTATGTCCTCCTCAAACATTTCAAAAATTCCAATGATGGGAGATTTTTTTTAAAGATTATCTAAAAATATTATAGCGTAATTAATTTATAATGATTTAAATATTAATAAAGATTAAAAAGCTTTGATTCAGTAAAGAAAAACCTTACAAATTTCCAGAAGTAGCCAAATTATCATACACTTTCTGAAGTACTTCTTTCGCAATTTCTATCTGCCCGTTAGTAACTCCTTCCAACGCTTCGTTCAAGGTTTGATTTGCTAAGTCCATCGCTTTATCTTGTAATTGATTGGCTTGCTGGGTAAGATAAATACGATTGATTCTTCTATCATCTTTATTAGCTACCCTCGTTACCAGTTGCAACTTTTCTAAATTATCTATCAAGCGCGTAATACTAGGCTTATCCCTAAAAGTAGCATCACACAATTGCTGCTGACTTAAACCATCTTGTTTCCACAAATGATACATCACACTCCATTGCTCAATCGTAATATCTACTCCAGCTTGCTTGAAATTTTTTTGTAGCCGGCGAGAGATAGCCGTACTCGCTTTTCCAGTAATGAAACTGTATAACTCCCCGCGTTTAAATTGGTTCTTAGACATATAGTTGTTTAAACAACTATATAAAGGTACTGATTCATTTGGAAATTTTCCAACTATTTTTACCCCTAGTTTACACCAACTTTGGATCACGGTTGGCATAGTTATTTTTTAATGTTATTATTGTCTTATTGAAACAGCATTGCCCCACCCTACAGTAGACTTTTATGATACCAATTATAATGATTATTTCTTTGTTACTGCTATTGAATTACTCGGCACTATTGGTTTATTATAGAAAAAGCTGGGTAAGCATCCCCGACTTCAAAGCGGAGGTAAATTCAAAATTAAATACGCAAATTTCAATCATTATCCCGGCTAGAAACGAAGAAGAAAATATAGGCAACTGCCTTCAGTCAATCGTTGAACAAAGCTACCCGAAACATTTGTTTGAAGTATTGGTAGTTGATGATCATTCAACAGATAATACTGCAGCAATCATTCAAAGTTATGCGGCACATAATGTAAAACTGATTTCATTAAAAGACTATTTATCTACCAATGAAATTAATTCTTACAAAAAAAAGGCGATTGAAATTTCGATTCATCAATCCAATGGGGAATTGATAGTTACTTCAGATGCAGACTGCATTTTTCCTAAAAATTGGCTTACCACTATTGCGTCTTTTTATGAAAGTAAAAGACCTGCATTTATAGTGATGCCTGTATTGATTAGTTATGGAAAAAAAATGATTGAAGTTTTTCAATCCCTTGATTTTATGACCTTACAAGGAATTACGGGTGCATCGGTTCACAAGAAATTTCATAGCATGTGCAATGGTGCTAACCTTGCCTACACCAAAGAAGCATTTACGGCGGTCAATGGATTTAAGGGTATCGATAATATAGCTAGTGGAGATGATATGTTGTTAATGCATAAAATTTATAATCGATTTCCGAACAACATTGAATATTTAAAAAGCCAGGAGGTAATTGTAAAAACCAATCCGGTAAGTACGATCCAACAATTTTTTAACCAAAGAATTCGTTGGGCGAGCAAGGCAGATCAATTTGATGACAAAAGAATTTTTATAGTACTAATCATAGTGTATTTTTTAAATGTACTAATGATGGTATTGCCTATCATAGCTTTACTATGCAATTGCTCGGTAACCCTATTCAACACTGAGGTATCGATATCTAATCTTTATGTTTGTCTACTTTTAATGAAAACTATTTTCGAACTATTTTTTCTATATCCAGTGGCAAAGTTTTTCAATCAAACTAAATTACTTTGGTGGTTTCCAATTGCTCAACCTTTTCATATAGTTTACACAGTGATTGCGGGATGGCTCGGAAAATTTGGAAAATACACTTGGAAAGAAAGGTCTGTTAAATAATATCATCGATACAATAAAACATGTCCAACCAATCATTTTCTTTTTCTAATCAGACTTGGAAGCGCCTAAAAAAAAATACAGGCGCCCTCGTTGGTTTGGGCATTATTACAGTAGCAACTTTCATCGCCTTATTTGGATACCTTTTAGCACCTGATGGCACACCCAATGCAGATTTGCAAACAGTAGAGATACAAGCTAAAAGTCCTGGCTTTAAGCAACTTTTTTTAAAAATAGAGGATAAAAAATTGAACAATAGTAGTTGGTTGAATCAATTGCTGAATGGCAAACCAACTCCATTTCGATATATACCTATCAGCAATTATTATATTCAACAAGATTCACTGCGTATCAATAAATATATAGATGAAGACACTTCAATCATTCAGTATTATTCTATTGACCAGCTTACCCAAAATCAACCCAATTTATTAGTTTCCAAATACCTAGTGACGAAAACTTATTGGTTGGGAACGGATAAATTTGGAAGAGATATAGCAAGCCGGCTAATCATTGGCACGCGGGTAAGTTTAGGGGTTGGATTCATTGCAGTATTCATTTCACTCACGCTAGGTATTTTTTTGGGGTCAATGGCAGGATACTTTCGTGGACGAATAGACGCAATTATTCTTTGGTTAATCAATGTTACTTGGAGCATTCCAACTTTGTTGCTAGTATTTGCAATAACGATGGCTATAGGGAAAGGTTTTTGGCAAATATTTTTTGCCGTAGGTTTAACGATGTGGGTAAATGTTGCCCGTTTAATTCGAGGTCAAGTGATCGTATTAAAAGAGTTAGAATATGTACAAGCTGCCAAGGCATTGGGTTTTAGAGATAGTAGAATTATTGTTCACCACATACTTCCCAATATAATAGGACCAGTATTAGTAATTGGAGCCAGTAACTTTGCAACAGCTATCATGATTGAAGCAGGGTTAAGTTTTTTAGGAATTGGGGTACAGCCACCTCAACCTAGCTGGGGATTAATGATCAAAGAAAATTATAATTTTATTATTACCCATCAACCGATGTTGGCCATTATTCCAGGCATAGCCATCATGCTGCTGGTGCTAGCATTTAATTTACTAGGTAATGGATTAAGAGATGCAGTGGATGTAAGAGAAGCTAACTAAAAAAATTATAAGCGGTATTATCATCTCGCTTTATCCAATGAATGATTTATTGCGCAGGGGCTACTTGTACATTACGAGAAAATCCTTCTTCCAAAGAAATAAAAGTTTCGGTTCTATCAATCCCTTTAATTTTCTGGAGTTCATCATGTAGCACATAGCGTAATTCAGCGATGTCTTTACATACAATTTCGATAAACATGCTATAGTTACCAGTGATGTAATTCAATCGTACAATTTCAGGGATAGCCATTAATTCCTTTGCTACAGAATCATACAAAGAACTTTTTTCGAGATAAATACCAACAAAAGCCGTAATATCGTACCCTAATTGTCGAAGGTCCACATTCAATCGGGTTCCTTTTACGATGTTTAATTCCTGTAGTTTTTTGATACGAACGTGAATGGTACCGCCGCTAACAAATAATTTTTTGCCTAGCTCTGCATAGGAGATTTCAGCAGTTTCCATCATTTCATGGATAATCTGGAGGTCCAGTTTATCAAGATTCAATTTTGAAGCCATATAGTTAAGCAATTTTAATATTATTTCAAATATAGACATATTTATTTGATAAATATCTATATTTAAGAAATATTTGATAAATTATTTTCAACGTAAAGGCTTTTAAAGTAGATTTGCATCATCAACGCTCACAATCATTCATTCTATACTGTGGGGTGATGAAATTTTTGGCAGACATGCCCCCTTGTCTCGGGGGTGGAGATCACAGGATAAATATAGCATAGAGCCGAACCGGTAGCAATACTGGTCCGACCAGGGTCGACCACTCAACTTTGTGCTACAACTAACTGCTCCGTGGAGGTTCGATCCCTCCCCCTACAGCTTAAAAAAGCTCCTATTACATTGATAATAAATGTTTTAGGAGCTTTTTAATTTTATTAAGTTTCACTAACTGATTTAAATCACGCAGCTCTTCGGGGATTACTGCACCATCAATAAACATTAGCTTTACCAGTTCGGGTAATAAAATAACTGCCATGGGCAAATGTTTTTACAAACATAGGGATGCAGACCGAAATGGATTGGAGGGGTGGGCGGGGATGGGATTATTTAAGTATGGCTTTAATTTACTTTTTCAGAGTTTTTATGTGTTAGTAGTAAAAAAGGAGGAGGTTCTTGATTCATCAAGCCCCTTTTATCATGTCTAATAAAACAATTGAGATGTTTACAATACGTCAAATTCTTCAACTTTACGCATCAGGGAAAGTTTAATAATAGGGAGTATTACAATGATTATGATTTAGAAGGGGAGTTGGTAGGGTAATTCAGTAGTTTTTTTCGTACATTGATACTTAGTTTGTAAATTAAATAAATTTTAATAATATGGCAATTGCATGGAAAGGGGTATTTCCCGCAGTAACCACAAAGTTTACATCTGATGATAAATTGGATATTGATTTATTCAAGAAAAATTTGCAGGCTCAATTAGATGCTGGTGTAAATGGTATCATATTAGGCGGCACTTTAGGGGAAGCTAGTGTTTTAAATAATGAAGAAAAAGAAATTTTAGTTAAGGAAACTTTGGCATTTGTTAATGGCAAAGTACCCGTAGTCATTAATATAGCAGAAGGAAGTACAAGTGTAGCCGTAGTATTAGCGAAAAATGCAAAATTATGGGGTGCGCAAGGATTGATGTTATTGCCTCCAATGCGTTACAAATCAGATCATCGTGAAACGGTGCAGTATTTTAAAGATATTGCTGCAAGCACTGACTTACCAATCATGATTTACAATAATCCAGTAGATTATAAAATTGATGTAACCATTGAAATGTTTGCAGAACTGGCATCAGTGCCCACGATACAAGCTATTAAGGAGTCAACACGAGATGTAACTAATGTAACAAGATTACGCAATGCATTTGGAGATCGGTTTAGTATTTTATGTGGGGTGGATACATTAGCATTGGAAGAAATTTTATTAGGCGCTGATGGTTGGGTTGCTGGTCTGGTATGTGCATTTCCTGCAGAAACAGTTGCGATATTTAAATTAGCAAAAACTGGTAAAATTCAAGAAGCAATAAATATATACAGATGGTTTATGCCATTGTTGGAATTAGATATTCATGCTAAATTAGTTCAATATATCAAATTTGCAGAATCTAAAACGGGCATTGGTTCTGAAACTGTGCGTCGTCCAAGACTTGTATTAGAAGGAGAAGAGCGTAAAAGAATCGAATCAATTATTGATACGGGGTTGAAAAATAGACCCACACTTCCTGAATACTTAAGCTTATAATTAAATGTTTTATATGGCTATCCCCTTTATTTTTTAATTGGGTATAGCCATTTCTAATTTTCTGAATTAAATTATTTGATGACAAATATTACGAAACTTCCTTAAAGAAAAGTCCACTTTAGTTTAACGACGTACAAGCATATAATTTTCTAAATAGGAGTTCGAGTATTAAAACATTAAATACCATTGGATAAATAAATTTTATGGCAGCAGTAAAACCAATCAGTTCAGAAAATTTCGGTAATTACCAATTAACGGGTTCCATATTTAAATGTATTGATGCGCATACTTGTGGTAATCCTGTTCGTGTAGTAGTAAGTGGTGGTCCGGCATTGGAGGGAAATACAATGAGTGAAAAGCGCCAACATTTTTTAAAGGAATATGATTGGGTCAGAAAAGGATTAATGTTTGAACCAAGAGGACATGACATGATGAGTGGTAGTATTTTATATCCACCTCATGATTCAGCAAATGATGTTGCTGTTTTATTTATTGAAACTAGTGGTTGCTTACCGATGTGTGGACATGGCACGATTGGTACCATTACTGTTGCTATTGAAGCTGGTTTGATACAACCTAAAGTTCCTGGAAAAATTAGAATGGAAGCACCCGCCGGATTGGTACTAATTGATTATACCATGGAAGGAAAAAAAGTAAGTTTAGTGAAGTTGACCAATGTGCCTTCCTTTTCAGCTGCCGAAAATTTAAAAATACAATGCCCTGATTTAGGGGAATTAAATATTGATGTTTGTTATGGCGGTAATTATTATGCCATTATTGAAGTGCAAGAAAATTTTAAAGGGATTGAAAATTATACTGCTGGGCAATTAATTGCTTGGAGTGGAGAATTGCGTAAACGCATAAACGCTGCGCATAAATTTGAACATCCTTTGGATCCCACCATTAATTCATGTTCTCATATTTTGTGGACTGGAAAAGTATTGGATGAAAAAAATACGGCAAGAAACGCGGTTTTTTATGGAGATAAAGCCATTGATCGCTCCCCCTGCGGAACAGGTACATCTGCAAGATTAGCCCATTGGTATTCAAAGGGTAAATTAAAGCAAGGGGAGGCCTTTTTGCATGAAAGTATTATAGGATCTGTATTTACAGGAAAGGTGGAAGCAATTACTGAAATTGGCGGCAAGGAGGCAATTGTACCCTCTATAGAGGGGTGGGCCAAGATAATTGGATTTAATACCATATCTATTGATCACGCAGACGACCCTTATTCAGGCGGTTTCCAGGTGGTATAAGCCTTTTTTTCTTTTAAATAATTCTACTTAATTTATTGGGGAAATGAACGCAATTTTATCGAAATTCATGCTTTAATTTATTATATGAAGGTAATTGTACTAGGCGGGGGGGTGATTGGATTAAGTAGTGCTTATTATTTACAAGAAGCGGGACATCAAGTTACGGTCATTGATCAAAATGATATTTTAAATAATTGCTCTTATGGCAATGCTGGATATGTATGTCCAAGTCATTTTATTCCATTAGCAACGCCCGGTATTGTGAAAGAAGGATTAAAGTGGATGTTAAATTCACAAAGCCCCTTTTATGTTAAACCTAGATTAAGTTTGAGTTTAATGCAATGGGGTTTAAAGTTTATGCAAATGGCCACCGCTGAAAATGTAGATAAGGCTGCCATTCCTTTAAAAGATTATGCCATGTTGAGTCAACATTGTTATGAGGAATGGGCCAAGCTACCTCAATTCAAATTTGCCTATGAACATAAAGGCTTATTAGAAATATTTCAAACGGAAAAAGTGGCAGAGCATGCGCATCATACAGTAAAGCGTGCACATGAAATAGGATTAACGGATACAGAGTTGTTAACGCAGGATGAATTATTTGCTCTAGAGCCCCGTCATAAAATTAATGCATTGGGTGCGATCTATTTTAAATGCGATGCGCATTTGTATCCAAATAAATTAATGAAACAATTAATTGAAGATTTAAAATCAAAGGGGGTGCAATTTTGCTTAAATGAGGAAGTGATTGATTTTGAATTAAACAATGGAAAAATTCAATCGGTGATCACCGATAAAAATAAATATACAGCGGATATTGTGGTTTTAGCTACTGGTTCATGGAGTAGGGAGTTGGTTCAAAAATTAGGTATTAAAATGCCATTGATGCCAGGTCGTGGGTACTCAGTTACATTGGAGGATTCTCCATTTCAAACGGATTATCCATCGGTATTAATGGAAGGGCGTGTTGCACTTACGCCAATGGATGGAAATAAAATGCGTTTTGGAGGAACCATGGAAATTACAACAACGAAGGCTGCTCCGCAAATCAACAGAGTGGTAGGCGTTTTAAAAGCAGTTAAACAATTTTTTCCTGAATTTAATATACCCACACCTAGTTGGGATAAAGTATGGTATGGATACCGACCTTGTTCTGCGGATGGCCTACCCTATTTAGGTCGTTCGAAAAAAATAAATAACTTAGTCATCGCAACAGGTCATTCAATGATAGGATTAAGTTTGGGTGCAGGTACTGGAAAATTAGTAACTGAAATCATTGAAGAAAAACCTACTAGTATTGACATTAGTTTTTATCATCCTGAAAGATTCAATAACTAATGAAACAATCCCTAAGAAATAACCTCTATCGGTCCAATTTTGCTGACGATTTTCAATATAACCAATCCCCATGATCCGCGGCAACAATCACTTTTACAAAACGATCAACGGGTTGTGAAAAAATAGTATTCCCTATGTTTAACATAAAAAGTATTAATGAAATACGTTTTATTTTTTTGCAAAGTTCATATTTTGTTAATTTTCATATTTTCTTAATTATTTTGACATTAAGAAATATAATTTCCTTAAGTTAACTCAATTTATTTAACAGCTTTTATAAAAAACGGGTGGATTTTCCTCTAGTAAAGCTTCTATTTTTTTAGCAGTATTTGTTATAGATAGCCCACCTAAATTAGTACAACGTAATGTATGATGAATTTGATCACCCACTGCCTTCATAGTTTCAATAACTTCATCAAGTGGTATTAGATGCTCATAATTTGATAATGCCATATTTGCACAAGAAATAGCGTTAGTTGCTGCCATAACATTGCGACCAAGACAAGGTGCTTCAACCCTATTACCAATGGGATCACAAATGATACCTAATGAATTTTGAAGTGCGAGTGAAGCTGCTGCGATTGATTGCTCCAAACTTCCGCCATTCATTTCAACGAGCGCAGCGGCTGCCATCCCGCCACCTGAACCCGTTTCCGCCATACAGCCTCCTACCTCGGCTGCAAAAGTTGCATGCGCTGCAATAAAAACACCAATTAAACCAGCAGATAACATTGCTTTTATAATTGCGTCTTCATTATTATTAATACAATCTGCAGTACCAAATAC
>CAMCMP010000040.1 GCA_945876095.1 Chitinophaga pinensis
GGTTAAAGTAAAAAATAACCTTGTATTGCCATCCCTTTTTCCAAAATGAACATGGGGGTCGACTATTAAAATAAATTAACAATTCAACAAAACCAATACTTTCAACCGATAAAAATTACATTTTTAAGTTTAGTCGGTTGGTAGTGTTAAAAAATCAAGCCTTTGGTTGGACAAATTTAAAATTAGAACCTCTTTTCATTTTATGTATCCATTCAAAATTGCTTAAAGAGGTCCAATTTATATTTAAGATAATTTGAAAATCAAGTTGTAGTTGATAAAATACGGGATATTAAATCAATGATTGGAAAATAGTAATTCTTGATATAGGATATTTTTTATTCATCAATCTATAATGTGGAAATTAGTTTGGAGGGTAATTGTTTATTTGCATTTGCACCCATCTTTTTTAATTCTTCAATTTTGCCAATTATATTACCCTTTCCTGAACCCAGTTGTTTAAATGCAGCATCATAAGATAGTTGTGCATCTTGCAATTTTTTACCTACCAATTCTAAGTTTTCAATAAATCCTACAAATTTGTCATAAAGCAATCCAGCTTTATCTGCAATCTCAATGGCATGTTGGTTTTGTTGCTCTACTCGCCACAAATCAGCGATTATTTTTAAAACTGCTAAAAGGTTGGTCGGACTTACCAGCATAATGCGTTTATCATAAGCGTATTTCCATAACTGAAGATCTGTTTTAACGGCTTCTAGGAAA
Organism: Chitinophaga pinensis; assembly: GCA_945876095.1. Lineage (GTDB taxonomy): Bacteria > Bacteroidota > Bacteroidia > Chitinophagales > Chitinophagaceae > Ferruginibacter > Ferruginibacter pinensis_E. Next base: position 721 of record CAMCMP010000040.1, read on the forward strand.
GCAGGTTCTATCGGAATAAATAGCAGTACATAGTCAAGCGCTTGTGCGTAGGTTGGATATTTTTTTTTGCTTAGTCCATCAATATGATTTCTGATTGACTGAATGTGTTCCTTCAAAAATTGATCTTGACTCAATGGATTCTGTTCTGAAATGTATTGTTCCCAAGCAATAAGTGAAACTTTTGAATCAATGATAATCTTTCGTTGGTCTGGGTACAGAACAGTGACGTCTGGTTGAAGTCCTTTGCCAAATTCATCCTTAATAATATTACCTGCATTGTCTTTTATAAATTCTTGCGTTACAAATTCTCTTCCTTTGGTAAGTCCGCTATAAGATAAAATACTTTCCAAAATCATTTCTCCCCAATTACCTTGTTGTTTATTATTTCCTTTTAATGCAGTTGTGAGGTTGTTGGCTTCTTGACTAACTTGTTGACTCATTTCAACTAATCTTTGTACCTCTTTGCCTAGTGTAAATCTTTCTTTACTTTCTTTATCATAGGTGTCATCAATTTTTTTCTTAAACTCAAGTAGTTCCGATTTTAACGGATTAAGTATTGCCCTCATATTTTCTTCATTCACAAGGGTGAACTTGGATGTTTTCTCTTCTAAAATACCCTGCGCTAAATTTTTAAATTCGAAACGGAATTTCTCTGATATAGATTCAAGTTCTTCTTTTTGTCCGGTTAACTTATCATTAGCCGAACTAAGTTGAGTCTGTAATACGGCTAATTGATTTATTGTTTTGAGGTGTTCTTGTTGAAGTAAATGATATTGTTCAAATTCTTGTAATAACAATTTATTGGCACCTTCAGCATGGGTAGCTCGGCTTAATAGATCTTCCTTTTCTTTTTGTAATTGTTTTGTTTCTAATTGAATAACCTGCAAGGCATGTTGAGCCTGAACCAATTGATCAGTCGGCCCTTGCATTTTATATCGGTTAATAGTTTTAATTAAAAAGGCAGTAATCAAACTGATTATTGAACCAACTACGATTACTATGATAAAGGTTTCCATAATTTGTATATAGGCAACTTTAGATTTAAAAATGCTTCAAGTATTTTAAAAAGTTTGTTTTTATATTATCCTTTTATAAATTTTATATTTTTTGAAAGATAAATTTACAAAAACTTACTGACTAACGATCTGATTACAAATAAAGTATTCATCTATAATTTTTATTTCTGAATACTTCGTTGAGTAACCAAATAGGAGGGATGAATGGTAGTAAACAAAAAACCTCCGAGGGAGGCTTTTTGAAAGTTATTTTTAGAATTTATAGACGCTATTGTACAATGGTTATTTTGATAGTATTGGTGGGTAGATGAAGTTTGGTAGGTGTACTACCTGTGCTTACTACTACATCTTCCGCCTTTACAAATCCTCTTTCTTTTAATATATTTACCTGGTCAAAAATAATAGTATCTAAATTTTCTTCTTCTGCATAATAAAAAGCACGAACTCCCCAACTTAAACTTAACTGATTAATTAAGGTTCTTTCTTTACTAAAAACAAATAGAGGTGCTTTTGGTCGATAGCTGCTTAGTATAAAGCCTGTATAACCACTCTGAGTCATTCCTATCAAAGCATTAGCATTAACGTCTTTTGCAAGTTTACAGGCGCTGTAACAAAGGGCATCACTCAATAGAGAAGGAGAGTGAGCCTGTGGTGTCAAAATATCATCGCGATCATAATCATAAGCAGTGCGCTCTACTTCCATAATAATTTTGCTCATCATTTCTACTACTAGTCTAGGATATTCGCCCATAGCCGTTTCACCACTCAACATTACGGCGTCAGCCCCTTCTAATACTGCGTTGGCAACGTCAGTTACTTCACTTCTATTAGGCTTGGTTCTTTCCATCATGCTTTCCATCATTTGTGTAGCTACAATGACTGGTTTGGCTCTGCGCATGCACCTACGAATGATTTCTTTTTGAATCATTGGAACTTGTTCAACTGGAACTTCTACTCCAAGATCACCTCTTGCTACCATTACACCATCACTTTCAACAATGATATCCCGAATATTTTTAAGAGCTTCAGGCATTTCAATTTTTGAAATTACTTTGATCTTGCTGTTCTGTTCTTTAATGCGTTTTTTAAGATCAATAATATCATTTGCTTTACGAACAAAGGATAGGGCAACCCAATCCAATTCGTTGGCTATTATAAAATCAAGGTCGGCCAAATCTTTCTCAGTTAGGGATGGCATGGTAAGTGCTGAGTCAGGAAGATTTACACCTTTTTTTGGAGTAAGTGTTCCACCCAAGGTTACGGATACACGAATTTCTTTGTCATTTAAAATTTCTTCCGCTTTTAATTCCATTTTTCCATCATCTAAAAAAATCCTTTCTCCTACTTTTACATCTTGAGCAAGGTTAGGATAAGAAACGTAAATCTTTTCAGCGTTACCGATAATTTTTTCTGTAGTAAATATAAAAGTATTACCATCTTTTAGTTCAATCTTCCCGTTTTCTAAATCACCTACTCTTAATTTAGGGCCCTGTAGATCTCCTAAAATAGCGATATTAAAAGGTTGAGTTCTGTTAATCTCTTTGATATGATTGATGATGGCTAACTTATCTTCATAAGCCCCATGAGAAAAGTTTAAACGAAAAACATTTACACCTGCAATAACCAATTCCAGTAATTTTTCGTAGCTAGAACATGCTGGCCCAACGGTGGCTACGATTTTTGTTTTCTTGATGGAATGGTTGATACCCGCTTGTTTATCCATATTCTGATGCAAGTATTTTGAAATAGTTTTACTCATAATATTTTTATTAATATTTTTTGGAAGTCAATGGCTAAAAGTAAATGGTTATTAACTTTTAGCTAATTAGGAAGCCAATATTTTTACAATTTTCATCCATTCTTCATTAATGCGTTGTTTCTTTTTAACTGCTTCATTGAGAGGAGTAAAATGCATGCGATTGTTTACTATTCCAACAAATACATTGTGTCGTCCTTCTATTAAACATTCTACAGCCGAATAACCCATTCTACTTGCAATCAACCTATCAAAGCAACTGGGTGAACCACCTCTTTGAATATGGCCAAGGATGCATACTCTTACGTCCTGCATGGGTAAACGTTCGGTTATAATTTTTCCCACTTCATTGGCACCACCAAAATTATCTCCTTCTGCTACAACAATCAGATTTACCAATTTGTGTCGTCTTTCCTTTTCGGCCAATTGTTTTATGATTGCTTCAATATCTGTTTTACGCTCTGGAATTAATACACTTTCTGCACCAGTGGCTATTCCGCTATGCAAGGCAATATAACCCGCATCTCTTCCCATCACTTCAATAATGAATAATCGATCATGAGCATCAGCAGTATCCCTGATTTTGTCGATTGCTTCTACAGCAGTATTAACAGCGGTATCAAAGCCTATTGTAAAATCAGTTCCTGCTATGTCTTTATCAATTGTACCAGGAAGGCCAACACAAGGGATATCATATTCGTTGCTGAAGGTTTGCGCACCTCTGAAGCTTCCGTCGCCTCCAACTATTACCAATCCATCGATTCCTAACTTCTTTAAATTTTCATATGCTTTTTTTCTGCCTTCTGGTGTAAAAAATTCTTTACATCTTGAAGTTTTTAGAATTGTACCACCTCTTTGAATAATATTAGCAACACTTTTCCCTTCCATTCTAAAAATGTCATTATCAACCATTCCATTATAACCCCTCATTATTCCAAATACTTCTAGCCCATGATAAATTCCTGTTCTAACAACAGCCCTAACAGCGGCATTCATTCCGGGTGCATCTCCTCCTGAGGTAAGTACTCCAATCTTTGTTACTTTTTTTTTCATATTGAATGAAAAGAATTAAAATTTTAGTTTATATGATTATTGGCAGTGACCTATTTTCCTTCTACTCTTAAAAAGATGCAAAAATACGCTTTTAATGTCAATTAGCTCGCTCAGATTATTATTATTCGGTTAAAAAATGATAAATAAATGCACATTGTATTTTTATATAATATTTGGTTTTGTAAATAGAAAGACCTTACTTTTTCAATGCTTATTTTGGTAATTTTAACCAATGAATAAATATTTTACTTCACTTTAGATTGTCTATTTTATTCGCTTTTTATTGGACTGATATTGTTATTTATTTTTTGATTAATGGACGATCTCCCATTTTGAATATTTTATAGGTGTTTAAAATTTTCCTATCTATCTTGGGGAGATTAAAAAAATATTTTTCTCTTTAATTTAATACCCGTTGTTTTATGAAAGTACTCATTACTGGAGCAAATGGATTATTAGGTCAGCATCTTGTAAAGTTGTTGATTGATTCAACTGATTATATCATTACTGCTTCAGGAAAAGGTTCGTCCCGTTTACTAATTGATTCTTCCAATCGATATAATTACGTTTCCTTAGACATTACTGATGGAGTACAAGTAAATACTTTCATTACTCAAAATATCCCGGATATTATTATTCATACTGCTGCCATTACCCAAGTTGATGACTGCGAGAAAGACCCAGTTCATTGTTGGAATACAAATGTTACTGCTACCAGATTTTTGGTGGGAGCTGCTGAAATGATAGGGGCAAAATTTATTTATATCTCTACTGATTTTGTTTTTGATGGAGAGGCTGGACCTTATAAAGAATCAGCTATTCCAGCGCCTGTTAATTATTATGGAAGTAGTAAATTAGGAGCCGAAAAATCAGTGATGGACGCAAAAATTTCATGGTGTATTATTCGTACGGTATTAGTTTATGGGAATATTTTAGTTGGAAACAGAAATAATATGGTTAGTTGGGTACAAAATAATTTGTCCAAAGGAAAATCCATTCAGGTGGTCAGTGATCAATTGCGAACACCTACCTATGTGGAGGATTTAGCAAAAGGGATATTATTGGCTATTCAAAAAAAAGCAATAGGAATCTTCCATATTTCTGGAGAAGAGTTAATGAGTCCATACGATATGGCTTTGGCTACTGCCGACTACTTAAATTTAGATAAAAATTTGATTAAAAAAGTAGACGCTGCTGTATTCGTTCAAGCAGGAAAACGACCTGCAAAAACAGGTTTTATTATCGATAAAGCAAAAAATGAACTGGGTTTTAAACCTTTGACTTTTAAAGAAGGTTTGAAAAAAATGTTGTAGAATTTAGCTTTATTGGGGTAATTAAATATCCTCCATTTTTACATTCTTTCTGGCACTCGAATACCCATTAATTGCATACCACTTTTTATAATATTGGCTGTCATAGTAGCAATTTGTAATCGAAGGTTTTTTTTCTCGATTGTTTCAGCGTTTCCGATAGAATGTTCTGTATAAAATGAGTTGAAAGTTTTTGCTAAATTGAAAACATAATTAGCAATCACAGATGGGTTGTGCTCCTTACCTGCTTCTTCTAAAGCGGTAGGATATTGTTCCAATTGAATAATCACCTCTTTTTCTAATGGTAATAATGGACTTTTTAATTCAATAGAAGAGTTTTTGAATTCCTCATTTCCCAATTCTTTTCTTAAAATACTTTTTATTCTTGCATGCGTGTATTGAACAAATGGTCCGGTAAAACCATGGAAATCTATACTTTCTTCTGGATTAAATACCATCGTTTTTTTAGGGTCAACCCTAAGTAAATAAAATTTCATTGCACCTAATCCGATGATATCATAAAGGTCTTTTAATTCTTCAGCAGTAAAATCTTTTACCTTGCCTAGCTCTTCGGTAAGTTTTTGTGAAGTGGCAATCATTTCATCTACTAATTCATCTGCATCCACTACAGTCCCTTCTCTACTTTTCATTTTTCCGCTCGTTAATTCTACCATTCCATAACTCAAATGAAAAATATTTTCGGCATTGGGCATACCCAACTTTTTACAGATCAACTGTAATACTTTCATATGATAGTTCTGCTCATTGCCAATTACATAAATGCTTTGATCAATTTTAAACTGCTCATATTTTTGAAGGGCTAATCCAATATCTTGGGTGATGTATACTGAAGTGCCATCTTTACGTTGTACAATTTTTTCATCTAGTCCATCTGCCGTAAGGTCAATCCAAATACTACCATCTTCTTTTTTAAAAAATACTTTTTTGTCTAGTCCTTGTTGAACAATATCTTTTCCTAATAAATAAGTGTTACTCTCGAAATAGGTTTTATCAAAGTCGCTACCGATTTTTTGATAGGTAGTATCAAAACCTGCATATACCCAACTATTCATGGTATTCCAAAGTTCTATCACCTCCGGTTTTCCTTCTTCCCAATCTACCAACATTTGTTGAGTAGCCTTCATGATGGGAGCTTCTTTTTCAGCTTCTTCTTTCGTTTTACCAGAGGCAATTAATTCTGCTACCTGTTCTTTATATGCTTCATTAAATTTCACATAATATTCTCCGACTAAATGATCTCCCTTGGAATGAGTGGATTGAGGGGTGGCGCCATTGGCATAAAGTTGCCAAGCAATCATACTTTTACAAATATGAATTCCACGATCATTTACGATGCAGCTTTTAATGACCTCTTGTCCATTTGCCTTTAAAATTTCTGCAACACTCCACCCTAAAAAATTATTTCTCAAATGACCCAAATGAAGTGGCTTGTTTGTGTTAGGGGAAGAATATTCCACCATAACTTTTTTACCTGTTAAAGCTTTTTTTCCATAACAAATATCTGCATGGTTCTTTTTTAGAAGTGCTATCCAATAATTATCAGCTACCGTTAGATTTAAAAATCCTTTTATAATATTGAAGGATGAAAATATTTCCGGAAAATCATTGACCAACTTTTCGCCCAATTGATTTCCAATTACTTCAGGATATAAACTAAGCGTTTTTACCAAAGAAAATAATACCACCGTATAGTCGCCTTCAAATTCAGGTTTGGTTTGATTGATTTGAAAATCCTTTTCACTAAAGGATTGATTTTGTAGCGAGGTTAGACTTTTAAGAACGCCTAATTGTAATTGATTAACGATGGACATGCTGCAAAAATACCTTTCCTATGCTTAACAAAAAAGTAGTAGTGGATATTTAAATGAAAATTGAACGGAAGTCTTGAATATGGCAATTTATATTTATATTTAAAATCCATTCAAAGGTAAAATGAGTTTTCGAGTAAAATTGAAGACTGGGAGCTTGTGTTGGAGTAAAATGCTAGGATGGATAATGAAGGATTAATCTGTGAAACTTGTTTAATTTAGAAATCAATTTGTAACTTTGCGCACTTTTTTAATATTATGATAAGTGTAAATAATGTAACCCTGGCTTATGGCAAAAGGGTTTTATTCGATGAAGTAAATATTAGTTTTACCAAGGGTAACTGTTACGGTGTAATCGGTGCCAATGGTGCAGGTAAATCTACTTTTCTAAAAATTTTAAGTGGTGAAATCGAGCCAAACAAGGGTACTGTGCACATTACACCTGGAGAACGGATGGCAGTCCTGCGTCAAGATCAGTTTGGTTTTGATGAAGTATCAGTATTGCACACCGTAATGATGGGCCATATTAAAATGTGGAATTTGATGCAAGAAAAGGACGCATTGTATATGAAGGAAGATTTTAGTGAAGCAGATGGGATGAAAGCAGGAGAGTTAGAGCATGAATTTGGTGAAATGGGGGGATACACAGCTGAAAGTGATGCCGGTCAGTTCTTAAATCAATTGGGAGTAAAGGAAGAATTGCACCAGCTATTGATGAAAGATATTGGTGCTAATATTAAGGTGAGGGTATTATTGGCTCAAGCATTGTTTGGTAATCCAGACATTTTGCTATTGGATGAGCCTACCAATAACTTGGATGTAGAAACGATTAGTTGGTTGGAAAATTTCCTTGCTGATTATGAGAATATTGTATTGGTAGTAAGCCATGATCGCCATTTTTTAGATGCAGTTTGTACGCATGTGGCAGATGTTGACAAGCAAAAGATTAAAATTTATACGGGTAACTATACATTTTGGTACGAGAGTTCTCAATTGGCTGCTAGGCAAGCTTCGGACAAAAACAAGAAATCCGAAGAAAAAAAGAAGGATTTGTTGGACTTTATTGCTCGCTTTAGTGCAAATGCTTCAAAATCAAAACAAGCTACTTCACGTAAAAAGGCATTGGATAAATTGGTTTTTGAAGACATCACACCAAGTAATAGAAAATATCCAGGAATTATATTTAAACCGGAAAGAGAGGTGGGTAATCAGATTCTAAATGTAGAAAAATTATCTAAATCACTTGACGGTAAATACTTATTTAGTAATATCACTTTTGATATTGTAAAAGGTCAGAAAATTGCCTTTTTAAGCAGGAATCCACTTGCGTTAACTACCTTTTTTGAGGTCATCAATGGAAGGATTCCCGCGGATCATGGCATTTATGAATGGGGAACCACGATTACTTCTGCGTATTTAAATAATGACAACACTGAATTTTTTAATGGATCATTCAATCTGATGGACTGGTTGCGTCAATTTGTACCACCACAAACAAAGGATGTGGATGAGGATTTTATTCGTGGTTTTTTAGGGAAAATGTTGTTTAGTGGGGATGAAATTTTGAAGAAAACCAATGTATTAAGTGGAGGTGAAAAAGTTCGTTGTATGGTTAGTAAGATGATGCTCCAGAATCCAAATTTGGTTGTTTTGGATGAACCAACCAATCACCTTGATCTGGAAAGTATCACTGCATTTAATGATGGAATGATTACTTTTCCTGGAGTAGTTTTATTCACTACCCATGATCACCAGTTTATGAATACCGTGGCTAACAGAATCATTGAGATTACTCCAAAAGGTACGATTGATCGATTAATGACTTACGATGAATATTTATTGGATGACCGAGTGAAAGCGTTGAAAGAAGAGATGTATAGTTAGTCTACCCTCAAAATTCGTAAGCGCCCATGCCGAAAAGGTTTTATTCAAAATGAATCGATAAGAAACTAACAGATAATCAGTCTGATTAACAATTTATTCTTGCTTTTTAATCAAATAAAGTCAACTATATAGGTCTGAAATTCCGCCTTGAATAGCGATCTGTTACTTTTTTGCCTTGATGCAAAAAAGTAACAAAAAAAATCAATCCGCCGCGGCGGACTAAAATCAAGGAACTCGCCGGTAGCGTAAGTTACTTTAAAAGGGGTGCCGGCTCAAACAACCTTGATTTTTTAACGGCTGATACTTCACATTTCTAGCACTTTTTATTCTAGTGCGTTTAAACAACTATTATTTCAAATTGCATGACCGGACTTTTTAAAAATCGACTAATTAGTATTTTTTTCAAGTTATTAGGCATGTTTTTTTGAAGCAAAATATAGCGGAGGTGCATCATTAGGAGGATGGGGTGATTGGATTGGACTATAAAATTAAGGGGGCACCGATCAATTTGTCGATAGACTGGCAGCCTTCCTTTGAATTTGGCAATAGAGATGAAAATGACTTTTTTGGAAACTGGGGTGGCTTTTCTTTTCGTTATACCTTGTAAATAGTAGCTAAATTTTGATATCTTAAAGACGGACGCTACTTTTCGGATTTAACAAAAAACCTAAATTAGTTTATCTTCGTTATCTAATTTCAGCTATGTTTAATTTTTCTATTATAAGGCTAATCGATTTTTTTTATCCTCCCTTTAAAAGGTGGATGCCTTTGCAAACCTTTCGATATGCTGCCTGTGGTGGGGCCAATGTAGCATTAGATATTACTTTATTTTTCATTTTTTACAATTTCGTTTTTCATAAACAAATAGTACACCTAGGCTTTATTGACTTTCAGCCGCATATTGCTTCATTTTTACTATCTTTTACGATCACTTTCCCTATTGGATTTTTACTTTCAAAATACATTGTATGGTCAAGCTCTACACTCAAAGGGCATGTACAACTTTTCAGGTATTTTTTAATTGTAATGATGAATCTTTTAATGAATTATTTTTTTATCAAAGTTTTAGTGGAGTATTTATTTTTTTATCCAACCATTGCCAAGATGGTCACTACGGTATTTGTAGTTACATTTAGTTATATAAGTCAAAAGTATTATACGTTTAAAGTGTAGCCTCTTTCTAACGAAAAAGGAGCATAATTATTACAAAAGCTTTATTTTATAAATCTTCCTCAAGACCTTCCAAACGCGATTAATTATATATAAAATTTACCTTAAAAAGTAAATCCCTCAACAAGGTCTGCCATTTTTTCACCCAAATCCGAATGGCACAATCATTGAATGTCATCATTGAACAAAAAATAAATCAATCAATCATGGGAAAGATAATTGGAATAGATCTAGGAACTACCAATAGTTGTGTATCCGTAATGGAAGGGAATGAGGCAGTAGTTATAGCAAATGATGAAGGTCGTCGTACAACGCCTTCAATAGTCGCTTTTCTTAAAAATGGTGAACGTAAAGTGGGAGATCCAGCAAAACGTCAGGCCATTACTAATCCTCAAAACACTATTATGAGTGTTAAGCGTTTTATGGGACATAAGTGGAATGAAGTGACAGAAGATGTAAATCATAGCAGTTATAAGTTAGTAAAAGGTGACAATGATACAGTTCGTATTGACATAGATGGCAGATTATATACTCCTCAAGAAATAAGCGCCATGGTACTTCAGAAAATGAAGAAAACAGCCGAAGATTACCTTGGACAGGATGTAACTGAGGCGGTAATTACAGTACCTGCTTATTTCAATGATTCACAACGCCAAGCTACAAAGGAAGCAGGTGAAATTGCTGGACTTACCGTTCGCAGGATCATTAACGAGCCAACTGCTGCGGCTTTAGCTTATGGAATGGATAAGAAGAATCAGGATCAAAAAATAGCTGTTTTTGACTTAGGAGGTGGAACTTTTGATATTTCTATCCTTGAATTAGGAGAGGGAGTATTTGAGGTAAAGAGTACCAATGGTGACACACACCTTGGAGGGGATGACTTTGACAAAGTAATAATGGATTGGTTGGCGGAAGAGTTTAAAAAGGATGAAGCCATCGATTTGCGCAAAGATCCAATGGCGTGGCAACGCTTAAAAGAAGCTGCTGAAAAGGCAAAAGTAGAATTGTCTTCTTCTGCTGAAACTGAAATTAATCTACCTTATGTGACCGCAGTGGATGGGGTTCCAAAGCATTTGGTGAAAAAATTAAGCCGTGCACAATTTGAAAAATTATCAGATAATCTATTTACTCGCTGTTTGAAACCCTGCGAAATTGCCTTGAAAGATGCCAACCTTTCTATCAGTGATATTGATGAGGTGATATTGGTAGGAGGTAGCACTAGGATTCCAAAAGTGCAAGAAATCGTAGAGACATTCTTTGGTAAAAAAGCCAACAGAAGTGTTAATCCTGATGAAGTAGTAGCTATTGGAGCATCTATTCAGGGCGGTGTATTATCTGGGGATGTGAAAGACGTACTATTATTAGACGTTACCCCTTTGAGTTTGGGTATTGAAACAATGGGAGGTGTTATGACTAGATTGATTGAAAGTAATACTACTATTCCTACTAAAAAATCTGAGACTTTTAGTACAGCAAGCGATAATCAGCCAGGTGTTGAAATTCATGTATTGCAGGGAGAAAGACCATTGGCGAATCAAAATAAGAGTTTAGGTAAATTTAATTTAACCGACATTCCTCCAGCACCTCGTGGCGTGCCACAGGTAGAAGTAACTTTTGATATTGATGCCAATGGAATCTTGCATGTAACGGCAAAGGACAAAGGAACTGGTAAAAGTCATAATATTCGTATTGAGGCTGGTAGCGGCTTAAGCAAGGAAGAGATTGAAAAAATGAAGAATGAGGCTAAAGCCAACGAAGCTAGTGATAAGGCAGAAAAGGAGAAGATTGAAAAAATTAATCAGGCAGATAGTTTAATATTCCAGACAGAAAAACAATTGAAGGAATATGGCGATAAGATCAGTGCTGATAAAAAAGCTCCGATTGAAGTAGCCCTAAATAAATTGAAGGAAGCACACAAATTACAGGACATAGCAGCTATTGACCCAGCAGTTGAAGAAATGAACGCCGCATGGACTGCAGCAAGCGAAGAAATGTATAAGGCTACTCAGGCTGCTGACGGACAACCTCAAGGTGGTGATAAAGCTCAGCCGAATGGAGATGCGGCTGCGAATGCTGAGAATGTTACGGATGCTGAATTTGAAGAAGTTAAGTAAACAGTTAAAAATAGGTATTAAAAACCGCAGCCTTTTGGTTGCGGTTTTTTAATATATAAAATATTTTTAATTATATACATTAGCTGTTAATCTATCCTAAAAATTTAGAAAATATCATTGTAGACTCTCTCATTCTAACTATCTTGCTACCAATAAAATTTAAGTAATGAAACAATTTTCAATCCTGTTGAATGTGGTATTGTTAGTGGCGGTGGGTTTTTTATATTATGTTCACTTTTCGCATTCTTTCAACTCTTCCTCTAGTGCCGGTTCCGCTAATTTTAAATTTCATGACACCTCAAAGTGTGACAGAATTTCTGTTGCTTATGTTGAATTGGATTCATTAAATAATAATGTAAATTTTATCAAACAACGTAAAAAAGAGTTAGATGCCGAGCAAAGGGTGATTATGAATGAATACGATAATTCTTATCGTTCCATGACTCAGCTCAGGGATGATTTTATAAAAAGGGGTAAGTCCATTACCCAGCAGGAGGCGGAGGCATTTCAAGAAAAATTGGGTATTCAACAACAGCAAATAGAACAGATGAAGCAACAAAAGACTCAACAATTAGCAGAAAAAGGGGCAAGAGTGATGGGGGATATGCAGGGTAAGTTAAAAGACTTTATGAATGAATATAACAAGAATAAAAAATTCACTATGATATTTACTACTGGAACAGGGCTTGATTATTTTCTTTATAAAGATGTTTCTTTAGATATCACTTCCGAAATTGTGAAAGGTTTAAATGAAAAAATGAAATAGGTAGTTCCTTATCTTTCAATCAATTTATTTATCTTCAATCCCGTTTAATAACGGGTTTTTTTATAATTCCACATTAGTAATCCCCAAATTTTAAAAAATGTCTACTTCAGCAAATCAAGATTCTTCTTTTAAGCCAAAGCTGGGTTTGTTTGATGCTACCATGATCGTAGCAGGATCCATGATTGGTTCTGGAATTTTCATAGTAAGTGCCGATATGCTGAAGGATATGGGAAGTGCAGGTTGGTTATTAGCTGCCTGGATTATTACAGGTTTTATGACACTTACTGCCGCCTTAAGTTATGGAGAGTTGAGTGCGATGTACCCAAAAGCAGGTGGACAATATGTTTACCTTAAGGCTGCTTACAATCCATTTATCGGTTTTTTATACGGCTGGAGTTTTTTTGCTGTAATCCAAACTGGAACTATAGCAGCAGTTGCTGTTGGTTTTGCAAAATTTGCTGGTTATTTTTTCCCTGCTTTTGCTTGGGAAGAAGTAAACACTTTTAATCTGTTAGGGCTTAAAATCCATTATGCTCAATTGGTGGCTATCGTAGTAATTATTTGTCTCACTTTTATTAATACACGTGGCATTGAGTCAGGTAAACTTATTCAAACATTTTTCACTTCTGCAAAATTACTATCGCTCTTTGGATTAATTATAGCAGGTTTTATTGCTTTTAATTGGCAGGTTTGGAATGCTAACTGGCAAAATCCTTGGGTGATGCAACATCTTACCAATACAGGCGGTACCATTAATTTTGAGCCGCTGTTGATAGGGGCGGCATTGGGCGCAATGGCTAGTGCAATGGTAGGAAGTATATTTAGTAGTGATGCTTGGAACAATGTAACCTTCATTGCCGGTGAAATTAAAAATCCTCAGAAAAATATTGGTTTAAGTTTGTTCTTAGGTACTTCTATTGTTACAGTAATTTATCTTCTAATGAATGTAGTTTATCTAGCTACCGTACCATTACATGAACTAGCCTTTGCAAAAGACAATCGAGTGGCGCTAAGTGCATCCGAAGCTATTTTTGGAAGTAGTGGTACCTTTATTATTGCAGTAATGATAATGGTAGCAACTTTTGGTTGCAATAATGGATTGATATTAGCAGGTGCAAGGGTTTATTATACAATGGCTAAAGATCAATTATTTTTTAAAAAGGCAGGAACCTTGAATAAAAATATAGTTCCTGAATGGGCCCTTTGGATTCAATGTGCAATGGCTTGCATATTGTGCCTTAGTGGAAGATATGGTGATTTGCTTGACATGGTTTCTTTTATAGTGGTAATATTTTATGTACTCACCATTGCTGGGATTTTTATTTTGCGTAAAAAGTATCCCAATGTAGATCGCCCCTACAAGGCAGTTGGATATCCAGTTTTACCCATTATATATATGTTAATGGGAGTTAGTTTTTGTGTATTACTAATTATTTACAAACCTCAATTCACCTGGCCAGGGTTAATCATAACGCTGTTGGGTATTCCTTTGTATTATCTTGCGGTTCGAAATAAAAATTCAACTTCTTAATATTTCTTTGATGGTAAGTAAAATTTGTAATGAGATTTTTGATAAAAGTATTTATGATTATCATTTGATAGACAATGTGGATGCTGCAATTCGTAATCCATATATTGATAATGGATTTGATCATTTATTGTATTCAAAAAATTGGGTAGATACTGTTCAGTGGCATTTGGAAGATATTGTGCGCAATCCAACGATTGATTCCGTGGAAGGTTTATTATTGAAAAGGAGAATTGATGCATCCAATCAAGTGAGGACAGATATGGTTGAATATATCGATAGTTATTTTTTGCAGCAATATAAAAATATCCATCCTAAAGCACATGCATTAGTCAATACAGAAAGCCCTGCATGGGCAATTGATCGGTTGTCAATTTTGGCTTTAAAGATTTATCATATGAAGGTGGAAGTCACTCGCCAAGATGCTTCTGAAGACCATGTGACATCTTGTTCAAAAAAATTGGAAGTACTCTTAGAACAGCAGCTTGATTTATCTAAATCGATTGATGAGTTGCTGAATGATATTGAGAAGGGTGATAAATATATGAAAGTATATAAGCAAATGAAAATGTATAATGATCCCGGTCTTAATCCTGTGTTATATCAACAGCAAAATAAAAATTTATAAATCGATTGTAATAGTTACATGTTAGAATGAATAAGAGTCATTCAGTTGCTACTTTTATTAATTATTCATTACGTCATTTAATTTTTAAAATACAACTTGCAAAATCCAAAGCACATATTGGTTATTCGTTTTTCATCCATGGGTGATGTAGCAATGACGGTGCCTGTTTTAAAAAATGTGCTCGATCAAAATCCTGATTTAAAGATTACTATAGTATCCAATGCCTTTTTTGAACCTTTGTTTTCTGGATTGGAAAGATGTTATTTTCATCCTGCTTATTTAAAGGAAAGACATAAGGGTTTTGGGGGTATGTATCGTTTATTTAAAGAACTTACCAATCTCTACAAATTTGATGCGGTTATTGATTTACACAGTGTACTAAGATCTCATTTGCTTTCATTGTTTTTTAAAATGAGTAGGTTGTCCATTGCTACTTTAGATAAGGGTAGGAGGGAGAAAAAAGCCCTTACTAGACAGCAACAGAAAATTTTCATTCCCCTTACCTCTATGCATGAACGCTATGCTTCGGTATTTAGAAAAATAGGTATTTCAGTTCAATTAGATGCTGATAAATCTATTTATTTTAAACAGGAGATTCCTATTGCATTAAGAGCGATATTTTCATCTGGAAAAAAAATAATTGGGGTAGCTCCTTTTGCTCAATTTAAAGAGAAGATGTATCCGATTGAAAAAATGAAAATATTAGTGGGTCAATTAACTGAAGCAAATTATACTGTTTTATTATTTGGTGGAGGCAAACAAGAATCGGATGTTTTAGAGCATTGGGAAAAAGATATTTTTTCTGCATTCAATGTTTCTAGTAAATATTCGTTTAATGAAGAACTCTCAATTATAAGTAATTTGGATCGAATGGTGAGTATGGATTCAGCGAATATGCATCTTGCCTCCTTATTTAAGGTGCCTGTAGTTAGTATTTGGGGGGCTACTCATCCTTATGCTGGTTTTAATGGATGGGGTCAGTCAGATAAAAATTCAGTGCAGTTAGAGCTTTCTTGTAGACCCTGTTCTGTTTTTGGAAATAAGCATTGCTATCGGGGAGATCATGCTTGTATGCAGTTTATCTCTGAAGAGATGATTTTTCAAAAGATAGTTTTAGGGCTCAATGGATAGAATCAGTTTTACTCAAAATGAAGTATTAATTTTTTTAGCTTCTAACTTGACCATTGCCTCTTACTATCCATTTATAACTACATAATTCTTTCAAAGCCATTGGACCTCTTGCATGTAGTTTTTGAGTACTAATACCTATTTCAGCTCCTAGTCCAAATTGTGCGCCATCCGTAAAAGCAGTGGATACATTTGAATAAACTACTGCTGCGTCAACTTGTTGAAGGAATTGCTCAATATTTTGCTCATTCTCCGCTATAATAGTTTCACTGTGCTTGCTACTGTTTACAGAAATATAATCGATGGCAGCTTCTATAGAAGATACCGTTTTAATTGCTAAGATATAATCTAGAAATTCAGTTCCGAAATGTTTTTCATTGGCATTCATTAATAAACTAGAAGGATAATTATTTTCTAAAGCTTTGTATGCCAATTCATCTGCATAAATCAAAACATTTTTATTAGCAAGGTTACCAACTAATTCAGGTAGATTTTTTATTTGATTGACATGCACTAGTAAACAGTCCAAAGCATTGCAAACACTTACTCTTCTAGTTTTTGAATTAAAAACAATCGCTTTTCCTTTTTCTATATCACCAGATTCATCAAAATAGGCATGAACAATTCCTGCACCTGTTTCAATAACTGGCACTTTGGATTCTTTGCGAACGAAGTCTATCAATTGCTGACTGCCCCTAGGAATAATCACGTCTACATAACCAACCGCATTTAATAATTGAGTGGTTGCCTCTCTAGTTGAAGGTAAGAGTTCAATACAATTTTCAGGTAGGCCATTTTGTTTTAAAACCGATTGGATGATTTTAACAATTGCTAAATTTGAAAATTCGGCATCTCTGCCTCCTTTTAAAATACAGGCGTTACCTGATTTTAGGCAGAGAGAAAATACATCAAAAGTAACATTAGGTCTTGCTTCAAAAATAACACCGATTACACCAAGTGGTACCGTGATTTTACTGATTTGCATACCATTGTCCATCGTTTTTTGCTCTAGTAAAACACCTACTGGGCTCGGTAGGTCAGCAACTTTTTTAATTTCATTTGCAATATCCTGCAATCTTTTATTAGTAAGTTGAAGCCGGTCATACTTAGGATCTGATGTTGACATTCTGTCAAGATCCTTTTGGTTCTCCATTAAAATAATTTCAGCATTGCTTATAGCCGCTTCCGCTAAACTGATTAGCACAGCTCTAACTTTTTCTCCACTTATCTGGATTAGTTTTTTGCTTGCCTGTTGAACTGCTTTAAAATTGTCTGTTACAGAATGAATGTTACTCATCATTTGCTTAGCTCGTTATTTAAGAATAAGTAATCATAATGCACCAAAGCTTTTTCATTTTTTTTGCTCATTAATTCAGCTGCTTTATCTGAATTATATTGGGCTTTTCCTACACCTAATTTTTTCCCCGCATTGCTGATGATTTGAATGATTTCTCCCTTTTTAAAAGATCCTTCAATTTTGGTAATTCCTACAGGTAATAAGCTCGTTGGTTTATTGGATTGAAGGGCTTTTTGAGCACCCTCATCAATAAACACAGCGCCCTTAACAAAACCTTCTGAGTGAGCGACCCATTTTTTAATACTTGAAATATTTTTTCTTGGTTTAAATAAAGTTCCAATAGGTAAGTTATTATTTATTCCAATTAATATATTAGCTTCTTTGCCATCAGCTATTTGAACAGGAATACCCATACTGGCCACTTTGTTTGCCATACTACATTTGGTAAGCATTCCGCCTCTACCAAAATTAGATTTTTCTGAGGTAATAAAACGCTCAAATCCAGTATCTCCAAATTCAATGAAGGGAATCAATTTGGAGGAAGATTTATTAGGAGCATCATCATAAATACCTTTCACATTAGAAAGAATAACCAATTTATCTGCATCCACCATACCCGAGACTAATCCTGCTAATTCATCATTGTCGGTAAACATTAGTTCTGTTACTGAGATTACATCATTCTCATTTAAAATTGGTATTACATTGTTTTGAAGTAAAACTGTAATACAATTCTTCATATTGATATAATGTTCCCTATCTCTAAAGTCTTCTTTAGTTACTAGTACCTGAGCACACAAGCAACCTTGTTTTGCAAATTGTTCTGCATAAAGATTAATCAGTTTGATTTGACCTACAGAGGCAAATAATTGTCTTTTGCTGATTTCATCTGTTTTTTTAGGCGGAGTAATTAAACTTCTTCCTGCCGCAACCGCTCCTGAGGATATTAAAATAATATCAATTCCTTCCTTGTTAAGAATACTGATTTGTCTAGTAAGTTGTTGAATGCTTTTTAAGTCAAGCCCACCACCTTGTTGAGCTACTACGTTAGAACCGACCTTGATTACGATTCTTTTTTTTCTTTTAGGCATGTGTAAAATTAAAGTTTTTAAATCAAAAATAGCCGTTACTAACTGATTGAATTATCTGATATCATTTTTAAGGTTTTGGTAAAATAGTATTGCTATTCCTTTATTAAATAACTTTTTGGAACCTTTTTTAAAATGTAAGTTCAAGTAATAAGTGCAATTTGGAGGCGAAAAGGCTCAGCATTGTATTTATTTTCATTACGCGAATAATTATTAATTTGCGGTAATGAAAAAATACGCAATAATAGTTGCAGGAGGTATTGGCAGTAGGATGAAGGTAAATATGCCTAAACAATTTTTACTTTTGAAAAATAAGCCGATACTTTTCTATACTTTGGATACTTTTTTAAAATCTTACACTGATTTACAGATAATATTAGTGTTGCCTCAAGATTATATAGCAGCTGGACAGGACATCATCAATGAATATTTTGACAGCGATCGAATAAAAATTACAGTGGGAGGAAGTACAAGATTTCACTCAGTGCAAAATGGTCTTCAATTAATAATTGAAGAAAGTATTGTATTTGTTCACGATGGAGTGAGGTGTTTGCTTTCAATTGATTTGATTCATAGATGCTATCAATCAGCTGTAGAATATGGTTCAGCCATTCCTGTTATCAATTCAAAAGACAGTGTTCGTTTAGTACATGAAAAAGGTAATGAAGCACTTGAGCGCGATAGGGTTAAATTGGTTCAGACTCCGCAGACCTTTCAAAGTAAAATATTATTACCAGCCTTTGCTGTCGATTATCATGATCAATTTACTGATGAAGCCACGGTTGTAGAGGCCTTAGGGATGAAAGTTCATTTGATTGTAGGAGAGGAGCAAAATATAAAAATTACCCAACCGATTGATTTATTATTAGCTGAAGGTATTGTCAATACTGCTAGTGATAAGTAAAATATTTCTCAGCTTGAAATTTTGTTTCCTTAGATTTTTTTAAAACTAGTTAAATTCCTGGTGATTTATTTTTTCTAATATTTGGTGGGCTACATCCATTGCTCTAAAACCATCTAATATCGTTACCGGAGTCTCGATACCTTGATTGATTGCATTAACAAAGGCTTCCAATTCCATTTTGATTGCATTACCTAAAGGAATTATTGGATTGGCAATTGCGATTGTTTTTTTACCACTATTGGTCTCAATATCAAAAGTAAAAACCTGTTTATCTTCTGGGGTATTTAACTTAATTACTTCTGTTTTCTTTTCTAAAAAATCGATACCAATGTAGGCGTCCTTTTGAAACAAACGCATTTTACGCATTTTTTTCATTGAAATGCGACTGCTGGTAAGATTAGCTACGCAGCCATTATCAAATTCAATTCTTACGTTTGCTATATCAGGAGTATCACTCATTACTGCTACACCGTTGGCAGATATATATTTCACATTACTGTTAACCAGATTTAGAATAATGTCTATATCATGTATCATCAGGTCAAGAATAACACTAACATCGGTACCACGAGGATTAAATTGTGCTAGGCGATGCACTTCAATAAACATTGGGTTAATACTATAACCTTTTAGGGCTAAAAAAGCAGGATTAAATCTTTCTACATGCCCTACTTGAAATTTAATATTAGCTTCTTTAGCAAGTTTGAGTAATTCTCTTGCCTCATCCATCGTATTTGCAAGGGGTTTTTCAACAAAAACGTGTTTACCCTTTGTGATAGCTGCCTTACTAATTTCAAAGTGTTCGGTTGTGGGAGCTACGATATCGACTAAGTCACAAGCGTCCATTAGTTGTTCTGCATTTTCAAATTGGGGTAGCTGGTATTTATCACTTACTTCTAAGGCAATTTGCTGGGAAGGGTCATAAAAACCGATGAGTTCTACTCCTTCAATTTCCTTCCAGTTGTTTAAATGAATTTTACCTAAATGACCAACACCAAATACTCCAACTTTTAACATAACCGTATTGTTTATTCAAAGATAAGTTGCTCCCATGAAAAGGTATTGCCTTTAAAAGAGATGTTAATAAAAAGGTATTAGAGATAAAATTATTTTATGCTGAAAGATGTTGATCAAATAGAATCTAATAATTATATTTACAAATATTTAAAAAAATATATATAAACAAATTATGATTGAGTTGAAGCTACAATTCCTTCATCAACTGGCAATTCATCCCAGAAGCCCATTTTTCCAAATTTTTCAATTCTTTGCTCGCAACGTTTGTCTGGATCGATTATTTTTAATTCTGCAATAACTGGAAGTAGGAATTTTTTAAGTATATCAGCAGCTTCATCATAATCCCAATGTGCACCTCCAAATGGTTCAGGAATAACGCCATCTACCAAACCGAATTTTAGCATGTCGTCACCTGTTAATTTTAGTTGATCGGCTGCTTTTTCCTTATTATCCCAATTTCTCCAAAGGATACTGCTACAGCTTTCTGGTGAAATAACGGTATACCAAGTATTCTGCATCATAAAAACTCTGTCACCTACTCCAATACCCAATGCACCTCCACTTGCGCCTTCACCAATGATGACGCATATAACGGGCACCTTTAGACGAAGCATTTCGTAAATGTTACGGGCAATCGCTTCACCTTGACCTCTTTCTTCAGCTTCAAGTCCAGGGTAAGCACCCGGTGTATCAATTAGGGTGATAATAGGTTTATTAAATTTTTCAGCCAATTTCATAAGGCGAATTGCCTTTCGGTAACCTTCGGGATTAGCCATTCCAAAATTTCTGATCTGTCTCATTTTGGTATTAATTCCCTTCTGCTGTCCAATAATCATTACTGTTTGACCCGCTAAATCAGCAAAACCACCTACCATCGCCTTATCGTCTTTGAAATTTCTATCGCCGTGCAGTTCAACAAAATTGCTACACATTTTATCAATGTATTTTAATGTATAAGGTCTGTCCGGATGCCTACTTAATTGAACCTTTTGCCAAGGGGTAAGTTTTTGGGTGAGTTCTTTTTTAGTTTCAATGATTCTATTTTCTAATGAAGCGATTGAACCGCTCATATCTGATTTGCTTTTTTCCTGAGCTACTTTTAAAAGCTCTATCTGATCATAAAGATCTTTGATAGGTTTTTCAAAATCTAGGAACTGACGGTTTTTTAATTCAGGCATAATGCAAATTTACTATAAGTTATTTGACTGTGAAAGTAGCTACTGTTTTGTAAAATTAAGCGGAAAGATTTTTTTATAAAAGTTTTGGGTTAAAAAAATTAAAATACCTATCTTCGCAATCCGAAAAAAAATCCATTAATCAGTAGTGGTTCTTGAAGGATTTAATACGGAAATGGATCGGTAGTTCAGTTGGTTAGAACGCCGCCCTGTCACGGCGGAGGTCGCGGGTTCGAGTCCCGTCCGATCCGCATTAAAACACTTAACCCCTTGATTTTCAAGGGGTTATTTTATGCCTGTAGCAGAATGTGTAGCAAACCGTTCCATTCTACCCATTCCTTATCTTCTTTCCTATCTCCAACATTTGATCAATATCGGTACCACTCTTTACATAGCGTTGTAGGGTTAGTAATTTCTTATGCCCTGTTATTTTCATCACCTGTTCATGCTTCAATCCGTTCTCAACTAATACAGTTGCCAAAGATCTCCTAGCAGTATGAATAACAATCCTCTGGTACTTCTGGAGAAGGTCTCTCTTATTCTGACCTCCCTTAGTGTATTTCTTTTCGACAGTTATATTCATTGATGGTATCAACTTACAGATTTCCTTTATCTCCTTCAATACAACAGTATCATGAACTGGCTCAGGAAAATTGTAATTGTATTTCTCTGCTATCTTAATCAAAGTATCAAAAGCAGGTATCTCTGAAATCTCCCCTGTTTTTCCAGTCCTGAAAACAAACTTTTTGGTGTGTGGATTGATTACTGATATTAGGTTTTTTAAATCACTTTTTCTGATACCACTCCATAAGTAAATCAAATATTGGTCCCTTATTACTTCATGAAATGGATTTGATGAAAGATCCAACTCTTCTAAGGCAATCATCTCATCCCTTGTAAAAACCACTGAATCAGTTTCTTCAGTATAAATTATAATCCCATGTTTTTTAAATGGATTGAAATCAATAATACCTTCACTCCAAGCAATTTGAAGAAATGACTTTAATGTTTTCATTTTATTGGCAATGGTATTAATCATCATATCCAACTCACTGGTCAAATAAATCTCAAATTCTTCAATTAACTGTTTTGATTTGAATTCGTCAACATAAAAGAACTTTCTTCCCTTGTTAACCTGAAATCCTTTTATTGCCTTCAATGTAGATTTATAATGCAAAAGAGATTGGCGACTAAATCTCTTCCCTTTAGTTAATTCTTGACCATTAGTTCGTCTTTTTATAACCCTTTCAAATAAATCGTCAATTCTTACCTTTTCATTTTTACTGAAATAAGTACTTACAGACTTTTCAGATTTCAGGAATGTTGTGACAGCCAATTTGTTTGGGTATTTTTTGTTGAGGAAGTAGTACTCCTCTACAAATGATTCTAAATCTGTTCTTAACTTATTTAGACGATCCTGCAATCTACCATTCTCTTGCCTACCCTTTCCTGTTAACATACGCCCGTTATCCCAATCTTTTGGACTGATACTCATATTTTGAACTGGGAATATTATTCTATCCATCCCTTGAATTTGAACAGAACACATAATCCCAGTTTTATTTTTTGTCTTTTCTCTGATATAAAAGGATGCCATAATAATTAATTATTATTTGGATAGTGTGTGTATCTGCCGGGTTTTACTCCTTCCAAATCACTTTCAAGAATCAATACTTTTCTACCAAGTCCTCTGTTAGTTAGACGGCCTGACTTTATGTACTCACTAATTGTATTTGGGCAAACACCAATTAATTTTGCTGCATCATCCCTTGTTAAGATTTTAGACTTTTTTGTAAGTTTTGTTTCTAATTTTTGAAACTCTTCATCAAATATGTCTTTAATCACATCTCTTAAGTTATTCTTTGTCAAAAAGAATACACTGCTATTTTCTTCTGTCATAATATAAATTTTGGTTAACCTCCACCATAAGGTTTAAATAATTAATTAAACTTCTCAGGTTGATTAATAATCATCGACCCATATTGAAATTTATCCTCTTTCCAATCTTCAATTACCTCATCCTCTCCATCAAAAAGAAAATCATTTCGTCTGTTAAATCCTTCTGTGAAAAAGTTTGCAAATCCGAGCCAATCCTCATCTGAGATTTCGATTCCGAACCTACTCGTAATTCCCTCTCTATTGACATAATATAAACCATGAATATATCTTTCCCTTTTCAGGTAAGTAATGATTTCATGTGTTTCCATCTCA
>CAMCMP010000041.1 GCA_945876095.1 Chitinophaga pinensis
ATAACTGACTTAAAATCGGCTGACCGACTAATTTTATCTCCGTATTTTTGCTCATGTTGGGATTGGTTCTTTGTAAAACAAATCTACAACATTGGTGGGCTACCGAAAGGTGCCCATTTTTAATTAATTTAGTCGTTCACTAGTGATAAAATATATTTTTTATCTAGGAACCACAGCTCACACAACCATCTTCCATACTACATGTAGGTCCAGAAAAATCAGTGTTGATATCATCCAAATTGTTCTTATTCTCTGGAGTCGCATCAATTTGAGGAATCACCGGAGCCATCTCTTCGCTACCTTGTTTTTCAATAGTAAACTGTACCGCCTGAGTGGCTGCTTGTGAGCGCAAATAATACATACCCGTTTTCAGTCCTTTCTTCCATCCGTAGAAATGCATAGAAGTTAGTTTAGAAATACTTGGACTGTCAACAAATAAATTAAGCGATTGTGACTGACAGATAAATGCTCCTCTGTCTGCTGCCATATCAATCAAATTACGTTGCTTAATCTCCCAAACTGTTTTGTACAATTCTTTGATATCATCTGGTATTTCTTTGATATTTTGTACCGAGCCATTCGCCGCAATGATTCTATTTTTCATATCATTGTTCCACAAGCCCAAACTGATCAAGTCTTTCAACAAATGCTTATTCACAATAATAAATTCACCACTCAATACACGCCTAGAATAAATATTAGAAGTGTATGGTTCAAAACATTCGTTGTTACCCAAAATCTGAGAAGTAGAAGCAGTAGGCATTGGCGCTAATAACAAACTGTTTCTAACCCCATGCTCCATCACTTCTTTTCTTAAGCTATCCCAATCCCAGCGGGTAGAAGGTGCTACATTCCACATATCAAATTGAAACTGACCTTTTGATAAAGGAGAACCTTGGAAAGTAGAATAAGGCCCTTCCTTAATCGCTAGATCCTTACTTGCTGTCATTGCAGCAAAGTAAATAGTCTCAAAAATATTCTTATTCAATAGTTTTGCTAGATCACTTTCAAATGGAAGACGCAATAAAATAAACACATCTGCCAATCCTTGTACCCCCAACCCAATCGGACGATGACGAAGATTTGAATTTCTAGCTTCTTCAACAGGATAATAATTGTTGTCAATTATCTTATTCAAATTAAGTGCAACTTGATAAGTTACCTCATACAATTTCTGCTGATCAAAACTGCCATTGATTACAAAACGTGGTAACGCAATGGAAGCTAGATTACAAACTGCCACCTCATCTGGACTAGTATACTCAATGATCTCTGTGCAAAGGTTACTACTCTTAATGGTACCCAGATTTTGCTGATTGCTTTTGTTATTAGCAGCATCTTTATACAACATATAAGGAGTACCTGTTTCTATTTGAGAATCTAAAATAGCAAACCAAAGTTCCTGTGCTTTGATTGTTTTTCTTGCTCTTCCTTCTGCCTCATACTTTGTATACAATGCTTCAAAAACTTCTCCATGGCAATCGCTCAATCCAGGCGCCTCATTGGGACAGAACAAACTCCACTCACCATCTGCTTCTACTCTTTTCATAAATAGATCGCAGATCCATAAAGCAAAAAATAAATCTCTTGCCCTCATCTCTTCTTTACCATGATTTTTTCTTAGATCAAGGAAAGAAAATATATCCGCATGCCATGGTTCAATATAAATAGCAAAAGCACCCTTGCGTTTTCCACCTCCTTGATCTACGTAACGAGCCGTATCATTGAATACTCTCAACATCGGCACAATACCATTACTGGTTCCATTGGTACCACCAATATAACTTCCAGTTGCTCTAATATCATGAATAGCCAAACCGATTCCACCAGCACTTTGAGAAATTTTAGCAGTTTGCTTTAGTGTATCATATATGCCATCAATGCTATCCTCTTTCATGGTAAGCAAAAAGCAGCTGCTCATTTGCGCCTTAGGAGTACCCGCATTAAACAAGGTAGGCGTTGCATGAGTAAACCAACGCTCACTTAATAAATGATAGGTAGCAATTATGCTGTCGGTATCAGTTTTGTGAATACCCAATGCCACCCGCATAAACATATGCTGAGGACGTTCTACTATTTTACCATCTATTTTAAGTAGGTATGATTTTTCCAAAGTTTTAAATCCAAAATAATCAAAAGCAAAGTCACGGTCATAGATAATCGTACTATCTAACAACTCAGCGTTCTCTTCAATCACCTGCCATACATCGTCAGCAATTAAAGGCGTCTTTTTGCCATTTTTCTTATCTACATATAGATACAAATTCTTCATCGTTTCCGAAAAAGACTTGATGGTATTTTTATGCAAGTTACTTACAGCAATCCTAGAAGCAAGAATCGCATAATCAGGATGTCTTGTAGCCAAGGAAGCAGCTGTTTCAGCAGCAAGGTTATCCAATTCTGTGGTAGGCACCCCAGAATAAATACCTTCAATTACTTTTTTTGCTACATCTATAGGGTTTACCAGAGGACTTAGACTATAGGACAACTTCTCAATGCGAGCCGTTACTTTATCGAATTTGATGGATTCGGTCTTGCCATTTCTTTTAATTACGTGCATAAATTTCTAAACTTTATATCTAGGGTTAGTAGTATTTGTTTTTTCTTTCAAAAAGGAAAACTAATTATTTAAATGAAAAGATTCATTCAAATGATTTCCACAGGTGTTAATTACTTTTAAAAATCTTCTTCCAATGAAAAGGCCTGCGACTCCTTAGAGCCCATCACGCCTGCCTTTTGGTAATCTCCTACTCTTTTTTCAAAGAAATTGGTTTTTCCCTGCAGGGAAATCATTTCCATAAAATCGAAGGGATTGGTAGCATTAAACATCTTAGGATAACCTAGTTCTGCGAGCCAACGGTCGGCTACAAACTCGATATATTGCTGCATTAATTTTGCATTCATTCCAATCAAAGCTACTGGTAATGCTTCACTCACGAATTCCTTTTCGATTTCCACCGCATCTGCAATGATTTGAAATACCGCTTCTTTGCTCAATTTAGAATCGAGCATGCTGTACAATAGACAAGCAAATTCGCAATGTAAGCCCTCATCACGACTAATTAGTTCATTGCTAAAGGTTAACCCTGGCATCAAGCCTCTTTTCTTCATCCAGAAGATAGAACAAAAACTACCACTAAAGAAAATACCTTCTACCGCAGCAAAGGCTACCAAGCGTTCAGCAAAATTTCCATTGTCAATCCAACGCAAAGCCCATTCTGCTTTTTTCTTTACTGCCGGCACGGTATCAATTGCATGAAACAAGCGGTCTTTTTCTTTGGGATCTTTGATATAATTATCTATCAGTAAAGCATAGGTTTCCGAATGAATATTTTCCATCATAATCTGAAAACCATAAAAACATCTTGCTTCTGGAAGCTGTACTTCACTCATAAAATTAACTGCTAGGTTCTCATTTACTATCCCATCGCTCGCTGAAAAAAAGGCCAAAATATGAGAAATAAAATGACGCTCTCCGTCATTCAAACCATCCCAATCTTTTTGATCGCTGCTCAAATCAATTTCTTCAGCAGTCCAAAAACTGGCTTCATGTTTTTTATACATTTCCCAAACCTTTGGATATTTGATTGGCAATAAAACAAAACGCTCTTTGTTTTCTCTTAGTAGTAATTCGGTGCTAGTAATGTTTGACATAATGGGTGTGGTTGTTACTTGTTTATAAAAAAACAATCTTTAAAATCGCTCTTCGCTGAAACATAAAAAAATTGCTTCTGCTTCGCTACTTTGCTGACTGCGAAAATTTTCTGTTAATTCCATCCTAATCAAAGTCTATCAGTCACTTCGGTTAATCGATGAAAAGAGATTTGCATTTACATATCCAATCTTTTCACCCACCTACCTTACGACACCAACCAAACTTTAAATAAAGGGGGAATACAATAATACTATCAGTTTCAATTTTTAAAATGAAAAGTTAATAACACAATTTGTTAATATCTTTTGGAACCTTTACGCATATTGTATTCTATCGTGATGAACGTTTTTTTTCACATTATTAACACCAATTGGGTATAAATAAATCAAGAAATATTGAACAAAGTAACATCTTCCGTTTTCAAGCCCTCAATACCAATAAAAATCATCTGCCAAACTTTTGCTTAAGGGCTACTAGCGCATCATTCATAGGCAATTCAGCCTCTTTTTGGACTACACTATTTTTCTGTTGAATCGGACGCTTTTGTCCCCCGGGAGCGGGCGCCGTCATTTGCTTCATAGAAAGTCCAATCCGCTTTCTTACAATATCCACCTCCATCACTTTCACCTTTACCAGCTGATTGAGCTTTAATACCTCGTTGGGATCGGTAATATATTGATGGGAGATTTCTGATACATGAACCAAGCCATCCTGCTTTACCCCGATGTCCACAAAGGCCCCAAATCGGGTAATATTGGTTACTACTCCCGGCACTTCCATACCAACTTTCACATCATCAATACTGAAGATATTAGCAAATTCAAAAGCTTGGGCTTCGCTCCTCGGATCTAATCCTGGCTTTTTTAATTCATTCAAAATATCTTGAATCGTTAACTCACCAATTTGCTCCGTAGCATATTTTTTTGCATCCACCCTTTTTAATAATTCTTCCTTGCCAATCAGTGCTTTTACATCCACCCCTAATTCCCTCGCTATTACCTCCACCAAGGGATAGGCTTCTGGATGAACTGCACTTTGATCTAGCAAATCATCCCCTTCTGGAATACGCAAAAAACCTGCACACTGCTCAAAAACTTTACCTCCCAAACGTGGCACTTTTAATAATTGTTTCCGACTGCTGAACTTACCAATTTCATTGCGATACTTTATTATGTTATCTGCTAATGTGCCCCCAATTCCACTCACATAACTCAACAAATGTTTGCTCGCTGTATTTAAATTAACCCCTACATTGTTAACACAACTAACCACCGTAGCATCTAGGCGTTCCTTCAATCTAAACTGGTTCACATCATGCTGATACTGTCCAACACCAATACTTTTGGGATCTAGTTTTACCAACTCCGCCAATGGATCCATCAATCTTCTTCCTATACTAACCGCCCCCCTCACCGTAATATCTTCATTGGGAAACTCTTCCCTTGCAATTTCGGAGGCAGAATAAATAGATGCCCCATCCTCATTTACCAAAAATACAGGCAACCCTAAATTTATTTTTTTAATAAAAATTTCTGTTTCTCTACCCGCTGTTCCATCTCCTATTGCAAAAACTTCAATACCATATTGCTGAACCAAATTTTTAATTTTAATTTCTTCTGCCGCTACCCGATTATTTTCATGCGGAAAAATTAAATCTGTTTTTTGAAGTCCCCCTTTTTCGTCTAGACAAACTACCTTACAACCCGTTCGGTAGCCAGGATCGATTGCCAAAATACGTTTACCTCCAATGGGAGCACTTAATAATAACTGCCGAAGATTTTCTGCGAAAACATTGATAGCATCCTCATCTGCTTTTGCCTTCAAGTTGGTCCTAAACTCAGTCTCTAGACTAGGTTGCAATAATCTTCGATAAGAATCCTTGGTTGCTTTTCTAATTTGATCACCACAAGAACTCATCCCCTTTATATATATTGATTCTATTGTTTCAATGGCATTTTCCTCTAAAGGGGAAATAGTTATTCTTAAATAACCTTCTAAAAATCCTCTTAAAACAGCCAAAATTCTATGAGAGGGTATTTTAGAAATCAACTCTGAAAAATCAAAGTAATCCTTATACTTAATACCCGCAGTTTCCTGATCTGATATTACCTTACTTTGGATAGTAGCCGCTGACTCAAATAACTTCCGCAACTTAGCCCTCACCTGCGCATCCTCATTAATAAGCTCTGCTATAATATCCCTTGCCCCCTGCAAAGCGGCCTCTACATCCAATACATTTTCTGTAATAAAAGTGGCAGCAACAACCAATAAATCTATCTCATTTTGCTCCAACAATAAATTAGCCAATGGCTCAAGACCTTTGCCCCTTGCCGTTTGTGCCTTAGTAGTTCGCTTAGGTTTATAAGGTAGATAAATATCTTCCAACTCAGCAAGTGTAGCAGCCCCATCAATTTTGGCTTGTAAGGCAGGGGTCATTTTTTGCTGGTCAGTAATGGTTTTTTCTATAAAAGACTTTCGTTCTGTAAACTCTTTCAAAAATTTCAACTCATCTTGTATCTGCTGAATCTGTACCTCATCTAATGCGCCCGTTTTATCTTTTCGATATCGGGCAATGAAAGGAATCGTAGCCCCTTCGGCTAACAAAGCTAAAACTGCTTCAACGGATTGTAATTTTATATTTAACTTTTGGGCAATAGGCTGAACGAATACTGACATAATTGATTTACTTTTTTTATTGGGGGTGCGAAAGTAATGGTGTGAATTGAAATAAAAAATTCAAGATTTAAATGAAAAAGACTATTCATTATTAACCTTGGTTTTTAAAATTCGTTAAGCCCCTGACTGTGTTGACTCTTTATCATTTTTTATCTTTCAAAATATTTTTTTATCTACTTTTTTTATGCCCCAATATAGTTTTATAATCATTCAAAACTAACATCAACTTTGCAAACTGACTCGCTTATGCGGATACTGTGTTGCGAATGAATAAATACTTTTACGAATGGTATCATTGTCTTGGTAAGGAACTAATAAATTTTTAATTTCCTTTGCGCTGCTCAACTGCATCGTAGAAGGCAAATATCCCATCCCCCAAAAACAACCTCGTTCTATTAATAAACAGAGTTTCTCTGCCTCATTTCTTCCTCTATCCACTACCGCAAAGGTGGGCAGCTGTTCTTCTAAAGCGGCTAACATCTTAGCTATTTTTAAATTGTACAATGAGGGAGATTCCAAACTTGCTTTATCTTGGTTGGTAAAAGGTGTTTTATCAATGAAACAAAGTTTTTCATTCAATTCAAATTGATGTACTATTTTTTTTAACATTGCCCAACCCTCCCTTAGTAAATTAAATGAATACAAAGAAGGAATATTTTTTTTCTTTTTATCTATTACCAATCGCTGATACCCACCTCCATCTTGATACATATACAACGCATACTTTTGAGTGGGCTTTTTTTGACTAGTATTATGCTTAGGCCAAAGCTTTTTTATCTCGGCACTTTCTAATACAATTGCCTCTAATTCTGTAGCACAGGGTTGATAAGTTATTTTAAATATGGTCCGTATAAATTGCTGCCTTTTTTTGTCCGCATCTTGGTGTGTAAAATGACTACTCACCCTCTTCTTTATATTGATTGCCTTTCCAATATAAATGATCGTATCCTTTTCATCATGAAAATAATAAACACCCGGCCCAGAAGGAAGATCCATTATAGCTGATTTGGATAAATTCATCGGAAGCCAGTGCTCCGAAGATTTTTTTTTCAGCATTTCATTAATATGTTGATTGGCACCATTCGCTAAATAATGTTCAAAAAGTAGAACCGTTGCCTGCGCATCGCCCCCCGCACGATGCCTATTTTCAATGGGTAAATCTAATGTCCTACAAAGTTTACCCAGACTATAAGAAGGAAGTCCAGGAAACACTTTCCTACCCAAGCGCACAGTACATAATTTTTTAACGTTCAGCTCGTACCCTGTCCGTTTCAAATGGTGTTGAATAAAAGAGTAATCAAAGTTTACATTGTGGGCAATAAAAATTTGATCCTTGAGTATTTCAAATAATGTAGGTGCAATTTCTTCAAAAACTGGTGCAGAGGCAACCATAGCATTATTGATTCCGGTAAGGGCCGTAATATAGCTCGGTATATTTTGCTGAGGATTGATCAATGTTTCAAAATGCTTTACCACCTGATTGCCATCATGGATAAAAACGGCAATTTCTGTAATTCCAAATTGGGAAGCGTGGCCGCCGGTGGTTTCAATATCTACAATTGCATACATAGAATAGCAAATGTAGGAATACTAAATAAATTAGCAAAATTATTATTTATGTAAAAAAAGATCCTTCATATGGCCAGCACAGCTTCATGTGAATAGAATTTTTCATCCAGATATTTTAAAATACTAAGCAGGGGAGGTAGCGATTATTTTTATTTACTTTTGTCCAACTTATGGCCATCAATATTGAGAAATTTAGATACTTACAAAACCAACTAAATGGCAAAGCTACCCTAGTGGCAGTGTCCAAAACAAAACCCCTTGAAGACCTACAGGCCCTATACGATTTGGGCCACCGAGATTTTGGAGAAAATTATGTACAGGAATTGGTTGATAAAGCAGCTCTTTTACCGAAAGATATTCGGTGGCATTTTCTAGGTCATCTTCAAAGCAATAAGGTTAAATACATTGCTCCATTCGTTCATTTAATCCATGGAGTTGATAGCTTGTCCTTGCTAAAAGAAATAGATAAACAAGCCACAAAAAATAATCGGGTGATTGAT
The DNA here is from genome assembly GCA_945876095.1 of Chitinophaga pinensis. GTDB lineage: Bacteria > Bacteroidota > Bacteroidia > Chitinophagales > Chitinophagaceae > Ferruginibacter > Ferruginibacter pinensis_E. The sequence goes on from CAMCMP010000041.1 coordinate 8,401, forward strand.
TGCTTACTACAAATTCATATTGCAAAAGAAGAAACCAAATTTGGTTTTGACCCAAGCGAATTAACAGCATTGCATGAATTTACCCAATGGAAAAATGTAAACATCCTTGGATTAATGGGTATGGCTTCCTTCAGTGATGATAAAAATTTAATTAAAAAAGAATTTGCAAATCTGAAATCTTTATTTGACGCCAATAAGCAATCCTCCGACAAAGAAGCATCTGACAATACTATTGAAACAAAAGATTTTCAATTCACTGTTTTAAGCATGGGAATGAGTGGTGATTATGAAATTGCACTTGAACAAGGAAGTAATATGGTAAGAATTGGAAGCTTACTTTTTGGAGAAAGAAATTATCAGCATTAATGTCACAGGAAATTATATTACTCTGTATTGCTGCATTTGCCGCGGGTTTTATTGATGCCATTGTTGGAGGTGGTGGACTAATTCAAACACCAGCCACCTTAATTACTTTACCTCAATATCCTGTTGCTACCTTATTGGGCACTACAAAAATCCCTTCATTTATAGGCACTTCAATGGCAGCCTGGCAATATGCCCGCATCGTTCAATTGCGATGGAAATTACTAGCAATGATGTGCAGTATCGCATTATTGGCCGCTTATGCAGGATCCAAGATTGTTTCAATAGTAAGCAATGCTTTTATGAAACCAGTCATCTTTGGAGTGCTGATTGCCGTAGCAATTTATACCTACTCGAAAAAAAACTTTGGCTCCAATACTACGATAACTAAGCCGCCAAAAAATGAGTGGCTGATAGCAGCCTCTTTTTCATTACTGATAGGATTTTATGATGGATTTATTGGACCAGGCGCTGGAAGTTTTTTGGTACTCTTTTTTATTAGCGCCCTAGGATTTGATTTTCTTAGAGCCAGTGCACATGCAAAGTTTGTAAATCTTGCTACTAATATGGGATCCATTATTTTTTTTAGCAGTAGTGGACATATCCTTTATCAATACGCCATTCCAATGGCAATCTGTAATTTTACTGGCTCCACCTTAGGAGCAAAATTGGCTATTTTAAAAGGAAATTCTTTTATCAGAATATTTTTTTTAATAGTGGTTATTGGAACGATTATTCGTTTTGGGTATGATATTTTTTTAAAGTCCTGATACAATTATTTTATTGCAGATTCTACCTTTTATCATCTACTGATTTATTCTTTACAATCAATGCTATCAAGCACAAATTATATAAGCTACTATTAAATGAATTAACCATTTTTTATATTAGCTGAAAATATTTTGTTAAAGAATCGAGTCCCTCTAAATATTTTAATTTAGTGGCGCAACATTTGGTATTAAACAAATAACTTTGACAAGACTTATTATAAATTATGTCCGCGACATTTGAAGCCGAAAAAAATAAAAAAGCATTTGCCTATACGATTATTATCTGTGGCACCCTGTTGCTATTGGCTTTTTTAATCAGCTGGCCAATACTTCAACCGCCTATTCCAATAACACAAGAATTATTAGAAATTAACCTTGGCAACAATGAGGAAGGAATGGGCGAAATTCAACCGCTTATCAAAGGTGAAATGGCTCCTTCACAAGAGCTTTCTGCGCCTGCACCATCTAATGAATCTCCAAAGCCAGAAGAAACTAAGGAAATTAAACCAGATGAAAATGCAGAAGTAAATGCTGCCCCTGTTGCGAAAGCAGAAAAAAAAATACTTAAAAAAAAGATTGAGGTCAAGATAGAAAAAAAGGTTGTAAAGAAAATAAAAAACACTCCCATTGTTGCCCCTCCTACCCCTAAACCTACTAAGCCTAAACTAACCTATAATGGTCCAGGTAGCGGGAAAGGCAACGGATCAACTGAAGACAATGGGTATCGATATCAAGGCAACAAGCCTGGTGGAAAAGGGGATGCAGGAGATCCCTCCGGCAAGCCTGATAGTTATGGCAATAGCCCCGGGGGCAAAACTGGAGTGAGCGTAACAAAAGGGGTTCGTCCTTTAAATATAAAAGACCTCAGATTTGAAGATGATTTTAATGAAAATGCAATTGTATTTCTTGATATTAAATACAGCGCTTCTGGTAACTTCATTAGCAGTGTAATAGCTAAGGGAACTACTACCTCAAAATCATCCATTATTGGAATTGCCAAAAGAAAAGCAGCAGAATTAAAATTTCCATCAAGCGTCGATGGCGGAATTTCTACCGTAGTATTCAATTTCAAAATTCAGAATTAAATTACTCCTATAAAATACTAATGACAATTAGTTTTGGATAGGTTTTATATTTGTAATAATGACCTACTCAGAAACATTAGAATATTTATTTTCGCAACTACCAATGTATAGTAGGATTGGTGCGTCAGCCTATAAAGAAGATCTTCACAATTCTATCGCTATTTGTGAAGCACTAGATAATCCTCAAAAAAAATTCAAGAGTATTCACATTGCAGGTACCAATGGAAAAGGAAGCACTTCACACATGCTCGCATCCATTTTACAACAAGCAGGCTATAAAACTGGCTTGTATACCTCACCGCATTTAAAAGATTTTAGAGAACGGATTAAAATAAATGGCGAAATGGTAAGCGAATCATTTGTCATTGATTTTGTAAAAAGAACCAATTCTTTAGTAGAACAAATACAGCCCTCTTTTTTTGAATTAACCATGGCTATGGCATTTGACTACTTTGCTCAACAAGAAGTAGACATAGCCGTCATTGAAACAGGTCTGGGCGGAAGATTAGATAGTACCAACATTATTAGGCCCATACTATCTGTCATCACCAACATAGGATTTGATCACATGAATATTTTAGGTGATACCCTTGTCAAAATTGCAGGAGAAAAAGCAGGTATTATCAAACAGTCGGTTCCCATTGTAATAGGTGAATATACAGAGGAGACCAAAAGGGTATTTGAAACCAAAGCGGCCGAATGCAATGCTCCTATCTATTATGCTGAAAACCAATATTCAATAATCGATTTTCAACATAACCTTCGTCAACTCAACTGTACTATAATCGATAAAGAAAATAATGAAGAAATATTTTATTCGCTTGACCTCAATGGTCATTACCAATTAAAAAATTTATTGACTATACTTTGTGTTGAAAAAGAATTGCAAAAACAAGGATTTGTTATTTCGAAAGAATTTAAAAAAGAGGCTCTGGCTAATGTAAAAAAATTAACTGGATTACATGGAAGGTGGGAGTTGATAGCTGACAACCCTTTCCTAGTGCTAGATGTGGCGCACAATGAAGATGGAATGAGACAACTACTTTCTCAAACTAAAATATTTCTAGAATCGATCAATAGCGGCCCTTTAAAAAATAAATTACACTTTGTGCTGGGTATGGCCAAAGATAAAGAATTGTCAAAGGTGTTAACTTTACTACCAAAAGATGCTAATTATTATTTCACTGCTGCACATATACCAAGAGCAATTCCTTCAATTGAGCTAATGATGAAAGCTGCCGAATTGGGTTTACAAGGTTTTCAATTTGAAGATGTAAATGAAGCCATTCGAGAGGCAAAAAAAAGAGCCATTCACAATGACCTCATTATAGTTTGTGGAAGTGTTTTTTTAGTAGGAGAAGTAAAGGAAGAATTAATTTAAATTGGAATTAACTGAAATGATTTGATATAATTCAATACATTCAATTATAACAAATCATCATCAACTTTAATAGAAAAAATAATTAACTAATCGGAACAAACAATAAACATGGCAAGAATAAAAATTGATTTCCCTAACGATATTATTGCTACCATAAAATTAAAAGTCCGAATCGGAGACATCAATTACGGAAACCATGTTGGAAATGATTCCTTCGTTTCGTTGATACATGAGGCACGAATACAATGGTTACAACAAAATAACTTTAGCGAAATTGATGCGGGTGGAACAGGACTAATAATGGCAGATCTAGCAATTGAATTTAAGAAAGAAGCCTATTATGGAGAAGAAATTTTTATTGAAATTGGAGTAGGTGAAATAGCCAGGGTAAGCTTTGAAATTTTCTATCAACTCAGTACTGAAAGAAACCATGAAAAAGTATTATTAGCAAAGGCAAAAACAGGAATGGTTTGCTATAACTATGAACTTAAAAAAACAGTAAGCGTTCCCAATAGTTTACAACTAATATTACAAGTAGAATAATTTAGAGGTCATTCCAAATTTTCCAACTTGCCTCTGCTTGAATCAACAACATATCATATCCGTTTTCAGTAATAGCACCATTCTCCTCCCCCTTTTTTAAAAAAATTGTCTTGGCAGGTTTGTAAACCAAATCATATAAATAATGCTGGGGACTTAGCAAATGATAAGGTATTGCTGGAGCTGTATTTTCATTTGGATGCATACCCAATGGAGTACAATTAATAATTATCTTATACTCAGAAATTATCTTTTGGTCAATCGCATCATAATGAATGGAATTACCATTTAAAACAACCTGTCGGGTCACTATCAAAAATTCAATGCCCAGCTTATCGAGCACATATTGTACTGCCTTGGATGCACCTCCTGTTCCCAAAACAAGTGCTTTGGTATGATGGGCTTCTACTCGCTTACTGAAGGACTGTTCAAAGCCAATAATATCAGTATTGTAGGCAATTAGTTTATTTCCAGAAATTTTTATACTGTTAGTGGCTCCAATTTTTTTTACCTCATCCGACTGTTCTGTTACAAATTGAAGTACTTGCTCTTTGTAAGGAATGGTAACACCCAATCCCAAAAGTTGTGGATTGGCAGCCAGAAGGTTGGGGAATTCATCAATTGTCGGAATGGGAAAAGATTCAAAATAACTATCTGCTATTCCCTCCCGCTCAAATTTTTCAGTAAAATATTGTTTAGAAAAAGAATGACCCAAAGGATAACCTATTAAACCATATAGTTTCATTCTCCAATTATTTGTTGAGATATAATTCAAATGTATCTCCCCTTAATCCAATACGCATGGTCTCTAATGCAATCACCTCATTAGGGGCAATATTTCCTAGATTTACATTACATCCTATCAGTTCAAGAAAATAAAGTTGCTGTGCCTTTTGAGGAGCTTCCCACAAAATTTTTTGTTCAGGTATCTGTGTAAGTATTTCTTGTACCAAACCTTCCCTTACTTCTCCCGAACCTCTATAAATACCCACATTGCCCGCTTCCCTTGCTTCTGCAATTACATAGGTAGAACCAGCTTCTAATTCAGCTCGCATTAATTCAATCCATTTGTAAGGCGGAATAATATGAGCAGCATCTTTACTGCCTACTTCACTTAATACGGTTCCATACTTAGTTAATTTTTCAATGTATCCACATTTTTCAGAATGAGGAATGGAAATTGAACCATCACTTACTTCCATGTAGCTAATGCCAAATTCCTTACAAACATTGATATAATCTTCAAATTGATTTCTTATTAAAAATGCTTCAAACAAAGTACCTCCAAAATAGACAGGAATATCATAGGATCGATACACTTCCAGCTTTTCCTTCAAAGTAGGAGTTACATAGGAAGTGCCAAAACCCAATTTCACAACATCTACATGAGGATAAGCTACACTCATGAAATTTTTTGCTTCCTGAACACTCAAGCCCTTATCCATTACCATTGTAATTCCATGTTGACGGGGCCTTACAGTTCTTTCAGGCATTTGTGTTAAATTGAAATTCATATAGGATTTTTAATGAAGACGCAAATATAAACAAAGCGTATTAAATGGAATTTAAAGGAATTAAATAGATCTCCTTTTTTTAAATCGGGCAATCACATCAACCACCGACTGGTTTTGTAATAAAGAAGGACTCAATTCAATAAACTTTTTAATCAGTTTAGTATTTCTATCCATTGCTAATTCTAATTGAATGATCGCTTCCTTTGATTTGCCTAGGGCAAATAAAAAGGCACTTTTATAGTAAATAAAGATCGCTTTACTATTAGTTAATACCAAGGCATGTTCTACATACTCCAAACCCTCTTCATAGCACTTGGCTTTATGTAAGCACTTAAGCAATTCAACCCATCCATTAATATTCTTAGGTTTTATGCGTACCACATTACCAAAATATTGAACAGCTTGTTCGATTTTCCCTTGTTCCATCAAACATTGCCCCATTGCAAGGTTGTATTCAGCCTGCATTTTATGAACTCGCATAGCAATCTGCAGATTCTTGATAGCACTTTCCCAGGTTCCCTCATTCATGTAGGTACAAGCTATTTTATAAAAGAGCTGAGTATCTTCTTGATTTAGATGGGTTGCCTTTCGATAATTAGATCTTGCTTGTGCATAGTTTTGAAGCTTATCATAACAATGAGCAATAGCCTCGTAAATAACATCTTCTGGTCTTGCCAATTCTAGTACTTTTTGCAAAGCCTCAATTGCATCTTTATATTTTCTTAATCTCAAATAGGCATCTCCCATATTACGCCAAGCGTAGTCAAACTTTTCATCTATTGCAATGGCATACTTATATGCATCGATTGCCTTCTCATATAATTTAATTCCTTGGTAGGCAGCTGCTAAATTAAACCAAGCCAACTCGCTGAAAGGATGTTCTTCAATAATTTGCTGGTGTAACCTAATACCCTCCTCATTTCTGCCTGTAAAGTCTGTCCAAAAGCAAATTTTATAAAGTGCCTCTTCATTTAGGGGGTCTTGTTCCAATATCATTTTCATACAATCAAAAACCTTATCAAAATTTTCATAATCATCATGCACATCTGCTAGTTCAAAAAGAAGTTCTATTTTCTCTTCACCTTCAAATTTATCCAATGCTGTCTCCAACACGGAAGCCGCTTTACCATGCTGGTCTAAAGCAAGTAAAGCATCCGTTCTTAAAATATATAGGTTGATATCCCGGTTATCCAGCAATGCCGCCTGATCCAAAAAATAGAGTGCTTGTTTGTATTTTTTGCTAGCAATCAGCAAATCACATTTTTTCAGTAACAATGAACTCGAATAAGGATACTGCTCTACAGCAAACTCTGCAGCCTCTAAGGATTGCTCCAACTGATCTTTTTCGTCAAAATGGTCGATAATTTTCTCAAAAGCATCTTCATCGATAAAGCTATGACTCAAACCAGTTTTAAGATTGTGGTACTGGAGCAATAATTCTTTCAAATCTTCCCGGTCTTGTCGATATGGGTAATTACTCATGTATTAAGGGGTTGCTGTAAAATACACCATTTTGAACAATCTTTCAACAATTTAATGTTATTTTAAACCTTCCACCCAAAAAAAAGTCAAAAAAACAGGAAATTGATTACTACAAAACGAAAAATAAATTACATTTGTATAAGTTTAACTGATTTAAATGAAAACTTTCACCAAACAACTACTAGTTTTAACTATACTTTTTAGTGTAGGTCCGCAAGCTTTTGCCGATAGGGTATTTGGAAAAAAAACGAAAAATAAGATTACTCTAAATTTAAATATCCCCTCCAACCTAAGAAACGCTGTTGGATTTAATCTTAAAACGGGTCTAGTCTACAAAGGAAGTTTATTAAGTTATCATGCTAATTCAGGAAGCGCCATTATTAATAACTCGATTTCTACTTACCAAAAAGGAAACACAATTTACATTGTACCTTACAAAAATAAATTAACAGTTACTGAAATCAAACCAGGCTATACTGGGATAAAAATTATCATTAGAAAATAATTGAATTTTATATTTAAAAATCCCCTTAGTTTTAGCTGAGGGGATTTTTTTTAGCTTCCTTTTAAAAAATAGCCTAAAATAATTTATCAATAATTTTTATTACCCTCCTTTTCCTTTTTTAGTTTCTTCATAAGTCATCACCCTATATCCAGTTTGAGGATACTCGAATTTTAAGGCAGGCACTGTATTAAAATCAATCGAAGATAATTTATACTTAAAAAATAAGCTAGTTGTCTCTAATTCATACTCCAAAGGAAACCCCGGTAAATTCGAAAATGCTTTATCATATTCCTTATTAATAGCAACAAGATCAGGCGTATAATAAACCGACAAAGCGGAGCCATCTATCAATTTAGCAATTGCCTTCTTACAATGATATCCTCCAATTACTTTTGTTTCACTAGAATTTTCAAACACTAAACCTTCAAAATTTTTATTTTTTTCTTCCCAATTTAACTTGGTTAGAAGGATCATTAACTTTTGCCCGCTGTATTCTTTTAGTATAGCGGCATTTCCTGTTTTAGAATTATAAATAGTAGTTTCAGTTCCTAGAGCAGTTTTCATATCGATCCTACTAAGCCCTCCCTTTAAATATCGAGTGGAAGTAGCGCCTGCAAATCCTTCATCGAGTTTAATTTCTTTATTGCGGGGCTGTAAAGAAATTTCGTAAATAATAGTGCCCTCTGAGATTGTTTTTTGCGCAAAACATATTACACTCAGCAACATGAACCCGAAAATATTAAAGATTGCTATAGCTTTCATTTCACCCTATTTTAATAAAGATAACAAAATCTTTTTCCCTACAAAATGAAAATTAAAACAGCCCGCAACGCTGAACTGCGAAAGCGGGCTGTTTTAATTTTAACAAAACGGATTATTTTTTTGTTTTATTTTTTAAATCTTGGACCTTTTGGTTGGCCTCCTGCATAGCCTGAATCTTTTCTTGAAGTTTACTTTGCTTGACAGGTTTTTTTCTGTTAATTTCTATTTGCGCCAAAATCTTGTCATGATCAATAATATATTTCTGTATAACAATTTGTAGTAAAAGAGTAATTGTATTAGAAATGGTATAATACCAGGTTAGTGCTGAAGGAAGATTATTAAATACCCCCAATAACATTACGGGGAATATATAAGGCATATACTTCATCACAGGATTAGAATTATCCTGCATGCTGCTCATACTGTAAATTGAAATAAGCAAACTGGTAAGGGTAGCCGTTATTGTAAATAAACTAATATGATCTCCATAAAATGGTATACTAAATGGCATGTTGTAAATAGAGTCATATGCAGCTAAATCCTTTGCCCATAGGAAATTTTCTCCCCTCAAAGAAATATTACCTTGAAAGAAATAATATAAAGACATGAAGATGGGTATTTGTAACAAAGCAGGCAAGCACCCTCCCAATGGGCTTACTCCTGCTGATTTCCATAACTTCATCTGATCCATACTAAAGGCTTGCTTATCTTCACCATGCTTGTCCTTTAGTTTATCTATTTCTGGTTTAAGGGCCTTCATTTTGGCACCACTTACATAACTTTTATAGAGTATTGGCGAAGTAAGTAAACGTATAAAAAGTGTCAACAATAAAATAACAATCCCCATACTAGCCACATTCTTTCTAAGCAAGTCGAATACAGGTAAAAGAAAATGCCTATTGATGTATTTTACAAACGCAAACACACCGCTACCATAGGGTACAATTTTCTCGAGTTGAGTTTGATAAACCTTTAAAATATTGTAATCACTAGGTCCATAATAAAGTTGCAATGGAATTTGAGCTACCCTTCCAGAAGGCACATTCATCCTAAAATTAGCAGCGGTTTGTGCAATAATATGTAATCCAGTATCAGAAGGTACCATCCATTTAACTTCAGCAGAAGAGAATTTATTTTTATTCAACAACGTACTAATAAAAAATTGCTGCTTAACTGCAATCCAGTTAACCCCTTTTTCAAATTTTTTACTACTCCCAGAACCTAACATTTCAAAATCAAATTCTCCTTCACTCAACTCTGCGATATGGGTTTGTTCTTTTTCATAAGTCAAATCTTTTTCAATCCTTTCGGTTTGAGTTTGCCACAATAAATTAATGGATTGCTGAGTTACCAATTGATCTGCACCTTCAAGATGAATTGAAAAATCAATCATATATTCATTTGGATGCATAATAAAGACGTGGTTCACCTCTTGGTTGCCAGAAGAATCTTTCAAAGAAAAGCTCAACGTTTGGCTTTTATCTGCATTGGTAATTACAGGAGCTGAAGTAAACAATAAATCGCTAGTGGCAGCTGTTTGTTGATTTCCGGAATTAATCGAGTAGGAAATTTTATTAAATGAACTATTTTGTAATATTACAGGCTTGCCTTCGAAGGTTTTATACTTTTTCAACTCCACTATTTTTGGCTGAGCTCCTTTATTAGTAAAGGTTACCTTCATCAAATCATTTTCTACAACAGTTAATTGTTCAGGCTGATTTAAAGACGCCTGAAAGCCACCCGCTGATTGTAATTTACGCATTTTATCTGCAGTTAAGGAGTCCTTCATTACTGCAATTGGGTCGACTTTTGGTCTAAGTTTAACAATAGAATCAGAAATTCTTTTTTGCTGAACTTGATAAGCCTGATTTTCTTTACTGTTGAAATAAAACATTCCCATTAAAAGTATTCCGATCAACACAAATCCAATCACTGTATTTCTATCCATTCCCATAGTTATAATTTAGTGAGCAAAGGTAATTAAACTTTAGAGTTAACGTTTGAAGTTGTTTTATATTTCAAAAGCCCCGAGAATCGGGGCTTTTGAAATATAAAACAACTTTCAGTTTACTTTTTAGCAGCAGGAGCAGCGGCGGCAGGAGCAGCCTTACCAGCAGCAGCTTTAGGGGCAGCAGCTTCCTCCTGTTTCAATTGACGAGTCATAGTAATAGAAGCAATTGGAATACGAGGTGAGTTCATAATTTCCATATTGTCTGCTTTCACATCCTGAACACGGATATTTTCATTTAACTCTAAATTAGTAATATCTAATTCGATGTTTTCACGCAAATATTTTGGTAACAATTTGACTTTTAAACTTTTGATTTTAGTAACCAATTTACCACCCGCTTTAACTCCTACTGGAGCTCCAATAAACCTAAGTGGTAGCGTAACGATTACTTTTTTGTCTTCTACCAATTCTAGAAAGTCAACGTGAATCAACTCATCACTAACTTTGTCAAACTGAAGATCTTTTAGTACGCATCTATACTCTTTTCCGTCAATTTTAGCTAATACAACCATAAATTGTGGTGTATACACTATATTCTTAAAAGCAGTAGCAGGAGCGGCAAAATTGATCTCCTTAGCACCTCCGTAAATTACAGCTGGCACTTTTTCCTCAAGGCGAAGTTGGCGGGTGGCTTTTTTGCCAAATTCGGTCCTGATTTGTCCTTCGATTGTAATTGTTTTCATTTATTTTAATTTTTATGAGGCGCGAAGGTAAGGAAAAAAGCTGAATTTAAAAGGATATTATATAAATTAAATGGCATTTTGGAAAGGTAAAATCAAATATTTTTATTAGCCATTCGACTTCTTAAAAATAGCCCATTAATACTCTTGTTTTCCAATGCATTCCTTATGGCTATAGCAAATAGCTCAGCAGTAGAAACTACCTTTATTTTACTTCCAAATTGCTTTACAGGGATAGTGTCACAAACTACTAATTCTTCTAAAGCACTATTTTCGATATTCTCATAGGCTTTTCCGCTTAAAACAGGATGAGTACAAAATGCCCTTACACTTCTGGCTCCCTTTTCCTTCAAAAGACCTGCACTTTTGGCTAGTGTACCTCCTGTGTCACAGATATCGTCAATCAAAACTATATCCCTATCGGCCACATCGCCTATCACCACCATACTGGCTATTTCATTTGCACGCTTACGGTGCTTGTCGCAAATAACCATTTCACTCTCAAAATAAGAAGCCACCTCGCGGATTCTGTTTGCGCTGCCTACATCAGGAGCAGCAAAAGTCAGGTTCTCAAGATGCAAACTTTCAATATAGGGGATGAATATAGCAGAAGAATCCAGATGATCAACTGGTATATCAAAATAACCTTGAATTTGCGGTGCATGTAAATCCATTGTAACCACTCTGTCGGCACCAGCTGCAGTCAACATATTAGCTACTAATTTTGAGCCAATCGCTACCCTTGGCCTATCTTTTCTATCTTGCCTAGCATAACCGTAATAAGGCATTACTGCAATCACTTTATAGGCCGATGCCCTTTTAGCTGCATCAATCATTAGCAAAAGTTCCATCAAATTATCGGTTGGAGCAAAGGTGCTTTGAATTAAAAAAACAAATTGCCCTCTAATACTTTCCTGAAATTCAACCCCAATTTCACCATCACTAAATCGCTGGATATTCACCTTTCCTAAAGGCTCACCAAATTTTTTTGCTATTGCCTCAGAAAGATATTGAGATCCAGTGCCCGAAAAAAGCTTTGCGTTATATGACATATTATTTATATTGGTGGATGAAGGCGAAATAAGATGATGCAAAATTATCATTTAATTAGGGATGTTAAAATATAAAAGATGAAAAATATCAACAAACCATCCACCTCTATAAAAAATTGGGCAATCGATGACCGACCTAGAGAAAAATTATTACTTAAAGGCGCTGTTAGCTTGAGTGATTCTGAATTAATAGCCATTCTAATTAATAATGGATACAAAGAAAAATCTGCAGTAGATATTGCTAAGGAAGTACTGCTAATGGGCAATAATAATTTAAATGAATTAGGTAAATTTTCGTTACAAAAATATCAACAAGTTAAAGGAATTGGATTAGCAAAAGCCATTACAATTTTAGCAGCAATTGAATTAGGCAGAAGAAGAAATAGTAACCCATTTTTAGAAAAAAAAGTCTTCAGAAAAAGTCAAGACATTGCTGAATTTGTAAGAATGAATATTAAAGATTATCTCCACGAAGTATTTGGTGTGATCTATTTAAATCAATCCAATAAAGTAACCCACTTTGAAATAATAAGTATTGGAGGTATTACTGGAACGGTAGTCGACAACAGAATAATTTTAAAAAAAGCACTAGAACAAAGCGCTACATCGATTGTGCTTTTCCATAACCATCCTTCAGGAAATTTAAAACCGAGCAAGGCTGATGAGCAAGTAACTCAAAAGATAAAAGAAGCTGCGAAATACCATGATATCGCAGTAATCGATCACTTAATAGTTAGTGAGGAAGGGTATTACAGCTTTTCGGATGAAGGGATAATATAAAATTGATTAATCAAGAATATAAAAATGAGTAGCTTAAATATTTAATAAATAACACGGAAATTAAATCTAAAATTTAAAAATTAGAATAGCTTAATCAAACTAAAAAAATAAATACTGAATATAAAATTTATCTATAAAATAATTTCGTTGTATAATTATTTAAATTCTAAATTCAACTGGTCGGTCTTTATCCAACCCCTCCCCTTGGTAGCTTCATAAAAATTGAATAAAGAAGTTTCGTCATTAGATTTTTTAAAAAAATCAGTGATTGATTTTTCGTAACTAGTCCATTCCGCTGCTGTCAATGCTGTAGGGGAAACCACTGCTACTATGGCTCTAAATTCTTTTTGCGATGATTGATAATCTGGAATACGCTCGCCGATACCACTTTGGGCAATAATCTGGTCTAGACTAAGTGATTTTTTTGAAGTTGCAAAGAAATTACCCTTGTTAAAAAACTCAATTGCATCTACAGTAAGACCAGAAAAAACGGTAACATCAGGGACTTCAGATTTAGGAGCTAGGCCCATCATATATAATTCTATAGGTGAATAAGCAAGCGAGTTACCTCCATTTGCAAACAAACCAAAAGAAGATCTTGTTCCACTTTGAGCATGATAATGATTAGGCGCATCGGTTAAGGTTTGCAAAGTAGCTAAATCGAAACCACCCAACTGACCGTTGGTGCTTGCTACTCCCCAGTGCCCATCTAAAGCATCTATCTCAGGTAAACTTGCCTGATTGCCATCAATGGTTTTAAAGATACCTTTTGGAATATAATTTGACCAATTATGACAGATTTCATGAAGGGTAGGTCCGTTACTAATTGCATCTTTATAAGTAAGAAGCATATATGATTTTAATTTTGCAGAAGTGGATCCCCTTCCATTCTTAAAAATAGGTTTTCCTGTACCCTTCACACTATTTGAAACTCCAAAATTTACTCCATAAGGTTGAATAGACGGACGCGTTGCATTATTGCTAACGATAAAAATAAAATCAAAATCATCTTTAAATCGTTGATAGATGATATCAGAAAAAACCTTTACAGAGTCATCGCTAGAAAATATGCCATAATAATTATCATTGGCAAAACTAAAAGTAGCGGAAGGTACCTGTATTGAAACTAATAAATTATTAGGACTCAATACTAATGGATACTTGGTAGTTATGGTTGTGGAGGTAGTAGGTGTATCAACAACAGGGTCAACTGATTTTTGACAAGAAAAAAGAATTACTAAAAAAATAACCAGTAAGGAATTATTAATTTGTTTGTTTTTCATGATAATGGATTAGAATTAAAAGATTTGATTAAAATTAGAACAAAATATTTTCATTGAATAAAATAAATAATTCTTATAGAATAGAAGAGGTTGGTTTATTAAAATAAGTTAAAAAAAAATGATAACCTTTATAGAAAGATACTAAACAAAATAGGTTACAAAAGAATTAAAAAAATGGGTATAATCAGTTGACACTCAAAAAGTGATAAGTGCCCATTCGGTAAAGCTTTTAGTCAAAATTAATCGATAAAAACTAACAGGTAATCAGTCAAATGATTAATAGTTTATTCTTGTTTTTTTAAAATAAACTTAGCTATATAGACTTGGAATTTCCTTTGGAAAAGGGTTCTTTTACTTTTTTGCCTTGATGTAAAAAAGTAACAAAAAAATCAATCCTGCGAATAAAAAGGCTGAAATCTTAAATATCAGCCTAAAATCAAGGAACTCGCCAGAAGAGTAAATTAAATTAATGGGAATGCTGGCTCAGACAGCCTTGATTTTTTAACGTCTGACATTTAAGATTTCTAGCACTCTTTATTCGAGGGCGTTCAAACAATTAAAATAGCCTAACCTGACTTTTTGAGGGTCGACTAGTTAGTAGTGCTGAATAATCTTGATAATGCGTCTACCGGATTGACGCCCCGATTTTAATCGGGGCTCACAGTTGGAATACCAGTGCAATCGGCAATAAGGGGGTTATCCGCCGCGTCGGATCGGTATGGGAAGATTTGAAAAATAAAAATCATCTTTGAGGTAGGGACATAAAAAAACCCAATCAAAATAAATTGATTGGGTTTAAATGAATATGGCAGCTACCTACTCTCCCGGTTGGAATACCAGTACCATCGGCCATAAGGGGCTTAACTTCTCTGTTCGGTATGGGAAGAGGTGAACACCCTTGGCAAAACCACCATAAGACGGTTAATGCGAAGTGGGCAACAAGAGCTAAGCAATAGTTAAACTACTAGCGGTTGCAACTAAACATTGTAATAATGTACATATTGGGAAAGTTGAATATTGAGTAAATCAGTTTTTATTAAACTGCTTGCGCAGAAAAATAAAAAATAAAGCTTACGGGTAATTAGTACTACTCGGCTTCGATGTTACCACCCTTATACCTATAGCCTATCAACGTGGTAGTCTACCACGGCCCTTAAAAGTAAACTCATCTTGAGGAAGGTTTCACGCTTAGATGCTTTCAGCGTTTATCCTTGCTGTACGTAGCTACTCTGCATTGCACCTGGCGGCACAACAGATACACCAGCGGTACATACGACCCGGTCCTCTCGTACTAA
>CAMCMP010000042.1 GCA_945876095.1 Chitinophaga pinensis
TTTGTATTTTTTGATTATTATTTAATAATTTATTTTTTAATTCTTCAATTGATATAGTACTTAATTCTTTTTTCTTCAAACTATACATAATTTTGATATCAGAGATAGTAGCATCTTCTAATGAGAATGCTTTTATTTTTCTTTTTAAAAACCTTACTTCTTCTGGTTTTTCATCAGTATATACAAATAAGTTAAATTCTGAATCATAAGGAATAGTATTTCTATAATGAAGTCTGTTTTTTTCATTTACAGTTGTTAGTAATATTTGAGCTTTTTTTGCTCCTGTTCCTTTTGAATCAAAAACTTTTAAGTAAGATTCAAGCTCTTGAGCCGTTATATCTTCGTTTTCTTCTATTAGTTTATTCTTCACTTTCTTTTCAAAAATTTCTTGTAATTCTGATACCGTCAATACAGCTTTCTTGAGTAATAAATCCTCTTTAATTGAATAAAGTAGTTGTAAATATGTACCAGTTTTTAATTTCACTCGTGTAATTACATCTTCCTTTTTTATAATGTAGGGTAAACTTAATTTTTTGTAATGATTGAAAACTAAATCTTCAAATTTTTTGATACCATTTACTGAAATGTCTATTTTGCCAAAATATGCAGTACCTGGTGCATTATTTGAAAATCGAAAATCAAAGTGCTCTAATCTCCCTTCAATATATTTTTCAATTTCTAAATAATGAGGTTCCCATGATTTATCATTATGTGTAGTAGGAAACACAATAAATAATACATAAGATTCATCAATTATATGGTTCCCAACTTGACTCATCCACTTTAGCAAATCTATAACCTCCTTTTCTAAGTATATTCCATATATTTTTTCTTTTTCTTCTGATTCATAATCAACACATGGGTAGTATTTAAAATTTGTATTTATAGTCTTTACTACAACTACCGTCTTACCATTTGGAGATGATAAATATGGGCTGTTTGCAATTGGGTATAAATCAATACCAGATATTCTTAATCTATTAAGTAATTCAGGTTTAACAGCGTCGTCAAATTTTACTCTTTTTTCACAATAAATTTCAATACCTCTGGAGTCAACTAACCAAGTATTAATTAAATTAATTAAGGCAGTTTTTAAGTGGTCACTAGTATTTGTGGTTGATTTCATGACACAAATGTAATAAATATTTCCTAAAAAAATAATAATTCATGTTTATGAAATATTATTTGGATGTTAAATAAAATTATATTTATCTTTGCTTTTTTTACAATAATTAATTCTTTGTCTAACATAAAATATTATAAATGATTGATTAACAATGTTTTAAAAATTATAAATATGTTTGAAGATAGATTTCTAGATACAACTCTAATATTGTATTATAATAAATTGACCCTAAAAACTAATATAAATAACATAAGCTTTTATTAGCTATATAGAAGGGTATTTTAGACGAATGTGTTCTTTGCCAAATAAAATATAAATAATGAATACTAACAAAAATTTCAAACAGCACTACGAAAACCTGAACCTTAACCAAAAACAAGCAGTAGATACCATAAATGGCCCTCTTTGTGTATTGGCAAATGCGGGGTCTGGTAAGTCCACGGTTGTAGTATTAAGGTTCTGTAATATCCTCCAAAAGACGGATATGAAGCCTTCTAACATCCTTTGTCTAACCTTCTCAAATGCGGGGGTAGATTCTATGAAAAAGAAGCTTAAGGCATTAATGGGAGAAGCTACTGATCAGGTGAAAGTATCCACTTTCCATTCTTTTGCCCATGATATCATAATTGAAAACAATGCGGCTGGAAATAAAAACAACACTTCAATCTTAACCCCAGGCCAAAGGTTCATGATTTTGGAAAAGTTGTTAGCTAATCCAAAGACTGCAGGAACCTTTTATGATATTAAACCTGCATCCGCGAAAAAGCTTCATTCATTGCATAGCATCTTTAGTTTATTCAAAAAAGAATGTATCACTAATGAAAATATTATCTCCTATACCAATCAATGTTTGGAGTCGATCCTTCCGTATGAAGAAGAATATTTATTAAAAAAAGGTGGGTTAAATGCTGAAGGAAAAAAGTTAGCAAAGAAAATTGAAGATTTTAGTAAGTCAATCATTCCTTTATACGAAGAGTATCAAAATATATTAGAAGAAAAAAGTAAGATAGAGTTTCAGGATATGTTAAACGATGCGGTTTATATTTTAGAATCAAAGGAAGCTTTGAGACAAACATTACAAGAGCGCTATCAGTATATAATGGTGGATGAATTCCAAGATTGTAATAAAATAATGGTTGCACTTCTTGGCTTATTGATAAAAGATGTTGAATCCCCAAACTTATGTATTGTTGGCGATGAGCTTCAAACTATCTACCGTTTCCAAGGAGCAAATTTGAGCAACTTCGAATGGATATCAAATATGTTACCTGAGATTCAGACTATTGTTTTAGATACCAACTATAGAAGCACAACCAATATTCTTAATAAGTCATATGATTTAATCAGTCAATCTAAGCACATACATCCTTTGAAGAAAAGCCCTATGATTGCGGGTAGTACTAGTTTAGATAAATGGCAAGTTCAAACTCCAACACTTGTGTCTTTTGAAGATCAAGATCAAGAAGCGCATGATGTTGCAGCTTCAATAAAGAAATTAATTAGCAATACTGAAGTTGATGAAGATATAATAGTACTTGCTAGAAGAAGAAATGATTTAAAGCCAATACAGAAGTGGTTAAAAATAATGGATGTAGAGTATAAACATAATTTTTCAAAGAATAATTTGCTTGAGACAAATTATGGTAAAGCAATTTACAATACACTGATGTGTTTGAAGTTCATTGATAAAGACACGACAGTTGCTGATGCTTACTTTTGCGACCTTTTAATAGAATCTGAGCATAAGGAAGCTTTAGGTTATGCCTATCTATTATATAAGAAAGAAAATTCTAATTTATCATTCATGGTTTGGCTTGGATCAATAACTAACAATGAGCGACTTGCTGAAATTTCTACTATTTCTAATGAAGTCACTGTATTAGGTAGTTCAAAATACAAGGAGCTAAATGACGAATTAGAAGGTTCCTTTAAGAAGCAAATTATTAAATTCAATAAAGAAACACCATTAGCCATTATTGGTGATGAGTGGGATGCATTTATTTCTCAGTTTAAATCAACAGACAATAAAAAGTCATTAGAATCCCTAGCTGAATTACTTGAATACTATAACCATTATGAATTAAGCATTGACTTTGTAGATAATACCCCAAATAAGGCTAGAGTAATATTATCTATGGCAGGGGTTCAACAAAAGAACAGAAATCTATCTCAATCTCGTATCCTATTGATTGTTTTTGTTCTGTCTCCTGCACTATTTAATTGGCTATTTATCCAATGTTAATGAGATAATCAAATAAATTTGTGTCGGTTGCTAAGTTTAATTTTTTTCTAAGTCGGTATCTACTAATTTCTACACCACGCACAGATATATTCATCAGTTGAGCAATTTCTTTAGTTGATAGATTCATTCTTAAATAAGCACAAAGTTTTAGTTCATTGTTACTGATCTTAGCATGCTTTTCCTTCAATTTAACAATGAATCCTGAGTGTACTTTGTCAAAGTGTTTGGTAAAGTATTCCCATTCTTGATCTAGGTTTTCATCTTCATTAAGCGCTTTTACCATTTTCTTTAATTCAGTAATTGTA
Source organism: Chitinophaga pinensis (assembly GCA_945876095.1). Taxonomy (GTDB): domain Bacteria; phylum Bacteroidota; class Bacteroidia; order Chitinophagales; family Chitinophagaceae; genus Ferruginibacter; species Ferruginibacter pinensis_E. The sequence goes on from CAMCMP010000042.1 coordinate 3,674, forward strand.
TATTCGTTATCTATTTTTTTAATAATGCCCCCTAGTTCACTCTTTATTTTTGTAAGGAGCTCTCCCTTTTTTACGATGTGCATAGCAGAGGAGGCTAATTCTGAATTTTTAAATTCAATTTCCACTTCTAACTTTTCATTTTGCAGTGTAATTATATCAGTCTCCGATTTATTAATTTCTAATTCGTGGATGTAGCTTAGTCTTCTTTGTTCTTCTTCGTATTTTATTTGTTGCGCTTTAAATTTTTTACGCTGATAAATATGAAGTCGATATGCCCCCAGTGAAAGCAGAATGATATAGACTATATAAGTAAAAATATTTCCATACCAAGGAGCATCAATAGTAAATTGGTAACCCGATATGGTAGATTCGTTGCCTAGGTTATTTCTTACCTTCACTTCAAATGTGTAAAATCCTGGGGGTAAATTAGTGTATTCTTTTTCCGTCCTTTTAGTCCAAACAGACCAATTTGCTTCAAACCCTTTTAATCGGTGGCTATATTCTAAATTATTCAGATAACCATATGTGATAGAGGCATACTCAAAATGCATGGTCTTAAATCTATGCGAAATATGGGGGTTATTTTTTTCTTTATTAAAATAACCTCCAAATAAAGTGCTATCAACGATGTCAATGATATGAACAGATCTAATTTGAACGTTTAGGTCTGGAGCTAACTTTTTATATTTTTCATAATTGATATGATAAAAGCCTTTTTCTCCCCCCAAGAAAATGTTGTTTTCGTCAACAGCAAAAATGAATTCGAACCCACTTAACATCTTAGCATTCAATTCTGGAATATAAATTACCTGAGGCACTTTACCTGTATAATCAATAACTCCCAATCCTTTTTCATGAATGAACCAAATATTACCCTCCCTATCTTCTTTCAAATACCGAACACTTTGATTACCTATTAATGCTGAATAACTAGTTGCTACTTCAAATTTATCTTTTTCAGGGCTGTATTCATAAACCCCACTTTCTGTTGCAACAACAATTCTGTTCTTAATTTTATAAATGTGATTGTTAAGAATGGATGGAAGCCCTTCATTTATTTGATACTGTTTGGTGGTATAAATTCCAGTGCTATTTTTTTCAATTTTGTAAACTCCGTGATAAGGATGTGATACCCAAATGTTTTCTTCACCATCAATGGTTACATACCTAGAGGACTCTAAAAAATTAGGTATTTCTAAAGATTCAATTAATTTATTCGCTTTGGCGTCAAATAAAGTAAGTCCTTTATAGGTTCCTCCTATCACCACGGTTGAGGGGGTCATATTACTTAATGGCGTAAAATTCCAAAATCCGGGTTTGTTCGAAAAGGGGCTGGCTGTATTTTGGTTTACAAAAAAAGCCCCTTCATGATGACCTAGAATAAGTTGATTATTAATAAGCGCTAGCCCCCAAGCTTGTCCATTGGAGTTTTGGACAAATGAAAAATCCCCTTTGCTAAAACTTAGATCTTTTATTGGCTGAAGAGCAACATTATACAACCCGTTGGAGGTCCCAATGTATAAATGTTGGTTTTGTATGATGGCGGTATAGCCAGATTCATCTAATAATTTTGGTGAAATATGTTTGATAGCGCTGTTGTAAGCTATAAAGTCAATGCCATTATTTAAGCCTAACCACAAATTTTGTTTGTTGTCTAAAAAGATACAGAGAATGTTATTATTTTGCAGCCCCTCGGTAGTTGAAAATTTTTGAACCATTTCCCCTTTATTATTAATAATGTAGACCCCCCCTCCGCTGGTTGCAAGTGCGATCCATTCTTTATTGATTGTAATGGCATTGTAAATTCTTTCCTTTTGAATGCTATTGGCTGCCCCTCCTTTTAAAGGGGTAATTATATCATTTTGATAGTAGAAAAGTCCATTTTTGAGGGTAGTGATAATGGCCCCATCAGCATTGGGTAGAATACCTGTAATAGGATCATTTTTAGAGAAAGTATAATTTGTTACAACCGGTTGCCAAGAGTCATTTTTAAATTCCAGCAGGCCAGCTTGATAGTCGTGAGCATATAGTTTATTTTTGCAACTAGCTAAGTAGGCCCATTCAGAAGTGGCCTTAAAAACAGTGATTGAGCCGGAATTGTATTGGAATATTTTGGTGGGGGATCTAAAAAATATTGATTTGCCATATGTAATAATGTCCCATACATCCTCAAAAGAACGATTTTTAGAAGGAATTAGGTTGGTTAAAGAATGATAAACCAATGTTCCGCCGCCGTTGGGTGAAAAATAGCCTAACTCGTCTTGACCACCTACATATATCCTATTTTCAGCACCAATTTCTACGGACCTTACAATGGTTTTATTAGGTAGGGGATATATTTTCCAGTTTTTTCCATCAAAACTCAGTAAGCCTTCATTATTGGCGAAATAAACAATACCGCCTCTGTCTTGTTTAATATCCCAGTTCTGAAGGCCTGCATTATAGGACAATTTAGAGTAATTACTAATGTCTGGGAGCCCTATCGTGTTCTGACTATTACCAAAAATTGGAAAAAGAATAAAAAAGAGTAATTTTTTCACTGCTCAATGATTTTTTTATAAATTAAATATATGAAATATTCATTGATGTAGTAATGAAGTATTTTATATTATTGATAATCAATTAGTTATAAAAAGCGATGTAGTATTGAAGTGCTAATCAATCACTATTTTGTTGTATCAAATGTTAATTTTGTATTATTAATTTTTGTTAATTTTTCTTTCACATAAACGATTGCATTATGAAAATAAGATTTATTCTTATGTGCCTTGTTTTGATGCTCGGGTTAGGCGTTCAATCGCTATTTTCCCAATCAGTTGCTGTAACTGGTATAGTAAAAAACAAAAATACTAGTGAAATGCTAGTAGGCGCTTCAGTCTCTATTCAGGGTAAATCAGCAGCCCTTACCGATGCCAGTGGCCGGTTTTCAATAAACACATCTGTAGGCTCTACGCTTGAAATCAGTTACGCTGGTTTTATTAGTACCAAGCTAAAAGTGTCAAAAGCTGGCGATTTGGAGATTTTGTTAGATCAAAATCCTGCTAATACGTTAGGGGATGTAGTGGTAATTGGTTATGGTACCCAAAAGGTTACCAAAATCTCCGGAGCTATTTCCACTGTAAAGGCTAGCGACATTGAAAAGCTAAGGCCAGTAAGAACCGAAGAGGCTTTACAAGGAAGAGCTTCAGGTGTTAATGTTATTCAATCTGGTTCACCAGGTTCTAAACCAACTGTATTAATAAGAGGTATTCCTTCTTTTTCTGGTACAGACCCAGTGGTTATAATAGATGGAATTCCACAAACACTAACGGACTTAAATTCTATTTCCGCTTCAGACATTGAATCAATCAACGTATTGAAAGATGCTGCTACTACCGCTATTTATGGAGTAAAGGGAGGAAATGGCGTAATAGTAGTTACTACAAAGAGTGGTCGTAAAAATCAAAAAGCAGCCATTTCTGTAAATAGTAATTACGGAGTTCAGGAAGTAATGAATACAATTGGTGTGTTAAATGCTTCTGAATATGGAGCAATCATCAATGAAGGCAGTACAACTGCAGGAGGTCCTGTTATCTTCCCTAATCTCTCTTCATTAGGTGTTGGGACTGATTGGCAAAATCAAATTTTCAAATCAGCGGCTTTACAATCTCATACAATTGCTGCACAAGGTGGTGGAGATAATATGACTTATTTCTTGTCTGCTGGCTATTTATCACAAGGTGGTATTGTAGGAGGAAGTGATAAATCTCGATTTGATAGAGGAAACTTCTCGGCTAACTTAACCTTTGATCTTTCTAAGAAACTGAAATTCTTAATGAATACAACAGCCGTTACATTAAACTCTAAAGGGATTCAAGAAAACTCTTTTAATAGTGTTTTAGGAAGTGCATTAAATTTTGATCCAACAGTGGCAATAGCTAATACTGCAACTAATACGGTGGGTAAATATGGATATAGTAATATGTTGCTGTCTGAAATTTTCAACCCGCTTACTAAATTAGAAAATACGTACAATTCAAACCTAGGTTCTAAATTGTATGGCAAGTTTGAACTACAATATAATGTAATTCAAAATCTTACTTTAACTACTCGTTTTGGTTATACAAAATATGACGGTAACGCAAAAAGCTTTACACCACTTGCATTTTACGGGCCACTCAATGTAGATAATTCTATGAATGCAGACGGCTCTACCGTTACTGGTAAACATAATAGTGTTGCACATGAAAAAGTAAGTAACTTAAATTATACTTGGGAGTCTTTCGCGAATTATAATTTTAAATTAAAAAAGGATCATAATCTTGAAACGGTTTTTGGATTTTCTTTAGCAAAGGTGAGCGGAAATGCTGCTGGTGCAACTAGACAAGACGTTCCTTTTAATAGCTGGGAATTTGCAGATTTTACTGCTGCAACTGGCAATAATGTTGCTACTAATACCAATGCATTGACAGGTTATTACTATCAATATTTTAGAAAAAACCTTTCTTATTTTTCTCGTATTAACTATGATTATCAAGAAAAATATTTAGCTTCCTTTAGTGCACGTAGAGATGGTTCTTATGCTTTTGGCACTGATAATAAATTTGGCAACTTCTTTTCAGGTTCACTGGGATGGGTGGTTTCAAAAGAAAAATTCTTTCATGCCGATTTTGTAGATCAATTTAAAATAAGAGGAAGTTATGGTACCACTGGCAACGAAAATGTAAATCCACAATATGTAAGTATTGTTACAGGGGGGCCAAGTTATGGATCTACTGCTAACAGCAATGGTTATAATTTTGGTGATGTTTTTTATTCAGGATCTACTGTTGCTTCGGCAGCTAATACTGGATTGAGATGGGAAAAACAAGTCCAATCGAACGTAGGTTTTGACCTAGTGGTGTTTAAGAATAAATTTTCTTTGACAGCAGATTATTTCCAAAAAACAGTAGATGGTTTATTGTTTACACCCTCTGCTTCTTTATACCTTGGTACGGTGCCGAGTCCAATAGCTAACATTGGTTCTACCAAGACTAGCGGTCTTGACATTACTTTGAATTATAACGAATCAATCGGTAAGAATTTCAAATTTAATACCGCATTCACTTTTACTACCTCTAAAAATGAAGTAACTGCTACCAACGATGATGGCACTGCAAAAATATTTGGCGGTTTTTATTTTAATGGACAATCTCAAAGCGTAACTGTTTTTGAAAAAGGGTTCACGCCAGGATATTTTTATGGTTACAAAACTGCAGGTCTTTTCCAGAATGCAGCAGAAATTAAATCCTCCCCTAAACAAGATGGTGCTCAACCTGGCGATATCAAATATGTAGATGTGAATGGAGACGGCATTATTAATGCTTCAGATAAAACTAATATTGGAAATTCATTTCCTAAGTATACGATGGGTTGGAGTTTAAATATGGCTTACAAAAATTTTGATTTCAATGCATTTGTGTATGCTTCTGTTGGGAACGATATTTATAGGGCTTATGAAAGAAATGCCAACTTCTCAAATAAAGATCGTTCGGTATTGGCACGCTGGACAGGAGAAGGTAGTACGAATGATTCACGTTATCCTCGTTATTCTTTCTTAGACGCCAACAGTAATATTAGAGTTTCTGATAGATATGTAGAAGACGGTTCATTTATTAAAATCAAAAACCTTCAGTTAGGTTACACCTTCTCTACAAGCAATGCTAAAAAGTGGTTTAATAAAGCACGCGTTTATGCACAAGTGAAAAATGCGTTCACCTTTACTAAATACACAGGATATGATCCAGAAATTGCTGGTGGCATTTTAGATACAGGTATTGATCGTGGTGCATATCCACAGGCCAGAACATTTTCAATTGGCTTAGATGTTAAACTATAATCTTCAATTTTAAAAAATACAATCATGAAGATCAATTCAATAAAAATAGTAAGCCTGGTTTTAGTTATTACCATGCTTATCTCTTGTAAAAAGTGGGTAGATTATAATCCCCATGATGATTTTGTTATTACAGAACAAGATTATTTGAAGTCAGAGTCTGACTATAGAAATATGTTAGTGAGTGTGTATACACCACTCCAATGGATTAACCAGGTAGTACCAGTAGGCGATATTGCTACCGATAATGCAGTGTCTGGCGGAGAAAACGCTTCTGATGTTTTATCACTTCAGCAAATAGATGACTATATACATACTCCCGTTAATAGTACATTGTCTGAAATTTGGCTTACAGCCTATGAAGGTGTCAATCGTGCAAATTATATGACACAATACAAGGCTACTAATTTAGCTGGACAAAAAGTTGATTTTGCTGGAAAGGAAGCCATGTATGGAGAAGTTACTTTTTTACGTGCGTACTATTATTTTACACTAGTTCGCATGTTTGGTGATGTGCCCCTATTTGCAGAAAAGCGTTTAAGTCTTGCGGAATCAAAAAGTTTAAAGCGTTCACCTAAAGCAGATGTTTATAAGCAAATTGAGACTGATTTAGGAACAGCAATTACATCGCTTCCTGCTATTCAAACGCAAAAAGGTAGAATCACTAAATATGCTGCACAAGCATTATTGGGAAAAGTTTATTTATATCAAAATAAATTTGATGCAGCTGCTACAATGCTAGATAATGTAATTACTTCCAATGCATTTACACTCGTATCAGATTATGCTTCTATGTTTTTAGCAACTGGAGAAAATGGAACGGAGTCAATTTTTGAAATTCAATATTCAAACACATCTCCTTATTATAATTGGGGTGGCGCTACCCGTGGACAAGGTAACTACGCTATTCAGCAGTGCGGAATTAGGGGATTGAATGGATCTTCATTAATGCCTTATGCAGCTGGATGGAGTACCAATTTACCTACTCAAAATTTAGCAGCAGCTTATACTGCAGGGGATAAGAGAAAAGTAGCTACCGTATTGGATATTGAAGCTTACAAGACTGCGAATCCATCATTTAATATTACCTATCAAGTAGCTCCTTACAAAAATACTGGATTATACAATCAAAAGTATTTACCAAGAAAAGGAGAAACCTCAGGACAAGTTGAGTTGAACTACCTTAATAATTTTAGAATCATTCGTTACGCAGATGTTTTATTGATGGCTGCAGAAGCTTACAATAGATCTACTGCTGCAAATGATGTGAAAGCTCAAGGCTATTTAAATCAAGTAAGACAAAGAGCTTTTGGGAATGCGCTTAATAATGTTACCTCTACTGGAGCAACATTGAAGCAAGCTATTTGGGATGAACGCAGACTTGAGTTAGCAATGGAAGGCGATCGTTTCTTTGACTTAGTAAGAACAGGTCAAGCAACTGCTAAAATTAATGGGTTTAAAACAGGTAAACATGAAGTGTTTCCGATACCTCAACAAGAGGTTGACATTTCTGGTTTAACTCAAAATGCTGAATATTAATCTCATTGTAAAATATATTCAAATAAACAGTATGAAAACATTAAAATATTTATTGAGTTGTTTGATACTCATTTTTATATTCTCAGGATGTAAAAAAGAAATCAATGATGATGTTTCCTTCGTTAAAACGGCGACTACATCTGCAAAATTGGGCGCTATGTTTACCATTACCCAAGACAATACAGGATTGGTTACTATTATTCCAAATGGTGAAGGGGTTGCCAGTTTTGAAGTCACGTATGGTCATGGAACGAATACTCCTGTAAAAGTATTACCAGGTGGAAACACTACTCATATTTATCCAGAAGGGATATATGATGTAAAAATTACAGGCACTAACGTGGCAGGTGTTGCAACGACTGTAACGCAAAAATTGACTGTTACTTTTAAGGCACCAGAAAATTTAGAAGTAACTGCTGCAATTGATGCAGGAAACAAATACAAAGTAAATGTTTCAGCAAAAGCATTGTATGAAACTTTCTTTCAGGTTTATTTTGGAGATGTAGCCAATGAAGTACCTGCTAATTTATTAGAGGGAGAAACTGTTTCTCACATCTACAAAAAAACAGGTAATTATACAGTTAAGGTAGTTGCTTTAAGTGGTGGTGCTGCAACCACTACTCTTACTAAAGTGATAGCAATAGTTGATCCAGTATTACTTCCTGTTACTTTCGAATCTCCTACCATTGACTATAAATGGAATGATTTTAGCGGTGGTAATGTAACCGTTGTAACCAATCCTCAATCTAGCGGAATCAATACATCGGCGAAGGTTGCTAAGATGGTAAAAAATGCAGGTGATCCTTGGGGTGGAAGTTGGATTGGTCTTGGTGGACCGATTGATTTTTCTGCTAACAAGGTTTTTCGAATGAAAGTATTTTCACCTAGATCAGGTGCTAAAGTATTGCTAAAAGTAGAAAATGCTGGCAATGGTTCTATATCGTTTGAAAAAGAAGTTTCAACTACGGTTGCTAATGGTTGGGAAGATTTAGCATTTGATTATAGAACAATCAATACTGCTAACGCATACCATAATATTGTTATCATATTTGATAATGGAACGCCGGGTAATGGATCAGCTGATTTTACATTCTTACTAGATGACATTAGACTAACCGATGCTATGCCGAATACTCAAATTGATTTACCTGTAACTTTTGATGTGCCGGGATTTACTTATACAGTAACTGATTTTGGAAATAACCAAACAGTGGATGCAACAGATCCTACAGATGCTAGTAATAAAGTAAAGAAAACTACCAAACCGAATGGAGCTGAAACTTGGGCAGGTACAACCATTGGTACTTCTACAGGTTTTGCAACAGCTATTCCATTAACTGCAGCTTCATCACAAATGAGTGTAAGGGTTTATTCTCCTGCGGTGGGTTTACAAATTCGTTTAAAAGTCGAAAACCACAATAACAATACGCATTCGGTAGAAACTGTTGCTACTACAACAGTTGCTGGTGACTGGGAAACATTGATTTTTGATTTCAACAATCAGGCATCTGGAACAGCCGCATTTAATTCGACTTATACTTACGATATGGCTTCTATTTTCTTTGATTTTGGAAATAGCGGTTCTGGCAAAGTATTCTATTGGGACGATGTAAAAAAATTAGCTACCAACTATGTAGAAAGCGTTAGTCTTCCATTAACTTTTGAATCTACAAGTTTAACGTATACTTGGAATGATTTCGATGGTGGGGTTGTAACGGTAGTGAATAATCCTCAATCTGGAGGAATTAACACGAGTAGTAAAGTAGCTAAGATGGTAAAAAATATGGGTCAAATTTGGGGAGGAAGTTGGATTGGATTGGCTGCTCCGATAGATTTTTCAACTAAAAAAACTTTTAAATTAAGAGTGTTTTCGCCGAGGGTAGGAGCTAAACTTTTATTGAAGGTTGAAAACCAAACAGACGGTGGAATTAATTTCGAAAAAGAAGGAGTCACCACTGTTGCAGGTGCATGGGAAATATTAACCTTTGATTATAGTGCCATCAATACAGCTAATTCCTATCAAAAAATTGTTTTGATTTTTGATTTAGGAACAGTCGGGGATGGCTCTGCTAACTTTACTTACTTATTTGATAACATCACCCTAAATTAATTTGATAAAAACTACAATTATGAAAAATAATTTAAAATATATCGTTGCGGTTTTGTTGATCACTATTATTGGATTTCTTTCTTGTAAAAAAACCGAGTATAGTTTTGGAAACATTAAAACACCGTCAAGTTTAACGCTTACTTCTGCAGTAGCAGGTGTAGACGCAACTAATCCAAATGGTAATGGAACAGGAACTGTTACCATAACTACATTAGCCACCGATGCCTTAACCTACAATATAGATTTTGGGGACGGTAAAACACAGGTGGTACCATCAGGTGTAATTACTTATAAATATACTACTCCTGGTGTTAATGATTATCTGGTAACAGTAAAAGCTGTGGGAACCGGCGGATCAGTTTCAGTGATTAGTAAAAAAGTAACCGTGTATGTTGCCTTCACCATACCACAGGCTATTTTAGATGCGTTGACTGGTTCGGGTTCACGAACTTGGATTACAGATAAAGATGCACCAGGCCATTTTGGTGTTGGTCCTGCTGATGGGTTTTCTCCTGACTGGTATGCAGCTACTCCTAATTCAAGAGAGGCTTGTGCTTATGATGATGAGATTACTTTTTCAAAAGATGCTAACAATAATATATCTATGGCAATCAATAATAAAGGGCAGTCTTTTTCTATTGGTGCAGCTAGTTCATTTTATGGATTTAGTGGAGCGGATGCTTGTTTTAATATTGTAACTACTGGCATTAAAAAATTAGCATTTATGGACGCAACATCTGCATCAACTTCTGCAGTATCTACCAGGATTCAATTTAATGTTCCGGGTAATGGTATTATTAATTTTGGAACAGGAGGTACTAACTATGAAATTTTAAGTGCAACAGCTACTAATATTCATTTAAGAAATATCGGCGCTGATGGAAATGCTTGGTATCAAAAATTGAAAGCAAAATAATTATACTGAATGCGCTTATCGTTTTCATTCTTGGTTTTACTTATAGGGGTATTCTTTTTGGGGGCTTGCTCAAAAAAGGATAGTCCTATTGTAAACCTTGCGCCATCTAATTTGTCTGTAACTGCTTCGGTAGGTACAGACAATAGTGGCAACGTTTCATTTATTGCATCTGCTACTAATGCTAGTACTTACGAGTATGATTTTGGAAATGGCATATTTCAGACAGTTCCATCTGGAATTGTTACTTATAAATATCTAGCGACAGGTAATTACATAGTGAATGTAATTGCAAAAAATACTGCTGGACAAACTATTTCAAAATCTATTTCTGTAGCGGTAACAGTGGCTGTTTCATTAATATGGTCTGACGAATTTGACCAACCAGGAGCACCTAATCCTGCCAAATGGGGATATGACGTTGGTGCAGGTGGCTGGGGAAATGCAGAATTACAGTCTTATACCAGCAGAATAGAAAACGCAGTTGTATCAAATGGAACTTTAAAAATAATTGCAATTAAAGAGAACTATAGTGGAAGTTCATATACTTCTGCAAGACTCTTAACTAAAGAAAAATTTTCATTTAAATATGGCAAGGTAGAGATGAGGGCTAAAATGCCTACAGGAATTGGGACATGGCCAGCTGCATGGATGCTTGGTTCAAATATCAATACGGTTAATTGGCCAAATTGCGGTGAAATTGATATCGTGGAGCATAAGGGTAGTGATGTCAATAAAATTTATGGAACATTACATTATCCTGGACACTTTGCTGGTTCAGCAGATGGTGCTACAAAAGTAATCTCAGGTGCTACTACCGACTTTCATATTTATTCCTGTGAGTGGTCTGCCGCTTCTATTAAATTTTATGTTGACGAGGTTGTCTATTATTCATTTGCAAACAATAATACATTGCCATTTAACCAGAACTTTTTTGTCCTTCTTAATCTTGCAATGGGTGGAAACTTTGGCGGTTCGGTAGATGCCGGCTTTACCAATGCCACTTTTGAAGTTGATTATGTGCGGGTGTATCAGTAGAATTTAAAAAACAAAAATATGTGTACGTTTAGAATAATAGGTTTATATTTTCTCCTTTCCATTTTTGCTTTTCCAGTAATGGCTCAAAAAAAATTATATAATAAACTGGTATGGCAAGATCAATTTTCAAAAAATGGATTACCAGACTCTACAAAATGGAGTTATGATGTTGGGCACGGATGTCCTAGAATTTGTGGTTGGGGAAATAATGAAGTTCAATATTATACCCAGGCAAGAAAAGAGAATGCACGTGTTGAAAATGGATTTTTAATTATTGAAGCGCGCAAGGAAAAGTTTGAAGATGCTAATTATACTTCCGCAAGATTGGTTACAAAAAACAAAGGAGATTGGACTTATGGGCGTTTGGCGATACGTGCTAAAATACCTACTGGAAAAGGATTGTGGCCGGCTGGTTGGATTTTGCCTACCAAAAATATGTATGGAGATTGGCCTAAAAGCGGCGAGGTGGATATATTAGAAGCAGTAGGCTTTTCTCCCGACTCTGCTTTTGGAAGTGTTCATACTCAACGTTACAATGGAATGTTTGGTACACAGCGCTCGGCTTCATTAATTGTTCCAAATTTATCTACTCAGTTTCATAATTATGAAATTGTGTGGACTCCAGAAAAAATAGATTTTTATATCGATAATAAACTTTACAATTCATTTAAGAACGAACACACTGATACCGACGCTTGGCCTTTTGATCAGGCATTTCACCTAATATTAAATATTGCAGTGGGAGGTAATCTAGGTGGTAAATTTGGAATTGATGATTCTTCATTTCCTGCTCAGATGAAAATTGATTGGATTAAGGTGTATCAATAAAAATCATAAAATTAAAATAGTAGGGGAAACCTTTAAAAGTTTGCAGATGAAAAATAGAAAGTTCATTTGTAATTAGAACAGGAGGAATGTTTATTGCATAAGTTAGATGGCGGATTAAAATCCGCCATTTTTTTTATGAAAAAATCGAAGATATTCAGCAGCTTTATATCATCAATTAATTGGATGTTTTTTTAATAGTAGATTTAAATTATGCCCTGTCATTAAATTAAAATTTGTATCAGACATAATTATTATTTTATCTGATATACCCTAAAGTGAGTATTTTTCAGCACTTAAACATCACCGTTATAACACCCCCTCATCAGCAAAACTGAAATATTTTCTATCTGGAGCTATTATGAGGTGGTCAAACACTGATATATCAAAATATTTACATGCATCCTTAATTTTTTCCAGTTAAATCCTTATCAGCAGATGATGGTTGAAGGTTACCACTGGGAGCCAAATTAAACAAGATATTTTATTATTCCATGCGTGAGGAAAACACCCCCTATTTTCTTATATAAGCCCAAAATAGACAGTTATTTTGAAAAATGTGGATTTGTATGCTGTAGCAGAATGTGTAGCTACTACCCCCCATTTTAGTCAATTTAGACATGTTTAGATAAGAACAGTATAACACTAAACCCTTTATATTCGAAGGTTTCATCAGTTTAGGATAAGTTAGGATAAGGTTCAAATTTCCCGTCCGGTCCGCTAGGTTACTTTACCTAGATTCGAAATCCCTTGTAATCCTTATTACAAGGGATTTTTGTTTTATAGCACTTCATGTTATTTCGTAATTTTTCGCTAAATTGTTTCAACAATCCTTCACCTTAAATCTTTTAAAATGAAAAATTTGATTTCAAAAAACTTAGTATTCGTACTGTTAATTTCAGTTACCCTCTTTAGTAGTTCATGTGCTACAATTCTAGGAGGTAGAGTTTCTACTGCTCAAAGAACAAAGCCTGAGTCTGGAGAACCATCAAGAAAAATTCGAGTAGTTGCCCTAGTTGCTGATTTTTGTTTTGGAATTGTACCAGTAATTGTAGACTTCGCAACTGGTGCTATTTATAGACCTGAAAATAAGTAAGTTGACTAAAAAGTCCTCGGTATTTTCGGGGGGGCTGTTAGTTTATCTGTGAATTTTTTATTTTTCTTTAGTGTTCAAGAAAATGCGACAATGATTTCTTAAGAAGTTTATAAATTAATTATTTTATTTTGATTCAACTATGTTTCAACAGAATGGAATTGATTTTTATAAATTATTGATTATCAATTAGATAATTTAAATAATAGAGTCCCATCCGTTTGTAATAACCCCTTGATTTTCATGGGGTTATTTTATTTGAGAAGCTTATTGTGTAGATTCTACCCTCTATTTAAACCTAGTTGGGATTTTATACAAGAACTGTATAAGTATGACTCCTTTTATTTGATGATTTAGATGTTTGGTATGAGTTAAAATTATATGAAATCTCATCATCCGCTCTACTTTAAACACAAAAAACCTCTCTCTTAGGATGTCTTAAAATAATTTTAATCCATAAAAGCCTATCAGTGTGAATAAAATGCAGCGCGTTAAAACACCTACACTGCACCAGGTAGCTAATTTTTTCAAATCTGCATTTAAACCAGCACCTACAGCTATACTTATTGGAGCCCCAACTAAAAATGTTCCCAAAAATCCAAGTCCAATTACGCCATATTTATTCCATAAAACCAATAGCATAGCTTGTTTTTTATTGGCAACTTCTTTTTTGGGTTTATTTTTATAAAACACAGACCTGATTTTATCTCCCAAAAAAGCAGATACATACACACCTACCAAACCTCCGCTAATACTTGCGAAAAATATTATCCATGGAGAAAGACCAAAAGCGAACCCAGCAGGGATAGCTGCATATATTTCAAAAGTGGCTAGACCGAATACAGTAAGTATTTTTAAAAGCATAAAGTGGTTTTTATAAGTTATTTTTTAAACAACCCAATGGATAGATTGTAAATTTAGTGAATTAATCAATATGAAGTGGCTTATATAAGTGAAGTTGTGTATTAAGAAATTAACAATAGAAAAAAGGTTATATATAATTAGTTACTATATTATTTAACACTATTGTCAAAAAAGAGCACCTAGAATTAGTCTAAACTCGTGTGACTTTAAAAATAGATGATTGGATTAAAAGTCATAAAGACCTTACGGCCCTAACATGTAGGGTATCATTTTTATTGATAAATACTGAGCGAAAGGTTCGAAATTCAAGCCTAGAGCTTATTCGATGGTAAAAGATTTAGAAGTTCAATAGAAGTATGACTCATCAGAGAAAAACATCCAATTTTTCTATATTTTGATAAATAAAATCATTCTCTCTTTTGTTTTGTAATCTTCACCCAGGTCCTAATTTAATAGAAGGTGCTTTGGTGGCTTTTTGAAAATCATGCTGTGCTATTACAATATCAATTTTAAAAATTTAATCAATAGGAATAGGGTTACCAATAATTGTGAAATTATTACTCCATGCTATCACCTTAAAACAATTGAATAACAATAAAAGAATAAGTAGCTTTTTAATATTATGAAACAAAAAAAGTACTTAAGAGTATTTGTAATATGTAAATCGACAACAATTTATAAAGTTTTTATGGCACGTACATAGGCTGCGTCAAACTTATAGCTAGGATATTGACCGCCATAGCCTAAATTTTGGAACCAAGCGAAGCCAGTACCATACTCAGAAGAGCTCCAATAAATATCAAACTTAAAAACTCCAATTCTGAATTTGTTTTGAAATAAAAAAACAAGTTCATCTTTACTTGGTAGTCTCCAACCATTTCCTAAACTGTCACAGGCAGCTTTTGCATCATGCCAATTCATCATTTTCGGGAAATCATGTTGCGCAATCATCAAATCATCAATGGTGATAGGAGTACCAATTATTTTGGATTGATTTTGTGTTTGTGCGATAGTACAATAACAGAAAAATAATATCGGAATAAACAGAAAGTTTTTCATAATAAAATCATTTTCCAATTAAAATACTAAGCTCTTTAACTGTTTGTCATTTTGAATTGTTCATCTTTTTAATTACCTCTGAGCAGTCAGCAATGATACCTTTAGGATAATTTATATCGGGCCAAACTTGAAGAGAAGGACGCTCTAATAAATTGGTAAAACGCTCATTAATTAGCCCATGACTGTCGGTTACTACTTTGAGATTAAGCCCCAAATGTTTAGCTAAAAATTTATACATCGCTGTTCTTTTATTAAATCCATAGTCATGCACTTCATTTGGAAGGTGGGTATTTTCAACATTACCTTCTGCCCCAAATAATTTATAGATACTTCGAAGGTGGGGGAACTCAATTTCTGGTGTATTGCTAGTCCAGTCATCACCATCTGAAATAACTAGCATAGGTTTAGGAGCAAAACTTGCAGCAATCTCTACATTATTAGTTTCAAAGTTTCCCCATTTGTGAATGGGCATACCACTTTCGCAAATACATCCACCAAAAAAATTAGCCGCTACCATCACTACAGGTACTGATACATCTATTCTATCATCCAATGCAGCTAGTAAAAATGATTGGGTTCCTCCGCCAGATTCACCGGTTACGGCTAAACGATTTTCATCTACAATACCCAATGAAAGTAAGAAATCTACCACTCGCATGCTGTTCCATGTTTGAAGCCTTACTGCTTCTGGGCTTTCATGCAAACAAGGAATCGATTCTCCATAACCTAGCATATCATAAGTAAAAACAGCTGCTCCCATTTTGGCAAGAGTAGCACATCGGTATTGAACGTCATTGCGGTATCTCCCGTAATCTGCCAAATTAGGCCAATGTCCATGGGGGCTAACTACTCCAGCTATTTTACCATTGAAATTTTTAGGTAAGTAAAGATTACCGGTTACATAAAAGCCTGGAAGGCTTTCAAATGCTACATTTTCTACCGTGTAATCCGCATAGGTATGTTTGTTGTTTCTAATAGGATTAAGTGCACAACGTTGAGGTAACTCTTCTAGTTTTGCACCATGGCGAATAGTTGCTCTAATCTGCTCTGTTCTTTTTGTCCAACTATTTTGATCTTTATAGGTGCTGGCAAATTCAGTTAGTTTAACCTTGCCCTGTGCAACCGTATAAAAATTCCCTTGTCGAAGCTCCGGATTTTGAGATTGACTGGTATACCATAAACAGATAGCACATAGGATTAGGAGGAGTTTGTTTTTCATCATTATTAAAAATTTAGTATTTTTTAAAATTCAATTTATATTATTCAAAAAGAGCTGCCATCCACCGTTTTGAATTATCAATAATTTTTATAGATCGCAACATCAATCTTATTGTAACGCTTGTTCGAGTTGTCCTTTTTCCTTTGCATCAACAAGTTTTTTTAGTTGTTTGGTTAACCTTAGATTGTTTTTTTTGTCTTGACAATAATTCAATAGGGTAGTGATAGCTTCTACTTTCAGTTGAATAGCATTTTTTACTACTGGCTTGTTTTCTATGGTATATTTTGATAAAGCAGAAACATAAATAGCCAAATGGTCATTGTCTCCTTTGCCAATTTTTTCAATCATATCTTCCATTGCAAAAGAATAATCAGTTGTTCCATTCATCCATTGACTAATAAATCGCAATGAGTTGTATCTATCCTTATTGTCAATTTTAATTGGAGTTGATAATATGAAATTAGCAGAAAGAATTACAAAAGGTTCCGCCTTTTTGTAGTCAGAAGTTTTTTCAAGTTTAATGAGGTCAAAATTTGGAATCGTTTGAGCAGTAAGATTACTACTGAAAAATAGAAGCAAGCTAAAAAATGTATTTTTCATAATTATTTTTAAATTTATTTTACTCAGTGTTCATTCTGTAAACTTTCAATTATTTACTTCCTTCGTTTGATTAATAATATTTTTTCACTACCAACCGACTAAACTTAAAAATGTAATTTTTATCGGTTGAAAGTATTGGTTTTGTTGAATTGTTAATTTATTTTAATAGTCGACCCCCATGTTCATTTTGGAAAAAGGGATGGCAATACAAGGTTATTTTTTACT
>CAMCMP010000043.1 GCA_945876095.1 Chitinophaga pinensis
ATTTTCATGAATTCACCTCTTTTGATATTGTCACTTCCCTCAAAAAGTAGGTGTTCAAAGAAGTGTGCAAAGCCAGTACGGTTGGTCTGCTCATCCTTACTTCCTACGTGATACATTACAGACACAGCTACTACAGGAGCTGTTTTATCTTGGTGTAGTATTACATGTAAACCATTTTTTAAATTGTACTCTGTAAATGCTACTTTTTGGGCCGATACCGAAAAGGTCATAACCCATGCAAAAAAGAAAAATAATTTTGATTTCATACTTAATTTGTTTGAATGTTAAAAGTAGTATTTTATTAATGTAATAGCTATTCTTTAACAAAAAATTGATGAGTGGTAAGGATTGTACCTCTGTAAATCTATTTTTAGGGACGATTGAGCTAGTTATTCATTTATAAATCAAAGGCCGCAAAAAGTAATTGGGCGGTGAGTTATCGGGTAGCCAAACTAATTGTACCTTCTCTACTGACTGTTATTTTTTTCTCTGACTGAAGATAATCCACCACCTTCCAAATTTTCTCTTTTTTAAAGGGTTTACCACTTTCTATTAATTCTTTTATGCCCCCAGAATGCTGCTCACTCCACCCAAGAATATAATGAGCAATTTGTTCAAACTCTTCCTTAGTAATCCGAAGCGATTTTAAATTGATGCAATTGTCACAAATCCTACAGGGCTTAATCGCTAAATCATTAAAATAATTACCAATAATTTGACTTCTGCACTTTATGGTGTTGGTAATAAATTCGGTAATGGCTTTTATTCTGGTCTCGAAATTATTTTTTCTTTCATTATAGTTATCCAAATTAATTATAAAGCTATCCGCATACATCCTGTTAATTCTTAAACTAAGTTGTGGTGTATCCTTTTGTGCATCGTAGGTTACAATGCCATAATGTTGTAATTGCTTTAATTCTTTCTTCACCTCTTCTGTACTTTTTTTCACAAATCTTGCTAGCTCAGTTTCATATATCGTTGCAGGGTAGTCGAAAATTCCTTCATAACTTCTGAGTAATCCTTTAATCAACTTTTCAAAGGAAGGAAATTGTTTTTCAAAATCTTCTAACTGCTCTCTGTCGGTATTAAATACTAGTGTGGAAGGTTTAAAAAAAACTTCATTAAACCAAAGGATCTCTTCCTGCTCTAAAGTTTTAATGGCATAAGTAGCAGTGAGAATATTGATTTTAAAAGCTGCCGAAAAACTAGCCATGTCAAAATCAAAACTCATTCCTTCCCCTGAGCCAGCGGCTACTTGCAGATGATTCATAATGGCGATATAGACCTGTTTAATCGTTGCTTTATCTGGATAACGAATATTGCTTTGCAATTGCATATCGGCTACTTCTCGTTTATTGTACAGCATTACTGCATAGGCTCTTTTACTGTCTCTTCCTGCTCTTCCCGCTTCTTGATAGTAATTTTCAATACAATCTGGCACTGAATAATGTATTACTAATCTTACATCTGGTTTATCGATTCCCATACCAAATGCGTTGGTACAGGCAATGATTCGAGTACTATTATTAATCCAATTTTCCTGTCGTTTATTTCTTTCATCATTACTCAGTCCTGCATGATAATAATCTGCTTTGATATTATTTAGCGTGAGCAGTTCTGCTATATCTTTGGTTTGTTTGCGACTTTTGCAATAGACAATTCCACTTCCTTTTACATTGTTAACAATTTCTAGCAGTTTGTTTTGTTTAGATACTACATTAAAAACACTATAGGATAGATTGGCTCTTTCAAAAGATTGCTGAAATCTTTGCTCGTTTTTTTTGAAAAGCAATTTCTCACAAATATCATTTTGCACAGATTGAGTAGCAGAGGCTGTCAATGCGAGTACAGGTATTTTAGGTAACTGTTCCCTTACAGCAGCAATGCGTAAATAAGATGGTCTGAAATCATAGCCCCATTGTGAAATACAATGCGCCTCATCCACAGCTATCAGGTTGATATTCATAGAAGGCAAATAATCTAGAAACAAATCGGTTTCTAATCTTTCGGGTGAAACATACAAAAATTTATAGTTTCCATGAGCGGCATTTTGCAAGGTTTTTTTTACTTCTAAAAAACTCATTCCTGAGTAAATCGATAAGGCTAGAATTCCTTTTTTTCTTAGTCCTTCTACCTGGTCTTTGATCAGTGCTATTAAGGGACTAATTACTAAACAAATACCTTCTTTTGCTAATGCTGGAACCTGAAAACAAATAGATTTTCCTCCTCCAGTGGGTAGTAAAGCTAGGGTGTCCTTTCCATCCAAAATACTATTGATAATATCCTCCTGTAAGGGTCGAAATTCATCGTACCCCCAATTTCTTTTTAAAATTTGCTGGATGGAAATATTTGTCAAAATAATAATTTTTAATGGCGGTTTCTGTTGTTATATTTTTTGATTAAATACTGCACCATAAGGTGCAAAATAGGTATAAAACTGATGTTGTTTTTAAATTTTTTATTTTATTTAAAGTAGGATAATTATTTTTTTGATAACTATCCTCATAGCTTCGCATTAAAAGGAATTTCTAAATTATAAACAGTTTTTTTATCTTCACTATTTCCTTTATAAATCAAAGAAGAAAAAACTATTTTATTTTTGATTCGTCCAACTTATTTATTTGTAAAAACCAACTAGCATGAAAAAAAAGTTATTATTCTTTATTGGTATATCTTTTTGCATTATTGTTAATGCACAAGACAAGCCAGTAGCATTTAAAGGCGCGCTCATTTATCCGATCACTAGCAAGCCAATTCAAAATGGAACAGTGATTGTTCAAAATGGCAAAATTATAGCTGTCGGTGATGCCTCTTTAAAAATCCCTTCAGATGCAGTGATTACTGATGCCAAGGGTAAAGTGATTATGCCTGGAATAGTAGATACTCATTCACATCTTGGCGGCCCTGAAGGAGGTGATTATTCTGCCGCTTTAAATCCTGATGCAAGGGCTTTTGATGCCATCAATCCTACAAGTGATGGGTTTAAAAAAGCGTTATCAGGCGGACTCACTACATTAAATATTATGCCAGGAAGTGGACACTTAATGAGCGGCCAAACTGTTTATGTAAAAATGCGACAAGCAAAAGTGATGGAGGATTTGATCATCATTAATGAAAAAGGTTTGTTTGGTGGTATGAAGATGGCCAATGGAACGAATCCAATGAGAGGAACTGGTGGTTTTCCTGCAACAAGAGCTAAGAGTGCAGCTATGGATAGGGATTTGTTTAATAAAGCAAGAGAGTATAAAAGCAAAATTGATAAGGCAGGAAAAGATTCAGCCAAACTCCCTGAAAGAGACCTTCGTTTAGAGCCGCTGGTTGAAGTGTTGGAAGGGAAAAGAGTAGTGCATTTTCATACGCACAAAGAAAATGATATTTTAACAGCCATCCGCTTAATAAAAGAATTTGGCTTTAGAGCTGTATTGCATCATGTAAGTGAAGGATGGAAAGTATCTAATGAAATTGCAAAGGCAGGAGCGCCTTGCTCTATTATTGTAATTGAATCGCCCGGCGGTAAATTAGAAGCGATGGATTATTCTTCTACTAACGGGGCTGCGTTATCAAATGCTGGAGTTTTAACTGGCTTTCATACAGACGACGGAGTTACCGATTCTCGTTTATTGATTCGTGCTGCAGCAATGGGAGTTAGGGCTGGCATGGATAAAGAAAAAGCTTTGGAGGCTCTTACTATCAATGGAGCAAAAATGCTTGATTTATCTTCTCGAATTGGTTCGTTGGAAAAAGGAAAAGATGCAGATTTTATTATTTTATCTGGTGATCCATTTAGTCTGTATACTAAAGTAGAACAAACATGGGTGGAGGGTAAAAAGCGCTATGACATTACTAATCCTGCTGACAAAGCATTTTTAGTGGGCGGATTTAAAGTCTATTCAACTCAAAGAGAAGAATACTTGAATCATGATGATGAAATTGGTAATTAATTAAATCGATTAAAAAAAATCAAATGAAAAATTTAAATAAAATAATAATTGCTTTGTTATTGACGCCCTTCATTGCGCATTCACAAACAGCTATTAAAGCTGAAATAATTTATACGGTGAACGGGGCAACAATTAAAAACGGAGTGGTACTTATAAAAGATGGAAAAATCGAAATGGTAGGCACTGCAAAAGAAATTACTATTCCTAAAAATTATACAGTTGTTTCATCTAAAGTAGTTACTCCTGGATTTATTGATGCCAGAAGTGTAGTGGGATTATCGGGAGCATTAAATATTCCGACTGATCAAGACCAATTAGAAAAGTCATCTCCTATTCAACCCGAATTAAGAGCAATCGATGCTTATAATCCGGAAGAAAAATTAGTAGCCTATGTGAGAGATTTTGGTGTTACCACCATGCATACTGGACATGGTATTGGCGCCTTGGTGAGTGGACAAACAATGGTTGTTAAAACAAAACCTGGTAAGATTGATGAAGTAACATTAGTACCAATGGAAATGTTAGCCATGACAATTGGCGCATCAGTGGAGGGTAATTTTACTAGTCCCGGTACAAAAGCAAAACAAATTGCTATGATTAGGACAGAATTCTTGAAAGCACAGGCTTACATGCAAAAGCAAAACGATAAAGACACGGCTAAACGTCCAGCAATTGATTTAAAATATGAGGCATTAAGTAAGTTATTAAAGGGTGAAGTGAAGGCTTTAATAACTGTAAATTCATCGAATGATATTATGAATGCAATTCGATTAGCTAAAGAATTTAATTTTAAATTGGTGATTGATGGAGCTGCAGAAGCTTATAGATTAATTGATGAAATAAAGGCCTGTAAAGCAGAAGTTATTTTACATTCTACTATGTCTAGAAATGCAGGAGATATGGTCAATATGACAAGAGAAAGTGCTGCGATCTTAACTGCTGCTAATATTCAAGTGAGCATTGAAACAGGATATGAAGGATATGTTCCTAAAACACATGTGTTGCTATTTGAAGCTGCATTAGCAGTAACCTATGGCTTGCCTTATGAGGAAGGTTTGAAATCTATTACATTGAATCCAGCTAAATTATTAGGGATAGATAAAAGAGTTGGTAGTATTGAAAAAGGAAAAGATGCAGATTTAGTATTGTTTGATGGAGACCCCTTCGAGTATCTTACTAAAATTTCAAAAGTGATGATTGACGGACAATGGGCAAGTAAAAACTAATTTTATTTTGGATTAAACTATACAATTTTTTGGACTAAGAATTAAGTAACTAAATTCGATTCAAATGCTAGTTTTCTGAGAAATGGTTTAGATAATCAGTCCTTTCAAATTTTTAAATTTATTAATATCAAATCAAGGTGTATTTAAATTTGGTTAGATAAATAGTTAATACTAACTTGAAGCCCTAATTCTAATTTGCTATATCTTAAAAAAAATTTCTATGAAGAAAGAAACAAAAAACAAGACTAAAAATCCAAGGCGCGAATTTATTCGCAATGCTGCTTTGACTTCAGCTGGATTTTACATCGTCCCACGCCATGTGTTAGGTCGTGGATTTACCGCTCCTAGTGATACATTGTATATCGCTACTATTGGTGCTGGTGGAAAAGGAACGAGTGACTGTGCTGGATTTATGAGAAGATGGGATGAGGAGAAAAAAGCATTTGTACCACAAGAAAAAGCTAAAATCGCTTTTCTATGTGATGTTGACCAATTACAAGGTGCAGGTACCTTTAAAAAATACCCTGATGCAAAAGTATATGAGGATTGGAGAGTGTTGATGGAAAAAGAGCACAAAAATTTTGATGCTGTTTCAGTTTCTACACCAGATCATACCCATGCCGTAGCTGCTTCTGCTGCTATCGTTCATGGTAAACATATTTGGGTTCAAAAACCAATGACGCATGATATTTACGAAGCACGTGTGCTAGCGCAACTTGCTCGTGAGCATAAAGTAGTGAGCCAAATGGGTAACCAAGGTTCATCAAATGATGGCGTTCGCCAAATGAGAGAGTGGTATGAGGCGGGTCTTATCGGAGAAGTAACAGATGTTTATTGCTACACCAATCGTCCAGTTTGGCCACAAGGTGGTATGAAATGGCCTTCTAAAACTGGAACAGCTCCTAGCACATTCAATTGGGATCTTTGGCAGAGTTCTGCTAAGGCAAAACCTTACCCTTCTGGCCGAACTGGTCAGCAGCGCAATGGTATGAGTCCAGGTCTTTCATATGATGATGCTTTCCACGTAGCTCCATTTGATTGGCGCGGATGGTGGGATTACGGAACCGGTGTAATTGGTGATATGGGTGCTCACATCCTAGAAGCTCCAATGACTGTTCTTAACCTTGGATATGTAAATGCAGTTCAAACAAGTTTGGGTAACCCAAGTATGGGATTAAAGCAAGAAGAATTCCCAGATGCTTGCCCTCCATCAAGTAATACTATTTTGACTTTTGCTAACCCCAAAAAAGGTAAGCACGGTAAAGCGCTTCCAAATATTAAGATTCACTGGATGGATGGTGGTTTAACCCCTCCAAGACCAGAAGAAATGGAGCCTACCGATACCCTAGCTCTAAGCGATGGTAGTGGTATGATCTTCATCGGTACCAAAGGTAAAATGATTGCAGGTTGCTATTCAGCAGGTGCTAGACTATTACCGGTATCACGTATGGAAGAAGCGGCTATTAAGAAATTACCTATTAAATATCCAAGAGTTCCAGGAGGAGCGGAAGCTCACTATCAACAATGGGTTGAAGCTTGTTTGAAAGGATACGGAAAAGGTGAAACAAGTTCTCCATTTGATAAAGCTGCAATGGTAGTGGAGAATATGCTTGTTGCTAACTTGGCTATCAGAGGCTATAACGTAGAAAGAACTTCTACTCCTGTAGCTGCTGCTCCAGCTGCAACGGCTACTGGTGCACAACGTGCTATGCCTCCAAGAAAAGTGTTCCCTGCTCGCAACATCACTTTATTATGGGATCATGATCAAATGAAGATCACTAACTGTGATGAAGTTAACCAATTCGTTAAACGCGAATACAGAGAAGGCTTCGGATTGAGCGGTATTTAATTATTGAAATTACATTTTCATAGAGGCAACCTAATTGGGTTGCCTCTTTTTTTGAATATCATCCATTAAATTTTTCTCTTAATTTTATCAATCAATTTTTTAATTGACTAATAAGATGGATGAATTTCTGTTTTATTTGAGTACCTAAGTTTCTATTAGTTGGCAACTTTAATTTTAATTATTTAATAAATCTAAAATGAAAAATAGTAAAGTAATTCTATTCTTATTTTTATTGGGTATCAGTAAGCATATTTTAGCTCAGCCAGTGGAGCGACTTGTCAAAGTGATTGTTGCTGCAGATCATTCTGATTGGACTTATAAAAAAGGAGAAAAGGTAAAGTTTACCCTATCTGTTTTTAAAAATGGCAATTTAGTAAAGGATGCTAAGGTTCGTTATGAAATTGGACTTGAAAAACAAACTCCTATAAAAAAAGAAACGCTTACACTTGCTACAGGTACACAAATGATTGACGCGGGTACCCTGCAAGTCCCAGGGTTTTTAAGATGCGTAGCCATTGCCGAAGTAGATAATAAAGAGTATCGTAATTTAAGTACTGCAGGTTTTGATCCACTTCAAATTACTCCTACAATTGAAAACCCAACTGATTTTGATGATTTCTGGAACAATGCATTGGTTGATCTAGCTAAAGTACCGATGGATGCAAAAATGACTTTGATTCCAGAGAGATGTACAGAAAAGGTAAATGTGTATCAGGTAAATCTTCAAAATTATAAAATAGGTACAAGGCTTTATGGAATTTTATGCGTGCCTAAAAAAGAAGGAAAATATCCTGCCTTATTACAAGTGCCAGGTGCTGGTGTGAGAGCTTATACAGGTGATATTGCCAATGCTGAAAAAGGTATTATCACCTTCCAAATTGGAATTCATGGTATTCCTGTCACAATGGATCCATCGGTATATCTTGATTTGGGGAGCGGAATTTTAAAAGAATATTTCAATCATAATCTGGATGATCGCGATCGATTTTTTTATAAGCGAGTTTATATTGGTTGTGTTAGAGCCAATGATTTTTTAACTAGCCTACCACAATTTGATGGAGTTAATTTAGCCGTTACTGGTGGAAGCCAAGGTGGCGCTTTATCTATTGTAACAGCTGCACTTGACAAGAGGGTAAAAAATTTAGGTGCCTTCTATCCTGCTTTATCTGATGTAACAGGTTATTTAAGCGAACGTGCAGGTGGATGGCCTCATTACTTTGATAAAGCAAATATGGCTTATAATAATACCAAGGAAAAATTAAAAACCTTGGGATATTATGATGTGGTAAATTTTGCTAAAAGACTTAAAGTTCCTGGATTTTATTCATGGGGCTTCAATGATGAGACCTGTCCTCCAACTTCTATGTATGCGGTCTATAATTCAATCACTGCGCCTAAGGAATTATTCTTAGCACTTGAAACTGGACATTGGACATATCCAGAACAGAACGAAAAAATGACTAATTGGTTGTTGGGAAAATTAAAAAGCAATTAATTTTTTCTATAGAATTGTAATTCTACTTATGTAAATAAGATAATATTTTTTAAGCTAAGGGTAAGTTGCCTTCTGAATGATCAGATTCTTTTTTGATTTCAGAGGGCAACTTTGTATTCTGCTTTGCTTGCGTAATAGATTTTTGTATGATCGCTTTCATTTCTTCTAATTCTTCAGGTGTTAGAAAATGATCATCTTCTATTTTTTCAGTCAACTCATCCATAGAATTCATTAATTATTTGTAAATAAATAAAATTGGAACGATATAAATCGGTTATCAAATTTACCAATTTTATAGTACGTTTTTATAATTTAACCGAATAGAATTTATTGCCAATATTACATCACTAAACCCCATTGCTAGCGCTGCTATGCCGGGATGTAATAGGCCCATCGCAGCGATGGGGATGGCAACAATATTATAAATGAAAGCCCAGAATAAATTTTGTTGAATGGTAGTGAAAGTGTGCTTACCAAGGCCTAAGGCAAGTGGTAAATGTTGGATACCCTTATTCATCAGCACTACTTGTGCACTTTGTACGGCTAGTTGTGTAGCCTCACTCATTGAAATACCAATAGTAGCTTTTGCCAAGGCAGGTGCATCATTGATACCATCGCCCACCATCACTGTTGGAGTTTTTTCATTAATTTGAGCTACAATAGATAATTTTTCTTCAGGTGATTTTTCTGCAAATATTTGAGAGATGCCAAGTTCGTCTGCTACTTGTTTGGTTCTTTGTAAAGAATCACCACTTAGTAAAATAGTTTGAATGTTTTTAGAATGAAGAAATGATATTACTTCAAAAGATTCTTTTCTAATCTGATCTTCTAAATCTACCCAACCCTCTAAGGTTTCATTAATGAGTAAGTAGGCGGTATGCGAATTATCTGATGTAAGGTTAGAAGCTATTTTATGAGATCCTAGTTGGTAAATATTTCCTTCTGCATCTTCCGCTTTCATTCCAATTCCTTTTATCTCTTCAATTTTTTTCCATTGAATTGCATTATTGATTTTCCATTCGCTGCCAATGGTTTTTGCAATAGGGTGATTGGAATATTTTTCTAGTGAAAAAATAATACGTTTAAATTCTTCTTCAGAAAGGCTGCTGTATTTAAAATCAGCAATAACAAACTGACCCATTGTAAGAGTACCTGTTTTATCAAAAATTACTGTTTTAATATTTTTAAATAATTCTAGGGCCTTTGCATTTCTGAAAAGTATTCCATTTTTAGCTGCTCTGCCGAGTCCAACGGCGATAGCAGCAGGAGTTGCAAGCCCCATTGCGCAAGGACAACTGATAACCAACACTGCAATACTTCTCATCAATGAATCAGCTGCTGGAATTTGAAATACATAGTAATTCAAAAGGAAGGTTACAGTCGAAATACTTATTACAGCTGGTACAAAAATGGCACTGATTCTATCGGCCAATTGTTGAATGGGTGGCTTTTCACCCTGTGCTTGTTTTACTAAATTTAAAATATTACTTAGTACAGTGTCTTTACCAGTGGCAGTAACCTGGGCTTTTAGGGCACCTTCTGATATAATGCTGCCTCCAATCAGTGTATCTTTTTTTTGTTTAAGCAACGGCCTGCTTTCTCCAGTGACTAAGGATTCGTTTACCTGTGCCTCTCCCCAAATGATTTTACAATCTGAAGGCACCTGTTCCCCTGTTTTTATTAATACCAAGTCACCTACTCTTAGTTGAGTACTCTCTACTGGAAATATTAACTCTTTGTGTTGCTCATCAAAAGCGATCATATTCGCCATGAGTGGTTGACTACGGGCCAACTTATTAAGTTCATTTTGGGTAGCGGATACAGATTTGTGTTCTACCCATTCTCCTAAAAATACAAGGGTAATAATGGTAGCGGTAGTTTCATAAAAAAGATAATTCATTCCCAAACTACCAATAGTGCCAATTAGGCTGTATGTGAATGCAGCAGTAGCTCCCAGCGCTATTAGTACATTCATATTAGGAATACCGCTACGTAGACTTTTTATTGCGCTAGTTCCAAAATAGCCCATGCCTACCCAAAATACTGGAATACAAATAGCAAGCTGAATCCAGGGATTCATTAAGAAATGAATATGCCAAGGAAGCATGTGTAGTAATAAAACTAATGTAAAGGGTAGGCAGAAACTGAATCGTTGAAGATGATTAGAAAAAAATTTCTTTTTTTTTGGTAGCTGTTGCATCAGCGGTTCGTCTACAATATGGTAGCCAAGGCCTTCTATTCCTTGGGCAATAGAAATTTTCGAACTATCAGCTGGAAGTGTAAAGCTTACCTCGCCACCAATAAAATTTACTTTTACATCACTACTACCTTTTTTTTGAAGGTATTGATTGATAGTCAATGCGCAATTGGTACATGTCATTCCCTCTACTTTCCAGACTACTTTTTCCATAGCACAAAATTATTATTTCTATTCTTGAATGAATTACTAATCAAGAAAAATATCTTTGCAACATGGAGGTAATTTTTTCTTTAAATCAAATAAAGGCAGCTGCGGATGAAATAATCGCTTTTTCAGCTAATTATAAGGTGCTGGCACTACATGGTGAAATGGGAGCAGGCAAGACCACCTTTACACAGGCTTATTGTAATGCGAGGAAGGTAGTAGACAATATATCAAGTCCTACTTTTTCTATCATTAACCAATATACTACCCAGTCTGGAGAAATTATTTACCATATAGACCTATACCGATTAAAAAATGAAGAAGAGGTTTTTTCAAGCGGAGTGGAAGATTGTTTACTATCTGGCAATACTTGTTTGGTGGAATGGCCAGAAAAGGCGGAGGGAATTTTACCCGATGAAACATTGCATTTGTACTTTACTTCATTGGACAAGGATACTAGAAAAATAAGGACCAAATTATAATAGATTCTGTCTAAATTTCAAATCCAATGAATACTGCTTCTCAAAATTGACTAATAGCGAAGCGAGTTTCAGTAATAATTTGTATTTTGTACCTACCTTTCAAATACAGTTATTTGATTTCAATTTTATACAACTATGGCTAAATCAAAACCTTATGTTTCTCCTTCCTTTTCTTATGAAACATTGGAAGAGACTTTAGATATTAAACCAAAAGGCACTCAACTATTTATTGGTATTCCAAAGGAGAACTCATTTAATGAAAATCGAATTGCGCTAACACCAGAAGCGGTAGGGGTAATGGTGGCGAATGGTCATCGGGTAATGTTGGAAACAGGCGCAGGAGAGGGTGCAAGCTATAATGATTTAGATTATAGTGATGTTGGAGCAAAAATTGCCTACCATAAAAAAGAGGTTTTTGAATGTGATGCATTAGTGAAAAGTGCGCCCATTAGTGAAACAGAATGTGAGTTATTGAAGCCCAATCAATATATCATTTCCCCCATTCATTTGTCTGTAATGAAAAGAGAAATTTTACAGAAAATGATGGAGAAAAAAATTACTGCTTTAAGTTTTGAAAATCTAAAAGATGATACGGGGCACAATCCAATTGTACGCAGTATGAGTGAAATTGCGGGGAGTGCAGTAATGCTGATAGCTGGACAATATTTAAGTAAGGCTAATAATGGAAAAGGAGTATTGGTTGGCGGTATCAGTGGTATTCCGCCTACTAAAGTGATCATAATAGGAGCAGGCATTGTAGGTGAATATGCTGCTCGTACAGCATTAGCGATGGGAGCTAGTGTAAAGATTTTTGATAACAGTATTTATCGATTAAAGCGTCTTCAAAATAATATCGGGGACCGCTTATGGACCTCGGTAATTGAACCAAAAATATTGGCAAAACAATTAAAAACTTGTGATGTTGCGGTTGGCGCGTTGAGTAGTTCTTCTGGCCGAACGCCCATTATTGTTTCCGAACAAATGGTGAGTAATATGCGGCCGGGAAGTATTATTGTAGATGTTAGTATTGATAGAGGAGGGTGTTTTGAAACCAGTGAAGTTACAACCCATGAAAAGCCAATCTTTAGGAAGTTTGACGTAATTCATTATTGCGTACCCAATATACCCAGCGGCTTTGCTCGAACTGCCTCCCAGGCTATTAGCAATGTATTGATGCCTTTACTACTTGAGACTGCTGATGAAGGTGGTATTGATCATGCTGTATGGCATAAAGCAAATATTCGAAGTGGTGTTTATTTATTCAAGGGAAGCCTAACTAATTTTCACCTGAGTGAACGCTTTGATTTGAAATATACAGATCTTGATTTATTGATTGCCAGTAGGAGATAAAGATTTTTCTAATGATTACAGCTAATGGGTGTAGATATTTCTGAAAATTTATTTAGTAGACCCTCAACAAGTAGTAACCGCTCATTCAGCAAGGCCCTCGAATAAAAAGTGCTAGAAATTTGATTTATCAGCCGTTAAAAAATCAAGGCTGTCTGAGCCTGCTTATATTTTAAATTATTTTACTCCACCGGCGAGTTCCTTGATTTTAGGATGACATTTAAAATTTCAGCCTTTTTATTCGCAGGCTTGATTTTTTTTGTTACTTTTTTGCATCAAGGCAAAAAAGTAAAAGCACCCTATTCCAAAGGAAATCACAGGTATAGCCAACTTTAATTTACTAAAAAGCAATAAAAATTACTTGGTAGTTCTTTACCGATTCATTTTGATAGAAAAAAACAGAATAAGTCCTTGCGATATTTTGAAGTCCGACTACTTAGTACATTATTTATAATTGGCAATGGCAATTACTTCATCACAAAAACTATATTCCTGAGGATCATTGCTACTAATGATTACTAATTTTTGATAAGTGTTTTCATTAATTAGTTGATGGTACAAAGCAATACCCTCAGCATCTAAATTGGTAGTAGGCTCATCTAGCAGCAACAAAGGAGCTGAACAAAAGAACGCCTGTGCTAGTTTAAGTCGTTGTTTCATTCCGCTACTGTAATACCTAATTTGTTTCTGTGCAGCTTTTTCTAAGTTGATGACAGGGAGTATTGATTCAATTGAATGAGTGAGCGGTTTAAAAGAAGAATGGAAATTTAGAAATTCGGTAGCAGTCATTTCTTCAACTAGCTCTAAGTATGGTGCTGCGATCGAAAGATATTGAAAACAATTTTCTTCAGAAAGCGGATTTCCATTTAATGTCATTTCAATTTTACCTTCGTTATGAGAAATTCCACCTGATATTACTTGAAGCAGTGTCGATTTACCAGAGCCATTAGACCCTGTAATGGCATATTTTTTACCAGATAAAAATTCATACTCAAAGTGACGGAAAATCCATTCTCTGTTAAAGCGTTTACCGGTATTGGTTAGTTTGATATGCATGAGTAATCCTATTCCTTTCGGCTCCAAATTGATTGCGATAAATAGGTGAATTTAAATGTATTGATAAAATATCTTCACTTGCTTATCATCTCTAATGCTAAATGATTTTATTCATCATCTGTATTTCCCTTAATAAATCTTTTAATGATTCCTCTGCCACTATCTCTGATAAAAGTAACAATCTCATCCCTTTCGTCGGTAGCAGGTAATTCTTCCTCGATAAAGTTGAGTGCTTGAGTAGTATTCAAAGATTTGTTATAGATAATTCGGTAAATATCTAGTATCTGGTTAATACTATCCAATGAAAATCCTCTACGTTTTAGTCCAATAGAATTAACACCTGCATAACTTAGCGGTGTTCTGCCTGCTTTAATATAGGGGGGAACATCTTTACTAACTAAACTTCCTCCGCTTACGAAAGCATGTTGACCTATCTGTACAAATTGATGAATGGCACACATACCTCCCAAAATAGCAAAATCACCTACCGTAACATGGCCAGCCATCTGAGTATTGTTACTCATGATACAATTATTTCCCACTTTGCAATCATGTGCAATATGGCTGTAAGCCATGATCAAGCAATTATTGCCGACCTTAGTTACCCAGCGATCTTTACTACCCCTGTTGATAGTAACAAACTCACGTATTGTAGTATTGTCACCTACCTCAACGGTAGTAGCTTCATTGTCGAATTTAAGATCTTGTGGAATAGCAGCAATTACCGCACCAGGGAAAATGCGACAATTTTTCCCAATTCTGGCCCCTTCCATAATGGTTACATTACTTCCAATCCAGGTGCCTTCACCGATTTCTACATTCGGGTGAATAACGCTGAAAGGATCAATTTTTACATTGGTCGCAAGTTTTGCATTGGGGTGAATATAGGTATGAGGATGAATCATGGTTAATTTAGAAATTTACAAATGGATCAATTTGATTTAAATCTAATAGCTAACAATCATTTTTTAAAAATTGTTTTAAAATTGAGTCATAAAGAAAAGTTAGGTTCTCTTTACCAATTGCGCAGTTAAGTCTCCTTCGGTACAAAGTTTATTACCAACATAAACACTTCCACGCATTACACAAATTCCTCTTCGAATCGGTTCAATGAGTTCCATTTTTAAAATCATCGTATCACCTGGAACTACTTTTTGTTTGAATTTACAATTTTCTATTTTTATGAAATAAGTATCATACTTTCCTTCTGGCATAGCATTGATACAAAGGATTCCACCTGTTTGGGCAAGTGCCTCTATTTGTAAAACACCCGGCATAACAGGGTTTCCAGGAAAATGCCCTTGAAAAAAGTATTCATTGAAAGTTACATTTTTGATACCAACGATTTGCTTATCTGTAAGTTCAATTATTTTATCAACCAATAAGAATGGAAATCTATGGGGCAGGGTGTCTTCTATTTGCTTTGAATTATACACTGCTGCTTGGTTAGGATTATAGATGGGAATATCCTTGGTGTGTTTATTTTTTTTGATGTACTGCTTTAATTTTTTTGCAAAAGCAACATTACTGCTGTGTCCAGGTCTATTGGCTATGATATGCCCCTTCACTGCATAACCTGTAAGTGCAAGATCGCCAATAATATCTAGTAGCTTATGTCTGGCAGGTTCATTTGGAAAGCGTAATTCAAGATTATTTAGATAGCCTTCACTTTTTACTTCCATTCTTTCTTTTCCGAAGGCTTTCGCTAACCGAGTCATTTCATTACTTGAGATGGGCTTATCAACTACTACTATTGCATTATTAATATCTCCTCCTTTAATTAAATTATTATCGAGTAACATTTCTAACTCATGTAAAAAACAAAAAGTACGACAAGGAGCTATTTCTGTTTTAAAATCCTTCATACTTTTTAGAGTAGCATGCTGGGTGCCTAATACAGGAGAATTAAAGTCGATAAGGGTAGTTAATTTGTATTCAAGGGAGGGAAGCGCAGTTATTTCAACCCTATTATTTTCGTCGCAATAGGTAATGTTTTCGTCAATGCTATACCAAGCTTTGGCTGCATCTTGTTCCACTACTCCCATTGGTTCAATTATTTTTACAAAGGGCTCGCTGCTGCCATCGATAATAGGTATTTCTGGCCCATTTACCTCAATTAGGCAATTGTCTACCCCTAATCCTACCAGCGCGGCAAGTATATGCTCTACAGTACTAATTTTGGCATCTCCTGACTCCAAGGTAGTCCCTCTAGAAGTATCGGTTACTAGATCGCAATCTGCTTTAATTATCGGCATTCCTGGTAAATCTACCCGTTGAAACTGAAATCCAAATCCAGGATTTGCAGGCTTAAGTGTCATATCTACGTTGATACCGGTATGGAGACCAGTACCAGAGATATTTACTGTGGTGGCCAAAGTATGTTGTTTGTCTGGATTGAAATTTGCGTTCATGCTTATTTTCAAAGTTTTGGCAAAGATATTTAATTTTTTATGGCCTGACTATTTGTAGGGCAATTAGGGGGATTTACAGTACCAATTTAGCTGATAACAGTAAGAAATATGAGTTATTTTACCTTTTCAGGCATTTTTAGCGTAGGTAACAAAAATAATATTTCTTGATTTTTCCGCCCAGATTTTTGCCAATTAAAGGGTCGTCTACTTCGGAAATATCTTTAATTGAACCATCTTTAAATAGTATGTTGATTCTTTCATCCTCAAAATTATAGGTACTACCTGAAGCAGTTCCTGTAAATACTAGCCAAGAAGCTTCCTCAGCACTAATATTCATTTTTTGCATGGCCTCTATTGTTTTCTCTTCTAACCATTTTTTTTCTATAGGCTCTGCATAATATTTAACCTTTAGTAGCTCGCGGTTGAGGATACTCTTACTCAAAAACGAGAGTATCTTATCTTCATGATTGCACCAGCCTTTTATAGCAGCCATTACATCATAGTCATCGAGGGTACAAAATTGTTCTAGGCTTACCGAGCTTACTGGCTCATTGATAAATTGATTGAGAGGCATTTGAGTGAGCGCTTTTATATGTTTGGCTCTTTTAATAATTCTTACCAACATTTGTTCTGCACATACTACTGTTTTATGCAGGTATACCTGCCAATACATCAGGCGACGGGATACCAGAAATTTCTCAATTGAATAAATTCCTTTTTCTTCTACCATCAGCTCACCATTGTGCACTGTTAGCATTTTCAATATTCGATCATATCCAATAACACCCTCACTTACCCCACTAAAAAAACTGTCTCGAGTAAGGTAATCCATTCTGTCAACGTCTAATTGGCCACTAACCAGCTGGTGTAGAAATTTTTTCGAATATTCATTGGTAAAAATATCTAAGGCCATTTGTAATTGACCATCAAATTGTTTGTTAAGTTCTTTCATGAGCATCAAGGAAATGGCCTCATGATGCATTTTCTCTAGTAATACATTTTCCAATGCATGGCTAAATGGGCCGTGGCCAATATCGTGTAATAATATTGCAATCTTGGCTCCTTGTTCCTCCGCTAGGGTAATTTCTACCCCCTTATTTTTTAATTCATGTAGTGCATTGCGCATAAGGTGGTATGCTCCTAATGAGTGGTGCAGCCTAGTGTGAACCGCTCCTGGATAAACAAGCAATGCCATCGCCATCTGATGAATGCGGCGAAGTCGCTGGTAGTAGGGATGAGCAATTATTTTTAAAATGAGCTCATCATCAATAGTGATAAATCCATAAACAGGATCGTTGATTATTTTTCTTGATGACATAGGTTGTTTACTTCTTTTCAGTTTTGCTTAAAGATAGAGTTTTCAATCTAATTCCTTTTTTGTTAAAAGAAGCACAAAGCTAAATAAAGCTGACAAGCATAACATTAAAAAATTAAATTTGTAATCTATCAGAGATGTATATACGCTTTATATGGAAATGTAAAGTTGCTGATATTTATAGGGTACTTTTCAAAATGTTTTTTTAAAGTTAGCTTTATAGCTAGTATTGAGTCTTCTGAAAGTGCTTTAGTATTTTATAAAAAAAAGTATTCTCGAAAGAAGTAAATCTTTCAACCAAAAATTAATTTAATATTTATGTCAGTTATACTTTGGGTAGATGATGAAATTGAAAATCTAACCTCACAGATATTATTCTTAGAAAACAAGGGATATCAAGTGCATACTAAAACGAATGGTTATGATGCAGTGGAATATGTAAAAAATAACATAGTGGACGTGGTGTTAATGGATGAGAGTATGCCCGGTATATCCGGCTTACAGGCTTTGCAACAAATGAAGCAACTCAATAGCAATTTACCCGTAGTTCTTATTACCAAAAATGAAGCAGAAAATCTGATGGATGAAGCCATTGGTTCGCAAATCAGTGACTATTTGATTAAGCCTGTAAATCCTAATCAGGTATGGCTGAGTTTAAAAAAACTGATTGATAATAAAAGATTGGTTGCCGAAAAGACTACTTCCGCCTACCGAGAGCAATTCCGTAATTTGTTTATGGCACTCAATAGTAACCCCAATTACAATGAGTGGATGGAAGTTTATAAAAAATTAGTTTATTGGGAACTGGAGATAAAAAAAAGTGACAGTCCCGAATTGCAGGAAGTATTTCAAACGCAAAAGACAGAAGCCAATACGGAGTTCTTTAAATTTATTTCTAAAAATTTTTCTAGCTGGGTAGGCAATGAAATTGCGGATGCGCCTATTATGAGCCATACCCTAATGCAATACAAAGTTTTACCCCATCTTGAAAAAGGTACTCCTCTGTTTTTTGTACTGATCGACAATCTGCGTTTTGACCAGTGGAAAATTATTCAACCATTATTGGCAGATAGCTTTCGAATTCACGAGGAGGAAACCTTTTATAGTATTTTACCTACAGCCACTCAGTATGCCCGCAATGCTATTTTTGCAGGTATGTTGCCGTTGGATATTGAAAAAAAATTCCCCCAACAATGGAAAAATGATGAAGAAGAAGGTGGAAAAAATTTGCATGAAGAAGATTTTTTTAAAGCACTATTAAAGCGTTTAGGAAAAGGGGAGGCCAAATATTCTTATACTAAAATCACCAATCACCAAGATGGACAAAAGCTGGTAGATAATATGCACAATTTATTGGACAATGATATCAATGTGATTGTGTATAATTTTGTAGACATGCTCAGTCATGCAAGAACAGAAATGGAAGTATTGAAAGAGTTGGCCAGTGATGA
Organism: Chitinophaga pinensis; assembly: GCA_945876095.1. Taxonomy (GTDB): domain Bacteria; phylum Bacteroidota; class Bacteroidia; order Chitinophagales; family Chitinophagaceae; genus Ferruginibacter; species Ferruginibacter pinensis_E. The sequence goes on from CAMCMP010000043.1 coordinate 18,978, forward strand.
AATCAGTTATCGAAGCATCACTCAAAGTTGGTTTGAGCATTCCCCACTTCATCAAGCTTTAAAGAAAATTTCCGATAAAAAAATAACACTAATCGTAGGAACCGATCACGGAAGTGTGAGGGTTAAATCTCCAGTAAAAGTGATAGGCGACAAACAAACCACTTCCAACTTGCGGTATAAGCATGGAAGAAATTTGGATTATGAGCCTAAAGATGTGTTGGCATTTAAAAATCCGAAAGAAGCAGGTTTGCCAACACCTTCTATTAATTCCTCTTTTATTTTTACCAAGGGTGATCTTTTTCTTTGTTATCCTACTAATTACAATCATTTTGTAAATTATTATAAAAATACTTTTCAGCATGGGGGTATAAGTTTGGAAGAAATGATTGTGCCAATCATAAGGATGACGAACAAATAATTTCGCTCTCAAAGCCTTATCAATCCTTCTTTTCTCACAATCAATTAACTCTACTCTGCTTGCTTGGGAAATCAAAATTTTTATTGAAAACTGTTTAATTGCCAATTTTAACCAATCAGGCTGGTTTATTTATCAACGATTGTTGAAAAAGTTATTTTTTATTGTTAGGCATAAATAGGAAGTTGCACTAGTTATTGATTATTAAAAAGAATTTTAGGTATTGAGGATATGAAATATACACAAAACATACTAGACAAAATAGAAAAGATAGCCGAGGAATGTAAATATGTGATTCGATATGAACGTGGAAATTTCCAAAGTGGCTATTGTATTTTACAGGAAAAAAGAGTGGTTGTTCTTAATAAATTTTTACAGACTGAAGGAAGAATCAATACTTTAATTGATCTGATGCCCCAATTAGATATCCATTTTGATTCTCTTACACATGAAAGCCAAAAAATGTTTGACGAGGTGATGAGTCAAGTCCAAGATAAATAAACTTATTTACTTCATTTACTGATTTAGGTTTAAACTAAAAAAAGTCATTTCGTACAATAGAAATCTTATTGGTTACTTGGTTTACTTATTTTTTCAGATTCCTTATTTCCAAATGATTAATTTTGGATTGTGCAATGCCCTCCATTAACGATAACTTTTTTAGGAACAGGAACTAGTAGTGGGGTTCCTATGGTAGCCTGCGACTGCAGGGTATGTTTGTCCAATGATGCAAAGGACCAACGTTTGCGAAGTAGTATTTTGGTCCAAAGTTCCAATACTTCTTTTGTTGTAGATACCACTCCAGATTTTAGGTATCAAATGTTGCGAGAGCAAGTGAAAAAATTAGATGCAGTATTATACACTCACCCTCACAAAGACCATATAGCAGGATTGGATGATGTAAAAGCATTTACTTTTCTTTCTGGAAATCCTATGGAAATATTTGCTAATGAGTTAACTCAAGAATCATTGAAGCGAGAGTTCTACTATATTTTTACGGATAAAAAATACCCTGGAATTCCTCAGGTAAATATTACCACCATTGATCTTACTCCTTTTTCAATTGGCGATATTCCAGTAATACCTATTTTAGTTTGGCATTTACATATGCCTGTTTTGGGATTTCGTTTTGGAGACTTTACCTACATTACCGATGCCAATAGAATGGAAGAAGCAGAGAAGGAAAAAATAAAAGGCAGTAAAACGCTAGTGATAAATGCATTGCGGCACAAAAAACATCTTTCTCATTTCACTTTGGATGAAGCCACAGCGCTTGTTCAAGAGTTAAATGTTTCTCAAGCCTATTTCACTCATATTAGCCATCAGTTGGGTAAACACGATGAAATAAATAGACAACTCCCCAAGGGTATCGAACTCGCCTATGATGGCATGCGACTTCCTTTCGATTAATTTTTCTTT
>CAMCMP010000044.1 GCA_945876095.1 Chitinophaga pinensis
TGCCTTGATTCATAACTATTTGGTTTATAGGTAATTATAAACCAAAAAAACGAAATCATTTCAAATCGTTTGAAATTCTAAATCTCTGAAACCCTTATCCAGCAATATTTTCAAAGAACTGATATACTTTTTAACAAGACGCTAGTGAAGTAAAATATTTAATCAAAGTAAAAAATTCGTCAGTAGTAACGATCGACATTCTTATGAATATGAAAAAGTAAAGGAAGGTGAAATTGCATTCAACTATTTAAAAACGTATAAAGATTCTAAAAAATCATTCAGGGCTACTATTAGTTCTTCATTAGAAAAGGGACGTCAAAATACAGATATTCTAACCACCAATTTAAAAGAAGATCTTAGTCAGAATGGGGAAGTTCAGAAACAGCTAACTCATAATTATGAAGACGGGGTTATTACCAATGCAATTCTCGATTACTATATTCCTACTTCTAAAAATGGGGTATTTGAAACAGGCTATAAAGGTTTATTTAGAACTATTCAAACAGATTATTTAACAGCCGACAAAGTGAATAATGATTATATCACTAATAATATTGCAAGTAATACTTTTAATTTTAGTGAGCAAGTACAAGCATTCTATGTTCAATATCATAATACTTCGGAAAGTAAAAATAACCAGCCTACTTGGGGTTATGCAGCGGGATTAAGAGCAGAGCAGGTTAATAATAATGGTGAAACAATTACTCAAAGTACCCGATTTACCAATAACTATTTAAAACTTTTTCCAACCACTCATTTATCCTACAATATCAATCAAAAAGAAAGTTTAAAAGGCAGCTACGGAAAAAGAATTAACCGACCTGGTCTTGGACAGTTAAATCCCTTTGTTGATATCACAGATATTTTAAGTCCTCATAGTGGTAACCCGAATTTAAAACCAGAAATTATTGATGCGTTCGAATTAGCTTACAATAAGGGGGCTGATCATTTCAATTTCACTACCAGCTTATTTTTTAGACATTCCATTAATTCAATTAGGCCATTTTATATCCAGCAACCTAATGGGGCCATTTTGAATATGCCCATGAATATTGGCAATACAGACAATTATGGAATTGAAACAATGCTGATTGTGAAGCCAAAGAATTTTTATGATTTTAATGTGAGTGCCACTTTATTTCAACAAAAAATAAATGCAACGAATCTTTTGCAGGAAGCTGTTCAAAATTCAATGAACTGGAGTGGAAAAATAATTAATAATTTTACCATTGGTCAAGGTAGCAAGTTGCAGATAATAGGGAATTATATTTCTCCAAGAATAACTCCTCAAGGTGAAACCTTTGCTCTTTATAATGTTGATCTAGGATTTCAACAGAAATTAGGAAAGAGTAATTTTAGAATGAACTTTATTATTGTAGATGCTTTTAATACATTAAAAAGTGGTTACAATACCCAAACCTCCAACTTTGCGATTTATAGATCCCAAAAATCTGACACTAGGGCGTTCATGGTTACCCTAGCCTATTCTTTTAAATCTGTTATAAAAGAAAAAATGTTGGAAAATAAATTTACTACAGAGTATTAAAATTTTTCTATTTTCAAATTCATAGGCTAGGTCTGTAAATAAAAAATTTAAACATATCTTTAAAGCTAGAATTTCTTTTTAATCAATAGATTCATTCTATTTATTAAATTGGGAACTTGCTATGATTAGATATTTACTCTCTTTATCTTTTCCAATTAATAAGATTTAAATAAATAAAAACCATTATTATGGATTCGAATACTCAGTTAACCCATGCTCAATTGTTAGAGTTAAAACGTTGGAATACGCCTTCCGTTTATAATGGCTGGGAACAGGTTACTAAGCATCGACCAAATGAGGATGGTTTTAATTTAGAACCAGTAACCGACTTTATGCCGCAGATGGGCCCAATGATAGGCTATGCAGTTACAGTGGTTATTGAGCCTCGAAATGCGGAGCATCCTAAAACAAATCCAGATTCATGGGCTCAATATCGAGCTTATGTTGCTTCTATACCCGGACCAAAAATTGTTGTAGTGCAGGATTTGGATAAACCAGGATTGTATGGAGCATTTTGGGGTGAAGTGAATAGCAATATTCATAAAGCATTGGGTTGCGTTGGAACCATCATTGATGGTGCAATTCGTGATGTTGACGAAATGAATAATGCAGGATTTAAAGCGTTGGCTAAAGGAATGTGTGTTGGACATGCTTACAGTTGCCCAGTTCGATGGAATTGTTCCGTAGAAGTTTTCGGAAGAAAAATTGAGCCAGGCCAATTAATTCATGCAGACAAGCATGGCTTTTTAGTTATTCCTGATGAGGATCAAAGTAATTTGTTGGATGCAGTTCGATTCATGGACTCCAATGAATGTCAGACACTAATTCCGGCTGCTCGAAGTTCGGCTGGTAAAAAATTGATAGAAGTATTGAAGTCAATCAATGAAGCGGCAACAGAATTTGGAGAAAATGTAAAAAATAAATTCGGAGGAAAAGGAGAATGGTAATACACCTGTTTAACGAAGTATAATTGTATCGCATATGAAAAACAAAAATTTTTATCCATGGGTCGTGGTTGGTCTACTTTGGTTTGTTGCCTTTCTAAATTATGTAGATCGACAAATGATTGCTACAATGAAGCAATCGATGATGCCCGATTTCGCTGAATTAAATAGTGCTGAAAATTTTGGGATACTAATGGCAATTTTCTTATGGATCTATGCTTTTATGAGTCCTGTCTCTGGAATTATTGCAGATAGAGTCAATCGTAAATGGTTAATTATATCTAGCTTATTTATTTTTTCAGCTGTCACTTTATTAATGGGTTATGCAAAAACCTTTGATCAGTTATATGTATTAAGGGCCATTATGGGAGTAAGCGAAGCTTTTTATATGCCTACTGCTATGGCTATGATTGTTGATTATCATCAAGGTAAAAATCGTTCATTGGCTGTTGGAATTCATATGACTGGTATTTATCTTGGACAAGCGATGGGAGGCTTTGGTGCTATGATTTCAAATAATTTTTCTTGGCAAACCACTTTCCATGTATTTGGATTAATTGGAACTCTTTATAGTGTTGTGTTAATGATTTTCTTAAAAGAAAAACGCAATGATGAAGATGAGCAACTCGTTCGGGGTACTTTTGTTCAAGAGTTTGCGGAATCTTTTAAAGGAATGAAAACTTTACTTGGTAGTATTTCTTTCTGGGTAATATTATTCTATTTTGCTTCACCTAGTTTTCCTGGCTGGGCAACAAAAAATTGGCTACCAACATTAATTTCTTCCTCTTTAAATATTAAGATGGAGTATGCAGGACCCTTATCGACCATTACTTTATCACTCTCCTCTTTGGTGGGTGTATTAGTGGGGGGATTAATTTCAGATAGATGGGTTCATCGAAATTTGAAAGGCAGAATTTATACAGGCGTAATCGGATTGGCTTTAACTATTCCTTCTTTATTGCTTTTAGCATTATCCGGAAGCATTGTACCAATTGTGATTGGTGCGATTGGATTCGGTTTTGGTTTTGGTGTTTTTGATGTAAGCAATATGCCGATTCTTTGTCAGTTCGCACTCCCACGGCACCGCGCCACAGGTTATGGATTAATGAATCTGGTAGGGATTTCTTCAGGTGCATTCATTACTACTTTTTTAGGTAAGTCAGCAGATTCAGGTAATTTAGGGAGAGACTTTGCTATATTGGGTATTGTAGTTCTTGCTGCTATTATTTTACAGCTAACCATGCTTCATCCTAAGCAGATTAATAAAACAGTTGAGATTTAAAGATCTATTTTCTAAAAACAAATGCCTGCTTTTTTTTAAAACTTTTTATAAATAAATATATTCTACAAATAAAAATAAAAAAATCACCCACCTCTATATAATTTGGAATTTTTAAAAAACCAAGGCTATAAATCTTTTAAATAGGAGCGCTTGTTTAAAAAATATAGCTGATTCGAAAACGAAAGAACCCTTACTAATCATGCAAGGGTTCTTTTTATAGGAAATTATGATTTATCTAATAGATACTAAACCTTTGCAGTTTTAACTGTTTTGATAATTCTAGCAGCTACTTTGTAAGGATCAGCCGCCGAGTTTGGACGACGATCTTCCAACCATCCTTTCCATCCTTTTTCTACAGCGCCAATTGGAATACGAATAGAAGCACCTCTATCAGAAACACCGAAAGAGAAATCATGAATACTTGCAGTTTCATGTTTGCCAGTTAATCTTAAATGATTGTCTGCTCCATATACTTCGATATGTTCTTTAACAAATGGTCTGAAAGATTCGCAGATAATATCATAAGTTTCTTTTTTACCACAAGTTCTTAAAGTAGTATTGGAGAAATTAGCGTGCATACCAGAACCATTCCAATCCAATGTGCCGAGTGGTTTACAATGCCAGTTAATAGACACTCCATATGTTTCACCAATTCTTTCTAGTAAATAACGAGCTACCCATATTTGATCACCGGCTTCTTTTGCACCTTTAGAAAATATTTGAAATTCCCATTGTCCAGCAGCAACTTCAGCATTGATACCTTCTATGTTTAAACCAGCCTCAATGCAAGCGTCTAAATGCTCTTCAACAATATTTCTTCCGTATGCATTGTTTGCGCCTACCGAACAGTAGTAAGGTCCTTGAGGTCCAGGATATCCACCTTCTGGAAAACCCAATGGTTTATTAGTAGCAGGATTCCATAAGAAATATTCTTGTTCAAATCCAAACCAGAAATCATTGTCATCATCTTCGATAGTAGCCCTTCCATTGCTTGGATGAGCAGTTCCATCTGAACTCATTACTTCGCACATTACTAAAAATGCATTTTTACGCTGAGGGTCTTTACAAATAAAGACAGGTTTTAGCAAACAATCACTTGATCCACCGGGCGCTTGCTCAGTTGAAGAACCATCAAAACACCAAACACCACAATCTTCTAACTTACCACTAAAATCTTTTTCGATCTTTGTTTTACTTCTTAATGATTGAGTTGGTTTGTAACCATCTAGCCAGATGTACTCTAATTTTGAAACTGCCATAACTTTGTAATTTAAATATTAGTAAAAAAAGTATATTATAAAATAAGACGTATATTCTTAATTTTCAGCAAAAATAAAGAAGAATTTATTTATTTTAAAAAAATAATTTAAATTATTTATTCATTTTATGTATAAAATATAAACATACAATTTATTTAATATACGAATGGGAGCTAATCAGAATTGATTCTAAATAATAAGAGGTTTATAATTCAGATACACAGACTAAGCCTGTGTTGTAGGGTTAAAAACTGAGGGTAATCCTTGAAAAACCTGGGAGCTGATTTTATTAATTAATTCTGGTGTATTTAAATAATAAAATAAATTTATATATAATTTATTTTATTATAAATTTCAAAATGATCAATTTTTATATGCGTTGAAAAATTAACGAGGCTAAGAGTTATGACTTAAAAATCCGATCCATCAAAATCCACTTTTCTCCGTTTTTTGCCCAAGGCAATGGCTGTTGAAATTTCCACATTAATTCTTCCCATTCCGCAATTTTAGGATTGGTTGCATCAAAAGCTGCTTTCTTTTCAAATGTAAATTCATCTACTGTTTCTAAAATCATGAACATTCGATTGCCAGTTCTAAAAATTTCTATATTTAAAACTCCGGCATCGATATCATGTTGAGTTACGGCAGGCCAAGCATTGCCCTTTGCATGATACTTTTCATATTCTTTTATTAATTCACCGTCATCTACTAAATCTAATGCTAAACAAAATCGTTGCATAATTTAAATTTTAAAATATTGCTTAAAAGATTGAATCGTTTGCTCAGCTGCAGCATGAGGATTAGGCCAAGCAAATGCCTCTGCAGAAACAAACCCATCATAGTTTATTTCTTTTAGGGCCTTAGCTACTTCACTTAAGTTAGTATGACCATTGCCTACCGGTCGTCGATTGCTGTCTGCAAAATGCACATGTAAAATTGAATCTCCACAAGCAAGTATGCTTGCAGCCATATCTGCCTCTTCTATATTCATGTGAAATAAATCAGCTAATAAACCCACTTGCTTTATTTGAAAAATTTTTAAAAATTGAACACTATCTTCAAGGGTATTGAGCAGATTGGACTCGTAACGGTTTAATGGTTCATAAATTAATTTTACACCATGAGCTGAAGCATGCTTACCTAAATAAATTAATCCCTCTGCAAGCCATTGCATTGATTGATCTCGAGATACTCCAGCCACTACATTTCCTTGCATTGATCCAATAATTGTTGGGGCATTGAATGAAGCACCAAAAGAAATCATATCGGCTATAAAACCAATTGCCTTTTCTCTTATCGCTTCATCTGGATCTGTTAATGTTAATCCATGAATCACCTTTCCAGCACCTGAACCTACCGCAGCAATTGACAATTTATATTTTTCTAGAAGCACCTTTGTTGCTGCCACCTCTAATGCATTCGCTGAAGCGGTAAATAATTCTACTGCATCAAATCCCAAGGAAGAAGCATGGGCTAAGCTCTGTTCCAAATCATCCCAATAGATCCATGGGCCTAATTTTATTGAGGGAACTAAGGCGATGGTTGCACAAGATTTTATCATATTTTATAATTCAAAATCGACCATTATTTTCGTAATGCCTTTTGGATTTATTGCCCAATTAGCCAATGCAGCTCCAGCATCATTTAGTGAAACTATTTTTGAAATTACTTCCTCTACAGGAAATTTACCATCTTCTAAATAAGCAATTACTTCTGGAAATTCGTCGGTACAATTTCTTGATCCTAATATTTCAATTTCCTTTCTAACAAAAATTCCTGTATTAAATTCTACTGCAGACTTTGCATATCCAATGCAAACAACTCTGCCAGTATAGGCAACTTCGTCTACAGCTGCTCGATAGGTGATTGCATTTCCTACTGCCTCAATGATTACATCTGGACCATCTCCATCTGTGATGCGCATAAGTGCTTCATGTAAATTTTCATTGTTTGTATTAATAGTATGCGCTACTCCAATTTTTTTTGCAATCTCCATTTTCGAATCATCGATATCTATTGCAATTACTTCTGCACCTCTATTTACTGCAGATGCAATAGCTCCCATTCCAACAATTCCACAACCAATTACAGCCACCTTGTCTTTACTACTCACCCGGCCTCTTGCAGCTGCATGAAAGCCTACGGTTAAAGGTTCTACCAACGCAAGCTCCTTCAATGAAAGTTTTTTAGAAAGAAATAAATCCTGCCAATGAATGCTAATATAATGGGTCATAGCACCAGGACGTCTAACACCCATCGTTTTATTATCCTGACAAGCATTTCGTCTACCCTTTCTACACGAGATACATTTACCGCAATTTAAATATGGATAAACAGTTGCCTTATCTCCAATTTTAAAAGTGTTGGGTACTTGATTTCCTATTGCCTCAATAGTGCCACCTACTTCATGACCTAGTACATTTGGATATTCTTGTAATTCAAAAAGACCTTTAAATCCATTTAAGTCTCCACCGCAAAATCCTACCATTCCAATTTTTAATAAAACTTCATCCGCCTTAGGAATGGGCTTGTCAATTTCTTTAATCTCAGTTTGGCCGATGGCGGTTAGAAATAATGCTTTCATAATATAGTTATGGACGAGGTATATTATTTTCTGGTTTTCCTTCGTACCACATTAAATTTTTAACAGGTGCAATTACAGTGTTCAACTCATCTAAAATTTCTGGTGGAATTTTAAAATCTAATGAAGCGACGTTTTGTTGAATATTACTCATGCTATTCATACCTACAATGGTAGTTGTGATGTGAGGGTGGTCCATCGCATAACGCATAGCTACATCACTTAAACGAACTCCATATTTTTTACAAATTTCTAATAAAGCAGGCTGAATGGCTAGCATTTCTTTTGGAGCATTGTGCCATTCAGGTAAAGGGGCATCTGATAAAACCCTTTGCATCAGCGGCGCAGCATTCATCAATCCAAAATTTTTTTCTTTTGACAGAGGAACTAAATCATTATTTATTTCATCTTGAAGTAAATTATAATGTGCCCAAGAAAGGATGGTATCAAGTTCTACTTGTCTAGCGATTTCTGCTAAATACCGCACTGGCAAACCAGAAATTCCAATAAACCTCGTTTTTCCAGCAGCTTTGATTTTTTCTATCGCGGGCATTGCCTCATTTAATATTTGCTCTTTCGTTACAAATTCAATATCATGAAGTTGAAATAAGTCTACATAATCGGTTTTTAATCTTCGAAGAGATTCATCAATACTTGCCATGATGCGTTTAGTAGAAAAATCAAAAACGCGCAAGTCGTAGCGACCGCATTTGGTGGCTAAAAAAATGTCCTTACGTTTTCCTACCAAAGCTTTCCCTAATCTTGTTTCGGCTAGCGTAATTCCGTAAAAAGGGGAGACATCAAAAAAATTTACACCATGGTCAATCGCATAATGAACGGTATTCACTCCAACTTTTTCTTCGCAAACATCAAAAACATTTCCAAGGGGAGAAGCACCAAATCCTAAAACGGATATCTGCTCATTTGTCTTTCCAAGTTTACGGTATTCCATCAGTAAATTTCAATGTTGTTTTAAGAGGTTAAACAAATATAAAGGATTTTTATTTTGAAGATCTTTTCAAAAAATCGGTTTACATTTTCGATTAGTATTCTTTTGGAATATATCCTTTGATTTTCATATATTTAGAAAATGTAATTTTAATATTACTCAATCTAGATTACATGTTAACAATTTGATATTTTTAAATTTTTGGATACCTCGAAATTCAAAAATACCTTCAGATAAATTTTGTAACTCAAACACCACTAAAAAAATTACGATGAAAAATTGGATGCTGGCAATATTATTTTTATTCATTTCAGCAAGTAACTTATTATTTGCCCAATCGAATGCTGAGCTAGACGCTAGGCGTGTACTATTACCCAATGGCTGGTCAATCACTCCAATCGGTAAAAATATTGGTTTGGCCGACCTTCCATTAAATATGGTAATTAGTAATAATAAAAAATTGATGGCAGTTACTAATAATGGACAGAGTACTCATTGTATTCATTTAATAGATATCGTAAAAGCTCAAGTGGTAGATAGTATGTTTATTCCAAAGGCATGGTATGGAATAGCTTTTGGCAGTAATGATCAATCGCTCTATGTTTCAGGTGGTCATGATAATCGAGTGAATAAATACTCAATCAATGACAGTAAAATGAAGCTGGTAGATTCTTTTTTATTGGGAAAACCATGGCCTTTTGCAATAGGTACTGCAGGGTTGGATGTAGATGAAACTAATAATAAAAAATTATTTGTAGTTACAAAGGAAGCAAAGAGTTTATATGTATTTGACTTAGCTACAAAGCAACTTATCAGCCAATTAAAATTGGGTGCAGAAGCGTATGCTTGTAAACTGTCTCTTGATAAAAAACTATTGTACATCAGTCTTTGGGGAGATAAAAAAGTATTGATTTACGATATTGAAAGCGCTAAGGTTAGTGCAGAAATTGCTGTGGGTGATCATCCAAATGAACTGCTTTTGAATAAGAAAGGCAATTATCTTTTTGTTGCCAATTCGCAGGATAATTCAGTTTCTGTAATTAATACTAAAAACAATACAGTTATAGAAACATTGAGTGCAGCGTTGTATCCAGGCTCTCCTTCTGGATCAACTAGTAATGGTTTAGCATTGAGCGAAGATGAGAAGACTTTATATATTGCTAATGCAGATAATAATTGTCTTTCGGTGTTTGATGTATCTGTACTATCAAAAAGTAAATCAAAAGGATTTATTCCTGTTGGTTGGTATCCTACCAATGTGAAAGTTTTAGGAAAAAATGTGTATGTATTAAATGGAAAGGGGTTGACTTCCTATGCCAATCCTTTTGGTCCCAATCCAATTAATAAAAAGCAAGTAGTATTAAGTCATGCTGCAGATAGTACCAAACCGGTGAGTGTACAATATATTGGCTCTTTGTTTAATGGTACGCTAAGCATTTTTAGTGAACCATCTAAGGCCCAATTGGCTATTTTTTCAAAAGCAGTTTATAAAAATACTCCTTACACTAAAAATAAAGAATTGAATGCAGAGGGGAAAGCAGGCAATCCGATTCCTATGAAAGTGGGGGATCAATCACCTATTAAATATGTATTTTATATTATTAAAGAAAATAGAACCTTCGATCAAGTTTTGAGTGATGTAAAAGGAGGCAACGGAGATACTAGTTTATTATTATTTGGAAACAATGTAACTCCCAATCAACATAAGTTTGCAAGAGACTATGTATTGCTCGACAATTTCTATGTAGATGCAGAGGTAAGTGCGGATGGACATAACTGGAGTATGGGTGCATATGCAAATGACTATGTAGAAAAAAACTGGCCAGCTAGTTATGGCGGAAAAGGTGGAACACATGGAACATCAGCCACCTTAAAAATCGGTAATAATAAAGATGGTTTTATCTGGGATTTTTGTGCTAAAAATAACGTGAGTTACCGTTCTTATGGTGAATTTGTTGCTGATGATTTTGGTACAAAACCAAGATTGGAATCTTTGAAAGGGCACTCAGCTGCATTCGCTCCTTATAGTCTTGCAGTGAGAGATACGGTGAGATTTAGACAATGGAAAAAAGATTTTGATTCATTGATAGCTATCAACGCTGTTCCAAAATTTAATACCATTAGAATGGGTAATGATCATACAGAAGGTATGCGTGCAGGAAGCCTAACTCCTTTTTCGCATGTAGCTGATAATGACTTGGCCTTAGGTATGTTCGTTGATCATTTGAGTAAAAGTAATATTTGGAAAGAATCGGTAGTTTTTATTTTAGAAGATGATGCACAAAATGGCCCCGATCATGTGGATGCTCATAGAAGTCCTGCCTATCTTGTGGGCCCTTATGTAAAACGCAATTATGTTGATCATACCATGTATACTACTTCCGGTATGCTTAGAACAATGGAACTAATTTTAGGTATTCCTCCAATGACTCAATTTGATGCTGCAGCTACTCCAATGTGGCGCTCATTTACTAGCCAGCCTGATACTAAAGGTTTTCAATATTTACCTGCAAATATTAACCTAAACGATAGAAATCCTAAAGCCCAATCTAGCTCAGCAATGGCGATCCTGTCTGAAAAATATGATTGGAGCAGGGAAGACAGGGTGCCAGATTTAGTGATGAATGAAATTCTTTGGCAAGGAATTAAAGGCAAGCCAGCTCCTTCTCCAGTTAGGGCTGCCTTTGTAAAAGAGCAACCTAAAAAGGATAACGACTAGCATTAGACGAAATTAATTCTAAAGGGGCTATGGTTTTAAAATCATAGCCCCTTTTCTTTTATCAATAGGGAAAGATATGAGGGGGGTACTCTTCATAATAAATTCGAAGTAAAAGCCATATCTTTAAATCAAGAAAAGCTTGCTAAAAAATCCCCTTCATTTTGTTGAAAAAAATTAACCACTTCGACCAGAATGAAAAGACAATGGAGTAGCTTAATTTTTTAAGAATTTAAATTGCAGTAAAATATTTTTTCTTGAATTAAATTATCAAACGATGCTTATGATTTTCAAATCTAAAAAATGGGTAACCTTTCTTTTGTTATTCTTGGCAGGCTCTTTAGCTGCTCAAGTAAAACTGCCGACGTATTTCAGCAACCATATGGTTCTTCAAAAAGGGATTGCAATTCCAGTTTGGGGATGGGCTACACCTGGCGAAAAGGTAACAGTGACGCTTGAGAAATCGAGTTTATCAACCACCGCCGACAAGGAGGGTAAATGGATGGTTAAACTTCCTTCTATGGACTATGGCGGCCCTTATAAATTAAACATTCAAGGAAAGACAAATCTTAGTTTTGAAAATGTTATGATTGGAGAAGTTTGGGTATGTTCAGGACAATCCAATATGGAGTTTCAATTGATTACCTCTAAAAACGGAGAGGCTGAAGTGGCAGCATCTAACTATCCTAACATTCGGCTTTTTACTGTCAAAAAAACAATATCCCATCAGCAACAGGAAAAACTACAGGATGGAGAATGGTCGCAGTGTTCTCCTGCTACCTCATCCCATTTTTCTGCAGTAGGCTATTTCTTTGGAAGAGAGCTCAATCAAAAATTAAATGTTGCTATTGGATTAATTAATAGTTCTTGGGGTGGTACGATTGCAGAAACCTGGACCAGTGAACAAACGATTGGCCAAAACCCAGATTTTTCCAATCAACTAGCACAGCTTAAAAAAATAAATTTAGATGACTATGCTAAATCGGTTGAAAATGAAGTGAAGCAAAGAGTGGGTGAAACATCTACCATTGATAATGGGATGAAAAATGGCCAGGCACTTTGGGCTGCACCTGGTTATAATGATGCCGCATGGAAAACGATGGAGCTTCCAGGATATATAGAGTCCAATGGTCTTCAAGGCGTGGATGGAATTGTATGGTTTAGAAAAGAGATTACTCTTAGTGCGGCTGAAGCAAAACAAAAATCAAGACTTTATCTTGCTAAAATAAATGACTCAGATAGTACCTATATCAATGGCATATTAGTTGGTTCTACAAAACTTCAAGCAGAAAAATCAAGAGTCTATCCGATAGCTTCTGGCTTGCTTAAACCAGGCAGAAATATTATTACTGTTCGAATAGAGGATATCGGAGGAATGGGAGGAGTATACGGCAACCCCACTACATTGTATTTGCAATCAGGCGATCAATCCATTTCATTGGTGGGTAGTTGGAAATACAAAGTGGGCATTGTAAAATTCAATGCTGTATTAAGTCCAAACTCTTATCCAACTTTACTTTACAATGCAATGATTCATCCATTGGTTCCCTTCGCAATTAAAGGTGCAATATGGTATCAAGGGGAATCAAATGTAGAAAGGGCTAAACAATACCGACGTGTATTTCCTGATCTAATTAAAGATTGGAGGGCGCATTGGAATCAGGGAGATTTTCCATTCTTGTTTGTTCAGTTAGCAAATTTGAGAAAACCAGATTCAATACCTGTAGAAAGTGATTGGGCTGAATTAAGAGAAGCACAGACCATGACACTAGCTTTGCCCAATACTGGAATGGCAGTGACTACTGATGTTGGCGAGGCTTTAGATATTCACCCAAAGGATAAGCAAACTGTAGGATTTCGATTGGCATTAGCAGGATTGAAAGTCGCTTATCAAAAAGACATTGTTTACACTGGACCTGTTTATAAATCGATGAATGTAGAAGGCAATAAGGTTACCCTAACCTTTGATCAAATCGGAAGCGGAATAAAGATAAAAGATAAGTATGGCTATCTAAAAGGATTTGCAGTAGCTGGAGAAGATCATCAATTTCATTGGGCGACAGGGAAAATCACTGGAATCAATAGTCTTCAGATCAGTTCAACTGAAGTACAACATCCAGTTGCAGTGCGCTATGCATGGAGTAATAATCCAGAAGATGCCAATCTTTACAATGGTTCTGATTTGCCAGCATCCTCTTTTAGAACAGATAGTTGGAAAGGGATTACACAATAATTTTAATTTATCAGAAATAAAAAATGGGCTAATCATTTAGCCCATTTTTATTTTACAAATTTTAAAATAAAAAATAGTCTATTTAGATTATTAGCAGATGAAGTACTTTTACTTCTAAATCATCATCCCTAATTGTAAAATGAAAACTAGGCCTACTATATTTATTATTTTGTTTTGTATTTTTTCTTTATTAAATAAAGGGCATGCTCAAAATACTGGAAACTGTTTGTTTAAAAATCCGTTGTGTTTTTATAATACCAATATTTTAAATTACTTACAGATACTTCATAAAAATCAGCAGTATGATAAAGTTTGTAATTTTATTTATGGCCCAGCGATAGATGGCAAAAGCAAAAATAGCATCGAAGAAAAATTATCTGATGCTAGCTTTGGTTATTCATTAAAGAAAGTAGGAATCAAACAGAAAAGTAATACCAGCTGGTCATTGACCTATCAACGAACAATTTTAGGAACCAATGAGACCTTTAAAATTGAATGCGCTTTGGTGAATGATACCTGTAAAGTTTATATGGATGAAAAAGCTTGGAATACCATTTTTAATTAAAAAGGTTATCCCAAGCTTTTAGAATAATCTATTTATTCTTGCACCTTCACTTTCCACTCTACAAATTCCACTGTATATTGTTTTTGATCTGGCGCACCTGCGGCTAATCCTAAATCAACTGCTTTTTCAATTCCAGGAATATTTTTGGTTTGACGTTTGATCATCCAATTTTTACCATCTAGACTAATATAACCAGTAAACTGATCACCATGGCGCTCTAACTTAATCCAAATAGGAGTGGGAGAATTTTCAGGCAAATTTTCACTGGAGGCTTTGTGCATACAGCCGTTACCAAATTCATCATATTCAATTCCAGCTCTACCAGGGGTGCTAAACATTAATACGGATCCTAGACTACCGCGATCAACATCAAAACTTTTAGAAATGTCATTGCGAACAAACAAACCACTTCTATACCATTCACTCGTGCGATAACCAAAAGACTTTATTTTTGCAGTAGCAACAAAATCACCTTTTAATTTTTTTAGATAAACAGTAGCATAGGCATCTTCAGCATGATAAAAATCCCAACCGCTTGCTTTTAAAACATATCTGTTTTCATTTTGGAAAACGTCCACTACAGCAGGTTTTGATTTGGCAGAAAGATAGGTCTGAAGTTTTTCTTTAGTGAGATCTAGCTCTTTGCATTTAAGAACATTTAAAATTTGCTCACCACTATTTCCAACTCGCAATGGTTGTAGGCCTACTTTTGGAATCAGGTCAAAAGAGACTTCTCTTACTTCATTTCCTTTCAATATTATTTTTTCAGTTTTAATTATTTTCCCTGCAGCAAAAAGATGAATATCTGTTTGAATATCGGTTGGCTGTAAATTTTTTGCCATTGCAGTAATATGAACCGATTCGCCTGCTAAAATTCTTTCTTCAGATAAGTGAAGTTGATCAAAAGAAACCTTAGGTTTTTCACCTTCTACTTTAACCTTTTGAGGAATGGTTTCTCCTATTGCAAGTTCTTGACTTCCTGGATTATTTAATCTAATCTCAAATTCAATGGTTCGTACATTACCCTTAATAACTGGGAAAGGCTTGGTTTCAATGGGTTTTCTATCTAGTAGCAATGACAATTGAGCAACACCAGAGCTACCAGAGTTTTGGATATCGGCCCTAACTTTAACTAATGTACCAGTAGGCAATACACCTTTTATCGGTTTGCCATTGAGCGTAACCTGAAGATTAGAGCAAGTAAAGTTGGGCAGTCCTTCGATAAATTTTTCAGGCAAAACTTTTGGATTCTCAATCAAAAAATTATCTGAATAATCATTGTTGATAAGGTAGGTTCCACAAGTTTTCATGTCACCTTGTTCTAAGTCGAAGTAAACATTATTTTTCACCGTCCAGTTACTAGATAAATTATCAAACCAGAAGGCAACATTATCACTAAAGAATCCTCGGTGAACGCGGTGAATAATATTGTTGCGAACTGATGAATTATAAGTCATACCCGTAACCACTATTACACCTGCATCATCCGCATCTGTTTGTACATCTTCGAAATGATTGTACTCAACTACTACATCGCCAGTGATGGTTCCTTCTAAACCACCAGAACCAATATCCATTGTATAGGGTCTGCCAGACTTAGTAAAATAATTATGTGAAATAGTGGTGTGCATCGTTCCGCCTACGCCCAAAGTAATACCACCACCCTGTCCGCAGTTAGAAAAAATATTATGATCGACAAGTGTTTGATGATTTATCTGAATAAGTTTTCCATTTTTTAAATCGCCGGTGCTACTAATATTTAAGGCTCCTTGTTCTAGTCCATCAAAAATATTATTAAAAACACGGACTCCATAACAACCACCACCTACTATCATTCCTACTCCGCCGCAAGCCCTAAGTTGCGAATAGGCAAATTCACAATCAGTAGCATATTCATACGTAACACCAATGCATCCTTCTGTATTTTCGTAATGATGAGGATAATTTCTAAAGTTTTCTTTTGCTCCTTCAAAAGCCAATCCATAAAAGCGAAGATTTCGAACAGGCTTTTCTTCATTACCTGTAACAAGAACGAGCTTATTAATTTGAGGAACAGAAATGTCAACATCATTGGGATCATTTACTCCTTCTTCTGGAATGTAGCTGATCTCCTGTTTGTTTTTATCAAAAAACCATTCACCTGGAGCATCTAAAAGCTCCTTAACATTTTCAATATAATAGCGAGGAGGAACCACTAGTAATCCATTGTTTTTGCCAGGCCCATCCTCTGGTTCTTTGAGGTAGGCGATTTGATTTTTCTCATCCACTTTGGCTATTGAATTATAAGCAGTACGCCAGCGCAAAAGAATTACGATTCGATTGTCTTGCATATCTTTCCAATTCTTTAATTCTCCTTCTTTGAAGGGTATTTCAGAAGAATTTGCAGGAGTTTTTAATAGCGTCAAATAATCTTGATTAGGATACCTAGCTAGGATTTGTTTCTTGCCATTTACATTTAAGGTAGAAACATTATCTCCGTCATAAGGTGCCACCCATACTTTCCCTACTTTTTTCCAATTTTTTATTGGAACAGCTCCAGAGATAACAGGTTTTTCTCCTGGATAAGCAGCGTAAGTAATATAATTATCTCGTAAATGATGCCATTCAAATGCACCCGATGGAAGGTTGGTCTCCACTCTTTCACCACCATCTTCTGGCTTAAATACAAGCGATTCTTTTAAAGGATAAAAACCAGTTCTAATAAAAACTACAATATCTTTTCCCTTTCCAAATGGGTAATTGGTTCCAGCATATCGGGCATCAATAGGTTTATCTTTCGGAAGATAGACTTTTGATTTAAGTTCTTTGACGGCAAGTTTCGCACGATTTATGGTAGCAAATGGACCATCTGTTTTGGATGCATTGGGCGCATCAAGAGTGCCTGACCAAGAATCATTTCCATTGGTGGAAACAAAAAAATCTCCTTTAACTGCTTTGGCATCAAATGGCTGCCACAACTCACTCCGCAATAATTTCCCATCTCTAGCAGTGCCAGTATTATTGGTCTGTGCTTTGGTAGTGAAAGATAAGCTCATGCCAAGGCATAAAAAAATAATCAATATAAAATTTGATATCCTATTGTATGCAAGAAGATTACAAAAGCAACCGAGGTGAAATTTGAATTTCATGTGGAAATGGATTTAGTAAATTGAATTAGCAAGCAACCATAATAAAAGCCATTGCATTGACTTTAAGGTTGATAACAAACCTACAAAAGTTAAGGGGATTATCCAAAATAGATAATTCGAGAATAGTATTTTTCTGAGGGATGTTCAATGGGTCTTGATAGATTATATATTCCGATAAAATTAAAGCAGCAACTGTTTATTAATTTGGAAAGCGATTAAAAAAGTATTAAAAATAGAAAACAAATTGGGAGATTTTAAAAAATGCGATTAACTTGAATTTTAAATAATCGCTTCATGAAATCAACAAAAATTATTTATTGGGTTACCACTGGGATTATTTGCTTATTCTCATTGGGAGCTATTCAAATGAATTCTCAAATGGCTATTGATGGAGCCAATCATTTATTGATTCCGCGTTATCTAGGTCTTGAAGTTAGTATTGGTCAATTAATAGGTTTAGTATTATTAATTGTTCCAGCGGTTCCAGCTAGACTTAAAGAGTGGGCCTATGTTGGGTTTGGCCTTATGTATATTACTGCATTCGTTGCTCATTTATCAGTAGGAGATGCTATAGTCCCTTATGGATTAATGGCGGTGCTTTTCTTTGGATTATTGCTTGCTTCCTATATTAGTTTTCATAAATTAAATGCAGCCAAGTCAAACACCAAAAAATAATTTAATTTAAAAATCAAGGCGGAATCCGAAAAGCCAATAGAGTAGGAACTATAAAAAAATTATTATGAATAGCAAGAAAGGAATTTTATTAGCCATCGCATTTTTATTTTTTACGATTGGTTTATCAGCTCA
The DNA here is from genome assembly GCA_945876095.1 of Chitinophaga pinensis. GTDB lineage: Bacteria > Bacteroidota > Bacteroidia > Chitinophagales > Chitinophagaceae > Ferruginibacter > Ferruginibacter pinensis_E. Next base: position 18,011 of record CAMCMP010000044.1, read on the forward strand.
AAATAGTGCAGAAAAATTAGTGGCTAAACAAATTGATTTGTTTCACCAAGCGATGGTAGATGCAAATGAAGCGGCGCTCAATGATTTAACAAGTGAAAAATTAAGTTATGGTCACTCGAATGGTGGTGTAGAAGATAAAAAAGACTTTATGCACAAAATAACCAGTGGCTCTAGCGATTACACTAAGATTGAAGTTAGCAATCAAACGATCGGCATTTCAGGTGATGTAGCGATCGTTAGGCAAGATGCAGAACTCTTAATGCAAGGAGCTGCAAAAGGTACGCAACTCAATTTGATGCTAGTGATGGTTTGGCAGAAGTCAAATGGAAAATGGAAATTATTAGCAAGACAAGGGGTGAAAGTGGCTAAATAGAAATCTGTTTCATTTGTAAATTTTATTGAAGAATTATTTTATTGCGTAATCTAAGAAATGGTTTTTCTATTATTATGTGAAGTAAGTAAGCTATTAGTAAACAATTAAAAATAGAAATGAAAAATACTAATCCACTATTAAAATGATAGTTGTCAAAATAATGACGTGTTAAATGAATGATTCCCTTGTGCACTAAATAAAGTGTATAAGACAAAGTAGCGATAAGCGAAAGTAATTTTGAATTGAGTTGATATAAAAAACTATTTGGACTGATAGCTCCTATCACCAAACAGCCATAACCAATAGCGATTAAAGGAAATCCAATAATTGAAGCACTGAAAGTTTTTTGATCATGGCATAGAAAATAAGATGAAGTTAATATTGCTATTCCCAAAGCAATAGACCAATTTCCATAGGTTGAAATTTTTTTCCAAGCCGATTGGTAGAATATATAAATCCCCGCAATGGCAACACCTACTAATAATCCATCTAAACGATTGTAGGTAGGATAGTAAACATATTGATACCAATAGATGGAACTATTAGGCGCACTGGTAGTTGGTAAATACAAATAATTGTAGCTGTATACTCTTAAAATAAATCCAACCAAGAAAAGTCCTATCAATAACCAGTATGATTTATTAATAATTTTTCCGAATTGCAAAAAGGCAAGTAGGATAGGCAAGAATAAATAAAAATGTTCTTCTACACAAAGTGACCACGCATGAGAAAAAGTTCCAAAATCTTTGATATTAAGTCCGAAGTTCTGAGTGAAAGTTAAAAATTTCCATAGCGGCGGTAAACTTTCTTTTTCTCTGAAAAACGGAAAAATAAAATATAGACTTACAATAAATAAATAGGCCGGTACAATCCTAAAAAATCTTTTTAGAAAGAATTGTTTGAAAGAAATCGGTTGACCTTTATGAATTTGTGTAAATAGTTGAGCGGAAATTAAAAATCCACTTAAAACAAAAAATAAGTCTACGCCGGTCCAGCCAAATTTTGTAATAAATCCGAGCCATTTCGGCCCTCCATTGCTTAACCCAGCATAATGATAGATGAATACAAAAGCAATGGCAACTGCGCGTAAATTGTCGAGTCCGTATAGCTTTTTCTGGTCGGTGATATTCAATTTTTATAAATATTTCTTGATGCGCTGAGTCTTACTGCATAGATTAAATTGGACACTAAAAAATTGATACAATTATTAGCAAGTTAGATAATCTGAGGGAAGATTATTGCAATGGTTAATTTTAACTTATTTTGGTTAAACATGCATCCTTCTCTTAAATTTAATCTTTCATTTATATTGTTTTTAGCAGATCCAATACTAATAATCTTTAGCAGAGTGTTTATTAAGGAAATTAACTTATATTTAATGTCACTAGCGTTGCGTTATTGAAATAAATAGTTCTTTGAAAATATTGTCAGTATTGAGTTTGCGAGGATTTTGCACCTAAGACGATTTGATTTTTTTGGACTTAAAAAAATCGTAACTTAATGAAAATCATATTGTTATGAATTCAGGA
>CAMCMP010000045.1 GCA_945876095.1 Chitinophaga pinensis
CCAGCAGTGGTTAAAGTACCTCCTAATGTAATAGCTTTTCCACCAATTTTATTAACAAGAGGTGATTCTGCAGTACCCCCTAAATCTCCTGTTAATTGTATAATTCCTTTTGCACTTGATGTAGCATCGGTTGCTGATATCGTACCTGAGGCTATTGTTATACCCGAACCTGGCGTTAAGGCTCCTTGTTTAGCACTAAATACTGCAAAGTCTGAGCTCGTTAATAATCCTGTTACCGTACTTGTTGCACTTGGAATATTAGTAGCAATTGCGTTTGTAATTCTTCCTTTACTATCTACTGTAATTGTTGGAACACTTGTAGATGTATAAGTAGATGATCCATATGTATTTGCTGTTACTCCAGTATTTGTTAATGTTCCTGTTCCTGTTATGTTTGACGTCCCATCAAAATTAGGACTCGTATAAGTTATATCCCCTGTAATACCTATGGTTCTTCCTGTAGTTAGCGCATTCGCATTAGATGCAGTACCACTTAAGGTTCCCGTAATAGTTCCGGTTGAAAAATCACCATTATTATCCCTTTTTACGATTGTGTTAGGCGTGTTAGTAGATGTAGCAGAGAGTACATTTGATGCAACTGTAGTAATAGTGGATGCACTCACTCCACCCACACTAGTAACAGTAGAAGTAAATGTTCCAAAACCTCCACCAGTTACATCACCCGTTAATTCAAAATATTGATCTCCAGTGTTTACACCTCCTAATACTACATCTTTTAAAACTGTCAAAGTAGTTGATGTTGATGTTCCTCCACTAATACTAAAACCAACATTTTGTGCTGTAGGTCTTACTCCATTAATAGTTTTATTAGTAAGTGTTTCCGTACCACTTAATGTTGCAATTGTTCCAGTAGTTGGAAGCGTTACATTTGTATTTCCAGTTGTAGTTATTGTGGTTGTATATGTACCTGATGTTGTCAAAGCTCCTCCCAATACAATTGGCTTTCCTCCAATATTATTGACGGTAGGTGACGCAGCCGTACCTCCTAAATCTCCAGTCAATTGAACCTTACCTTTTGTTATTGCATCTGCATCTGGTGTAGCTGCACCTGTTACTAAATTAGAAACGAATTCTGTTGTGGCAAGCTGTGTTGAACTTGATCCTGGTGATGCTGTTACTGCTGTTGGTGTACCTGTAAATGATGGTGATGCAATGGTTGCACGTAATAATATATCCGAAGTATTGGTTGTAATACTTGCGGTGTTAGCAGCAATCAATGTTGGCAATGTTGCTATTGTTGATGAACTCACTCCTCCTACTACATTAACAGTGGAAGTAAATGTTCCAAAACCTCCACCAGTTACATCACCCGTCAATTCAACATATTGATCTCCTGTATTTACTCCTCCTAATACCACATCTTTTAAAACTGTTAAAGTAGTTGATGTTGATGTTCCACCACTTATACTAAACCCAACATTTTGTGACGAGGGTGTAACGCCATTAATTATTTTATTGGTAAGCGATTCCGTTCCATTCAATGTTGCTAATGTTCCAGTGGTTGGCAGGGTTACACTTGTATTACCCGTACTGGTTAATGTAGTGGTATAATTACCTGCAGTAGTAAAACTACCAGCGGTAGTTAAAGGGCCGCCTAATGATACAGGCTTTCCTCCAATTTTATTTACAGTTGTTGTAAATGTTCCAACTCCATCCCCAACAACATCACCAATTAAATTTATATACTGATCCCCACGATTTTCTCCTCCTATTACAAAGTCTTTTAAAACTGTCAAAGTGGGTGAAGTTGTAACTCCTCCTGTTATAGTAAATCCATTATCTATAGCTGAAGGAGTTACTCCATTAACAGATTTGTTTTTTAAAGCTTCAGCACCTAACACTGTAGCCACTTTTAAACCCTTTACCAATAGATTCGAATCGATCAATACATTGGATTTAGCGAATATTGTATCAGTAATGGTGGTTTTACCCTTCACGTACAAAGAAGAATCGATTTTGGCATTTAGTTTGTCTGCTTTTAAATTTATTCTATTACTTAAAGAAACTGTATCTCGTGCAAATCTGTTATTTAACATCGCAGCCGTATCCGAATACTTCATTCCTGAAATAGTTTGAAGATAAGGCGCAATCAATAATGGAAATTGTGAACTATCTAATTTTGTATTTACTCTATTACTTAATGATACCGTATCTCGAGCAAATCTGTTATTTAACATGGCTGCCGTATCCGAATACTTCATTCCAGAAATAGTCTGTAGATATGGTGCAATCAATACTGGAAATTGTGAACTATCTAATTTTGTATTTATTCTGTTGGATAAGGAAATAGTATCTGATTTTAGTATATCTCCAATATCTTTTATAGTTGCAATTGTCCCTGAAGTCGGGAAAACAACATTACTTGCTGCTGTTGTGGTAATGGTTAAATCACCAATTCCTTTGGTAACTAAATTATTAGCAATGGTAATTGTTTTCCCAGTATTGGCAACACCTGTCCCTCCTTTTGCACCAGGCAAAATACCAACAATTGTCCCTGACGAATCTGCATATTTAGTAGTTTCGGATGCAAATGCATAGGGTACTGTCCAAAGTTGGGAAGTACCAATGTCTACATAATTATTATCGGCTTTCCAGTCTGGATTTAGTAAGGTTGGTTCAATCGCTATTTTAATATTTACAAAATATAGGCTCTTGGTCCAATCTAATAATTTTAAACTTGTAGCACCAGACATTCTTGTACCCTGTCCAATCACAATTGAAAAAATACCTTCTGAAGTAGATACTACTTTAAAACTTTCACTATAGTCTGTAGATCCACTGATAGTCCCTTTCTTAATATAAATTTGAATATAAACATTTCGATTACCAGCAGCATTGTTATTGGCATCTCTAGCAACTGCCTGAAACAATATCCCATCAGGCACTACTTGGCCTTGGGCTAGTAAGCTTTTTGAACTAAGCAACAGAATTGAAAATATAAATACGCTGATTATTCTATTCACAAATTAATTTTTAAAAATTTTTACAACTTCATTGATATTAGTAGAAAATGCTTTTATAAAATAAACACCTTGTGTCAAATTCCCCGTTAAGATTCTGAATCCTTCCAAAAGTTGAAATTGGGTGGTAGCATGACTTTGAACGATTTGACCCGCAGCATTATATAATTGAATAGTAAAACGATCCTGATTTTGCAGCTTTGTGCCAAATTTTAAAATCGTATATTCTGTTGCAGGATTAGGCGACACACTGATAGTTAGCTTAATTTCAGTTTCCTTAACTGCACAAGCATTCAGATAAATACCCTTACCACTTACCAAAAATTTGGATACCCCATTCGTAATTTGAATGCAACTTTTAGAAGTAATAGCAAGTGGATTACTATAACTATCTACATTTAGTTTTTCACCAAAAACGCCAATAGAATAACCCATTGTAATTTGCGATTTTGCTAATCCAACTAGCAATACAAATAATATCGTAAAAGTATACCTCAATGTTAATTTGCTATTTTAAATAAGTACTCCGTTTGACTAGTTGAATTGTTAAGTTTTAATTTTAATTGAGCGGTATTGATAATCAAAATTTCATAACTAAAGCTGTCAATTTTACTGGTTGTACTATACCTGATTTTTTGTCTTAATGTGTTCAAAGTAGGTAATTCCCAAGTGCCAGTATTTAATTCAGAATCTTTATATATTCCATCATGCATAAACGTTTTTACAAAGGTTTTTTGATAAGCAGTTAAAGCAACTGAAACGCCATTAACATAAGTAGAATCTAATTTCCAATTATTCTCCACATTCTGATAAGTTCCACTACCAGCTAATAATTGCTTTCGAAATTCTAAATCTGTCATCACCTCCTTTTTTTTACAAAATTGAAAAAGGACTGATAGTCCTAACAGATATACAAATATTTTAAATGATAAATTTTTGTAAAACATATCGCTTATTTAAAAAGTTTTCTAGCATAAAAGATTCCAAAAATGATATAACTATCTTTTGAATTATTTGGGCTATTTCTATATTGACCTTTGATATTACGAGACGTAGGATTAGAAAAATAGAGCGCTGCCACAGGATCTGAAACACTAGAAGCCAACATTTTAGCAGCATTGGGATATTCATCTGGGCCAACGTCATCTAAATATTCAGACTTACTTTTATGATATGATAAGTGAATACCAACACTATTGGATGGGTTGATTTGATATTTAACTTTTACACTTAAAAAATAACCCAATGCCAACAAAGAGTATGGTTCTTTAGTGCTATCTGAAAACTGACCTCCTGTACCAAGAGGTTGTAACTTATATTTTACACCGTTATATATTCCAGTAGGTGAAAATGAATTAATATCAAGTCCTAAACCAATGGAAGGCCTTATCTTTCTTTCTTTTTTAACAAAACGGTTATCTACAAAATCATAATGAATAGAGGGGGAAAGACTTAACATAGAGGTACTAAAACTCATACCACGTGCAAGTTGTTCGTTGTTACTTGACGTACGATCTGAATTACTCAACTTAAAACTAGCTATCGTTAAACCAGCACTTATATTTGAAAATAGGGTGTAATTAACATGTACTCCATTGGCAATATTCATTTGATTGTTAAACAATCCCGGACTACTAATAGTCCCTGTAAATACTGCACCACCAGTCACTACCCCTACTTCAATTCTTTTTTTAAAGGGTTCTTTTATTTTTTGAAAGGTATTTTTTATAGAATCCACGGATTTAGGGGAAGACTTAATACTATCTTCTAACTTTTTAGTATTGACCACAACTAATTCTGACAATAATTTTCTTACACTGTATTCATTAAGCCATGCATTGTAGCCAACTTTCACATCTGGAACAGCTCTGCCTGAATTGTCTGTCACACCAGACAAAGTATAATAACCTGCTTTACCATTTGTATTAATAACTTTAGTAATGGTTAATGAGTTGCTCTTACCGCTAGATTGCAAACTATAGGTTAGTGTAGTATCTACTTTACGCAAAACGCTATCTCCAACAAAATATGAAAACCCTACAATTGATTTGGATAAGTTTAATTCATTGTTACTTATTAGTACCAAACCACTTAAAGGCTCAGAAATTTTTATACTATCACTGATTACTTTATTATCTAGTGTTGACATTGCATAAATATGAGTGGGCGCATTTACAGGAGGTGTAGATAAAAATGGTTCAACTATCAACTGAGGCGCGTTGTAGTTAAGCGCTTGATCATGAATTGTTTTTGCTATTTCTACCTTAGAACTAGCACCTAAATAGTTATTAGTTAGTTTAAAAGTTTTATCAGATCCGTAGATGCCAAAATTAGCAGCATGTGCAACGGTATCTGTATTGTTATCAATCAAATAGTTGAAAACAAAACTATTTGATTCAATGAGTGATGGAAATTTAGAATAATTATTATCTGATCTACCATATAATATATTGGTAGAAATATTGTAATTTTTAAATCCAAATACTTTATTACCTGCAAAAGTATTGTTAACAATACTTATCTTAACAAGATCACTTTTTAAATCTTCAAAATAAATAGCGGCATTATTATTAGAGAAAATATTATTTTTTAATGTAAAATCTATTGACCCCTGATCTAGTACAAAACTAAATGGTGGATTCAAAACCTGAATTATAGATACTTTACCAATATTTTCAATAAAGTTATTATTACTAATATTTACGCTATTTCTTTTCCAACCAAAATCAAAAAATAGTGGCATTTGCAAATACTTAAAAGAAGCACCTATGATATTAACAACAGATGAGTCAATATTTTTAATAATTAAACCAACCCCTTCATTTTTAGCCCTACCATAAAATTCAATATTTTGCCCTACCCCATTGATATCTACAGCACCCTCACACACAATAACTCCTGGATCTAGAAATTCAATTTTAGCGCCAGGCTCAACGGTAAGAAGTCCTTTAACTGTAACCACTTCTTTTACAAGATGTAAACCCGCAGAAATTTTAAGGGTAGCATAGTTACCCGACAAAGTATCCTGCCCAAATGATGCAAAAGGCAAACTAAATAAAAGTGTATATATAAATTTACTTCTCAAAGTAGTAATCGATTAATTGGTTATCTTATATACAATAGGTGCAGCCGTTCTTGTAGTTCCATCAATCATTGACATATTTAAATTATCAAAAATGATTAGATCATTTTTAACAAGAGCACCTAGTACTTTTTGTGTTGGTGACTGAAATAATTCTCCATAATTATTTACACTTTCCTCCTCTTTACCATTATGAATACGCAATACCTTAAAGCTATTAATACGACCAGGGAAAAAACTTAAGTTGTTTATCTCTAATTTAGCTTCGAGCCGCTCAGCACCAATTAAATCTTTCATACTTATCGAATAATTACTAAGGTTATCACCCTTTACTTTCACTACTGGATCAGGAAGTGCATTCACCGCAATCTTTTTTTCAAATAATACCTTACGCTCTTTGCGCATATCATAAAAACGAAGCGTATACTCTCCCTTTTTATTAAAAACAACTTTATAGCTATTATCAACTTTTGAAATATTCACTTTAGGAGATATCTCCAATTCAAAATCCTTACCTAAATTGTATTTAAAATCACTTAAAAGCGTATTGTTCAAACCAACAAAAATGTTCTCTGCATGCAATGCGGATAATATGTTTTGAAACAAATCGTCAAATACTTGATCGTTTTCACTTATAACCTTTTGACCAGGCTTAATAATATCCTCTTCTTTGTATTCTTTCACCGACGATTTTAAAACATATAATTTAGGATTGAACTGTGAAAAATAAGTTGGTTCATATCCTATTTCGGCAAGTGCAGCTTCTTGATATAAAAGTTGAGTTTTGGTAATTAATAATTTGATCCTTTCTAACTGCATATAACTAATAGCAGTTGGTTTGTGCATAAATAAATAATATTCCCAAGGCTCTACCTTTCCCTTAATGGTGGTTATGTTTTTTTCAATAGGAATAAGAGAATCTAGAGAGGTTTGTAATTTATAGGGGGACTTTTTTATAAAATCTGAAAGTTCAAACAAATCTTTTTCTAATAATTTAACTCCTCTATCACTCTTTAAGATTTCTTCAATTAAATTCTTACTATTAAACTCTTTTAGAATGCTTGTTTTATTTTTAGCAAACTCATCATCCACATATTTCAAAACTGATTCCACTACTTCTCTACTTAATTTTAATCTTGACCTAATTTTTAAGTAAGCTTGTGCTTTATCTTTATTTATTAACAAACCATTATTATCATCAATAATTTTATTACTGATATTTACTTTTTTAAGTTCTTCCTTATCAATAGACTGTAATGATTTAATAGTATAAATATTAGAATCTAGTATCGTTATTTTGATACTAATGACAGAAAAACAAATAAAAACAATGTACAAAAGACTTATAATCTGGTATCTTTTGACGTCAACATGACCTTCCGCCATATACTAGAATTTAAGAATTAATAAATACTTTACAAAGTAGCACAAACGACAACTGAGCGCCTGTTGCAGTTGAATTCGTCTTTGCTAAATGATGATTTAATGATTTCAATAAATCAGCAACAGTATCTTCTGTAGCCAATTTAAATAATTGATTGAGCACTTCTTTAGTAGCTACCTTATCTTCAACCAGTTTATTGATGAGTGTATCAAAATAATCTTTGTTTTTAAGCTCCCCATTTAAAAACAACTCCGTTAGTTTTACGCTATACTCATTATCGTTTCCAAAATAAATAGTATCAGAAGTATAATTAATTACATCATTGCGATCAATAGAGCCATTGTCCTCAGTTTGAATGGCTATTTTATTTAATAATAAAGTACTACCATCCACCTTGTTATTAAATGTTGAAGTAGAAGCTATTAAAGCCTTTAAAACCAAATAACCTGTGCCGCTTTTTTCATCATACGTAATTGTATCTAATCTATCCCACAACAATCTCTTGACCTCGTCAGACTTTTGATTAATTAAATTAGAAATTGATACCACTTCATCTTGATTCTTAGTATTGGCATTCTCTATTAAATAACCAATAAGCACCTCTTCTTTTAATTGAATGGAATCCTGGAAAAAATTCTGCTTCGGACTTATAATTAAATGGGTTGGGTGAAACTTTTTCGAATGAGCAATCACCCCTTCAGACTCCCCTCCATAAATTTGGATTTCATTTTCTTTTTTAGGTCTAATTGCAATCCCTTTACTCGTCTCTTCTAACACCGCTTTTTCAAATAGATAATTTGCACCTGCAATTTTTAATGCTTTCCATAAAATCTCTAGCTCAGCCAAACTAATAACTTTTGAAGTACTTAATTCTAATGTATCAAAATCTGATTTTGGAAAAGCAACTGGAAACTTGATTAAAAAAGGTAAAGCATCCTTACTAGGAAGTTTTTTATCAAATAAAGTTTTAAATAATTTAGTTAGTTGATCATATTCATCCGATTTCAAGCTTACCCAACTTGGATGATAAAACATGTCTTTAGTGAGTGTTAACACATCCATTTGCTCCAATAAATTCCAGGAACTTTCTGAATAATTAGGAGCAAGTGTATTATCCGCCAAATATTCAGCGTTTGCTGTAAATCCAGCAACAGTAGTTCTAGTTTCAGCAACTACATTTCCTGAACCAGCAACACTAACTCCAGTAGACAGGTTACCAATACCTTCTGCCATTTTAGACAATGTTGCTTCAGTAGCTACTTCGCTGTCTTTTTTTACTTCAACAAACTTAATTGCTGAAACTCCAAAAACGACTGCTTCAATGGCTAAGCCTCCTGTAATTAATAAATCCTGGGCAGGCCATTCTAATAATTTGGCGATTACTCCGATAAGGATAACTACCGCCGCACCACTGTAAAAGAGGTTAAAAATATCTAGTTTCTTAGCTTTTGACATTATACTAATTTTTTATATGTACAAATTTTATTGTATACTCTTATGCCTTTCCTTAACAAATTCAACAAATTTGTCATTGGCGGTGTAACCACAAAGTTTAATAATGGAGTCGATTGACAGATTTGCATTTACAGGATTATTTAATTCTTCCATGCAATGCCTGTATCTATACTCATTAATAAGTATGGGGAATGTAAGATTGTAATTATCTTCAGCTATTTTGTTCAACTTTTCGGAACTGACATGTAACAAAAGAGAAAAATCCTGGATGGAGGCATCCTTATGTAAATAGTATTTTAAATCAAAAAAGTAATGATCAAATACATTTTTTAAATGATTATTTTTTTTACCAAACCTTACAGTTATACCCTCAAAAAAATTAAATAATGACATGATTCAGTTATTTGAATCACAAAATTTGAAAAATAATATGGGGAGAAAAAATTAAGGATGTAACTATGATAAATGTCAATGTTAGATATAAAATTACAGATGTAACATTTTAAATGTCATTGATTTTCAATAAGTTAATCATTTAAGACATCGATCAAGTCAGAAGGGTTGCCTCCATGATATTTTTTAAAAGGCTGATAAAAACGCTGCCGAGAGCTAAAACCAACTTCCATTGCCAATGCTTCAACAGTATAATTTTTAAATTTTGGTTCTTTGATGATCTCAACAAAGTACTCCACCCTTGTTTTATTAACTAATTCATCAAAGCTCATTGAATAAGTGAAATAGATATAATTAAACAGCACCTCTTTATTTACTTCCATTATATTAGAAAATTCTACAATGTTAGCTGTTTTATTTTTAAAGTAAAAATTAGTAAAAAAGTGGAAATTGAAATCTACATTATTGATAGCTGTACGAAAATTATTTTGATTAAATAAAAAGCCAAAAGAAATCTTAGACCCATTTTTATTAATAAAACTAGGTCGATATAAAACAATTAGTAGTAAACTTAAAGAGACTGCGATTGAGACAAAAACTTTGACATGATTAGAAATTTCTAAAAAAGTATATAATAAAATCACTATTAATTGAGTAAAAATTACCATAAAAAAACAAAAGGTCCAATATTGAATTTTTTTAAAATAAATATTTTTAAATGAAAATTTAAATAAAATATTATATATATAATAAAGACAAAATAAATTAAATAAAATAAAAAATAGGTATACAAAAAAATTAAGATAAATAGGCAGATTAAAATCAAGATCTCTTTGATCACCAGCACTTCTTATTGAATTAAATTTTGGAAATACAGAATCATACCCAACAAATTGTACGTAAATTATCAAAATAATATAAAATGTATAAGCAGCAATGGTATGAATATTTGCTAACCTTCTGTGCTGGATGAAATACAAATTAGTAAATATTTGAACTAAAGAAGTACCTGCCACTACTTTACAAATCTTCAAGAGAAAGATATATTGATCAGGCCCCGTCATGATCAATGAACAAAAAGAAGATACAATAATAGAAAGGATAATTAATAAGAAAAATATTTTTAGTTGAATAGGAGATTTAAATCGAATGAGGACATCCAATGAAACAACAATCGAAAAAATAAATATAAAGAAGTAAGAACACTTAATAAGTAACTCTATGGTGATATTCATACTGTAAGATAAATTTCAGTGAATCAAAAACAGCTACTCAAAGATTAATTTTCAATTAATTAATAATTTAAGACATCGATCAAATCAGAGGGATTTCCTCCATGATATTTTTTAAAAGGCTGATAAAAACGCTGCCTAGAGCTAAAACCAACTTCCATTGCCAATGCTTCAACAGTATAATTTTTAAATTTTGGTTCTTTGATGATCTCAACAAAGTACTCCACTCTGGATTTATTTATTAACTCATCAAAGCTCATTGAATAAGTAAAATAAATATAATTAAACAGCACCTCTTTATTTATTTCCATTACATTCGAAAATTCAACAATATTGGCTGTTTTATTTTTATAGTAAAAATTAGTAAAAAAGTGAAAATTAAAATCTATTGCATTGACACCGGCAATAAAATTATTTTTATTAAATAAAAACCCTAATGAAATTTTAGATCCATTTTTATTGATAAAACTAGGTCTATATAGAATAATTAATAGTAAACCTAATCCGAATGCTAGTGTAGCAAAAATTTTGACATGGTTAGGAATTTCTAAAAAAGTATACAATAGAATTAAAATTAATTGCGACACAATTATAATAAAAAAACAAAATGTCCAGATTTTAATTCTTTTAAAATAAATATTCTTAAATGAAAATTTAAATAAAATATTATATATGTAATAAAGACAAAATAAATTAAATATAATAAAATCTAGCTCTAAAAAAAAATTGAGATAAATAGGCAGGTTATAACTATTAGCTCCTTGATCCCCTGTACTTTTTATAATAGTAGATTTTGGAAATACAGTATCATATCCCATTATTTGTACATAAAATATCAAAAAAATATAAATTGTATACGCAGCAATGGTATAAATATTTGCAATCCTTTTGTGTTGAATAAAATATAAATTAGTAAATATTTGAACCATTGAAGTCCCAATAAGCATTGCGCCAATCATTTTAATAAGAATATATTGATCCGGAGCAGTCCTGATAAAAAAACAAAAGGAAACAACAACAAAAGAAAAAACAAATAATAAGAAAAAGATTTTAAGTTTAACGGGGGATTTAAAACGAATCAAGACATCAAAAAAAACAATGATTGAAAAAATAAATATAAAGAAGTAGGAATATTGAATAATCGAATCGGTGGTGAAGTTCATTGAGTTGGTGTAAATTATAAAAAACTCTTACAAAAAATACATAAAAAATATAAATATATTAAAAATGTACTAAACCAATTATTATAGTGGTAACTATTTGTTGTAACTAATTATAATACATTGATAGTATATTATTTATATATTAAGTACATATTTATTTTGAATTATAAATAAGGGACATTTTTAATTACCGAAAGCCCTTTTATTAGCAGCTAATTCATCCCAGCTGGCTAAATTGAAAGCTACCAAACCTGTCATTTGCAGGAGAAGTTTTCTTAATGTGAAGACTCAAAAAGGCTTAACTGAAAGTAATTGGGTAAGAAGCTAATCCTTATGAAAGAAGTTTGAGCAAAGCGATAATGACAGTCTCAATGCTTTAAGTAAAAAGCCTATTTCGAAAGTCTGCATAGTTTAAGCAAAACAAATATTTAAATTTATTATACCAATTAGGTTTAATTTTGATAAAATCGTTAATTTTAAAAAAATGTAATTAAAACGCGTCCTAAGAAACATATCTTCAGTATATAGTAGAAGCCCCAATTGAATGGTTCGTTTTCAGATCAGATTTTATAATACTTATACTAAAAGTACATTTCATATTACATTATTAAAATTCAATCAATTTACAAAACCAATAACTTATGAATTTTTTTTGGCTTTATGATTTATCGAATTGGGAACTTTACGCTGTTATTTTTGTCACATTTTCTTCATTTTCTGTTTTCGGATATTTAATTGCGAAAAAGCCACTTACCAAATATTTTCACTCAAAAGATATTGAAATCAATGATGTGATATCCCACTTTACGGGTATAATAGGAATATTTTTTGGAATTCTAATTGGTTTAGTAGCTGTAGGTGTATGGGAAAATTATAATAGCTGTCAAGAAAAGGTAGATGCCGAATCAGGTAATGCCATGTCGCTATATAGGGATTGTAGTGGCCTTCCATTTCAAGTTTCCAAAGTAATCAAAGAAGACATCAAAATTTATCTTAAAAATGTAATCAAAAAAGAATGGCCACAATCAAAAAAAGGAAACCTACCCCTTGCTGCAATAGACGATTTTAACAAAATTCAACAAGATCTTATTTTATTTAACCCAATTTCTGAAAGAGATAAAATTGTCTATACACTTTGTTTGGATAAATTTTCTATTCTTGCTAATTCAAGAAGAGAAAGGGTCTATGCTACTCAAAATGGACTGCCCTCCCATTGTTTGGACAGTTACCATTATAGGATGCATCGTATTGATTTCAATATCATGGTTTTTTGAAACTGATACGCGATTACACATAGTAATGAGCTTGATTGTAGGAATTCTACTATCTACTGTAATGTATATGATCGTTGCATTAGACTGGCCCTTTAGAGGTACATTGAGTATCGATACAGGAGCGTATAAATTTACTTTAGATAGAATACATGAAACTGAAGCAAAGCAAAATTTATTTCAACTAACAAACTAGAAGTGAACCAAAAAAAAATAGTATTATATTTTACAAAACGATGAAAAATAGTTCCCTTATTATATTTTTTCTATTTATAGCTAAAATTTCAACTGCGAACTTTATTGACACTTTAGTAATTCCCAATGCTGAAGTACTAGTTAAATTAGGTTTAAAAAATAATAGTAACTTAAAAATTTTCAAACTGAAGATTTCACAGTCTAGCTATGACTATAAGGCTTCCAATTATTTCAAAACTCCCCAAATTTCTGGAACCTTTAATTCACAAGATAATTTAAAACTACCCACAACTGCTGTGCCAGGGGCACTGGTAGGACAACCTGGTAAATTTATCAATATATCATTTGGCAAACCTTTTACCAATTCAATGGGGATTTCTGCCGTTCAATCAGTGATGGACTGGCAACGTATCTTTCAATCAAAAATTGCCTATCAAAATACGCAACTCATAAAAGCACAAGAAGAACAATCCATTCAAAATTTAAAAATACAAATTCTTCAAACTTACTATGCAATTATCACTTCGCATTCTGCAATTAGAATTTCAGAAAAAGATCTAAAATTATCAGATAGCATTGTTAAAATAATTGAATACAAATTTAACAGTGGTATTATTGATGAATCTTCCTTCAATCTAGCGAAGGTGAATAGTAATAATATCAAACAAAATATTATACAGTCAACTATTTTATTAAATCAATCTGTTGCTTTTTTAAAAAATTTAGTTGACATATCTGCTTCAACAGATTTGAAATTCATTTTACCTGAACAATTAGTTGTTTTAAATAAGAAACCAATAAAGGAAATAGGATCTAATAAATCACTACTTCCTTTACAGCAAATGGTAAAAATAGATTCTCTTCAAATTAAAGAAGCTAAAGCAAGATATTTTCCAAAATTTAACGT
The DNA here is from genome assembly GCA_945876095.1 of Chitinophaga pinensis. GTDB lineage: Bacteria > Bacteroidota > Bacteroidia > Chitinophagales > Chitinophagaceae > Ferruginibacter > Ferruginibacter pinensis_E. Next base: position 14,064 of record CAMCMP010000045.1, read on the forward strand.
CGTGGGATATAAGGGCTATGATCAATTTCGAGATAACTTAGGAATCGATTTTAGTAAAGGTTCATGGAATGATTATTCCTTCATCAGCCTAATGGCTTCATTGCCTATCTATTCTGGATTTTTAAATAGAAATAAAGTAAACAGTACAAAGTATAAGAAAGAAATTTCTGAAGAGCAACTAAAATCTGCAATACAACAATCTATAATAAACGATCAAAATTTATTAGAAAACTATCAATCAACGGTTCAACTAATTGAAATTTCAAAAGACAATTTTGAACTATTAAATAAGATAACGACTGCTAATTTTGAAAAATACATTAATGGTTTAATAAGCCTAGATATATATTTCAAGTCTTTTGAAGATTACTTAAAATCAGAAAATATCTATTTAAATTTAGTTTCGAATCTACAAATTATTAATTCGAATTTTGAGGCTAGAAATTAATACAACATGATTAACTAAAATGCTATGAAGAATATTATTTACCTTTTTATTATCTTGAATACCCTTGCAAGTTGCAATGAGGAAGTAATAGAAACTAAACCTATTAAAAAGGATTTAACAGATTTTATCTTCGCAACTGGTAAGTTAGTTCCTGAAAATGAATACACTATCCCCTCCATGTTAGATGGAAATATAAAGTATCTCTATCTTAGCGAAGGTGATACTGTTAAATCAGGGCAGCCTGTATGCCAAATTGGAAATGATTTACAATTAACCCAATTAGAAAATGCTGAGACTAATTATAATTTTTCAAAGAAAAATACACAGGAAAATGCTCCACAGATTATTAAATTAAAAGAGCAGATCAATCAAGCGATATCCAAATGTAACACTGACAGTTTAAACGTAATTAGATATCAAAAGCTTTTTGATAAACACGCTGTATCTGCATTAGATTTAGAGAGAACAAAAATTGAATTTCTCAATAGCCAAACCAATAGAACCCTTCTTCAAAAATCATTGGAAGACCTCAAGGCGATGGTATCTTTGAATGAGTCAAACGCAAAATCACAATTAAGAATTCAGGAGCAAAACATGAGATATAGCAAGGTGTCCATCGAAAATGATGGAGCTATCATTTTAAAAATATTCAAATCCAAAGGTGATTTAATTAGAAAAGGTGAACCCATCTGTCGCGTTGGTTCGAGTAAATCCATTTTAAGACTTTTGATTGCCGCAGAAGATATTAAATCCATACTTGTAAACCAAAGTATATTAATCGTATCTACAATTGACAGAAGTAAAACTTACAAAGGTTCTATTACAAAAATTCATCCAATTTTTGATGAAATTTTACAATCTTACATAGTGGATGCAATTATAGATTCCTCGGCTAATCCACTGCCCTTAGGAAGTAAAGTACAAGTAAACATATTAATTAAAGAAGTTAAAAATGCATTAGTAATACCTACTGATTATTTACTTAATGGCGATTCTGTTTCACTTTCAAACAATCATCAAAAAGTAGCAGTTAAAACGGGAATAAAAACACAAGATTATATTCAGATTTTAAGTGGAATAGATGAAAACAGTTCGATTGAATTAGTTGATCAATAGTTTTAATTTCTACAACTCCCCTACCAAATATCTCATAAAAAAGATAAAATAATTCCTTCATGTCAAAAATAGTCCTTTATACAGACGGTTCTTCGAGAGGCAATCCAGGACCTGGTGGCTATGGAGCCGTATTAATGTCAGGGCATCACCACAAAGAGCTTTCACAAGGATATCGGCTTACCACCAATAATCGAATGGAACTACTTGCTGTTATCGCAGGATTAGAAGCCATAAAAAAAAATGAATTACCCATAACGGTTTATTCCGATAGTCAATATGTAGTAAATGCTGTTGAAAAAGGATGGTTAAATACTTGGATTAAAACAGATTTTAAAGGAGGTAAAAAAAACAAAGATCTTTGGAAGTATTACTTTGAATTATCGAAAAAGTTTACTGTTAAATTTATATGGGTAAAAGGACATGCTGATAACCCACACAACAATAGATGCGACGAATTGGCCACCAATGCAGCAGCAGGAAAGCTTCTGCTAACTGATAAAGGATACGAAGATTCATTATAAAAAAATACCACTCAGTTGAGTGGTATTTTTTTATAAGTTAACTAAAATCTTAAGCAGTAACCTTAGATTGAGCTGAATATTTTGAAAAAATACGAAACCCTCCAAATAAAATAACACTAAAAATTAAAGTAGCATACAAACTACCTAAATAAAAAGGAATGGCAGCAGTATAACAACTTACTAAGCCCTCCCAAGTTTTAGCATAAGGTAAATTATTAAGGGCTAATCCGCCTGATACCCAAACCAAGAAATTTGAAGTTAAAAAATAAAAAGTAGTCCCTGAAAGTCCACCAGCTAGTATTTGGAACCAATTGTTTTTTTGAATTAAAAAACCAATTAAAGTAACAGAAGCAAACATTATATAATTTTCTACTTGACCGCTATAGAAACCAGCAATAGGAGAAATCTTATATTGGAATAGAATTTCATAAAGCATATCTGACAATAGCATTGATAAGATAGGAAGCAAAAAAGAATAACGCTTGTTTTTAATAATACTCCCACTAAATAAAGCCATGGCAATTTGTGGAGCAAAGCCAACTGGCCTTCCTGGAAGTAATCGATATAAGGAAGCTATTAAAACCAATAAAACAAAACTTACTAAAATTGACCTTTCTATCTTCATTTTTTTTAATTTAACAGTAACAAAAATAAGTAATAAATCCATTTGCAACCAATATTTATAAAATCCCCCTTAATAAAACTCAATTAACAATTAGTCTTTTAAAAAGAAGAACAGGGTTCAAGCACATGGCAAAACACATAGAAACAGGAAAAAAAGGAGAAAAGATGGCTATTAAATGGCTTCAGGAGAGATCCTACAAGATATTAGAACAAAATTGGAGACATGGTAGATTCGAAGTAGACCTTATAGCAGAAAAGTTGATGGTACTTCAGTTTATAGAAATAAAAACCAGGAGAACATCAAAATTTGGTTTACCAGAACAGAGTGTAAGACAAAAGAAAATACAAAATCTGATAAATGCAGCTGAACAATACCTTTATCTGAACCCACAATGGCAAAGAATACAATTTAATATACTATCGATTTTAATAATTCAAAACCAGCCAGTGGAATATTTTTTAATTGAAGACGTATTCTTATAAATACTTATTGAAAAAAATTAACCAATCAATTTTTTCATTTTCTCCACCATTTTAAAAGTAGCAGGACAGTACTGTAAATTCTGCTTGTGGACATCAATATACTCTACTGTTTTTCTTTTAGTAAGATGTGGAAAGCCAGCACAATCATCTGGTCGAATAGCATAAATAGAACATTTGTTATCAGTCAAATTTAAAAATTGGCAAGGCTGCTTTTTATTTTGCCAATCCTTATCCTTTTTATCATATAATAGCCATTTTTCCTTAAATTCAGTTGGAGTTAGTTCAAAATGAGCAGAAATCCTTTTGATATCCTTTACAGAAAAAGTAGGAGTCATTTGTTTACAACAATTACCACAGCTTAAGCATTCAGTTTCAGCCCAAACTTCCTTATCAACTTGATCAATAAGTTTATGCAATCCCTTTGGAGGTTTTTTTTCTAACTTAGTCAAAAATGATTTGAGCGCTTTTTTATGGTATCTAACTTTTTGCTTGAAGGATCTAAAACTTATCATTATCAGGAAGTAAAAATTAAAATAAATATTAACGAAAATAAGGAAACCTTGGCTAACAAAACGAGTTTTTACAAATTAATCAGTCCTAACCTATTTTATAAAAAAACAGCCTTATCTTTCAATACCTAAATTTATTATTTAGGCATTATCAATTTTTATAATTTTCAACTGATCAACCAACTAAAATGTGGGAGGCATATAAAAAGGGATACAAAGCTTTTCTTCAATTAGAAAAATCATTGAGTGATAATTCTGTGGAAGCTTACCTGCATGATATCGAAAAGCTTACTAATTGGATTCAGCATACTGAAAATCTCAAAACCCCTCAACAAATAGAATTAAAAGACCTTGAAAATTTTATTCGTTGGATTAGTGAACTAGGAATGACTCCTGGCTCTCAAGCCAGGATAATTTCTGGACTTAGAAGCTTTTTTAAATATTGTATTCAGGAACAAATAATTACCTCGAGCCCTGCAATACTTTTAGAATCACCCAAATTGAAAAGAGCATTACCAGATGTTCTTAGTTTTGAAGAAATCAGTGCTATGATCAATTGTATTGATTTAAGCAAGTCAGAAGGAGGAAGAAACAAAGCAATACTAGAAACACTTTATAGCTGTGGTCTAAGGGTAACCGAAGCAGTAAACCTTCGAATCAGTTGCCTTCATCTAGATCTTGGCTTTATTAGAGTAATTGGTAAGGGAGACAAGGAAAGATTAATACCGATTGGGACTGATGCAGCAAAATATATTGAAATTTATAAAAATGATATAAGAATTCATCTCACCATAAAACCAGGAAATGAAGATATTTTATTTTTAAACCGAAGAGGGGCTAAACTTTCCCGTGTGATGATCTTTTTAATAACCAAAGAATTAGCTAGAATAGCGGATATAAAAAAAATAATCTCTCCTCATACCTTTCGACATTCCTTTGCTACCCATTTGGTAGAGGGAGGTGCTGACCTAAGAGCTGTTCAAGAAATGCTTGGTCACGAAAGTATTACTACTACAGAGATCTATACTCACTTAGACAGAGAATATTTAAGATCCACCTTACAGGAGTTTCATCCAGCATTTAAATCAAAATGAAAATATATTTTTTTAGGAGAGGGAGATAAAAAAAGTGAACCTGTTTTTAAAAAAAATTCGAGTATTAAACAATTATTTAGAAATATAGTCCGAGTTATCAGAACTATTATTTTTTACTTTTTTTCGGTAATTTTTAAACATGCTCATCCATCTAAGTTTCAATACACCCAAAATTCCTTCTTTTACAATTCCCTTATTCATTTTACTTTCTCCCAATTGACGATCAATAAAAGTAATGGGAACCTCTTTAATAGTGAAGCCTAATTTCCAAGCTGCAAATTTCATTTCAATCTGAAAAGCATATCCTACAAAACTAATTGCAGATAAATTTAGAGTTTCTAAAAATTTCCTACTGTAACAAACAAATCCTGCTGTAGGATCTTGTACTGGCATCGATGTGATGATTCGGGTATACAAGGAAGCCCCTTTAGATAAAGCGATCCTGTTAGCAGGCCAATTTTTAACCCCTCCACCTTTAATATATCTTGACCCCACTGCAACACCTGCACCATCCCTACATGCCAGATATAAATTTTCTAAGTCTTTTGGATTATGAGAAAAATCAGCATCCATTTCAAAAATAAATTGATAACCATTCAAAAGCGCCCATTTAAAACCATGGATGTAAGCGGTACCCAACCCCAACTTTCCAGTGCGCTTTTCTAAAAATAATTGACCGGGATATCTATCGAATAAAGATTGAACTAAATCTGCGGTTCCATCAGGAGAGCCATCATCAATAATTAAAATATGAAAATTTTGCTGCAAGTTGATCACTGCAGCGATGATTTTTTCAACGTTTTCTTTTTCGTTGTAAGTTGGTATAATTACTAATTTTTCCAAGAATATTAAAGATAGATTTGAATAAAATTACAACTAGAGCTACGAATTAAATAATTTAAACACTACCAACCGACTAAACTTAAAAATGTAATTTTTATCGGTTGAAAGTATTGGTTTTGTTGAATTGTTAATTTATTTTAATAGTCGACCCCCATGTTCATTTTGGAAAAAGGGATGGCAATACAAGGTTATTTTTTACTTTAACC
>CAMCMP010000046.1 GCA_945876095.1 Chitinophaga pinensis
AATAACTGACTTAAAATCGGCTGACCGACTAATTTTATCTCCGTATTTTTGCTCATGTTGGGATTGGTTCTTTGTAAAACAAATCTACAACATTGGTGGGCTACCGAAAGGTGCCCATTTTTAATTAATTTAGTCGTTCACTAGTGTAAAAATATTAATATATAAAACATTATGAAATTGCTTCTGTCGACTTTATTCATACTATTTTCCTTTACAATGTTCGGACAAGCAAAGAATAGTTCTAGGCCTAATATTTTAGTTATTCTAGTGGACGATTTGGGCTATCATGATGTTTCATACTATGGAACAAAATATCTTCAAACACCCAATATTGATGCAATATGTTCTTCAGGGATGCGATTTGATAATTTTTATTCTAATGCACCCGTCTGCTCTCCTACCCGTGCATCTCTGTTAAGTGGTCGTTATCCCGAACGAGTTGGTGTTCCTGGATTAGTTCGTTCTACCCCTTCTGATAATTTTGCTTTTTTGAAAAAAGGAGTTTTATTTATTCCACAATATCTTAAAGCGGTTAATTATAATACCGCCATTATCGGCAAATGGAATTTAGGACTCAAGTCTCCCAATTTACCTAATGATAAGGGTTTCGACTATTTCCATGGATTCTTAGATGACATGATGAACGATTATTATACGCATCTCAGGAATGGTAATAATTTTATGCGTGAAAATAAAAAAGTTATTGACCCTGTTGGGCATGCTACAGATTTATTTACTCAATGGGCGGTTGATTATATTGGTGCTCAAAAAAACAGTTCCAATCCATTTTTTTTATACCTAGCATACAATGCCCCCCACTCGCCTGTTCAGCCCCCTGCTGAATGGTTAGTAAAAGTAAAGGCAAGAGAAAAAGGTATTTCCGATTCTAGAGCCAATTTAGTTGCTTTGATTGAGCATTTGGATGATGGTATTGGCAAAGTAATCCAGTCATTGAAAAATTCTGGAAAATTTGAAAATACATTAATTGTTTTTATGAGTGATAATGGAGGGTTAATTTCAAATGGCTCCAATAATGGTGATCTTCGGGGTACAAAAACAGGAATGTATGAAGGGGGTATAAGGATTCCTGCCTGCATCTCTTGGCCTAAACATGTTGCACCTAATAGTTCTAATAATGAGAGCGTAATCTCTATGGATATTTTTCCAACTATTATAGATATTATAGGGGTTAAAAATAATTCCACTATTGATGGAGTTAGTTTACTTCCTCTGCTAACAGGTAAGTCAGCAAATAATAAACCTCGTAATTTATTTTTTACAATGAGAGATGGGGGAATCAAAATGGGCGGTCAAACAACTCAAGCACTCATTTCTGGAGATTGGAAAATTTTACAAAATACTCCTTTTCAGCCCTATGAATTATACAACCTTAAATCTGATCCATCTGAACAGCATAATCTAGCCGATATCGAAGTAAAAAAATATCAAGAACTAATAAAAGAAATGGTTCAACATATTAAAGAAGGTGGTAAAGTTCCTTGGCAGGAATAGTGTTATGCTTAGTCTTAATATGAATTATCAGTATAATTTATTGGTTAACCAAAGGAGAAACTTTGGTACCAATCAACTCAATTGATTTCATTAATTGTTGATGGGAAAGTCCAGCGTCCATTTGAAAAGTAAATCTTGTAATTCCTCCTAAAGCCTTGCTGTGTCTTACTATTTTGGCTGCAACCGCTTCTGGATTATCAACTAGCAGTGCTCCAAGTGTTTCATTTTGACTATCAAATGCTTCTTTGGTTACTGGAGGTCGCCCTCTCTCCTGTCCAATTTTTGTAAATAATTGTGCATATCCAGGATAATAATCATTGATAGCTTCTTCTCTAGAATTGGCAACATATCCTAATGGGTGAAGTCCTACTTTTAATTGTTCGGAGGAATAACCAGCCTGCATACCTGCTGATTTATAAAGATCTATCAAAGGCCTAAATCGATGCGTTTCACCACCAATTATTGCTACCATCAATGGCATTCCTAATGTCCCAGCTCTTGCGAATGATTCAGGCGTTCCTCCTACACCCAGCCATATGGGTAATTTTTTTTGAATCGGTCGAGGATAAATTGCTTGGTTATTTAATGCAGGTCTAAATTTACCATACCAGTTTACAATTTCATTGTCTCTTATCTTTAGTAAAAGATCCAACTTTTCTATAAAAAGTTCATCGTAGTCATTTAAGTTCAATCCAAAAAGAGGATAGGATTCTATGAATGAACCTCTGCCAGCAACAATTTCAGCTCTTCCGTTGGATAATAAATCTAGCGTAGAGAAATTTTGAAAAACCCTTACTGGGTCTGCAGCACTTAATACGGTAACTGCACTAGTAAGTATAATCCGTTTTGTACGAGCAGCAGCAGCAGCCAAAATAAGTGCGGGTGCAGAATCTAAAAATTCTTTACGGTAATGCTCACCTATTCCAAAAACATCTAAGCCTACTTCGTCTGCCAAAACTATTCTTTCCAATAATTCACTCATAGCTTGAGCATTGCTAATTCTCGAATGAGTGGGTGCAATGGCAAAGCTGTCTATCCCGATTTCCATTCAATAAAAAATTATAGATTGTTATGTGATCCATCACAAAATCCAGGATTTTCTGTATGCTTACAATTACATAAATAGGCAGTCTTAGATTCTTCGGCCACAAAAATTTTCGGAACAAAACCTGAACCTTTGTGAGAGCCATCACAAAATGGTTGTTTAGATGATTTTCCACATGAACACCATGCATAAGTTTTTCCAGCTTCTAATTCTACGGGTATAGGTGATTTACCTGCAATGATTGGGTTATCCATTTTATTTGTTTTTAAGTTTTATAAATTTAAATGTTGAATTTATTTATTTAGGTAAGCCATTTGGCCTAAATGATTAGCAAGATGAACCGTTCTACTAATAATAACATTTAGTTTATTTCTCGTTGGTTCCTTTGCAAAATCTTCATCGGAAACAGCTGCGTGTTTTGATAGCCAATCATTCGTGCTAAATCTTTTAAAATGATTTTCTAAATTTTTAGTAACATTAAAGTAGGCAGATTTTAATTCAGCAATAGGAGGAAATACTTTGTTGGACTTATCTGGGCTTTTAACAAAAATTTCTAGATAATCGGGAAACATTTTTTCTCCTAGATCAAATAATCTCGTCATGTCATCACTTACAGCAACAATATGTCCTAACAGATAAATCCCAGTATTTCTGTTAGGAGCAGTTTCATTGAGCAGCTGTTCATCAGATAATTTATCAATTAATTCTGCGAATTTTTTATTCTGCCCTTCCCATATAGCTAAATTCATTTTGACCATTAAGTCAGCTGCTTGATTTTCCATTCTAGATGATAATTTGATGAGATTAGTTAAGATTCACAAAGATACGACAATTCGAAAATTTATACATTAATTTAGAACAAGCTATAAAAAGGCAATTTGATTACTGATTGAAGGTTTCCGTGATTTTTATAATCATCATTGATTCTAAAAATAGGCACTAATTTATTAAATGATATCAACTGAAAGTTTCTATGTTTTATTATGAATAGTTGCTAAAAAATAGGGATACATTTTTGATGTAAATAGTTAGTAGAAAGTGGATTAATAAAATAGCCAGCAATAATTAAAACCCTTATTTTTAACAAATCAAGGTAGCCATTATTTGAGTGATGTAAGTTAATTAAGGTTGTTTATTATTAAAGACATTTTTTAAAATTGATGTATGAAAAACAGATACGATCGTCGCCGCTTTATACGAGATGCTTCTTTGACTGCTGGTGCAATTACGTTTTCAAAATCATTATTGGCAACAACTAATAACCATAAAATTACTGCTTCAGGTAGAATTGGAATAATTGGATTGGATACTTCCCACAGTATTGCTTTTGCAAAATCATTAAACGGATCCAATTCTTCAGAAAAATATAAAGGATTCAAAGTTGTTGCTGCTTATCCTCAAGGTAGTGCTGATATTGAATCATCTGTTAAACGAATACCTGGTTATATAGAAGAGGTTAAAAAATTAGGTGTTGAAATTGTACAATCCATTCAAGAATTGTTAACTAAAGTTGATTTTGTTTTATTAGAAACCAATGATGGGAGACCTCATTTAGATCAAGCATTACAAGTGATAAAAGCAGGTAAGACATTGTTTATTGATAAACCAGTTGCTGGCACTTTGCGCGATACAATTCATATTTTCAATGCTGCTGATCAATACCATGTTCCTGTATTTTCAAGTTCATCTCTTCGATACATGGAATCTGCACAGGAAGCAGCAAAAGGTAAAGTAGGCAAAATTGTAGGTGCGGATACATACAGTCCTGCTACCCTAGAAAAAACACATCCCGATTTTTTCTGGTATGGTATTCATGGGGTTGAAATACTTTATACTGTTATGGGAATTGGATGCAAGCAAATTACAAGAACGAGTACTAATAATACAGATATTGTTGTTGGAGTTTGGAACGACGGAAGAGTCGGTACTTTTAGAGGGACAAGAATTGGGTCGCATGATTATGGCGGAACTGCCTACGGTGAAAAAGGAAATTTGGTGCTGGGACCTTTTAAGGGATATGATAATTTACTAGATCAAATTATTGAGTTTTTCAAAACAGGAATACCTCCAGTATCCAAAGCTGAAACACTCGAAATTTACACATTCATGGAGGCAGCGGATGAAAGTAAAAGAAATAACGGTCAAACGATTCTTCTTGAAGAGGTTTTCAAAAAGGCATCTCATTAATTTATTAAAACATTAATACGCTTGTATGAAAAATAACAACTCCCGTCGTATGTTTATTAAAAAGTCTTCTGCAACAGCTGCTGCTGTTGCTTTTGGTGGAATACTTCCTGGCTTTTCTGCAAAAAATTATAATCGTATTTCAGGGGCGAATGAAAAGATTGCTGTTGCATCAATGGGCGTAAATAGTCGAGGCTATGCAGTTGCTACCAATTTTGCTGCACAAAAGAATGCGGAAGTAATTCATGTATGTGATGTAGATTCAAGGGCAGCCGATAAATGTATTGATGCTGTTGAAAAAATACAAAATAAAAGACCTAATTCTACACCAGATTTCCGGCATGCATTAGAAGATAAAAATGTAGATGTATTGATAGTTACTGCTCCAGACCATTGGCATGCACCTGCCGCAATGCTTGCCTGTTCAGCAGGTAAACATGTTTATTTAGAAAAGCCTTGTAGTCACAATCCAAATGAAGGAGAACTATTAGTAAAATCTGCTAAAAAATACAATCGTGTTTTACAAATGGGTAACCAACGTCGTTCCTGGCCAAATGTAGCAGCGGCAATTGCAGAATTACATGCTGGTGTAATAGGTAAACCTTATTATGCAAAGACATGGTATACCAACAATCGTGCTTCTATTGGAATTGGAAAACAAGCGGCTGTGCCAACCTGGCTAAACTATGACCTATGGCAGGGCCCTGCTCCACGTCGTGCTTTTAAAGATAATCTGATTCATTATAATTGGCATTGGTTTTGGCATTGGGGAACTGGTGAGGCTTTAAATAATGGTACGCATATGGTAGACCTTGCTAGATGGGGTCTTCAAGTGGACTATCCGACAAAGGTTAGTTCTACTGGAGGAAGATTTCGTTATCAAGATGATTGGCAAACTCCCGATACACAAATGATTAGTATAGAGTTTGGAAATAAAGGAATGATCACTTGGGAAGGTAGAAGCTGTAATGGAAAAAATAATGAAGGTACTAGTACTGGTATAACTTTTTATGCAGAAAATGGAAGCATGACTATTGAGAGTGGCAATGCTTACAAGATTCATGACTTAAAAAATAATCTTATAAAGGAAGTTAAAAATGAACGAGTAATCAATACAAGTAATTTGGTAGATCCTGCTCAAGAACTAGATGCATTGCATATTCAGAATTTCTTTGAGGGTATAAAAACTGGCAAGGCGGTAATATCAGATATTGAGAGTGGTCATCAAAGTACATTACTAGTTCAATTAGGAAATATAGCCCAAAGATCTGGTAGAACTCTTCATATTGATCCAACCAATGGTCATATTAAAAATGATAGGGAGGCAATGAAATATTGGAGCAGAGAATATGAAAAGGGATGGGAACCTACCATTTAATTTATTTAAAAATATCGCTCTTAATTAACTGAAAAATTTAAGATATTGATTTATTTATGCAGACAAAAAGACTCTATTCCTTAGATGCGCTTCGTGGTTTCGACATGATATGGATTATGGGTGCTGAAGAAATATTTCATTCATTGGCAAAGATAACCCATCAACCTTTTTGGGAATCTTTATCTGCACAGTTTGAGCATCCTAAATGGAATGGATTCACCGCTTACGATCTTATTTTTCCTTTGTTTATTTTTTTAGCAGGCGTTTCTACTCCTTATTCAATTGGAAGATTACTAGAAGAAGGAAAAACTAAACAAAGCCTTTTGATGCGTGTGATAAAAAGAGGATTGATATTGGTTGTTTTAGGAATGATTTTCAACAATGGGTTACAAGTAAGACCCATCAGTGATTTTAGGTTTATGAGTGTTCTTGGAAGAATTGGAATTTCCTATATGTTGGCCAATATTATTTATCTATATGTAAAAGATAAATATCATATCATTTGGTTTTCATCATTATTAATTGGCTATTGGTTGATTTTAAAATTTACTTCTGCTCCTGGTTTTCCTTTGGGTGATTTGACAGAACCAGGAAACTTTGCTTCTTTTTTTGATCGGTCTATTCTTCCTGGAAAACTTTCCAGAGGCATTCACGATACGGTAGGATTTTTTAATAATATTCCAGCTATCAGCTCTGCACTTGCAGGTATCATGACGGGAAATTATTTAAAAAAGGCTACTACTACTCCATCCAAACAAGTAGTAACATTAGCAATACTTGGTTTCGCTTCAATACTAATTGCACAAATATGGAATATTGATTTCCCTATCAATAAAAATCTTTGGTCTAGTTCATTTGTATTAGTAACCACAGGATGGAGTCTTTTACTTTTTTCTGTTTTTTATTATATCATTGATGTACTTGGATATAAAAATTGGGCTTTTGTTTTCAAAGTCATCGGCATGAATTCTATATTGATTTACATGTCAGGCAAATTGATTAATTGGCCTCATGCAACTGATGGTTTCTTTCATTGGGTGGGTGATCTTATTGGAGATCCCTACAATATTTTAGCGATGGTAATTTGCACATTATTGGTTAAGTGGGTATTCTTATATTTACTCTATCAAAAGAAAATTTTTTTAAAAGTATAAAAGAAACAAATTGAAAATACAGATTCATTCTACGGCAGCTACTTTGGGGCAATCAGCAGGACAGGAAGCAGCCATGCTGATTAAATCAGCCATCAAGGAAAAAGGTTTTGCAAATATTATTTTGGCAACAGGCAATAGTCAATTTGATACTTTACAAAGATTGCAACAAGAACCAGGAATTGACTGGTCTTGTGTTACTATGTTTCATTTAGATGAATATATAGGATTACCTATCAGCCACAAAGCAAGTTTTAGAAAATACTTGAAAGAGCGTTTTATAGATAGAGTACCCACCTTAATTTCATATTATTTAATAGATGCTGAAACTAATCCATTAACTACCTGTGCGCAATTAGGTGAATTGATCAAGAATCATCCCATTGATGTTGCGCTAGTAGGAATTGGCGAAAATGGGCATCTGGCATTTAATGATCCCCCTGCTGATTTTGATATAGAAGAGCCCTATCTAATTGTAGATTTAGATGCGGCATGTAGAAAACAACAATGGGGTGAAGGGTGGTTTGAAACACTCGATGCAGTTCCTAAACAAGCCATTAGTATGTCTATTCAACAAATTCTAAAATCAACTCATATCATTTGTTCTGTTCCTGATGAACGAAAAGCAATTGCTGTGAAAAACTGTTTGGAAAATGAAATAAGTAATTTATTTCCAGCAAGTATTTTACAAACACATCCCAATTGTAGTTTGCACCTAGATGAAGCATCGGCCCTACTCCTAAAAAAATAATATGTCAAACCAGATTGAAATAAGCTCGCTTACAAAAAGTCAAACTAGAATATCAATCATGATTATTGGTATGCTTTTTTTTATTTTTGGATTTGTATCTTGGGTGAATTCAATTTTAATACCCTATTTCAAAATTGCATGTGAGCTTTCTCATTTCAAGGCATACCTAGTTACCTTCGCTTTTTATATTTCTTATTTTGTAATGTCGGTACCTGCCTCTTTTTTGCTTAAAAAAACCGGGTTTAAAAAAGGTATGATGACAGGCTTTTGGACCATGTCCCTGGGTGCAATTATTTTCATTCCTGCTGCCATGACTCGCACCTATGAAATTTTTCTCATTGGATTATTTACCATTGGAGCTGGATTGGCTATTTTACAAACTGCTGCTAATCCATACATTACTGTTTTAGGTCCAAAAGAAAGTGCAGCCCAGCGAATTAGTATCATGGGTATTTGTAATAAGGGTGCTGGTATTATAGCTCCGCTTGTATTTGCAGCAGTGGTATTAAAAGCAACCGATACTGATCTTTTTGCACAATTGCCTTTAATGAATTCTATTCAAAAATCGCAAGCGTTGGATGAATTGGTCCGAAGAGTTATTCTTCCCTATGCTATTGTAGGAACTGTATTATTTATTTTGGGTTTGTTGGTTAGGCTTTCTCCACTTCCAGAAATTGATACTGATAAAGAATCTACAGAATTAGCTGCAGCTAATGCAGACAAGCAATCAATCTTTGATTTTCCTCATTTGATATTGGGAGCTTTTGCAATTTTTTTACATGTAGGAACGCAGGTTATTTCTATTGATACAATCATTGGTTACGCTAACTCGATGGATATGCCCTTATTGGAAGCAAAAGCTTTTCCATCTTATACATTAGCGGCAACAATTATAGGATACATTTCCGGAATCCTTCTTATTCCAAAATTGATAAGCCAGGTAAATGCATTACGGTTTTGTACTTTACTTGGACTTGCCTTATGCTTTTTAATTATCTTTTCTCATGGTAGTGTTGAAATACTAGGACATAAAACTGATATTTCAATTTGGTTTGTAGTGTTGTTGGGGTTGGCAAACTCTTTGGTTTGGGCTGGTATTTGGCCACTTGCATTAGATGGGCTTGGTAGGTTTACCAAACTTGGTGCATCTATTATGATTATGGGTTTGAGTGGCAATGCTATTATGCCGCTATTTTATGGATATGTTGCAGATAAAATGGATGTTAGAATGGCTTATGCAGTGTTAATACCCTGCTATATTTACCTTGTTTTTTATGCTATATACGGCCATAAAATCAGAAAATGGAACAGAAAATAAGCATCTATCCAATTACACTTTAATTAAAAAAAATTATGAAGAATTTTATTTCCACTTTTTTTATTTTGATTAGTCTTAGCAGTTTTTCTCAGATTAATCCCTTGATATCTAAAGTCTATTCCTACGAAAATAGTTCGATAAAAAATAATCCAACTGGTACTGTAAGGTCTATATTTAATGGAGCTGGTTCAATATTGTCATACCACGCTATTAAATTGATCAACCTTGAGAAGAATAAAAAAATGACTTATTCCAATAACAATCAAAATGAACTTTTTATTATAGTCAAAGAAGGTCCTATATCTTTTACTTTAAATAACAAGATCACTCAATTAGTTCGGGGATCGATTGTTTGTTTAATGCCTGGAGATGTTTTAAAAGTTGCTAATACTGGCAAAACAAATGTTTCTTATTATGAAATGTTTTATAAGTCCAATGCTCCTATTAATAAAGAGAGAGCAGTTATATCGGGCGGATCATTTTTTATTGATTGGAATAGTATTGCATTTAAAGAACATGACCGAGGTGGTGTACGTCAATTTTTTAATCGACCTACTGCAATGCTCAAAAAATTCGATATTCATGTGACTACTTTAAATCCAGGGAAAAAAAGCCATGATCCTCATACTCATACTGATGAAGAAATTATTTTGATGTTAGAAGGTAATGGAGAAATGAGAATTGGTAATGAACAACAAAGCTGTAAATCAGGTGATGTAGTTTATTTAAATAGCATGTTCTTGCATAATATTACTAACACTGGTGATGTACCTGCTGTTTATTATGCTATTCAGTGGAATTAAGTTTATTTTAATAGATATATTTCTAAATCAGTGGGAATGTTCGGATTAATCATGTCTGGATGTTGAATGGCAGGTTCTACTTTTTTAGATCCTGCTTCCTTCATCATTTTGTTAACTTTTATTCTAGCTTTTAAAGACTTTGCAATAGGGTTCATTTGATTCAATCATTACCGAATAATCTCTATTCAATCCGTTATCGCTTTACGCTAAAACTAAATTTGATGAAGAGAATAATATGTTAGCAAATGGAAATGATGTATCGTTGAGATTAGCAAATGTGTTTGGTTGAAAATTGATCGTACAAAAAATGTATTTGAATAAATTATTTTTTTACAATTTGCCTGGAGTCATTTTAGTCCAAGGTGTATAGGCACCTAGTGAATGCCCTTTTACTTTGCGCTTAATTATTTTATCACCACAAAAAGCGAAGAGCATATCTAAATCATTTCCGCCAAAGCAAATTCGAGTTATTCTTCCAGCAGGTGATGGTAAAATAACTTGTGTAGGTCCGTCCCATGCACAAACTTGTATGCCATATCTAGTGGCTACATAAAGATGTCCTTCTCTATCGTAACAAAGATCTTCGGTTCCTGCATTTTCTTCCCAATCCTGAGTATGAAGTGTAAAAAAACGTTCCTTGTTTATTAGTTTTCCCGCTGCACCCACCTGATAACTATATGCCCAATGAGAACTGCCTTCTCCAATAGTTAAGAAACCTCTATCAGGTGTCATAGCAATACCCGCAGCAAAGGGTAATGAATTATCCACCAACATTTTTTTGCCATTCTTTACCAGCCAAACTTTTATTGTTTTACTTACTACATCTTTTCCTGTAACATACAATCCTCCCTCTGGAATAGAGAATACGTTGTGACCAAAAATACCCTGTTCAATAATTTTTCCTTTACCTAAATTATCATAACACATAATTTTTCCAGTTTTTTCGGAAACAGTATATAGCTCATCCTTTTCTCCAAAGGAAAGTCCATTACAAAATCCTGCATTCGAAAGAAAAGTTGTAACTAATCCATCTAAACCAATTTTAAAAATTTTATTCTGATTACCATCTGAAAAAAAAACTTCTCCATTTGAATTAGCTGCCGCAGCAATAATATTACTGGCATTTACTTTTACTTCCTGCCAACTTTCGGAGGGCAAAATTATATCTCTTACTCTTGGAGCACTAATACCCGCCTTAATAGAAGTTGGCCAATCTTTCCATAGATAACGCATAGCTTCTGCAAAATGCTCTTTCCAGCCTACTACATGCCCTCCTTTCAACTCCATGAAACGATAATCATAACCAGAAAATTTCATTGCCTTATCCATCTCTAAATCCAACAAGGTCCAGTCGCCTGCACAATTTTCCATATCATTGGTCCCCGTGGTAGTGAAAGCTCTGATAGGCTTAGCCTCTGTTTTACGAACCAATGTAGGGAACATATTTCCAAATCTAAATCCAACAAAACTTCCACTTGCACAATAAACTCGGCTAAAAGCATCTGGCCGCTCCCAAGCAGCATTGAAAGCAGCAATACCTCCACTACTTCCACCACCTATACATCGATCGTTCCCATTTTTTGTCAAATTTAAATTGTACTCCTTTGAAACGCTAGGTAGAACTTCTTCCATAATAAATCGAACATATTGATCACCTACCGCATCATACTCAAAACAACGGTTAGGCCTAACCGGATTATTGGCAATTGGTGAAGGAACCATTCCTGGGGTAACAAAAATACCCACCGTTACTGGAATTTCATTCCGAGCAATGAGTGTATCCAATATTAAATCTAATTTTTGCCCAGCATTGAATCCATCTTGTTGCACATAGACACAAGCTGGAATAGCTGGATTCAATTGCTCTGGGAGATACACAGAAATAGTTCTTTGCGTACCAGGATATAGCTTACTCCCAGAAAATACAAAACTAACCATCTTTCCATGAGGGATTTTCTCTGAATTATTTAGCTGAGCAAAGGGAGAATTTTGAAAAGTAGTAACTAAAAATAATAGGGAGATAATTATTTTATTCATAGTTTAAAAAATTAGATGATTGGATTTGAAATAGATTTTATAATTAATTACTCAATCAAGAATAACTAAATTAAAAAATAAAATTTGATACAATATTGAATAAATTCTAATTATTGATAGGTAGACTATTACTTACAAATGAAATATACTTGCTATCTGGGCTCCAGCTAGGCGTATTAATTGTTCCTTGCCCTCCAAATAAATAAGCGATTACTTTAGGAGCTCCTCCACCAACTGGCATTAAGCGTAACATTACTTTTTTATATAAAGGATGGTCTGCAGCAGCTACTGTATTAAAGAATGAAATGAATATAATCCATTTATTATCAGGTGAAATATGAGCAAACCAATTATTGTATTCATCAAAAGTTAACTGCATTTTTTCTGTACCATCTAGTTTCATTCGCCACAACTGCATATTTCCACTTAAGGTGCAATTATAATAAATATATTTTCCATCAGGCGAACATTCAGGACCATCTGCAAGCCCTTTTGTTAAATTAGTTAATTGTACTTCCTCTCCTCCACTAATTGACTTTTTATAAATATTAAACACTGGACTCTTACTTTTTCTTTGTGCTGTATAAACAATTTCCTTGTTATCTTTTGTCCATCCATGTAAATAACTAGGCGTACTATCTGTCAGTAAAATTGGTTCCCCTCCAGTCAATGGCATATAATAAATTGCACTACCGCCTCCAACTCCTTTTACCCCAACTTTTTGAGATGATAATCCAAGTTTTTTACCATCAAACGAGATCACATGATCATTGTTATTTTTAATTACAGTTCCAGTATTCAATAAAGTAGTAGCACCGCCTACTACAGGAACACTATATATTTTTCCGCCTTGATTAAATATAATATTATTGCCATCGGGCATCCAATTGGGTGCTTCAAATCTACCTTTATCTTCATGAACCACTTTTCTCATTCCGGTAAAAACATTTAAAATTTCTAATTTACTACTTAATACACCGTCTCTATAGCCATTATAAATTTCAGGAACTGTTTTTTCCATTCTTACATTCCAGGCTAATCCTTCTTCAGTAACTTCTGTATTATGGCTACAGATAAAGATTCCAGCTAAAACTTCATCCGGAATATCAATTGCACTTGCTCTTCCAATTTCTTGTAATGGTTCACCTGGATTGGCTACCCGCATAATAAATTCATTGTCATTCCGTTCTAACTGAATAATTTCTGTAGCAGTTTTTTTTGTAAACACCTCGTCCTGCGGATCTCTCATAAAAGCACCCTTCATCTTTCTCCATTGAAGAGCCACCAAACCATCTCCATGAACGGTTGCTGTTACATGTGCTGCATCTTCAGTTGAGGCTGCCCTAATCATCCATCCTATTTTACGATGCGGATCTTTACCAACTCCACTCATTTTAAAATTAGCCGTTATAATAAAATTGCCTTTTATTTTATTATAAGCATAATGAAATTCATCTCGACCAAACCAAATATTATAACCTGATCCTTTTAAATTATAAGTTTGATCTTCATTATTAAATACAACATCACCCGCTAATTTTGGATTGCCAATATCATTGTGATTACTGAAGATACCTACTTGATTTTGAGCATAAGAAATTGAAATCAATAAAATAAGGCTTACTACTAATAGCTTAAATTTCAACTCAGTTTTAACTATAGTAAAGTAGATAAAGAATAAAGCTGGATTAATTAGGCGATGCTTTAATAGTTTTTTTTCGGATATCATCATTAAAAATTTAAAGTAAACAAATCGTTATTTTAAAATTACATAAAATTCTTGTAAAATGTTTTTATAGAGTTAACCGGAAGATAAGTTCTAGATTGGTAATTAAGTTAATGCTGAATTTTCACAGTTCTTCCTTTTTTAGCTGATTCTCTGGCTGCAGATAATATTTTAACTACTGTTACATTATTTACTAATGAGTAAGGATCATAATTAGTCAATTTGACTTTTCCATTTATAGCATCAGCAAAATAATTAAACGGATCTTGATAAACCCCTACCTCTTTTGGGTTAAGAACCAATGTTTTTTCTGCTTGCTTTTCATTATTTCTTAAACGCATTGTTCGATTATTTACTGTAACAATATATCCTGTCTCACCATATATTTCCATATCTTTTCTTCCAAAAGGCCAGTTCCAAGATGCCTGAATAATACATTGCGATGTTGGATAGGTTACTATAATTGTAGCCTCATCCTCCACTTTTGAATAAATTTTTGGTTTAAAAGTCTTGGTAACTGCAGTAACAGAAATTGGCACTTCTCCTTTAGTTAAATAGGTCATTAAATTAGCACCGTAGCATCCGAAATCTATCAATGATCCACCACCATTTAGAACAGGGTCTGTAAGCCATGATAAAAATTCCTTGCTTGTTCCAATTTCAAAAGGTCCTTGATGACCATCGTGAATAACAACTTTTCTTAATGGTCCTACATAATTGCTATCATTTAAAAGCTGGAATGATTTTAATGTAGTTGAGTACCATGAAGTTTCATAATCGGTAAGTAATTGAATATTATACTTATTTGCTAGCATTTCCATTCTTGTAGCTTGCTTGACAGTTGTTGCCAAAGGCTTTTCAACCATTACATGAATCCCTCTAGGAGCACAAGCCTCTACCATTGCTAAATGTTCAAATATTGGACCAAAGCCAACTGCAGCCTCAGGTTTAACAATATCGAGCATATTGTTTAAGTTGGAGTAAATAAGCTTCGTATCGAAGCCGAAACCTTTGCAAATTCGAATGGCTAATTCATTATTGGGTTCATAAATGCCTACAATCTCAAAATCAGTTTTTCCTTTTCGACCTAAAATAAAACCGATGTGATCATGTGAAACACCTACCACTACTAATCGAATAGGTTTTTGAATAGTAGTTTGAGCCTCTAAATTGGTGAACAGTAATGTCAACAAAAGAGATAAAAGAATCTTGAATTTCAATTTTTGCATAAACAGTAAATTTTAATTCGTTAAGAAATGAATTTCAAAAGCATATCAATTAAGTCTATAAAAAACTTAATTTAAAACAAGGGATATTTTAATAAGAGAGAAAGATACCTTTTGAAATATTTAAATCTTCATTTCAAATTCTAAATACAGGTAATATTTTAAATATTTCTACTAGTGCAAATCGTTATAATGTATTAAGGTAAGTCTTATTTTTTAAAAAAAGTTTTTATAGGTTATTTAAAAACTAACACTCACAAAACAACAGCCTTTGAAAAGATTAAAAATAATTATCCAAGAATTATCTCGGACAGCAATAATATATTAATATTTAAAGATATAATACAAAGTAATTCTTTGTGTATAATCAAAATAATTATCTAGATTACCGAAATTTTTCAAAATATTATTGCAGGGGATGGTTTGGAAAACTAAAATTTTTTTATTTACAATTGAAGATGCCAAGCAGTGTTTTAGAAAAAAATTGGGATTTTAACTGGGTTTGCCGAAGGCGGATAGGAAGATTTTTTAGGAATATGAAGGCGTTGATTTATTGCGCGTTATGTTTTCGTAAAGCCAGGGAAATTCCAACAATCCTTATACAAAATTGCTTTAATTTTCTTTCAGTTTTAGTCCACTAAAATGGTGGAAATTGATTTGTGATTTGTGAATTTTATGGATTTCTAACCTTACTCATTTTCCCTTCTGAATATAACTTATCTGATATAGTAGTCTAGTTTGGAAATTAAATTACCTGTTGAATCCCTGATTCATTGAATGCATTCTTCTTTACCAGTAAAGATTTTTTTCTTTTTTCGGATCTTCCCAAAATCAAAAAATTCAGTTTGCTTTCCTTCGTATTTATCGTGATTGTCATTAAATAATACCTTAAGTTCCCATTTAGCTACCACTGTTTAAAACCGCCTAGCTTTTCACCATTCACGGATTTTCTTTCTAATGCCTTTTATTATAATATTTATATAATAAATAAAATATTATGATGCTTATTGGAACAAATAATAAATAAAAATCGAATGGATTTGAATAAGTTTCATTTCTTTTTGGAAAATGAAACTTATTATCGGCATTTAAAATATAAGTTACCTCTTTTGAGTTACTAGGGACTATTTTTAATAAAGTAAAATGGTTATAAAGTTTGCTAAAAGCTGTAAATGAAATTTCAATTGGAAAAAAATCATCATTGTTTATATCAAAAAAAATAGTTGTTTCATGAGCCAGTTGGACTTTATCATTCATTAGTTTTACACTACTATCTCCATTGATTATCAAATTATTTTTAACTAAATCCAAGATCGTTTTTTGTATTTCAAATGAACTTATGCTGTCTATATTCATTTGAGGAAATTTATTTTTAATTGCTAATTGACAAGTATAAAGTGGGGCAGTAATAAATACAGACCATTTTTTATTTTCATTTTGAATAATTGAAATAGTGGATACCTGCGGATTATGTGCAAATACACTTTCAACTAACAACAATAATATTATTAAACACCGTATTTTAAACATGTAATTATGATATTAAAATGAAACAGAAAATGAACCAGGAACTCCTCTGAAGCTATTTATAAAACTATTAGAGCCAGCTGTTGCAACATGATAGTGATAACCTCTTTTTGTATCATAATGTCCTCTACTTCCGTCAAGATCGGTACTTTGTTTTCCTGCTTCATCTAAATTTTCAAATATCCCATATCCATCCATCGCGTATCCAATCATTGCAGCATGAGCATCGGATTGTTTTATTTTTGTAGATTTTCCAGTTGCTGCATGATAATGATAACCAGTAGCTCCGTTAACATGTCCACCTGCATCATCAAATGGAGCTAAAGTATATGCGCCTAATATTGCCTGAGTAGGAGCTGGCGGATCAAAATTAATACCATTAAATGCCAGACCTACCACTCCACCCATCCCCATAATTGTTATTGTATATTTTGATTTAACAGGCTTCACTGGGATATAATATATTTTTTTAATTCCCGGAAAATAAGATGGAAGACATTGAACACAATAATTTTTATACATTGGATCAACGTTTGGTCTAGCAGCAGCTTCACATGCTGCCTTTGTATCGGTAACATTTATAGCACCAGTAGCTGAATTGTACAAATTCCAAGTAGTATTAGAATAAAAGGTTGCTAAATTTTTAATAAAAAGGCCATCTACATCATATAATTTTCCGCCTTCAAACCATATTCCCCCTTTATCGATACCATCATTAATATTAGTTGGACACCAAGGACCTTGGACATGATCGCTTGGGGTATTATTTGAAACAATTTTATAACACATAACGGTTGATCCGTCGGCTAGCGTTTGATTTACTTTGGTAATACTTTCAGTTAATCCAGCTGCTAAAAAATACCTTGGATCAACTTCAATGACAACAGAATCTTCGGAAGTTACAGTCGCAGTAGTAGTGGTCGTATTGTTACTTGACTTATTACAAGAAATTGCTACAAAAGCTATCAAAATGCTTGATATTCTAAGTTTATTAATAATCATAAGTAAATGTTTTGCTATTAGATGCTTCAAATTTAATAATCCTTCGTAAAAAATAGTATTAATATTACCGAAGGAATTTTATAGCTTAATCATCTATTATAAGTACATTTTGATTGAAAAAGAGCTCATAGCAAGTTTGAAGCAGGGTGAAGCCTCCGCTTTCAAGATCCTAGTAGAAAACTACCAGGACAGAGTATATTATAGTGTCCTGAATATACTTCATAATGCGGCAGAGTCAGAAGATACAGCGCAGGAGACTTTTATTCAGGTATATGAGTCTATTAGTGGTTTTAAAGAGGAATCAAGCTTGGCTACTTGGATTTACCGTATTGCGATAAGAAAAGCCTTAGAAAAAATTAGGAAACAAAAAAATAGACAACGATTACATTCAATTGTTCCTTGGTGGATGCCTTCTGAAGAAAAAAGTGTAGATGCGGCTTATTTGAACCCTGGTATTAATAACGAAAATAAAGAAAAAGCAACTCTACTATTTAAAGCTATAAGCGAACTCCCCAATAATCAAAGAGTTGCTTTTACGTTAATAAGAGTTCAGGGAATGAAGCATGAGGAAGTAACTGAAATAATGCAATTAAGTATAAAAGCAGTCGAGTCACTTTTGAGTAGGGCTAAAGAAAATTTAAAAAATAAATTGAAACATTATTATAACTCATAAACATTTTATTATGAAAAATATGTCTAACGAGCAATTTGAACATGAAATGAATATCATTTCAAACTTAAAAGAAGTAGGGGCACCAAACTTTTTTTATACAAGATTAAAAGCCAGAATGGAAAAGGAGAAATTGTCTAATGAAATAGCATACCCCTTGAAGCCAATATTAGTGATCTGCGCTTTAACCTTGTTTTTATTTATTAATAGCTTACTCTTAAAAAAAGATTCAAATATAGTTAACACAAATTCGAGTCAAGAAATGGAGGCTTTTGCAGCATCCTATGATCAAACAATTTCAAATTAAATTATTTATTATGAGAAATATATTAAATAACAAAGTTGTAGCCTGGCTAATAGGTTTATTAATTCTTGCCAATATAGCCACAATGACATTTTTTTGGATAGGACATTTGAAAAACCAAAGAGACAATTCTCCAAAAGAGTTCTTAGCGAAAAGTTTACACTTTAGCGAAGCTCAAAAAAACGCCTATTTTGAATTAGCAAAAAATCATAATGAAAATGCTAATAAAATTAGAGAGCAAATTAAAATTGACAAGGAGAACCTTTTTCAATTATTAAAAACCGAGCAAATAGCTGATAGTGTAAAGAATAATGCTGCATTAAAAGTAAGCTTATCAATACAAGCATTAGATATTTTAACTTTCGATCACTTTAAAAAAGTAAGGGCATTGTGTACAGAAGAACAAAAACCAAAATTTGATGAATTAATTCAAAAAATGGTCAATTCCGTTAATAACCCACAAAAAGGCACTCAAGCACCTATCAAATAATTTCTATTTACATTTTTTAAAAAAATTAATACTTCAAATACATGAAGCACTACTACACTATTGTCTTTACTTTTATTGCAACCTTAACATTCGCACAAAATAACAAACAAAATATTAGAGGACTAGTTGTAGATAAACTAACCCAATCACCTATACATGGTGCGGCAGTTCATATTTCGAATAATAATAAAACAACAATAAGTGATTCAATCGGGTATTATACATTTAGCGAATTAAACCCTGGCAGGTATGATATAAAAGTTTCTTATAGTGGATATAAAGAATCTTATATTCCAAATGTAGTGGTTACCTCAGGTAAAGAAATCATTTTAGACATTGGTTTAGAGGAAGATTTTAAAAGCTTGAAGGATGTAGTAGTTAAATCATCTAACAAAGCCTCTAGCATTAACAAAATGGCTACTGTAAGTGCCCGTACTTTTTCAATGGAAGAAGTAAATAGATATGCAGGAGGGAGAAGTGATCCTGCTCGTTTAGCTGCTAATTTTGCAGGCGTAATCAACCCAGATGATAGTAGAAATGATATAGTGATTAGAGGAAATTCACCTACAGGTGTATTATGGAAGATAGATGGTATGAATGTAAC
>CAMCMP010000047.1 GCA_945876095.1 Chitinophaga pinensis
AAGAGCTAAAGATAATATGAATTATAGAAGATTGTATTCACAAGAAAAAGATATTGCGAGTGGAGTTTTATATGACCAATCCATTATGCTCAACAATCATTATGCTTCTAAAGATTATCCTGTAAAAATGAGAAGAATAAAATTTAAAGTAAGTTTTAATAGATTCCCAAACATATGTTTTAAGAAAAACATCAAAGCCTGCATCCTCTATCAATCGATTTGACTTAAAATTAGCTCTGTTAAAATCCAAAATTTCATGTAATATATTAACCTTATTAATTAGCAAATACACCGATAAAAGGAATGGATAATATTCTTCTCTGGAGTCAACTATAACCCTCTTTTTTTCAGAATTTATAGGAATAGGATTTTTTCGAGTTTCTTCTTCATAAATGCTTTCTATACCTTCTAGAATTAGGCTAGTATTTTCTTGGGTTTCAATACTAGATTCTATGAACTGCTCCACATCATTATAAAGTTTCTCTAACTCAATATTATGATCAATCATACCAGTTAATATTAGTTAATAATGGTTACTTTTAAAAAAAAGTGTATCTTGAACTGTATCTTTTAAGAGTATTTTAAAACGTAAATAATTGATTATCAACTACTTGCATTTGTAAATAGTGGCCTCGTCAGGAATCGAACCTGAATCTGGGGCTTCGGAGGCCCTTATACTATCCATTGTACTACGTGGCCAATAATCGCTTTACTTTCCGAAATGCGATAGGTTACTTCCAAAGATCTTTACCGCAATCGCTAATAATATTACACCGAAAAATTTTCTAATGACTGTCATTCCATTAACTCCCAAAGCGCCTTCAATCCATCTCAATGATTTCAATACAATATAAACTACTATACAATTTATAAGAATACCTATAAAAATATTGGCATCATTATAATTGGCCTTCAAACTCATAATAGTAGTAAGGGTACCAGAACCAGCAATCAATGGAAAGGCAATTGGCACCACACTTCCACTTTTTGGATTACTATCCGACTTAAAAAAATCGTGACCCAATACCATTTCAAGTCCTATGATAAATATTACAATACTACCCGCTACAGCAAAAGACTGAATATCCAAACCCATCAAGTCTAAAAACTGCTTGCCAATAAACAAAAAAAGAATCATCAATGCACCCGAGGCAACAGTAGCATGGGTAGACTTTATTTCGCCTCCCATCTTATTACGCAGCGATACCAAAATAGGAACACTTCCTACAATATCAATTACTGCAAATAGGGTAAACGATACCGTTAATATTTCTTTGATGGCAATTTGTCCAAAATCCACTGTTTACTTTTTTGCAAAGATACATTTTCGACAGCTAACAAGGTTTTGACTGTGTTATTGTTTCTACAAATTGTATTGAAGCTTGATACCCGCCAAAAAATTCTCAGGAGCAGATGGATTATAAAAACGGTTGACAGCCGCATTGAGATCATTTCCCAAGCCAAAAGGGGTATTAAATGATTTGTCGTAGGAGAGATAAATTTCTCCTTTTATTTTTTTACATAGATCCTTTCTATATCCCAACCTACTAAAAAATAGCTGATAAGAATTTGCAAAAACACTATTGGCATCATTTAAAGGAATTTGATCTGTATAACTATAGGTAAGATTAACATACATACCAATTTTAGTAGATACATCTGTTCCTAATACCATTACTCTCGGGGAAGTACCTGTTAATTTTTTTCCTGAATAATCTATCGCACCCTGCTGATAAGTTTTGAAGGCTGCATCAATCAATGTTACATTAGACCAACATTTAAGTTCTCGAAAAAAGTAAACACTATTTCTTATGGGATAATAATTGAGTGAAAACTCCATCCCTTTTTGCTCTGTTTGTCCGGTATTAACAAAATAATCTGCACCAACCGCATCTCTTCTGGTAACAATGGTATTGTTTAAATGAAAGAAATAACCTGCCACTTCAGAATATAATTTATTCGGTATCCACTCACCTCTAAAACCTACTTCATAATTAGTAGCCTGCTCTGCATTGAGCGAACTATTGAAAAATCCAGATGAAGGAACTATCTCGTCAATCGTAGGAGGAGAATAACCACTACTAACAGTAGCGTATACACTATAATTAGATCCAATTTTTTGAAGCAATGAAATCCTTGGTACCACTACTGGATCAAAATTTCTTTGCAACTCGTTTACAGGCCTTTTATTCAGTCGGGTAAACTCATTCCCATAATTGTTGTAACTCAGCCCCGCATCTAAAATCAAATTTTTAGTAATCGCTATTTCAGACTGTAAAAAAATATTGTATTGTTTGGCCGCTATCTCGTCATCAAACTGCAATGTATCAGACACACCAAATTTATTTCCGAAAGTTCTAGTAGAAGTAAAACCATATTGGAATTCACCACCCATATGCAATTGGAAATTTTTGTGTTGATAATGAGTAACACTTCTTCCACCAATTCCTTGCTCTGTTTTACGTTGATAATTTAAAATACTTGGATTGCGGAAACGAGTACCAGAAGTATATACACTAGTGGTATTACTCCATGCTTCAGAAAAATGATACTCATTTGAAAACCCAGCATAAATAGTCTTGATATACAATGCAGCTTGTTGCTGTGCAGCACTTCTAATGGCACCAGCTGCAGGCCTCGACTGACGTGGATTAGCAGTAAGCTGTGCCAATGTTAGTCCACCAGGTGTTTGATAATATAAATCACTATAAAAAATATTGGTGGAGATAGTTTGTTTAGGACTTACTATAAAACTTGCCGTGTAGTTTGCAATATCTTTTCGAGTAGCCGTTTGATCGCGCCAGCCATCTGATTGTTGATGAGATACCTGCAAGGTGGAATTGACCTGATCGGTTTGCTTTCGATAAGTTAAATTAGTTTCAGTTAAGCCATAACTACCAACCATAGAACCTAGTGAAATGCTGTTTTCTTTGTACCCCGCCATTCTGCTATTCAATAATACTACCCCTCCTGTTCCTGCACCATACATGCTACCCCCTGGCCCTTTAATGATTTCTATTTTTCCTACATTACCAAATCCTAATTGATTAAGATAAGTATTTCCATTGGCATCCGTAAAAGGAATTCCATTCCAATACACTTTTACATTCCTTACTCCAAAGGGTGAACGAAGTAGATTTCCTCTTATAGACAATCGATAACTTCCTGGACTACGCTCATCCATCTTCACTCCAGGAATAGTATTAACAGCGGGTAGAATAGATGCATTGCTATATCTTTCTAAATCTGCTTTACCCAATACTGTAACGTTAATTGGTACGTTTTTTAAAGAAGTATTTTTTTCAAATGCTCTAACGGTTACCGATAAAAGATTTTCATCGGTAGAATGTAATTCAACTAATTTATTTTGTCCACTGATACAATCAATCGAGAATAAATCATATCCAATATGTGAAAATAATAATTTACTTTTTTCAACAGTACTATTCAATTCAAATAAACCATTCACATCGGTAGTAGCCAACACTTTATTGCTTGAGGAAATAGTAACCCCTTGTAATGGTTGCTTTTGATCAAAGTCTACCACTATACCTTTAAAGACAAACTGTGAATGAGCTCTAATAGAAAAAAATACGGATAGAATAAATAAATAATAAATAGACTTCATGAATTGGATGTTAGTTTATTCTACAAAATTATCAATTAAATCTCTCAATAAAATATTTATCAATTAACAAAGGTTATTCCAATAGTAAAATTGGCCCTCCGGCTATTGTAACCAATGATATCCATATAAAATTGATCCGTAATATTTCTTGCATCCACAAACCCGCGAATCTTCTTAGAAATATTATACCCTGCATAGAAATCAAGGGTATAGTAATGTGGTAATTTTTCTGGTCCTTCATCATACTCACCTTTTAATCGATTGCCTACAAAACGAAAAGAAGGACTCAGCGTAAGCTTTTCAATAGGATTGAAAGTTATAATGCTATTCAACGTAAAGTTAGGCCTCAAATAAAAGTTTTTAACTTTTTGATTGTCCATGGTTCCCTCTCCATTTACATAAGTAATAGTATTTACCCACTTTACTTTTTTTCCCATTGCCAATTCTGTCTCCAACTCTACACCATAATCATTTTGTTTATCCTTATTAGAATATTTGCCATCATAAGTGACTGGATCTGTATAAAAAATAATTAATTGTCTGATATCTCTTTTAAACCCAACTAAGCGTATTGAATTCTTTTTATTGTTACCCAAGACCTGCGCTCCTACTTCATAATTATTACTTTCTTCAGGCTTCAGTTTTAAATTACCATACTCACTATGTAACTGATATAAAGATGGAATTCTAAATGCAGAAGAAATATTGACGAATAAACGAGTATTAGTATTTACATTATAAGAGGGATTAAATGAGTAAGTAGCATTGTCTCCATAAATACTATGTTGATTGTAACGCACCCCTGCTTCTAAATTGAACCCGTTAAAATTAAGAAACATCATGGATGCATATACCGAATAATTAGTAGTATGCGCAGTTTCACTAGACAAAGAACTTTGATAAGGCCCATAACTACTAATACTCAAATAGGACTGATCAGTATTTTGTGCATTGCGTTGCAACCCGCTTAAAAGGGTTATTTTTTTTGCCACTTTGAAATTTGCATACAGTTCCGATATAAAAGAATTTCCATTGTACTCGCCGCTCGAAAACTTTGCAAAGCCCCCAACGCTCGCACTATCATCCGAAAGTGTTCGCTTTGTTTTTACCAACGTATTTGTAAAATGAAAATCGCTTTTAGAAGTCTTATAAACCATTCCCACTGTCTGAATCAAAGTGCTATTCACGCCTGTATAATCCTTTTCATCTTTATAGCCACCTGCATCTAAATTACTCTTGTACTGCACATAATTAGAACTAGAAGTAATTGAAAATTTTTTAGTAGCCGCAAATCCTAAGTTAGCTAAAAAACTATTTTGTAAAAAACCATCCTTATCAAAACCTTCAACACTCGTGCTATCGTAAGCAGAAGAAAATCCTTTAGATTCAGTATGATTATAAGAAAGGTTGTAATTTAATCGATTGTTTTTCCCACTAATTCCGGCATTGGTTTTGACAGTACCATAACTGCCGTAAGAAATGCTAGCCGATGGGCTTATTTTTTTGGTAGAGCCTTTCTTACTAATAATATTGATGACGCCTGCAACTGCAGAGCTACCCCATAAAGTACTTTGTGCACCTTTCAATATTTCAATTCTTTCAATTTGCGAAAGCACCAAATTATTAGGATCAAATGAATTGCTGATTAACGAAGGATCGTTTACTGGGATGCCATCTAATAAAATAAGGGTGTTGCCAGAAGAAGATCCACGAAGAAAAATATCTTGGTTGGTTCCCAAGCTATTGTTAGCTCCATTTACGAATATCCCTGACTGGAAGTTAAGGATCTCTGACAAAGTTTTTCCAACATTTTGCTGCAGGGTGGCTTGATCAATTACAGTGACCACTTTGCCAGTTTGGGATTGTTTAATAATAGACTTTGTGGCTGTGACCACTAATGCATCTAGATTTTTTGTACTGTCCACTTGGGCGTACAAATGACTACTGAAAATAACAGCAGTCACCCATAAAAATTTCATTTTCATTTTTGAAATGATTTTAATGTGACTGCTTCCGGAAAATTCAGGTATGGCTATTACACAACACACCTGTTAGAAATATAAATGCCTTTCAGCGCTTACACTCCATGCCTTTCACCCGAAAGCCTTGAATGATTAAATTGATAGTTGGCAGGTCTTCTGGCTTAAGCGTTTACTTCACCTTCCCGTTAATTAAAACAGTGGTGTGAGAGAAGTTACCTTTCATTATTCTGAAATTATCAGGTATTAATAAAAGATCGCTTTTACAGCTACGGGGATAGCGCCGGAATTACACCGGACTTCCCTTTTAATTCCGATCCACATCGGAAACCAAATACATCACAAATGTATCTATAATAATTCATTCGTATTATTTAATATTTAATAACACTGAGGTAACTCAAATTAAAATAATAGATTTTTAATATCAAGTCCTCTGTTTGTAATCGGCTTTATGTATCTTCAAACTATGACAACAAAATCCAACCAACTGAATCTTTTTGACCTTTCCATGATTGTGGTAAGCCTGGTGATTGGGATGGGCATTTTTAGAAACCCTGCTTCGGTGGCAGCTACCACTGGTAACATCTCTATCTTTTTTTTAGTATGGATAGCAGGCGGTGTCATTGCATTATGTGGCGCGCTCACCTTTGCAGAAATTGGTCTTAGATTACCTGCCATGGGTGGTTATTATAAAGTTTTTTCTGTCTGCTATCACCCTGCTATTGGGTTTACTGTAAATGCCTTGATACTCATTAGTAATGCAGCTTCCATGGCAATCGTAGCACTGATAGGAGCTGACTATATTAGTGACTTACTTTTTGATCGTCCATCAGGAATATTATTTAATTCAGGAATCTCTATCCTTGCAGTGGCATTATTTTATGTGGTGAACCTTTTTGGATTAAAAACAAGTAGTAAAACACAGAATGTATTAATAGTAATAAAAATTGCATTAATACTCTTACTCATTGCTAGTGTTTTTAAAGGAGTAATTATTACACCTCATGGATATGAAAGCAATGCGAAAATTTATACTCTATCTGATAAATCGGCTATTACCCTATTTCTAATTTCGCTAATTCCTGTTTGCTTTGCTTATGGAGGATATCAACAAAGTATCAATTTTGGTGCTGATGTAAAAAATACAAAAATATTACCTAAGGGAATCTTTATCGGTATCAGCATTGTAGTGCTCCTTTATTTATCCATCAACTACGCTTATACAAAAGTGATTGGATATGATGCGATGAAAAATGCCAGTGCTATCGGATCCCTTTTATGTGAAGCCTGGTTTGGTAAAGCTGGTGGAAAAATATTTGACCTACTCATGTGCTTAAGTGTACTTGCCTATGTAAACATTGTGCTCATGAGTAACCCTCGCGTGATGTTTGCCATGAGTGAGGACAAAGTTTTTCCGAAAATATTTTCTTACCGAAGTCCAAAGAACCAAGCACTTGTGCCAGGCCTTACTGTATTTGCTTTGATAGCAATTGTCGTTACTTTTTTTGGAAAGGGAGTAGATAATATTTTATCATTCACGATGTTTCTCGACAGTATCGGTATGAGTACCTCCGCTGCTGCTATTTTTATTTTGAGAAAAAGAAAAGTAAACCAAGAAATGATAACTGGAAACTGGAATAAATTTACTCCTTTATTTGCGTCCTTCTTTGTTTTTAGTTTTGGTTTGGTAGCAGCAGGTGTAGTGATCAGAAATGTAAATGCCGCATTTATTGGGATTGGTTTGTTAGCCATTTTGTTGGCCATTTATTATATTTTTTACTTTAAAAAGACTGCCTGATGGATCTCTCTTATATCCTCAATGAATTGGGTGAAGACAGAGAAAATTATTTCAATGCCATTGCCCCTCCCATTATACAAAGCAGCAATTTTGCTTTTAAGAGTGTGGATGAAATGCGGAGTGCCTTTGCCGATGAATACTCTGCCTACTTATACAGTCGTGGAGTAAATCCTACAGTAGAAATTTTATGTAAAAAGTTGGCTGCCCTTGATCATGCTGAAGATTGTCTTGTATTTAGTAGTGGCGCTGCCGCCATCTTTGCAGCCGTGTTGGCCAATGTAAAATCGGGTGATCATATTGTGTCTGTGAAGAAACCCTATACATGGGCGCAAAAAATGTTCAACCAAATTTTGCCTCGCTTTGGAGTAACCACCACTTATATTGATGGAACGGATATCGGCAATTTTGAACGAGCTATTTTACCTTCTACCAAACTGATATATTTAGAAAGTCCGAACAGCTGGGATTATGCCATACAAGATTTAAAAGCTGTTGCAGACTTAGCTAAATCAGAAAATATAATCACCATCATCGACAACAGTTATTGTACTCCTATTTATCAACAACCCATTGATTTTGGAATTGACTTAGTATTACAATCCGGCACTAAATATATTGGTGGGCATAGCGACACGGTAGCAGGTATATTGAGTGGCAGTAGTGAAATGATAAAAAGAATATTTAACTCTGAATTTTTGAATATTGGCAGTGGCATCTCACCATTTAATGCATGGTTGCTTATCCGCGGATTGCGAACACTCCCGATGCGGCTTGAAAGAATTACCAAGACTACTTTACAAATAGTGCAGTATCTACAAGCGCATAAAAAAGTCGAGAAAGTAATTTTCCCTTTTGATGAAAGTTTTCCTCAATACCCCCTTGCCAAGCAGCAAATGCAAGGAGCCTGCGGACTAGTAACTTTCATTGTAAAAGCAGACACAGTGATGCAAATAGAAAATTTCTGTAACAGCTTGCAACATATTTTAATGGCCGTAAGTTGGGGTGGGCATGAAAGTCTGATTGTACCAAAATGCTCCGGCATTCCAGCAGCTAATTTTAATGCCACCAACGCCGAACACCGAATGATCAGAATGTATGTAGGTCTCGAAGAAGCCGACTATCTGATAAAAGATTTAGAGCGAGGGTTTGGTGGGATGGAGTAAATGATATTTATTTTCAATCGTATTTTATGTAAACCGTTAAAACGGTTTTATTTGAAATTAATTTTCATAGCCCATGGTTTAAACCATGGGCTATGAATTGTAGCGATATTTACACAATGGATTTATCCATTTTTCGGTAAATAAATGGGGAATAATTTGGCCTTTTACACAAACGGTTTAAACCGTGGGATATGGATTGAAATGGTATTGTTGTAATGGATTTAAATAACCCTCTTGATTATAAAAACAAAATTAAATTTGTTTGATATAAATATATAATAATACAGATAAAGTTATACTCACAAAAAGGTAAATAATTTCCATTAATATATTTTGTTTGATTTTAATTGCTTTCCCCAATTCTTTAAATCTAAAAAGAATTAAGGCTATAAAAAAGGGGATATAATAATTTTGCATAATTAATCAAGTGATTCGTGAGAAATACATAAGCCAAAAGAAATAACAGCAATAGCGACGCCAACAGACCCAAGAAACTTTTTTTCAACTGCCGATCCAGAAACAGAAAATACCGCATAA
This sequence comes from Chitinophaga pinensis, assembly GCA_945876095.1. Lineage (GTDB taxonomy): Bacteria > Bacteroidota > Bacteroidia > Chitinophagales > Chitinophagaceae > Ferruginibacter > Ferruginibacter pinensis_E. The sequence goes on from CAMCMP010000047.1 coordinate 9,109, forward strand.
CCTGTTTGCAAGAGCTTCCAAAATATTTTTTACATTAAGGGTTTTGTTAATTAGTGCCTCAGGCGAAAAAAATATCAGCTTCTCAATAATTGATTACCAGTTATACAGGAATATGTTATTAACCACTTGTTACAAAATATTATCAACTAATTAAACTGTTTCCATATTATATAAAAACTACAACCTATTGTTAAGATATAATATAAAATTAAATCTGTTTTAGTAGGATTGATATTTGAAAAATATTTATATCTAGTCATAAAAATTGGTTTAAATACCATATAAACCAATTTTAAAATATGAGTTATTAGCGCTATTGATAAAAACAATAAAGAGAAATATTTTGCAAATTTATCTACCATATAATAAATAATTATTATTTTATGGAATGACTTACCGCCAACCTAAACAATTACCAGTTGCATATGCCATCATACCAACTAAAAAATACCACTTTGTTTTAAGTAATTTCTGCTTGCCATTGTTTACCCCCGGTTGATTAAATAAAACTAGTTAAAAAATACTGTGAAGAGCCTTTTGACTGCCACAGTATTTCAAATTGAATAACTCTTTTCAAAATTTTATTTTATTGCCAATGATTCAATAATCTCAATATTACATAATAGCCAATTGAAATGCCCAAAACATAATAAAGACTTAATCTATATTTACTTATAGTATAATCAGAGAAAAATTTATATTTAGACATGAAAGATGGTTTAAATAATAAATAAATAATTCTCAAAAATTGAACTATCATACTTTGAGCAATTAATAAAATAAAAAAGAAATCTACAATTTTTTTTAACATATTTATTAGTTTTAAATTTATTTAATTTTATAATTACCACCAACCAATACATTCACCAATTTCAAGAATCGCTATAGTAATCATAATAATACCACCTGCTCTTCTTCCAATTAATTTTGCAGCTGCTATGACTGTTTCTTCAGTTGCACCAGCTGAAATAGCTTTCCAAATATTTTTTGCATCTGCAAGTGAAAAAATACCTGTTACGGCTGCCCAAAAGCAATCATTGGTATCATTAGCTTGCATTACATTAGCTTTCATTAAATTATTAGTTCTATTACTCATAATTTGTGAATTAACGTCTTGTTGTTCTTTTTTAGCATAAAACAATCCTAAAATAACAATTCCTTCAGGATTATCAATAAATTCTTTAGTGATATCAATTTTAAATTTATCTTGAAAATAACTAGCTATTTGGTTGGCTGTCATTTTATTATAATCACTCATTTTTACTTCATCTTTAGATGCGGTAATATCAAGTAATTTTTCTGAGCCATTCTTTAAAAAAACTTCTTTTAAAGATGCCGCTTTGTTTTCAGTAATTTCTGCTTGCCATAGTTTAACCTCGGTTGATTTAGTACAACTAGTTAAAAACAATATTAGACATAATGAAAGGGTTTGAATTATTTTTTTCATGACTTATATTTTTTGTTTTGAAACCCCTATTAATCGCCTTGGAGTAAATTCAGCGGATTTTTCTTTGTTGTCAGATATATTCCATGTTTGTAAATAAATTATTCGGCTGTTTATATGCCCCGAAGTAGTGTCGTTATCTACCAACGTCTAATTATTCAACCGCGGCGCAGTTAAAGAAATTGAATACGCCTTTTGATATATTCAATTTTTATTTAAGACTAATTGCAGTAGGTATTTACAATCCTTTCAACTTATCTAGCGTCTAATCAATACCGTTAAAAGTAATCTCTTCCGAACTTTTTGTTTTAAGTTCTTACTCTTTTTCTCTTTATGCTAAATACTTTGATTGTTAATAATTGGTTGCAATTAAAAATTTATTTTTTTATTACTCTACTAAGTTGTGGCTTCGCATGAAAATACAAAACATTATCAACTTTTATAATTGGGAGGCTTTTCTAGGAAGAGTCAAATTGTATAAAATCTTTTCAGAATTTTATTTTATTTATTCTTGCTCATTTTTTGGTTTCCTATTATAAAAAAAATACAGAAATATAAAGCAGAAAAATAAATAAATACCTATTATGTAAATATTTCTTGTTAGTTGTTTTGGTAAAATAAAAAACAACAACATATTAAATAGATAAAAAAAGATTGGAAATCGAGTTGGCTTTTTGAGTTGTGTTTTTCCTTCTTTTTTCTTAGCGATAAAATTTAAGTATAATAATACAATGCATATAAAGAAATAAATAATTAGAATGTATATATTTCCCAATAATTGATTAGGAAAAATAAAAAATAAAAGCTGAGAAATTATAAAAAATATAAATCCATAAAGAGCAATATTTTTTTTCATAACAATATATTTAAACAATTAATTACAGAAATTATCTTGACAAAGCATGACTTGTTAAACAAAAGTACCAATGGACAATAAGTATGGGAGACTTTTATTTAACTACAATAGAAATTATAAGAGATAGTAAATTCCACAGACAATGAAGTAGAGCGACTTTTAAAAAGGCATTTTTCTCTTTTTTTCTCAAAATACTGTAATATAAACTATATCCTATTCCAATTATAAATGTTTGAATAATTGAAGTGATACTATCATAATGATTCAGGCCAAATATAATTGCCGATATTATTATACAAATCAAATTACTTTTTAAATATAATCTACAAAGATTAAAAATGAATTTTTGAAATATTAAAGTCTCAAGTAAAGGTGCAATTATTAAGGATAAAACAATTCGGGGACATAACGAAATATTGGAAGTATTTACTTTTGAAATAGTTTTAAGAGCAATCAGATTTTTAGTTATTATAAAAAAGGCGTTTATTAAAAAAATTGAAAGAAAAATAAAAAAAAATAGTTTATACTTTTTTAAACTAAGCAAAAAACGATAAATTTTTTTCATAAAAAATTAGCTATTACAGTCAAAAGTTTTAGGATATTATTTTTTAAATTATTTTTATAACCTTAAAAGGAGAGCTGCCATTCATATAAATATTACAGAAATTAGGCAACTCTCTTATTTTGTTCAAATCAAATTGAAATTATTATTAAATATTAATAATCAATTATAGGGATTAGTACTATAAATATTTGTCATTGAATTTTGACCTCCACTTCGACTATTCCAATCATCAATTACTTTTTGAGCTAATATTTTAGCGCATCCAATTAGCGTATCAATCCCCGCTTGTCTAAGGAGCTCTCCCCAAAAACCTCCCCCATCAAATTGGATTAGCTCATTTTCAGTTAAAGGCACAAGCCCCATTTTGTTTAAATCGAAATTTTGTTGCATTTTTAAAATTTACAATATTAAATAAAACCGCGCTTGTTTTAAACAGGTTCGCAGCATTCATATCCTGTATTCAATGGCCATCGAAATAAATTGACTGAAGTTTTGATTGTAAGCGAATTTATAATAGGAAGAAAAAATATTTATTTAAAACTAAACTTTAAATACATATGTAATTAATTTTTAATTCACTATTTTATAAGTTCATCCTTATAAATTATAACTAGCGTTGTGTATTTGAAATAAATAGTTCTATAGCGAGCAGGCGTCTAATTTGAAAAATGATTAAGCTGGGTAATTAGTATTAGGTCAATAAAAATCTAATTGTTTTGAGAAATTGTTCATTTTTTTTAATATCGATATTTTGCTTGTGAACTTTTAAAATAAGATCATCTTTAAAAACCATATTTCCTTATTTAAAAAATGGTATCGATTAATTAATTCAAGTATGATTTCAATTCTACTTTTAATCCGCTGGACGGATAATACATTTTGATTTTACTGAGATTCTAAATTGTATGAATAGAAGTGATATTAAAGATGCAACTTCAAGAAAAAAGATAAACCGAAAAATTGAAAATATTTACTTTTGATTTCAAAATTTTATAAAAATACAGACTGTTAAGTTTCTTTAAAATTGACGAAGCTAACTTGTGTATCAAACAAATGTGTATATAATTATCCCTAAAGCAATTAGTAAAATAAAAGAACCAAATGTTCTAATTGTGTAATTTTTTGCCTTAAGACTTGAATATCCTAATTTGTAAGTGAAAAAGGTATATAAGTAATTGAATATATCAGTATTAGCCCAATTGTTTACCAAGTTGCCCGATGTAAAAGCATTAATTCCATAGATGCTGCAAAACAATATACTTAATATTAAACATGAAGGACCGAGAATATAGTCTTGGTCAATATTTTTACTTTGATTATACATACCTTTTAAAATTACCGCAAAATCAGAGAACAAAACGACTCTAAGAATATCCTGCAATAATTTTTCTTTACCTTCTAGTTTTATTTTTTCTTGCATAATTTTTAACTTAATGAAGTTAAAAATAGCTACGCAATAAAATTAATATTATTGCGTAGCTATAATGAATTAATTATTAAGAGCCGTACAGCAAACTGCCGCACCACCTGCTGCTAATGCCATACCGCCTGTATATAAAATTGCAGCAATTCCAAAAGCAATTGAACCAATTTCATACCATGGAAATTTCCCGCCATCAATCTCTATCATTTCCGAACCAGTCATTGGGGTAAGCCACATTTTATTTAAATCGAAATTTTGTTCCATTCTTTTATAATTTATATAGTAAATAAAACCGCGCTTGTTTTAAACAGGTTCGCAGGATTAATATCCTGTATTCAATGGTCATCGAAATAAATTACCTTCGGTTTTGATCGTAAGCGAATTTTTCAAAGGATGAAAAAATATTTATTTAAAACTAAGCTTTAAAAAAAATATAATTAATTTTTAATTCACTATTTTATAAGCTTAGCCTTATAAAATATAACAAATATAATCGCCTCATTCCTTCGCTATTTTCGAACCTTGCATAATCTCAAATAAAAACAGTTGCTGATTTACTTGGAATGAGTCAGGCAAACTATAGTGATCTTGAAAATAGAAAAACTAAACTCAGTAATATTGCCACTGAAAAATTAACCAAACAATACGATTTAACGACCAATCAGTTCTATGCTAACAAAGGGTTTGAACAAAGTAGTTCTCTCAATGAGCATCAAGCTTAAAAACAACTCAATTACTATGAAGTCAAAGAATATGGTCTTCTTTATATTGTAGATCACTCGGCAAACCGTTAAAACGGTTATATCTTGATTTTCATTTCTATAGCCCACGGTTTAAACCGTGGGCTATAAACTGCAACAATATATGCACAATGGATTTATCCATTTCCGCCAAATCAATGGAGAATAATTTGGCCGTTTTACACAAACCGTTGAAACGGTTTTATTTCGAATTTTATTATCTATAGCCCATGGTTTAAACCATGGGCTATGAAATGCAACGAAATATGCACAATGGATTTATCCATTTCCTTCTACCAAAATAGCATGTACCCAAGATATTATTATATGAATATGGCAGAAGGATTCTGTTTGATGAAAACCGTTAAAACGGTTATGTCTTGATTTTCATTTTATAGCCCATGGTTTAAACCATGGGCTATAGATAGAAACGAAATATGCATAATGGATTTATCCATTTCCTTCTACCCATATAGCATGTACCCAATATATTATTATATTAATATGGCAGAAGGATTCTGTTTGATAAATCCGTTAAAACGGTTATATCTTGATTATCATTTTTATAGCCCACGGTTTAAACCGTGGGCTATAGATAGAATCGATATTTGCACAATGGATTTATCCATTTCCTTTTATTTGAACAATCAATATTTTATTTAGTTTCAAAAGCATATAGTTTTAAAAATGCTTCTTACTCTTGTAAAAAAGAGTGTTTCTGATGATGCTCTTTTTGGATTTTTATATATTGAAAAACTTTATCAACTGCCGATTCGGATACAGAAAATGCTGCATAGCCTGTTTGCCAAGCAAATTTTTTAGATATCAAATCATTTTGATTTATAAAATGTGAACTGCTGCCTTTGATTTGCTTAATTAACTCTCCAATTGATTTTTGAGAGTTTAGCAAAAATAAACAGTGAACATGATCGGGCATGCCGTTAATAATTCTTACCGGACAGCCCTGCTCTCTCAATTGGTCGGAAATAAATTGATGTATTTTAAATTCGATATTGCTATGAATAATAGGCGTTCTTTCTTTCGTTGCCCAAATGGCATGTATCCATATTTTATTAAATGAATGGGACATAATGATGCTCTTTTATACAAACCGTTAAAACGGTTTTATTTGAAATTATTTTTCATAGCCCACGGTTTAAACCGTGGGCTATGAAATGCAATGATATTTGCACAATGGATTTATCCATTTACGATTTTAATTAAATGTATAATTAGTTTCCGCTAAACAATTCTGCTGTTATACTCCCAAAGTCTAGCATAAGGCCCTTCTGAATTCAATAAACTTTCATGGCTGCCTTCTTGTACCAACTTTCCTTGCTGCAATACTAGAATAGTATCGCAATTTTTTACTGTTGACAAGCGATGAGCAATCACTATAATCGTTTTTCCTTGCTGCTGAAAACATTGTAAACTTTCTTGTACTTTTTGTTCACTAATTGGATCTAAACTTGAAGTTGCTTCATCTAATATTAAAATTTCAGGATTTCTATAAAGAGCTCTCGCAATGGCTATTCTTTGACGCTGGCCACCAGAAAGGTTTACTCCTTGCTCACTTAAATAGGTATTGTAATTATTGGGAAGATTATCAACAAATTCATTAATGCCTAACATCTTGGAAAGACCTACAATCCGGTGTATATCTGGTTCGCTATCGCCAATGGCTATATTATCTACGATACTGCCTGCAAATAAATCAATGTGCTGTGGAACTACTCCCACAAATTTCCTGAGACTTCGATTACTAATATTTTTAAGATCAATACCTCCTATAGAAATTGAACCACCTTTCAAAGGATATAAATTCTGTAACAGTGAAAGCAAAGTAGATTTTCCACTTCCACTTTCCCCTACAATAGCCGTATTACTACCTTTTGCTATGAATAGATTAAGGTCTTCAAAAACGGTTGTTCTGGTACCATATCGAAAACTTACATTTTTGAATTGAATATCACCTATTAAATCTTGGGTTAATGTTATTTTATTTATGTTATTGGTTTCAACCTTTAGGTCAATAATTTCAAATAATCGATCAGCCGCAATCATCGCGTCTTGGATACTTTTATTAGCACCTATCAAAGAGGCAGCTGGTCCGGTAAAATATCCAATCAAAGCATAAAATGACAACAATTCGCCTGGAGACAATTCTCTTTGTATTACATAATAACTTCCTACCCATAATAAAATAATAGTAAATATTCTAGTTGCAAATTCAGCTGCTGAACCAATATAAATAGTATACACACTGCTTTTATAAATAGATCGTAAGAGTCTGACGAATCTGTTTTCTGTTTTTTCATTCTCATAATCTTCTAAACCAAAACGTTTAATTGTTCCTGCAGCATTTAAACTTTCCACCAATTGAGTTTCAAGCTCTGCACTATTTTCCATCAACTTTCTTTGCCATTTTTTATTCACCTTATTACTGATAAAATAAATTACTAGATAAAATGGTATAATCGAAAGCATGATAACTGCTAACTTCCAATAATACAAAAACATTAAGCCTATAGAAAATAGGACTATTAAAATATTAACAATCATATTCAATGCAACATCATTGATAAACGATCTTATTTTAACAGCGTCATTCACACGACTTATAATTTCACCTACTCGCATAGTATCAAAAAAACGTTGAGGAAGAGAAAGCAGATGTTTGTAGTAACCTAATATCAATCGAGCATCTATCTGTTGGCCTGTTTTTAATGCAAAGAAGCTTTTTAGAGAACCTAAAATTAGTTGAAACACCAACAATACAATCATAATGATGCTTAACAAATTGAGTAGCCTAATATTACCTTCTACCAAAACAAAATCAACGATTTTTTGAATATAAATTGATGTAGCCAACCCCAAAATCGTATATACCAAAGCTCCAAAAATAGCTTGTGTCATTATACTTTTATGGGGCTGGATTAATAGCCAAAATCTAGTGTGATTGGTAGTTTTATTATTACCTGTTACAAATGACTCACCTGGTATTAATAAGACTAAAACACCCGTCCAAATTTTTTTAAACTCATTTATACTTTTCTTGTGAGTTCTGCCATCTGCAGGATCCATGATATAAATAAATTTTTTAGCCATTTTATAAATCACTACATAATGAGCCAACTTTTCATCTATTAGCACATGAGCTATAGAGGGCATCGGGATTTTTGATAAACTTTCTGTCGTACCCTTTACTCCCTTTGCTTGAAACCCAAGAAGTTCCGCAGCTTCAATCAATCCTAGCACATTGGTCCCCCTTTTATCCGTTCCGGCATACTGTCTTATTCTGCTAACTGGAATTTTTAATTTATAAAATGCCGCGACCGAAGCAATACAAGCAGCGCCGCAATCAGTAATATCACGTTGTTTAATATTTATATTTTTATTAAGAAACATTCTTTAAATATTTACTTTGGAAAAAACATTGAAATGCAATCTTCAATTAATCGGAAGGAAGGAAAAAAATAAAAAATTTGCATTAGGCTACCGTAGGATTTACCCAGTCATCTACTTTATCAAAAAGTAATTGCCAAAGACTTCTTCTAGCCACCACAAATCTTGCCTGAAGTGTCATACCCTTTTTAAGGTTTCCCTTGAAGCCATTTTTCAAATGCAATTGTTGGCTATCTAACCTACAACGTACTTTAAAAGAGGGCTGATCATTAATTATAGTATAATCATTGTCAATAGAAATTACTTTGCCAGTAAGAATACCGAAATAATTATAATCAAAAGCGGATACTTGAAATAAAGAGGTTTGATTTGATTTTAGAAAACCAACATCTCTTGTACTAACAAAACACTCTGCAATGAGAGTCGCCTGAGGTGAAATAACTGCAAGAACTTCACCAGCCTGCACTAGACTACCAGGATAATACTTATTAAAATTTTGCAAAACGCCTGTAACAGGGGCCTTGATTGAATAAAAATTACTATCCTCATTTAACTGAGTATTTGCATTTTCATATTGACTTTTTTCTAACTGGTATTTCGAGAGATCTTGATGCCATAAAGCTAATTGCTGTTCACTGGTTGCGAGAATATTTGCAGCTAATTTTTCTTGTTCAATTTGCTTATCAAACATTTCTTTGAGAGAAATTATTTTATCCGCCATCAAAATAGAATCTACATACAATTCTCTATTTACTTTTTTTTGTTGGGCATTTAATTCAGATAACTGAAATGCAAAGCGACTCGACTGTTGTTTATATAATGGGCTTTTTAATTGTGTGATGGTTTTTGATGAAAAATGATTGGGTTGGGTAAGTATTTTCAGATCAGCTATAAATGCATTGTTTTGAGAAATTCCAAAATCGTTCATGCTTTTTTTAATGCCGATATTTTGCTTACGAAGTTGTAAGACAAGATCCCCTTTATGGACCAAATCTCCTTCTTTAAAATAGATTGTATCAATCACTGTAGTTAAGGAAGATTTCAGTTCTGTTTTTTCATCCACAGGACGAATAATGCCAGATGATTTAACTGCAATATCTAGTTTGATAAAGGGTAGCGCTGCAATAGAGGCTATAATAATTATTAGCACCAACCAATAAATAGATATTTGTTTTCGATTGATTTCAGACTTGTAGGTGATGAGATTATGGTCGAGAGAATTGAAGCTCATTTTTAAAGAAATAAAAGTTGAAAAATAATTAAGCTTTTTATTAATGAAAAAAGATACTACCCTCTAAGAAGATAGTATCTTAATTTTTTACTGGTTTAACTCACTCATGTAATTTAATAGATTTTTTGAGTATGGGCTACCAAAGCTCCAATTAGAACCCCAGTTAAAAATAAATACAACCAATAATTTGATAATAATGAAAGTATTATTTTCATCTTGTAACCCAATCTATTAGTTTGTAAATGCCATACCCTACTGCTGCTCCTATAATTATTACACCTACGCCAGCTCCAACAACAGCTAATGCTACCACAATAGGAGCTATTCCGCCTTCTGTCTCAATCATTTCTTCATGAGATAAATCAATTAAACCATCAATTTTAAATGCTTCCATTTTGAAATTATTTTAAATTAAAAAATTTGTTGCTGAAATTCTATTTTTGACCCTGTGCCACTGCTGCTCCAATTCCAACTCCTGCCAGAAAACAAGCAAATGTTTCTGAAGCGGTTAAAAGCATTACTCCGTAAATAATTATCGGAAAAAAACCCCCATCAATCTCTTGCATTTCTTCACCAGTCATTGGCACAAGCCCCATTTTGTTTAAATCGAAACTTTTTTTCATTTTTTTAAAATTTACACTATTAATTAAAACCGCGCTTGTTTTATACAGGTTCGCAGCATTGATATCCTGTATTCGATGGCCATCGAAATGAATTTTCTGAAATTTTGATCTTAAGCGAATTTTTAATAGGAAGAAAAAATATTTAT
>CAMCMP010000048.1 GCA_945876095.1 Chitinophaga pinensis
TTTAAAAGGTATTACTGTTACTGAATGGTTTGAAAGACAAATTGCGATTGCCAAAAAAGCTAAAAAAGTAAAAGCCACTTTAGTTCAAAAATTGAAAGGTGTTTGTGATTATGGAATTAAATTCCCTGAATTAGTACAAAGTAGATTAAAAAGGGTAATTTTTTACGCTGAAGAGGAATTATAAAAGTTATAGTATTTCCAATTCATTAATTACTGAGTATATTTGAAAAATTCACTTATGAATTTTAAAGAGAGGGTATTCCGTTCAATTCGTGAACGGGGAGATTTAAAATCAAATCTTAAAAAAAATGTTGTTGTTTTTGTTTTACCTCTGACAGGTTTTGGATTTCTAGATTTGATATAGGGGGGAAACTGTGGGAAATCATTTGAAGTAATAGAAGCTGTTTTTCTGCACATTAATTTATCCGTCTTATTCGATAATTAATAGGAGAAATTCCCATGACCTTAGTAAACATTCTGGAAAAATAATAGGGGTCTTCCATCCCAATTTTTTCTGGAGAGTCGCTTTTTGATTATTTCCGTTATTATGCCAAAGATTACCCTGGAGTAAATATCTTGCCTAACGGAAATTTCGAATACAACCAGGATAAGACTGATTCACTAAAACCTGTTGCCTGGAGAACGTCCGGCACTACAGGTTCCTCTTGGGTGTCATTTGGAAAGGCTTTCAGAGACCAGTATATTTTAAAACAAGGATCTAATGCCGCTAATTATGAAGCTTTTGCCAGTCAAAAATTAGAATTCATCATGAATGGAAGTTATAGTTTGACTGCCAGAGTGAGTAGTTCTGGTGGACAAAAAACAGCTAAATTATTTGTTGCAGAATATGGGGGAAAAGAACGCTCCTATGACATCAAAATAAGCAATGAATGGAAAGAAATTTCGATCGATAATATTTTGATAAGTAATAACGGTATAAATGTTGGAATACGGTCAGAGGGGGATGCCGGACAATGGTTGGAGATTGATGACGTACAACTATTTAAGCCAGTTCCAAAAGGAAAGAAGAAATTAAAACCAGCACCATTTACCTTGGTTGATGACCCAATCTGGCACCTGGCAAAGCAAGAGCCCATCCGCTTTACAGGGGATCAGAAATTTTATTTTTTCGATAGGAAAGTTGGTTTTGGGGAAGCGATTTCCATTGCTTTTGTAATGAATCCTGATACAGTAGCAAACATGACTCCTATTGCTAGAATTCCGCAGAAAGGGGATGCCGGCTGGGCCTTGCAGCTCACTGAAAATAATAACCTTATCTTTAGAATCGGCAGCCAGGAGAATCACCGGGATGTAATTGCCAATGAGGTTTATAGAAAAGGGAAGAACACAGCAGTTGTCTGTTTATTTAATAATGGCACCGCCGAAATTTTTGTGGACGGGGTGATGGTAAAAAGAGAAGAGGGGATTCTACAATCCACAAAGGATAAAACTTCTGCAGGTAGGCTCGGAGATGTAGGAGAACAACTGCAAGTTATTGCCGATGTTTTTATTCCTTTGAATGGTGAACAGGAAAATAAAATTGTTCAGCAAGAAAACATTACCCGGTATAAGGGAACCCTTCAGAATATTAGAATTTATAACAGATCAATTACTCAGAAAGAGATAAAAAGAAATTCCTTAAAATGAAGATTGTTAAATAAAAATTAATTGTAAAAATTGAATTATGAAAAACAAAAAGAGTATTCTAGGCCCTATTGGGCGGCGTTCATTCTTAAAAGAAACTGGCATCGTACTCGCAGGAAGTACACTTGCTTATCATACAGGAATGGCAGCGCCATTTTCCACTACGCGTAAACAATCCATCTTGAAAGTTGGCTTGATTGGATGTGGGGGAAGAGGAACTGGGGCTGCGCATGAAGCATTAGAAGCTGATCCTAATGTAGTATTAACTGCTATGGGCGATGTTTTTGAAGATCGTTTGGAAGAGGCTTTTGCTAGTCTAACCAAAATCAATCCAGAGAAGGTTAAAGTAGAAAAGCAAAATAAGTTTATTGGCTTTGATGCCTATTTGAAAGTTATCCAGTCTGGGGTGGACGTTGTATTACTAGCTACTCCTCCCGGATTTAGGCCGCTACATTTAACCGCGGCAATAGACGCTGGTAAACATGTCTTTTGTGAAAAACCGGTAGCTGTTGACGCTCCTGGTGTTCGCAAGGTTTTATTGGCAGCAAAAAAAGCGAAAGAGAAAAACCTATCATTGGTTTCAGGATTCTGCTTTCGGTATGATTCAGCAATTAGAGCAGCTTTTGGGAAGGTTTTGGATGGAGCTGTCGGTGATATTAGAACTGTTTCTACTTTCCGTAATGGTGGAGAAGCTTGGTATAAACCACGGCAACCGGAGTGGACACAAATGACTTATCAAATGCGTAATTGGTATTATCATAATTGGCTGTCGGGGGATTTTATTGTTGAGCAAGCTGTTCATAGTATTGATATGATGTCGTGGGCGATGGGCGATAAAATGCCACTAAAAGCAACCGGAACGGGTGGTAGACAGAAACGGGTAGATGATATCTATGGGAATATCTACGATCATTTTGCCGTAGAATTCGAGTATGAGAATGGTGCAAAAGGATTCCACTTTACTAGGCAGCAGGCGGGTACTTCAAATCGAAATAGTGTTGATGTTCTGGGCACTGATGGAAACGCTATCATGAATATAGGTCGTGATTATACGATAACAGGTAAAAATGCATGGAAGTATACTGGGCCGAAAAATAATATGTATCAAACTGAGCATGATGAATTTTTTGCTTCCATTCGTAATGGAAAGTCTAAGAATGATGGAGAGTGGATGGCTAATAGCACCATGTTGGCAATTTGGGCAAGAATGGCAGGATATACAGGACAAACTATTACTTGGGACCAGGCTTTCAATTCCAATCAATCTTTAGGTCCAAACTTGGAGGATTATAATTGGGATCTAAAGTGGGAAGGCCCCGAAATTGCTAAACCTGGTATTACAAAATTTATTTAATTTTTTAAAACTTACAATGAAATTAATAATAAAAGTCTTTCTTTCCTTATTGCTGGCTTTTAGCTTCAGCCCTTTGTTGTATGCTCAATCTAAGCCATTGCAATTTGGTAGCGAAATAGAACTAAGCCAGCTATCGCACGGGTCAAGAAATAAAGGAAATCCGATTAACTGGATTGATGTAAATACAAGTCCCGAAACTTGGAAAAAAAGCAGGGAGTTATTAATAAATTCAGGAAATCCGATCGGAGTTATGCGCTCGGAAAAGCAGTATGAAAATTTTATTTTAGAGATTGAATGGGTGCATATGGAAGCTGGCGGAAATTCAGGGGTATTTGTATGGAGTGATGCCATGCCTGGTGAAAAAACCCGTTTACCTGGTGGGGTGGAAGTACAAATGCTGGAGCTTGATTGGGTGAATCAAAATATTCGCAATGGAGTAACCCCTCCGATTGCATACGTCCATGGTGAGCTTTTTGGTGTAGGAGGGGTGGAAACGGTTCCGGATAACCCAAGAGGTACAAGAAGTAAGTCTATTGAAAACCGATGCAAGGGTAAAGGAGAGTGGAATAAATATGTAGTGGTATGTGTAGATGGTGTTATCAAACTTTCCGTGAATGGAAAGTTTGTAAATGGTTTAAGTAAGTCCACTATAAAAAAGGGCTATTTATGTTTGGAAGCAGAGGGTGCCGAAATTCATTATCGTAATCTTAAAATAACAGCATTACCATGAAATTAATTTTATTTATACTTCCCTTTTTTATGCTTTCTGAATCACTGTTTTCACAAAGCGCTAAGGCTAAACATATTTTTAATAAAAAAGATTTATCAGGCTGGACAATTCACGGCACAGAAAAATGGTATGTTGAAAAAGGCGAGTTGGTTTGTGAAAGCGGACCGGACAAAAAATATGGATATCTGAGCACCAATACTTTGTATAAAAATTTTGATTTGGATCTAGATTTTAAGCAAGAAGCCAATGGTAATAGTGGAGTATTTATCAGATCAAGTATTGAGGGTGTAAATATAAATGGATGGCAAATTGAAGTAGCTCCACAAAATCTCCATACCGGTGGAATATATGAATCAATGCCTGATGGTAGACAATGGCTTATAAAGCCAAGGACCGAAGATGAATCTATTTTAAAACCGGGGCAGTGGAATCATTTACGGATTCTTGCCGAGGGAGACGAGGTTACTAGTTGGTTAAATGGAAAGAAAATGGTTCATATCAAGGATGAAAAAATTGGTTCTAGGGATGGTTTTATTGCGCTTCAAATACATAGTGGTGGGGGAATTAAAGTTAAATGGAGAGATATAAAAGTTAAAGAACTGTAAGTGTATAATTCATAAAATAAAAGGATTAGAAAAAAATAATCCTTGTGGCATCTTATTCTGAAGTTTGAAAAAAAATATGGAAAAGTTAATCTTTAAATCTTTTAATGTATAATAATAAATGCCGAAGTTAATTTTTACCAGCATATTAGTAGTCGTGACATTTGCAACTAGTGCACAAAATAAAACTCAAATCGAACTTAAGGCTTATGATCAAATTATATCAGGCACCACTTTCAATTTAAAAATGATGCCTATTGAAGGGGGATCATTTATGATGGGAAGCAATAATAGTGATGAATTAAAGGAATTAGACGAAACACCAACTAAAAAAGTAAATATTTCTTCTTTTTGGATAGGAGCTTATGAAGTAACTCATGACATATTTAATGCGTTTTTCAATGATGATGCAACTGCCGTTGGATCAAAAGTTGATGCAGTAACTCGTCCAAGCCCACAGTATATAGATTTAAGTTGGGGGATGGGCAATATAGGAGGCTATCCTGTAAACAGTATGAGTCAGGATGCTGCATTAATGTTTTGCCGTTGGTTATATAAAAATACGGGGATTTTTTATAGTTTACCTTCAGAGGCGGAATGGGAATATGCTGCACGTGCGGGATCTAAAACGATTTATCCTTTTGGTGATAATCATAAGGAATTAAATAAGTATGCTTGGTACAAGGATAATAGTGAAGAAAAATACCATAAAGTAGGCGAGAAACTTCCGAATGCCTTTGGCTTGTACGATATGTTGGGAAATGTGGCCGAATGGACTTTAGACCAATACGATGAAAATTACTTTAAGAAGTTACCAGAAAATGCAACCAATCCAGTAACGCCGCCTGGAAAACGTTATCCAAAAACAATAAAGGGAGGGAGTTATCTCGATGGGGCAGCCTCATTAAGAAGTGCAATGCGACAGCATTCGGAAGAGGCATGGAACCAGCGTGATCCACAAATACCTAGAAGTCGTTGGTGGCTAACCGATGCTATGTTTGTGGGATTTAGGATAGTGCGCCCAGTAAATCAGCCTACTGCGCAGGAGGCCGAGAATTTTTATAATAAATACTTAAAAATTGATTGAGCCAACGTCTGGAGTAGCAGTAAAATTAAATAGTTTTTTTTAAAGAAGAAAAGAGCAAATCATAAGAAGGTAGATGTTTTCGGATGGATAGCAGCGCTATTATGCCTGTAAATGTATAGTGTTCCCAAAAATGTTGCGAAAGCCATGCACTTCCCGGCCGATGATGTATGGGGTCAGGTCAAGTTTAAAATCCTGCCATTCCGTTGAGACTCGATGGATATGATGTCTTATTCTTATGCCAATCGGAATATACTTGCCCGGATTTCTAAAATACTTCAGAATGGACAGTCGGATTACTGGAATAAAAAAGCAAAAGAGGTACAGACAAAAATTAAAGAATACCTGTGGGATGCCAAAAGACATGCCTGTTATGACAGGGACAGAGATAACAAGGTGATGGCAACAAATATAAACTGGATAAACTTCCAAAAACAGTTTGACTGTTTTATTTGTTCTGAGCGAAATAGGTTATTGCAGAAAATGTTAGCTTTTCAAATTTTTGGCCCTAAGCATTTAAAATATGCTCCAAATCCTTCATGATTTGGTAAGAAGTAGGGGTATCCATCCCGACAGTAAAGAGCACTAAGCAATTAGTGCTTTTTTTATGCTTAAAACCTGATTAAATTGGTTTCAATTTCAGTTTGGCAGAATACGACTGAGACCTCTAGTAATACCTACCACAAACCTCCAAATGACTGAGAGGGGTACTTTTGAGTGGTATTTCCAATCAATGAATTGATGTATGATAGTTTTGGTTGGGATAATGTTTTGTTGGATTGGAATGCAGCAGATCAGAATCTTTATTAAGAATACATTAATTTCCTAATAGTCACCTACTCAATCATCGCATTATAGTTGCATCTTTCGAGGAAAAGTGGGGCTTGATAATCAAACACTTACACAAAAATGTAGGTGGTTTTTTTATGTCCTGACTAGGTTCCTGCCAGGTTTTGATTTTTTAGTGGGAAAACAGGGGCGTGAATTTTTCTAGTTTATATAAAAAAATAATTTAATTGGTAGGTTCAGTTATAAAGTAGTTATTTGTTTAATAAAATATATATTATTCAGGTATATTATTAAACAATACAGATAGTTAACATTTATTTTCCTCATAATAAATAATTTAATTTTTTAATTCATTGTACCAAATTTTAGTCATGTGAATCAAATTAATTTTCTTAATCTATCGTTACCATTTCGATTAGTTGAACTTCTTTCAAACGGAATTTATATTGATTACCTTTTAAAAGGTTTTTACATCGTCAAACTTTTTCAAATGAAAAATTACTACGTTAAAACTTATTATCATATTAAAAAAAATAAATTAGTTAGAATTGTTGTTGTTGAAAATCAAAATGAACTTAAACCTTTTTTTAAAAAATAATTAAACGCTAATTCATAAACCTACACAATGAAAAAACCATCCGTTGAACTCAAGTTGCCCATCCTCCCTAATATGGAGTTGATAGCAACGCAAACCTCCGAAGTAATTGCAAGGCACATGAACCTCACCGAGGATCAAACTGGTGAAATAAGCATTGCATTAATCGAAGCTTGTATTAATGCTTTTGAACATTCTAAAACCGATAGTAATGTATTTATTAACTTTTTAATTGAAGAAGATTCGTTGATTATAAAAGTGATTGATCAGGGTACTGGGTTTGATAAAACAAAAGTAGAAATCCCTAAAATTGAAAATAAAATTGGGAAAGATGAACGCAAAAGAGGCTGGGGATTGCAATTGATTCAAGAACTAATGGATTCAGTTGAATTCGAGTCTAACAGTGATGGCACCACAGTAACTATGAAAAAAAATATTAAAAAATAAGCATTAAAAAATATAAAAAATGAGCTCATTTATAAAACATATAAAAGAATCCAATCAGATAGTAATCATTGAAACAGATGGTTATTTAAATAACGAGGGTGGAGAAGCGATAGCTGCAATTTGTTATGAAAAAATTAAAGGCGGCCAAAATAAGTTTTTAATTAACATGGCAGGCACCAAAGTGGTTAATAGTATTGGAGTCTCAATTATAATTGAAATTATTGAAAAATTACAAGAAGTAGATGGTAAAATTGGGTACTTTAATTTAGCACCCATTGTTTCCAAAACATTTAATATTATGGGCCTTACTAAATATTCTACAGTGTTTGCGAATGAGGAAGAAGCAGTGGGTGCATTGTAATGTAGTAAGAGTTAAACATAAATAAATTACAGCTTAAGTACTTTGAATTAGAAACATTCTTAGATATCACCAATCAATTGAACTCCTTTGAAAATGTTTCTATCTTATTACAAGAAATACTTATTAAATCCTTTGCAGTTTTGAATGCTTCTTAATGTTTGATTTTAATGCAGAACAATAATCCTGATTTATTTCAAATTGAAGTAAGAGGAGCTGAATATAAACTACTGTTTTGACTGTACTCAATTTCTCGAAAGCAAAGATTGATACAATTACAGGGATGATTGTGGCTACCAAGATACAGCAATCACCTAAAAATGGATATGAACAAATTATTTGCGATGCCGATTTGGATTATTTAGGCGGAGCAGATTATATCGAAAATAGCAATTGTTTGTAGCAAGAAATAGATTTAAATAAAAAAATCACTCATTTATAATGGCTTACTATTAAAGATAAATTTTTAAGAGCCCATCAGTTTTTTACCAAGGGTTCACAAAAAAGTAGAGATCCAAAAAAGCAAGTAAGATTTCAACTAATACAAGAACAAATAAAAACTGAAAAATATGGCAAAAGCGGGACATAGTGCAAGTAAAACTAATTTTCAATTAGATCGAATCTCATTTTTTTCTGATGGTGTATTTGCTATTGCGATTACTTTATTAGTGATTGAGTTTAAAGTGCCTGTAATAGAGCATGCTACGGATGCCGCTTTATGGGTTTCGTTGAAAGGAATGGCTTGGAAAATGCTAGGCTTTATTTTTAGCTTTTGCATTGTTGGTTATTTTTGGTCAGTACACCACCGCATTTTTGGATATGTAGAAAAATATACCAGCCGATTACTATGGTTAAATTTATCCTTCTTGTTTTCGGTTGTATTGCTTCCATTTACTTCGGGACTATTAGGTGAATATGCTTCTGAAACTGAATTGCATTTGCCTTATGCTATATATGTTATCAATATATGTTTAACAGCCTGTATGAATGCCTTATTGTGGTTTTATTTAAGCAATCATACCTTCGATTTATTGACCCATAAAATCTCAAAAGATAGAATTTTGCTAGGATTTTATTGCACTTTAGTAGTACCAATTATATTTCTTATTTCATTAGGTTTGATTTTTCCATATCCTACTGTAGGTAGGTTGATTCCTTTATTTATCCCCCTTATTTTAAAATACGGAATGAATGGATTAAGCGCAAGAGCCAATGCCAATGAAAAACCTCCCTCAGAAACCCATTAAATAATTTTATATAAACCTTGATAAAAAGACTCTTATGAAAAAAACCTTATTTATTGTAATCTTCTTGGTTTCGGGTATTACTATAGTTAATGCGCAATATTATTCAAATTTGAATTTTAGTCTAAATGATTCCTTACTAGTTGTTAAAAACACTGAAGACAATTCTGTTAAACTTCGTGTTTTAGGAAATATAGGAGGGAGATATATATGGTCTCAAGGGGATACTGCAATCAAGTATTTTAAACTTGCTGAAGAAATTGCAATTGCAAGTAAAGACGAGCTTTCCCTCTATAAAATTTATGGGAACATTTCAAACACATATACCTTTACCCTTGGGAATTATCCACTTGGTTTACATATTGCTACCGAACAGTTAAGATTAGGCAATAAATTAAACTTAAATGACAGCTTAATGAGGAGGGTATATTATAACTTAACTTTTAGCTATGCACATTTAGAGAATAAAGATTTAGCTTTTAAATACATTGTTCTATCATGGCCATTTTCTAGGCGAAACCTCACAACTTATAGAAGTGATCTAAGCAATCTTGCAAAGGCCTATTACATTTTAGGACAATACGATACTGCTTATTATTATAATAAACTTTTATTAGACTATGTTATTAAAAATCGCGTTTATGAAAAAAGGCCTTGTAATGTTTATGTAGTACAAGGAGATATTTATCGAGCCCTTAAAAAATATGATTCTGCCATCATTAATTACAAGCTTTCTATTCCATTAGCATTAATAAGTTCCTTGCATAAGGATTATTTAGAATCATCTTCTGGCCTTACAAGTACTTATGCTGCTTTAAATCAAGTAGATTCTGCTATTTATTACGGAAACCAGGTGGTTACTTATTCTAAAAAATTCACTTTTACCGAGGGCTTATTAAATGCCTACAAGGTTTTGTACAAAATGTATAAGGTAAAAAACAAACAAGATAGTTCTTTTAAATATTTAGAACTTTCGCAGCAATTAAGTGAGCAGTTGTACAATAACTCCAAAACAAATGAGGCCCAAAATATTGCATTGGGAGAAGAAACAAAAGCGAAGGAATTGGCTGAACAAAAAGCCGAACAACAAAAGCAGCTTATCGCCACTATCATTGCGTTATTAATGATTGCCATTGGTATATATGTAAATGGCAAGCGAAGACAAAAAAATAAAATTAGAAAAATTGAAGAAGACCGAAAGAACAATGAACTAGCTGCTGCACGTGATTTACAAATTAGCATGCTTCCCAAGCAGTTGCCATATAGAGCTGATTTAGACATAGCAACATTCATTCGCTCTTCTACAGAAGTGGGTGGTGATTATTACGACTTTTTTCCTCAGCCTGATGGATTGTTATTTACTGTTTGTGGAGATGCCACAGGTCATGGAGTAGCTTCGGGTATGATGGTATCAGTTACTAAAGCAGGACTTAATGGAATAAATGCAGTAAAGCCAAATAAAATTTTAAAAAGATTAAATGCTGTTGTAAAAAGAATTGACCTAGGCATTATGAGAATGAGTTTAAATGTGGTGGAATTTGGCACCGATGAAATTGCGTTAAGTTCTGCCGCCATGCCACCTATTTATTTGTATACTGCTAAAGATGGACAGGTAGAAGAATTTATGAATAACGGCTTGCCATTAGGCGGTTTAAGAGATGAAGATTTTGTGTTAGAAAGCAGAAAATTCGGGGTAGGCGATGTGTTAGTACAATTGTCTGATGGTTTACCAGAAGCGCCGAATAAATTAGGGGAGATGTATGATTATGATCGATTGAAAAATCTGATACAAAGTTCCTGTCATTTATCTGCACAAGAAATCATTGATATTTTAATAAAGTCAGTAGATGAGTGGTTGCAAGGCCAGTCTAATCCTGATGATATTACATTAGTGGTAACTAAGAAAATATAATTAACCAATATTAATAATCACAAATAAATAATGAATATGAAAAAGTATTTTTTGATTTTGTTTTGTTTAACAGGGGTAATGCAAGAAGCATTTTCGCAGGAAAAAAAGAGTGGATATGATTTCAATAGAGTTATTAAAAACATAAGAGATAGTACTAGCAATATCTTATCTATGCCAGATTCGAAAGATAAGGCATTTTATTTGTGGAGATTAGGCGGTTCATATGCATTAAATTATGCAGATAGTACAATATTATATTTTAAATTATCAGAGCAAATTGCACTCCAACTTAATTTTAAAGAAATTCTGCCAAGAATTCATGGTAATCTGGGGACGGTTTATAGATATATGAAAAGCAATTATTCTAGTGCATTATATTATCATACATTAGCTAAAAAAGAGAACGAGGATTTAGGAATAATTAAAATGTACCCAGACTTTGATATTATGTTTGATTATGCGTACATGGGGAGTAGCTCTAAAACAGAAAAATTACTTGAAAAAATTAAACCTACTGCTTTAGCAGAAAGCTATAAACAACAATTAAAATATCGACCAGAATGGACAAATACTTCTCTAGTTGGTATGGTAGGCCAAGCTTATAATGCTGCCAATCAGCAGGATTCTGCCATCAAATACAGTTTATTGGCATTGGAGATTATAAAATCTAGCCCTGAGAATATGAGATGGGGATTCCCCTACATTATATTAGGTAAAGCCTATTTACAAAAAAATGAGTATCAAAAATCATTAAGTTATATTTATTTAGGTTTAAAATATATATTGGCCCAAGGATATAAAAAAGATATTGCGCAAGCATACGTCTGTGCTGCCAATGATTATTTCGGTTTAAAAAATATGGATAGTTCCATTTATTATACCAGGCTTTCTTATGATTTAGGCGTAAAAAGTTCTTTCAACGAAGTTATCTTAAATTCTAGCCAGCTTTTATTTAAGATCTATAGTCAGCAAAATAAAATTGACAGTTCCTTTAAATATTTACAAATTTCTTCTGCTTTAAAAGATACTTTGGTTATACAAAATGGGATCAATGATATTGATAATATAACGCTCAATGAATCTATCAGAGAGCAAGAAAAAGGAGATCAAGAAAAACAAAAAAATAGATTGATTATTGGCTTTACATTATTTTTTATCATTAGTTTTTCTGGTTATACCTTCTACAATAGGTATAAGCAAAAAGAAAAAGTTCGTGCTATTGAAGATGAACGTAAAAATAAAGAATTAAAGGCAGCCCAAGACTTGCAATTGAGTATGTTGCCTAAAGTATTGCCACAAAATGCCGATTTAGATATTGCGGTATTTATTAGATCTTCAACTGAAGTAGGTGGTGATTATTATGACTTTTTTGAACACAATGGCACTGAACTTTATTCTGTATGTGGCGATGCCACAGGTCATGGGGTGGCTTCTGGCATGATGGTTTCTGTAACCAAAGCTGGCTTAAATGGGATTGATGCACTTGCTGCCAATACCATCTTAAATAAATTAAATAATATTGTTAAGAATATTGATTTAGGTACTTTAAGAATGAGCTTGAATGTGGTTCAAGTAAAGTCAAATGAATTTGAGCTGAGTTCAGCTGGAATGCCACCTGTATACCATTATGTTGCAGCTACCAATAAAGTGGAGGAGATTTTAATTGAAGGTCTTCCACTAGGTGGACTAAGAGAGGAGCATTTTGATATCCTTAAAAGAGGTTTTAATAAAGGAGATATTATTGTACAATTATCTGATGGACTTCCTGAAGCTCCCAATTTATTAGGCGAGATGTATAGTTATGAAAGGTTACACCAACTGATTGAAAAAAATGGCAGTAAATCAGCGCAGGAAATAGTTGATTCCTTAATAGCATCGGTTGATAGTTGGCTACAAGGTCAACACAATCCAGATGATATTACTTTAGTGGTCATTAAGAAAAAGTAATTAGAAAAAGTAAATAGTTCACAAAAAATAAATTCACTTTTTTAATTTTTTATAAAATATAATCAAGACCTCAAATAATTGATGTATCTTTTTTTTCTAACTAATGTGCAACAAAAAGTTAAGCATAACAAAGAATTTGTGGCCGTTGGAGTTGTTTAAAATATCAGCTACGTTTTAGGAACGCATTCCCTGTCAAATTATTTGATGGGAAATATTATTTAATCTAGTCCCTCATCATTAATAGTGATTGGGGATTTTTAATATAACCAAAAAGAAAGCGATCGGTTCAAAGAGACCATTGGGGTATTCTTGTTTTAAAATCTTCAAATAGGTTAATTTAATTATAATTACCAGATAAGTTCATACCATAAAATTTCAAGGCTTATTTGAAAAAAATCAAATAACGCAGTTTACAAAGTCATAGATTTATTTGGTGAGCTTATAAATAATAAAAAAAATCGATTTCATGGACGAAATCACTGGCGACCCAATTTTATCGCTATCCATTTTATATATTTGTATCCTATTTGTACTTCGTTTTCTGTAATCAAACCCAGTAGGGGCGGGGATTTTATGTATCGGAAAGTAACATCAACTTCACTC
Source organism: Chitinophaga pinensis (assembly GCA_945876095.1). Taxonomy (GTDB): domain Bacteria; phylum Bacteroidota; class Bacteroidia; order Chitinophagales; family Chitinophagaceae; genus Ferruginibacter; species Ferruginibacter pinensis_E. The sequence goes on from CAMCMP010000048.1 coordinate 13,310, forward strand.
ATCTTATATTGTTTGGGGCAGTGGTAGTAGTTGGATATATTTATAGATACGAAATTGGCTATTATTTATTGGGTCAAAATAATGAAAAGTACCCTTTGAATACTGTTTGAATTTAAATTACAGTCCTTGGAAAATTTCCTGGGATTGTAATTTGGTTATTGTTTGTTGGGTAAATTCTATTTTACTTGATTGGCTTTATTGTTTCTGTCATTTAATTACACAAACCAGCTTTTCCCCGGCTTTCAGTTTCACCGGAATCCCATCAACCAACTGTGTTCCTGAATATTTACCGGTAATCGCTTTTTGCGACGAAACAACTGAATATTCTTTTGCATCTTCTGCCGTAAACCATTCGGGAAACTGATTAATGCGCGGATAGTCGATGGGCAGGTGAAGTATGGTTTTGTGGCGCGGTGCATCGAAAACCAGTTTTCCTTCCCAGTCGGTTTCAGCGGTTAAAGCAAAATAAGTTTCGGTTTCGGTTTTTTCGGCACCCAAAATAACATCGACGCGCCAAGGTTGAATGGTTGCTCCCTGCGTTTTCCAAAGGCTGTTCATAATTGCAGTGCGCGCAAAATTGCCGTCGCCGTGCCAACCGCCAATAATCCCGTTGGGTTGCTGCATGGCAAACATCACCTGCATTTCGCTGTTGATCCAGCTTTTCAGTTCGGGCACTGGTTCGCGGTTGTAAAGGTTTATTCCACTCTCCAGCGCATCGGCGTAACCATCGTGGCTTTTGCCTTCCCAATTGTAATTCCGGTATTTTTCGTTCAGTTTAGTAAAACCGTTCAGCACGGCAGCGCGGTATTGCTCTTTTTTGTCAACCAGGTAAACCGAATAGTAGGCATCGAAAATGTAGCCCCAGTTGTCAACAATATTTTTGTCGGTTATTTCGCCCGTTTTTGGGTTGATGGCATTGTAAAACAGGCCGTCTTCATTTCTTCCAACTTCGAGTACACGGTCAAGTATTTTGTAAAACGACGGTTTGTACAGTTCTTTCTTTTCGGGATTTGCAAAATGCAGTGTTACATACAATTCGCTCAATCCGCCAATAATTTCGCATCCATGGTCGCGAATGCGGAGATATTCAACTTGAGATAAATCCCGGGCTCCAAGCAGGTAGTAATCACCAATTCGGGTGGCCCAACTGAGGTATTTTTGGTCGCCGGTCATCCAATAGTTGCGCGACAGGATTTGCAACAGGTTTCCGTTTACTTCTTCCACCGATGCCGGTCTTTCGCTGTAAAGGGTTTCGAGGGTGTCGGTTTTGGTAAGGAAAGGTTCAAGGTCGGTCAGCATTTCCATCATCCGCTCCTGCCAGGGCGATTTTCCAGTGTACTCTGCAAGTGGTATCAGTCCGTCTTTAATGTATTCCGATGTACCGAAAATCACCTGGTTCATTTTCAGTTCATCCGACAGAAAATTGTGCTTCGAAAACGACCAGATATCGGGCAGCGAATTTACCCGTGAGGTAAATTTTTTCTCGGTTTCGAGCATTTCGCGCATTTTGCCGTTGTACAAATCTTTATCAAGTAAAAAGGTTGTTAAAACCATAAAAGCATAATTGTCGGCAGCCGAATTGTGCGGTTCCCAAACGTCACTACTTTTGATCAGGTTAGTTGGTATCAGCCCGGTGGCACTGTCGGTTTTTGTAAGCCAGCCCTTTACAAAATTCAGACTTCGCAAGAATCCTTCGTTGGCAATTTTACCGTTTTCAATGGCCCGATCAACTGTTTCCTTTCGAAAAGACGAACTTTCTTCGCAGGCTGAAAACACAACGAAAGTGACGATGATTACAAATAATCTTTTCAATTTCATGGTCTTTTATTCAAATTTAAATTTTTCAGACTAAAATACATTTGGACGCGAAACAAAATATTTGTTCCTTTTTGTTTTTACATATGCTTATTTACTTATTAGGTCGTATAAGCATAAAGCTTTACAGTTTTAGAGGAAAACAACCCTCTATGGAAAATCAAAATCTATAATAAAATGGCAACAATGAATAAATTATTCATAACAATGATAGGTTTTAGGTCCGCGATTAATCGCAATTCTTTTCGAGATTTTTTTTAAATAATCAATAAAAATGGAAAATACATGCTTAATTTTTGATTCTTTCTTCGTGCAACTTCGTACCCATGACGTCATAATGAGTCAAGTATAAAATTGGCTTTTGTTGTTCATAAACCATTTTAATCCCTAAAAAACCACCTGCCACACGAAGGAACTGATGCTCAGGTCTTTTCTCATTTGGGGGCCAACCTTGCGCATGAAAGTCACTTACAGGCCCTGATCCAAACTCCATTAATCCCGACGAGGCATCCTTAGAAACATATTGCCAATGCCGATCCCCATTGACAACAATGGCTTTTTGGCCCGATAATAATTTCCTTGCCCAATCCCCTTCTGTTTTAAAGGCAAGATTTGAGTGATTATCAGCCTTAGCGCCTCGATCAGGCCCTACGATAGGCGTAGGAGAAAAAATGATTTTATAAGTTGCATCCGATTGTTGAAGTGTGTTAATGAGCCAATTCTTTTGCTCATTTCCCCAAATTGTTTTTGTCGCTCCATCTGGTATATCATTATTGCTTCGGTATTCTCGCCCCTCTAAAAACCATAACTGAACATCTTTCCCCCAGCGCAAAGTCCGGTAGGGTTTCTCAGCTAAGGGTACATTTTCATGCCAGATTTTCAAGCCATCCGAAATGGTAAGTTTACCAAAAGAAGCCGAACCTGGATGCACATCATCGGCTAATAAATCATGGTCATCTTTCAGCATATAAACAGGCGTAAATTGAAAAAATGATTTTAAGGAAGGCCAAGCGTCCATGGCATGCCATTTATGTCGCGCTTTTTCAGGCGTATTGGCAATAGGTCCTGGCTTATCATAATATACATAATCCCCTGTTTGGACAAAAAGATCTGGCTTTAAAAGAGCCATGCTTTTGTAGGTATGGAACCCTTTTAATGAGTCATCGTGGCTCCAGAAATACTGACAGGTAGAGGTGGTTAGGTTTAACTCCTTTTTGTCATACCCAGCTGGAGCCGTCGTAAAAGTTCCTGCTACCTTTTGAACCAAACCCTTTTCAGTCGGCTTACCCTCAAGCCTAACTTCATAGCGGGTATTAGGTTTCAACTCATTAAAAGTATAGAATACGGTAAAATCTTTTTCTTGACCTACTGGTAACCAGCCACTTGAAATTTCAAAGGAACCTGATTTTAATGTGATACAGACCCAACCAGCAGTTCCAAGCACTGAGCCATCCATCTGGTCAATGGGCATGTTTTCATCAAAATTAATGGGGTGTCTAAAAACCTGATTAAGTCGTTGATGAACGACAGGATTAGGTTTTTCCTTTTCACACAAACGAGTCCAAACTGTCGCATGTTCAGAACTTAGCTCGCTGACTTTAAAGCCCGTAGTGAAGTAAACTTGCTGAGCAGCAATTTTGAAATGAATAGCCAGAAATAATAAAGTGAAAAATAAAAATCGATTAAAAATTAAAGTCATGAAGATCCAATTAAAGAATTTTGTAAGTTCAAGTAATAAGTGCAACACTGGTAATAGATCCCTTTCGCTACGCTACACTACTCCCCGAAAGGGATTGAGCCAATAAACTACCTTTACATTAATACATGAAAAAAGTATATCATCAGCTCACCCAATTTAAGATAAAAAGTTGATTTTAAAGTTTATAGTTAATCAAGGAATATTCCGGAATATTCCTTGATTTCTCACAAAAAAAAAATAGGCTTTCGAAGCCTATGCACTTCTTAATCCCAAGTAGCATAGCTTTATTAGTACTAATATAATTTATCTTTTTTTAGAGAAGCCCTGAATTGGATAATCTATCTTTTTGATACTTTAATCCATCTTTTTAAACAATTACAATTATATTTTTAATTTAATAATTAATATTTCATCTTAAATCATAAATAATTATGTCAAATAACAGAGGTGTTGCCTATATTAAACCTGGAGTAGTACAGGTGCAAAATATTGACTTTCCCAAATTGGAACTTGGAAAAAGAAAGTGCAATCATGGTGTAATTTTAAAAGTAATTTCTACCAACATTTGTGGAAGTGACCAACACATGGTACGTGGCAGAACCACGGCACCCGAAGGCCTGGTACTTGGCCATGAAATTACCGGCCAGGTAATAGAAGCCGGCAGCGATGTGGAATATATTCACGTGGGGGACATTGTTTCTGTACCCTTTAATATTGCCTGTGGGCGATGTCGCAATTGTAAGGAAGGTAAAACCGGGATTTGTCTAAACGTAAATCCTGCAAGGCCCGGAGCTGCCTACGGATATGTGGATATGGGAGGATGGGTTGGCGGACAGGCTGATTATGTAATGGTTCCTTATGCAGATTTCAACCTTTTGAAGTTTCCGGATAAGGACCAGGCAATGGCTAAAATAAGGGATTTGACTTTATTGTCTGATATTTTTCCAACTGGTTACCATGGAGCGGTTACCGCAGGCGTGGGGCCGGGTTCGGTGGTTTATATAGCAGGAGCTGGGCCCGTTGGTTTGGCTAGCGCAGCTTCTTGTCATTTGCTGGGCGCAGCAGTAGTTATTGTTGGCGATATGATTCCTGAAAGGCTGGCCCAGGCTAAAAGCTTTGGGTGCGAAACCATCGATCTAAGAACCGATGCGAGCCTTGCTGACCAGATTGCACAAATTGTTGGCATTCCTGAAGTAGATGCAGCCGTTGATTGCGTGGGTTTTGAAGCCAGAGGGCATGGGCATGATTGTGGACATGAACACCCTGCAACTGTATTAAATGCAGCAATGGAAATCACCAAAGCTGGAGGATCAATCGGAATTCCAGGTTTGTATGTTACCGGTGATCCCGGTGCTGTAGATGAAGCCGCCAAATTAGGAAACCTGCGTATCAGAATCGGGCTGGGTTGGGCAAAGTCACATTCGTTTCATACGGGACAATGCCCTGTAATGAAATATCACCGCCAGTTGATGCAAGCTATTTTTTATGATAAAATTCAAATTGCAAAAGCTGTAAATGTAGAGGTAATATCACTGACAGACGCTCCAAAAGGATACCAGGATTTTGACAAAGGAGCAGCAAAGAAATATGTGCTTGATCCTCACGGAATGATCGCATAATTTTTAATTGTTGGGTACCAGACTTTTTTCGGAAATTACTATTTAAAAACCTTTTCAGCTGAGTAATTATTTTACTAAAAAAGGAATAATTATCTTCATTGTTAAGCATGCTTTCGAAAAACAACCTTATTGGAATAATTGCCTGCGGAGGCAATAGCGACCGAATGGGTACCGATAAAAGCCTGCTGGTTTATTATGATAAACCACAGCGTTATTATTTGTATGATATCCTACGGGAATTATGTAATTCAGTTTATATAAGCT
>CAMCMP010000049.1 GCA_945876095.1 Chitinophaga pinensis
TCATTTTATCATAGGTACCTATCAACATTCCAAGTCTTGGATTTTTTAGGAAGAAATTCCGATGTTCATGCATAAAACGCCAAAACAAGCCATCCCATATCGCTTGCCATTCTCCTTTTTCGTAATCACTCATTTTCATCAAGTAATTGCTCCCGCTTATATAAGGCTTGGTTGTCATTAACCCACCATCAGCAAATTGTGTCATTCCGTATACATTGGGCACCATTACCCAATCATAGGCGTCGATGAACATTTCCATAAACCATCTATACACTTCATCCGGATCAAATTCACATAATAACATAAAATTGCCTAACACCATTAGTCTTTCTATGTGATGACAATAACCAGTTTTTAATATTTTTTGGATAGTATTATCAATAGGAGGAATCCCAGTGGTACCATTCCAAAAACTAGGAGGTATTTTTCGGGTAAATTTCCAATAGTTGGTGCTGCGTTGTTTAGTCCCTTCTCGTTCATAAACAATTTTTATAAATTCTCTCCAACCCATAACTTGTCGGATAAAACCTTCCATAGAATTTAAAGGGATATTTTTATCTTTCCCTATCTCAAGCGCTTTATCTATGATTTTATGAGGGGTGAGAAGCCCAATATTCAACATAGGGCTTAAAACGGAGTGATTCAATACTGTTTCCTTAGTCACTATCGCATCTTCATAAATTCCAAATTTTTCAAACCTACTTTTTAAAAATTCATCTAACCATTGCTCTGACTCTTCAAAAGTGGTTGCAAATAAATCAGGGCCATTTGCTTCGCCATAATTATTAGGGAAATGCATTGAAACATATTTCTTTGCCTCTTTTACATATTCATTTTCGGTAGGTAGTTTAAGATCAGGTACTATCTCATTTTTCGGAAACTTGAGTCTATTTTCACTATCAAAAGTCCATTTACCTCCAATTGGCTTTCCATTTTTTTCTATGAGTATGTTACGCTGTTTCCTTTGCCAGGTATAAAAATCGGTTTGAAAATATGTTTTTCGGTTGTTAAAAAAATCAGCTACTTCAGAGGTATTATTTAAAAAGTTAGGGCTATCGTATACATGCAATTTCAGAGCGTATTTATTACAAGATGTATTTATTTTTTTCATTAAAAAATTATCAATGACATCAATAATATAAATATCTATAACGCCATCCTCAACCAGTTTCTGAATTAAATTAGTGCAATTGCTTAACTTATTGTCATGATTAATGTATTCAATTTCAAAACCCTTTTTAATTAAAAATTGCTCATAAAATTTCATACTTGCTCTGTGTAGTACTAATTTTTTTTGATGAAAATTATATTGTTGAAAATATAGATTTTCTTCAACTAGGTATATTTTTCTGTCTTTTTGTAAATGAGGAATGTCTTGGTATAATTGATGCGGAAATATAAGCGAGGCTGAATTTGACATGGTTAATTATTTACTAATTACTTAAGAACAAAAAAAGATTAAAATTGTTGCTCTTAAATTAAAATCAGTGTTAATTAAAAGTCTTTTAAAATTTATTCTTTAGTTAAGACCAATCACTTCACATCCAAGGTTTTTTTATTTAGGATTAACTTATTGGGGTATATATTTAAACTTCATTAATTCTTCTAAAGAAATATATTCTAAGGTTTTGATATGTGTTGCCTCTAATATTACCGGAGGTGCAACATTGTTTTGATAAGCTTGTATCCATCTAGAAACACAAAGGCACCATCTATCCCCTTCTGCTAGCCCTTTAAAGTTAGATGCTGGGTAATCTATTGTCAGGTCGTTGCCTCTACTTTTTGAAAATTGTAAAAAATCATTGGTCACTACAGCACAAACTGTATGTGTTCCGATGTCGTTTACACCTGTGTTGCAACAGCCATCTCTGTATGCACCCGTCATTGGACTTGTTCCACATTCTATTAAAGGATCATTGAAAACATTTAGAGAATTTTTAATTAGGTTCATTGAAAGATTGAGTTTTAATGATTTTAATAATAACAAATATTAAATATCCAATTGGACCGCACATAAAGGTAAAGGGCAGAATACAAGAATATACCAATCGAGAGAGACCAATTTGTAATGACTTTCTTACTACATATGTTCCAACGAATAAATCAAAAATTAAATAATGTACCCAACCAGCAGCTACTGCAGTATCACTTTGAAAAAGCACCTTCAGCTTTGCCAGGGTACTAAAACTATCTAAACTAATTTTATTTATATCTTGAATTAATAAAAAAGCATACACAATGGTAAATACTACCAATAAGCAATTTAATATAATGGCTTGTGTGTACTTCCATTTAGGAACGATTAACAACAAAAGCCATCCAAATAAAATTACTACATTGCAAATAGAGAAAATTTCAGAAGCTAGCATGGTTATATTTTTTATTGATAAAGCTATGTATTTTGCAGGATGACGACTAATTCTATATTCCTATGAAAACAAAATTTTGTGCTTTATGTCAAAAAGAAGATAGAGTACTTTATCGAGTGCAAGTAAAAAAAGGTAAAGTCTGGATTTTTGTATGTACCGATTGCTGCAATAAAGTTAAATCTGAACCCAACTATCGCTACGGAGGTACATGGAAGGGTAGTACTTTACCTACAATGGGTGGCTAAGATTCTCTTATTTTCTTGCCTTACAATTTCATTGCTTTTGTGACCCCAAATATTTTTTCTTGCTTCTTTTCCAGCATCCTTAATATCAATTACTGGATAAGGATAATCTTTCCCTAAAATTACACCTGTAATTTCTTGCTCCATCAAACTCATTTTATAGGGTTCATGTATTAACTCTGCAGGTATCTTATTTAATTCAGGCAACCACTTTTTAATAAATATACCTTTTGGGTCATGATCCATGCTTTGCTTGATTGGATTATATATCCTTATGGTATTGATGCCTGTAGTACCTGCTTGCATTTGAAATTGAGTATAATGTATGCCAGGTTCGTAATCTAAAAACAACTGTGCCAAATGATACATTCCATGTCTCCAATTTTGAAATAGATGATGACAGAAAAAGCTAACCAACATGGCACGCATTCTAAAATTAATCCACCCAGTTGCTTGTAAACATTTCATGCAAGCATCTACCAAAGGATAGCCCGTTCTTGCATTTTTCCAAGCATTGATGTATTCAGGTTTTAAAGGATACTCTAACAATTCATAACCAGCATTGATGCATTTTGTTTCATACGTACAGTCCACTTCAAATTTTTGTATGAAATGACAATGCCATTTGAGGCGCGAGAGAATGTTCACAAAAGCTGCCTTTTCATTGGCTGCTTTAGCAGTTTTCCCTGCATTATAAATATATTGATACACTTGTTTAATAGAAATATTGCCCCAGCTTAAATAAGGTGAAATTCGCCCACAACTTATTCTGCTTTCACTGGGTTTGCTAATATTTCTACTATAGTTTTGACCTCTGCCACTTATAAAAGTTTGTAAATACATAATGGCATAATCTTCACCTGCCGGCTGATAGCTGGTTGGATATTCCAAAAATGTTTCTGTCATTGAATCAGATAAGGGATATGGATTTACAAATTTTAATGGCTCCTGAAATGTAAATTGATTTTCAATAACTGAACTGTGCATAGTGGCATACCAGTTTTTATCCCATCCTGTTCTGTTATTTATGCCCCTTATTACACCATCTCTTTGAGATTGACCCCAAAATATTTTATTTTTTTGACAATATTTTTGAACCAATTTATCACGGGTAAAGGTAAGTTTGATGCCGCTTTCTTGATAACTGTAAAGGTTTACTATTTCAAATTGATTTTGTATAGTAATTAGAGCGTTAATTATGTCGGTATAAAAAATGATTACTTCTTTGTTATTTGGTTTTAATTTTTTATTTAGCTGAATCAGTGAGTGATACTGAAATTGTAAATGCCTTAAACTTGAATCTGGATAATCCATCAACAATGATTCAAATACAAAAATTATAATGTAGGGATGCGCACTTTGTTCAGCAATGTGTAAAGGCAGATGATCTTGAGATCTAATGTCTCTTTTTATCCAAACAATATTAATTTGTTTTTTTTCCAAGATGAAGGCTTATGTGTAAATATATTCACAATATTATTTATCAAATAAATAATTATGATTTAGTCAAATAAATTCATTGCAATTCGAAAAGTATTACAATGCGCTTCTACAATTGTTTTAATATCCGGTGAATAGCCACCCCCTAGCGCAACGGTTACTGGTATATTATTTTTTTTGAGCTGAGTAAATACAAATAGGTCCCTTTGTTTGCATGCTTCCATACTAACTTTTAGTTTTCCAAATTTATCTGTACTTAAAATATCGACCCCTGCTAAATAAAATGCAAAATCCGGCTTTACGGTTTCAATCAAATTGGGTAATACTTCTGCTAGAATAGATAAATAAGTTTCACTTGATGTGCCGTCTAACAAACCAATATCTAAATCAGATTTTTCTTTGTGAAAAGGGTAGTTGGTTAGTCCATGCATACTAAAAGTAAATACTCTTGGCTCGTTTTCCATTAATTTGGCGGTCCCATTTCCTTGGTGAACATCTAAATCTATAATAAGTATTTTACTGCTTAATTTATTACTTATTAAATAGTTGGCAGCTATCGCCATATCGTTTAATATACAAAACCCTTCACCTCTTTCTGCAAATGCATGATGAGTGCCTCCTGCAATATTTAAAGCGATTTTATTTTTTAATGCATACAAGGCTGCATCAATTGTCCCTTGGGTGATGATTAGTTCTCTTTGTATTAATTCATGAGAGAGAGGAAATCCAATTTTTCTTTGCTCGGAGGCACTTAATTGTTGGTGCAATAACTTGTCTAAATAATCTTTGTCGTGCGTCTGTAATATAATTTCTTCAGAACAACAGCTAGGTGTAAAAAAATTTTCAGTACCAAAGGTTCCTTCATGCAATAATTGCTCGGGGATGAGCTCATATTTTAACATGGGGAATCGATGATTTTCAGGTAATGAATGTTTATAAATCGGGTCAAAAGCTATTTTAATCATTGTCCTAAAAAAATATCAATAATGAGAGTTTAATAAAACATTTATCATTGACTAGAGATAAAATTATGAAGTTAGAAACACTTTCGAAAGACAGATATTTTACTCATCCTTTTTTTGGCGACCTTACACTTAATCAAACAATTAATTTTTTAGAAATTCACACCAAACACCATTTAGAAATAATTGAAGATATAATAAGTAATAAACAGAAATAAGAATCTGATATTAAATTTGAGTATCTACAAAAAATTGCAAACCTTGATAATTTAGAATGTAATTATTTAATTTTCTTCATTTAAGTGTAGAAAAAAAACAACTCAATAACCTCTTAAAATATATAATCTAGTCTTAAGTAATTGCTTTGATGTTCTCTTACAATTGTTTGCACGATTTCTTTATTAACAGCATTGTCTTTTGTGCTAATCAATATGCGAATACTAAATGCTCTTAAAGCATCATTGACACTTAAAGTTCCTTCGGCACTATCTTTTCTTCCATTAAAAGGAAATACATCCGGTCCCCGCTGACATTGAGCATTGATGTTGATACGACCTACCTGATTTGCCATTTCATCTATTAAATGGCCTATCTGTTTTGAGTTTTTACCAAATATACTTACCTGCTGTCCGAAATTAGATTGAACAGCATAGTCGATTACTTCTTCAATATTTTTGTAAGAAACGATAGGCACCAATGGCCCAAACTGTTCTTCTGAATAAATTCTCATTTGAGCATTTACCGGGTAAAGCACTGCAGGGTAAAAGAAAGTATCATTTACTTCGCCACCATTTTCATTCAATATAGATGCACCCAAAAGCTTTGCATCGTTTAACAGACCAGTTAAATAATCAGTTTTTCCAGGCTCTGGCAAAGGGGTGATTTTTACATCTTTTTCCCAAGGCATACCACACTTTAATTTAGATACGCCATCAATAAATTTTTTGATAAACTCTTCTACAATGTTCTCTTGAACGAAAATTATTTTTAATGCAGTACACCTTTGCCCATTGTAGGATAGAGATCCGGCAACACATTCGCTAACTGCGTTTTCAATATCAGCATCTGGTAAAACAATGGCAGGGTTTTTTGCATCCAAGCCCAGCACACTCCTTAAGCGATTTGGTTTAGGATGTAATTTCTTAATATCGTTGGCACCTTTGTTGGTTCCTATAAAGGCAAATACATCGATCTTTCCTGTCTCCATTAACGCACCTACTGTTTCTCTCCCCTTACCATAAATGATATTGATTACACCTTTTGGAAAACAGGATTTAAAAACAGTTAGTAATGGTTTTATAAAAAGTACGCCATATTTAGCAGGTTTAAATACTACCGTGTTACCCATAATTAATGCTGGTATCAATGTAGTAAATGTTTCATTTAATGGATAATTATAGGGCCCCATACACAATGCCACACCTAGCGGAACCCGCCTAGTCTGAGCAATTACGCCTTCTTCAACATCAAAGTTAGAATTGTCGTGATCGAGTTTTTTTAATTCCTTGATGGTATCTTCTATGTAAATGCAGGTTCTATCAAATTCTTTTTCACTATCTGGCAAGTTTTTCCCTATCTCCCACATCAATAATTTAACAACGAGCCCCCTTTGTTTTTTCATTTCAGAAAGAAACTGTTCTATATGAGTAATTCGTTTTGTAATACTCATAGTCGGCCACTCTCCTGTACCATTATTATAAGCAAGAACAGCTGCATCCAAGGCTTCTAATGATTCCTTTTGTGTTAGAAGCGGCGTGGTACCAATAATATTTTTCACAGTACTATTGCCATTATTAATAGACACTGGCGATACAACTTCATTCATGGGACCTTCCCAAATTCTAAGTTCGCCGTTTACAAGATATTCACGTTGTTCAATAAATTCGTCCAGCTGCCATTCATTCGGAATTTCTGAAACTTGAGGAAAGATATTTTTTAACATAGTCATCAATTAAATATAAATGAAATTTTATAACGAAGAATAGTTCATTCTTTGGTGCAAAGCGGAAACAGAACCTTGGCCTTGTAGCTTAATAAATAAATTAGCTGTTTTGTCCAAAATAACAAAGCTAACATGATTATTAAAACCTACCACTGCATTAACGGATGATTTTTGCACTGTTATAGATATGACCCCACCAAAAAGGAATATCAATAAAAATTTCATTTTCATGTTTACTCTATTAATTTAATACTAATACAATTCGATGATTTAAATTGTTTAAAAGAGTAAGCTAATTATTATGAATTAAAAGGGCTTTTTATATTAAATGAAATGAATGTATTGAATTTCTCCAGAAAGCCTGGGAGTTATAAAGCCTCTCGATAAATAGTGATAGACCTATTTGATGAAGTCTGATAATAATTTTAAACCAAGTGTAAAATAAAATTATTTCTAAATTAGGAAGTAATTAATTTGAAAGCCAATGAAAAGTATTTAATACAAACTGTTTCCAGTCGTAATTAGCTACTTGCATACCTGCTGAAATTTTCTTACCTCCAGACTTCATATACATAGCGGTGAAACCATTGCAATCACCCAAGGCAACTAATTTCCCCTTTCCAACAGGCCCAGCCATGCATTGGGAGCTTACCATTCCAGAGGGTAAATTACCACTCCATTTTTTTATGGTGGCAGAAGAAGACGTCTGAAATATATTGGTATAACCCTTGCCAGTAATACCAGATCCGCCATAGGTTATCATTCGATGAATTGCTTCACTACTATTTTGGCCCATAGTGATAGGGTGTTTCGTGTTTAAAAGCCCATTTGTACTTGTGTATTGAATGAGCATTTGATAGGAAGGTATTTTAATACTTGTATCACAATAAACTGAGTCATATATGATACCGGTTGTAGTAGAAAGTCCAAATTTATTAAATAGTGGAGTCATTGATTTATCAATAGGGGCATGCTCACTTAACATTAGCAGAGAACCCCCATCTTCAACCCATTCATGCAAAGCGGTTAATTCTTCTTTAGTAAATGTAACCTCATCTGTAATAATGTTTTTAGAGCCAAATTCAAATGGCATCGCTGGCATGATAACCAAAATTTTATATTTTGATAAGTAGGGTTTAGTAAAAACTTGCGAGTCAATTTTAGGCTTATACCCATCCGAATGCAATACATCTACCAAAGGTTTTATCAACCCCATTTCTACAATAAAATTATGATGAGCAGCATCTATTAAAATACTAGGGCCTTATCCTAGCTTATATTTGGGATGTGCTACTTTAGCGATAAATGGACTATCATTTAGCATTTGACCATGACAAAGGCTACTCAAAAATAAAAATGTAAAAAGGAAAAAATATTTCATAGTTAAACTTTGTTTTCTAATTCATCAATGGTTCTTTTAGCTGCCGCTAATCTGGTTAATTTATTTTTTTCGACCAATTTATTAACCGCCCAATGTTCTAATTTATGATGAAGTGGAATTAACAAAGCAGCCATGGCTACTAAACTTAAAAGCATTAATAGTGGAGAGTGACGTGTAATTTTTTCAAGTATTGGATGTACCAGCAAATTTAAAAATTCAAACACAATTAATAATGAAACCACACTTAAAAATTCGATTACTTTAGTATTGGTAATATGCTTGCGACTAAATAAAATAAATAACATAAAGAAAGTAATAATGCCCAATGCGATGAAAATGTATTGTAAATTTTCTTTTTGCGCTTCGGATTCTTTCTCCTCCTCTAATTTTAATTGATCCTGACGGCTTTCTTCCTCTACACTCATTAACTGTGCTTGTTGTAATGCCTTAATATTATATAAAGTATCATTAGCAGTTCTATAAATTTCAGAGTACTTAAAAGCACTGTCTAAGTTCACTTCTCTATAAATATTTAATAATAATTTGGCAGGCCCAACACTTAAGGTTTGAAAAGCTGTATTTTTCACGCTAGATATCGCAAGTGTTGCATAAAATTTAGCAGAATCTTTTTGATTATTGGCATAAAAATAATCGGCCATTGCCCCATAGGCTATACTAGCAAATTTTGGTGATTTAATTCTTTCTGATTCCTCTAAAGCAAGTTTCCAATAGCTTAATGCCAATGTAGGATTTTTCATAGCTGCGTGAATCGAACCAAATTGTAAATAGGTAGATGTTAACCAATAATTTATACCTGATTTAATAGATAATTCATAAGCTTTTTGGGTATATGTTAAAGCAGAGTCCACTTTATTCATGGCTAAATAAATAGTACCCATATCATTTACGGCGCATACATTGATTATATCTGGTTCATACTTAGACCCCGCTTCAACTGCTGCCTTATTATAAGCAACGGCTTTTTCAAAATCGCCCATAGTTAAATAGGATAACGCAAGCATCGCTTTGCCGAAAGTTTTTAAACGATCATTTTTTGATTTTTCGGCTACTTGATTAGCCAATATTCCATACTCCAAGCTTTTCACCTGATTACCAAAAGCGATATAGTCATAACAAAGACAAGCGTATCCTAATAGCTGACACACTAAATCGTTATTTTTTTTACCATATAAAAGGATTCTTTCAGAATTATGCATGTCCTCCACTGGATTGGTCTCCGAGATAGTTAGGGCGCTCATGGCTAAGTAATACCTAGCACTATCATTCTTTTCAGCAGCAATCCTAGGAAATAAAGAATCTAAATTTGGTGGTTTCTGGGAGAAATCTACTTTAGCACTTTGTGCCTGTCCTTGATTTAGAGATAATACAAAAATGAGTACTGCAAGTAATAATTTTTTCATCATTTGAAATTTCACTGTTTTAGAATAAAATTTTTCTATCTAATGATCGATAAAGTGTCTACCATTAAAACTATGAACACTTTTGAACTTAGAGAGCTTCATTGTTTAAAAATAGTATTTTTTTAAAATAATTGCCTACTTTTTTCTATAAGAATTTTAATAATCCCATGGCTATTTCTCTAGTTATTATTTTTTTATTAAATTTAATTTTAAACTTAAACAATTAAAACACCTAAAATGAAAAAACTATTATTATTCTTTGTCGTTGCGGCTAGTTTATTTGCATGTCAACCACCCGCCAAACCGGTATTTGATTTAGCCAATGCTAAAAAAGAAATTGAAGCAGCTGATCTTGCAATTTCTGAATTTATGGCCAAAGGCGATTCAGCAGGTATGGCATCTGCTTATAGTACCGACGGTTCTGTTATGTTAAATAATATGCCTTCCGTAAAAGGAAAAGATAAGTTAACAACTGTTTGGAGTGGTTTTATTCAAGCAGGGGTTAGTAAACTTACACTTACTACATTAGAAGTTTGGGGTGATGAAAACTTTATTACAGAAGAAGGCTTGTTTGAAATTAAAACAAAAGAGGGCGCACAAATTGATAAGGGTAAATATATAGTTCTTTGGAAAAAAGAGGGTGGAAAATGGAAAGTACATAGAGATATGTCCAACTCGGACCTTCCTTTAGCAACCAAATAAATCAAAAGTTTAAATTATGCCAAGGGTTTATGAAGTGATATTTATAGACCCTTTTTTATTTTATCCTCCTGCCTGATTCAATAAAAGTTTTCACTAAAACAAATTCAAAAAGGGGGGAAGAATCTAAGTTCATTGACGAAATGGCACCTAAAGTCTTCCCCCTTTAGCATTTAGCAATGCTCTTTGGAATGAATAGTCTAATTAGTTAATCAACCAATACAGGCAACTGTATCGCAGAAGCATTATTGTATATCCGAATAGTAGCCTTTTTGAAATCACTATCTTTTGCTTCATAAATATTTAAAAACTGTTGCGGGTTTCTATCCACTAAAGGAAACCAACTACTTTGTATTTGAATCATTAAATGATGACCTTTCTTAAACGTATGAGCAACATCTGGTAGCGTGAATTTAACAGTGGTCGGTTTATTAGCAACAAAAGCTGCTGGTTTTTCAAAACTATTTCTATACTTACCTCTCATTACTTCTGCTCTTACGAGTTGTTGATAGCCACTCATTAAGTAGTCATTCTTATTGGATTGGTATTCAAAATTTTCGGGGTACACATCAATTACTTTTACTACAAAATCGGCATCTGTACCCGACATTGCTACCATTAAATCTGCAATTATTGGTCCTGCTAAAGTAAGATCACTTGTTAATAGAGGTGTTTTATAAACCAGTACATCAGTTCTTCTGGAGGCAAATTTTTGATCATCATCCATATATTCTCTATAATGTCTTGAAGGGGTTCCTTTCATCATGTAATTATCTGAGATATAAGGAACTGGTTTTGCAGGATCACTTATATATTCTTCGAAAGAACTTAATTGAGTTGATTTATTTCCTACTGATATTACTCCTTTTTCTTTTAATAAAAATGATTGCATTTTCATATTTTTCAAAGGCCATTCTGGTAATTGCTTCCATTCGTTAGCTCCTGAAAAAAATATATTCGCTTCTTTGATTTGATCTATACTTCCTTTATTTTTCAAATAATAATTAAAGAATGGCAGTTCTATATTTTTACCATACCATTCACTCGTATTACTTCCCCATTGTACATTGCCCAAATGAGTACCATCATTGGAACCCCATTGACCATGATACCATGGACCCATCACTATTTTATTATTATTTTTTGCTTTAGTTTCTATGGCTTTATATAAATTCCATGCACCGTAACAATCCTCTGCATCATATAAGCCACCTACAATTAGCGTTGCAATATTGGGATTAATATCTTGAACATTGCTTCTAGTATTTCTAATTTGCCAATACTGATCATAATTTGGATGTGCCATTAAATCTTTCCAAAAGGCAATACTATCTCCCATTAATTTTGTAAAGTTGGGTATAGCACCTTTATTTAAATAAAAATCAAAATCGTCGGGGTTGGTAAAATTAAACCCAGTAGGGCCAACAGTGGTAGGCTTTGGTCTTGGTTTTCCAAATGAAGAGTAGAAGCCAAAAGCATCCGCAAGCATAAAGGCGCCGTTGTGATGAAAGTCATCTCCTAAAAACCACTCTGTCACAGGTGCTTGAGGACTCACTGCTTTCAAAGCAGGATGATTACTATGAGCAGCTAAAGTAGCATAAAAGCCAGGATAGGAAGTTCCAAATACACCCACATTACCGTTGTTATTATCTATCTGCTTTACCATCCAATCAATCGCGTCATAAGTGTCGGTAGCTTCATCAATTTGGCCGGGTTTTTTATTAGGTATATAGGGTCTGATGTCTTCAAAAACTCCTTCACTCATCCATCTTCCACGAACGTCTTGAATGATATAAATATAGTTTTCTTTAAAAAATTCTTTTCTTGGAGAACCCCAAAAATTCCGAAAAATATTTTCTCCATAAGGAGCACAAGAATAAGGTGTTCTCGTTAAGATGATGGGATGTTTTTCACTTTTATCTTTAGGTGCATAAATGGTTGTAAAAAGTTTAATTCCATCACGCATTGGAATCATTACTTCTTTTTTAGTGAAATTATTTACTATCCAAATAGAGTCTGCATTTTGTGCAAATGATATAAATGGAATGAATAAAAATAGGAGTAGGTAGTTTGTTCTCATGTTGTTGATTTGATTTTTCCCAAATTACATCAATATTAAATAATTCGAGCATTTTGATTTTTGGATAAATAATTTTGTCTTTAGTTTGAAATAATTAGTTGACTCACAAAAGTTGTAAGTGTTTATTTGGTAAAGCTTTTGATCAAAATGAATCGGTAAAGAACTACTACCAGATAATCAGTCAAATGATTAGTACCTTCTTTTAAGGAAAATAAAAGTTAGCTATAAAAGCCTTTGGTTCCTTCCGGAATAGAATGCTTTTACTTTTTTGCCTTGATGCAAAAAAGTAACAAAAAAAATCAATCCTGCGAATAAAAAGGCTGAAATATTAAATATCAGCCTATAATCAATCCGCCGCGGCGGAGGGAGAGTAAAATACTTTGAATGTATTGCTGGCTCAAACAGCCTTGATTTTTTAACGTCTGATATTTAATATTTCTAGCACTTTTTATTCGAGGGCGTCAAATAGAGGGGTGGCTATCTATTGAGGTAAAATTAAAGTACAGCGTTACTTTAAAGGGATTGATTTTTTAACGGCTGGTATTTCAAATTTCTAGCACTTTTTATTCGAGGGCGTCAAACAGAAGGGTGGCCCTGCATTTGGTCCCATACTTGTTGCTGTATTTGCGGATTTTTTTTTAGTGATCGTAAAAATCAATGGCTTTATTATGCGCCACCCTAAATAAAAAAGCTTCAATGTTTTCGATTTCAACAATGGCTTCTTTTCCATGCCAAATTTTTAGAAAAACATCCAACACAATCTCTTCGGAAGTTTCAGCTGACTTTGTTATTTTGAGAAGGTATGTAAAAAGCTGGTTTCTATATTGCTCAAACAGTACACTAAATGCTACCTGGTCACCTTCAGCTATTTTTAGCAACAGTTCTTTATCGGGGTATAGGGTCGGATTGTACAATAGTAAATCTTTAGTTCTTCAAAAGCAAACATAGATGAAAATTACATGCTAAATAGAAATTACACGTATTACCTGGACTTACCTATTAATATTTATTAAAATGAGTTAATAATTAAGAAAATTGATTTAAATTCTCATTTCACCCTAAACAAACCAAATGAAAAAAATTATCTTTTTATTAATGCTTGGCTCAATAGGCTTTAGCATGACTGCCGCTGCCCAAAAGGCAATCAATTCAGTGCATTTTTATGACATAAAAGATGCGGCTATGGAGAAAACCTATATTGCTAGCATAAAAGAAATCAATGCAATTATGAAGGAAATCGGATTTCCTAAGAATTATTATAGTTACTTTAAATTAGCTCCTTCTGATACTACTTCAACGTATAGGAATTGCACTATTGGTCACTGGGCCTCTGAGAAAGAGTATAAAGTAATACACGATCATCCAAAATTTAAAGCCTGGGCAGATAAGAACAAAGACAACAATGCTGTTTTTATATCTAATCAGTTGTATAGAAGGTTTTATGCGGCAGACTAAATTAACTGAAATTATTTTCTTTTTTAATTGGTAGTTTTGTAATTTCTTTTACATCCTTACAACCGAAAAGAAAGCAATTGAAGGGTATATGAATTTTAATTCATATACCCTTTTTTATTGGAGCTGAGTTTCTTCCGATTTGCTGTCAGTTTAGATTTTTCTTTGTGAAAGCAAGCGCCTTTGGTAGCAAAGCAGTGGAATAATTCTAAAAGGAGTTATTCAATTTAGAATTTAGCGCTAATAGATAAAAAAAATGTACGACCATCAGCAGGCATTGCTCCTGGCCCAGGGTATCCTCCGGCTCGTCTAGTGAAATACCTTAGATCCCATAGATTATTTATACCTGCTTTTAGATTTAAATTTTTAGAAAATTTATAGGAAGCAGTTAAATCAGTAATAGTGTAAGAAGGGATAAGACCTACATTGCCATTGGCTGAACTAGCAATCGTATTATTGGCATCGCTAAAAGAATGACCAACAAAACTAAGTTGAGGAGTAAACAAAAATTTCTTGTAACCAAAATTAATACCAGTTCTTAGAATATCTTGTGGTGCATTTTCTACTTTTTTTCCTTTTGTATTAGCGTCTTTATGGTCACCACTGTATCTAGCATCAGTGTAAGAATAAGAACTAAATAATGTAAAATCTATTTCTTCACTTTTTGAGAAGGCCCTCATTGCATTGAATTCAATATAAGATTCTATGCCTTTATTAGCACTTGCTCCCACATTGGTCATGAGTCTGTAGCTAGCACCTGATGGTGTGATGGAACCGATACGATTATTGTATTGTAAAAAATATCCACTAATATCAAATTGCAAGTAATTTTTTACCTTACCTCTATAGCCAATATCAAAATTAAAACCTCTGGCATCTTTTAAATCTGGATCAATCTTATCCGTTGTTGGTGGAGCTTGAAGATTAGCAAATTGAATAGGTCTATATGCCTGAGAGAAATTTGCATACAGTTCTGTTTTTTTTGTTAAATGATACTCGGATCCAATTCCTCCAATTATAAAGCTTCTACTTCTTGTGATATTTTGTAGGTTAATTGCATCCCCAGTTGAACTCAATCCATTTCTTCCGGATGCCCTGCCTTCAAGCCATTCATATCTAAGGCCTGGGATTATATAAAACTTATCTGAAAACCTAAAGATATTTTCAATAAATCCAGCAACATTATTAGACTCAAAAATTACATCTCTTGGATAAAGTCCTGAAATATTAATATCATAATTTGATCCAGTACTCCCCTTTCCATCAGCTAATCGATGGGTAGTGCCTGTATACAATCGAATGCCTCCAGATACTGTATTTCTCATTTTTTTGATAAAGTAATTGCTAAGGATTCTACTTTCAACACCATAGTTTCTGTATTTATCTAAATTGACAATTCTATTATTATATTGATTGGTAGCGGCATTGATGCTATCTTTTATAGTGATAGCCTGCAAAAATCCAATACTATTTCTGTTACCGATGGTTCCAAATATTTTTGTATTCCAACGAGTATGATTGTTTATTTCATATTGGATGGTTACTGCCGGAGTAGTCCAAGTAATGTCAAACCAGTTTCTACTTCTAGAGCTTTGTCGAGCATCTTGTTGAATTTGGGTATCTGTTAAACCTCCAGATTGTTGGCTTCTAATATGGGAATGCATCCATTCAGCAGTGATGGAAAGTTGATTGGTCAAATTATAAGTAACAGAACCGAAGTTTGCTTTTGTGAAAAATTGACTATTGATTCTCCATCCTTCTCCATTTCTTTGGTCATAAAAAGAATAATAATTTATTTTCCCTTTTTTACCTCCTATCGCATTAAAGCTATTTATTAATCCATTGCTTCCAATAGTTTGTTGTGTTTCAAATTCAAAAGGCTTATTAATTTCACTTCCATTTTTTAAGATATAGTTGACCATTCCACCAAATTGAGGGCCATATTGAAGTGCACCCTGACCTCTAACAATTTCAATTCTTTGAACAGCTTGAAGTTGAGGATTATAGTACGCTTCGGGATAACCAAAAGGGTCTGCTGAAATATCATATCCATTTTGTCTAATATTAAATTCCCAACTTCTGTTTGGACTTAAGCCTCTTGCGGCAATAC
Source organism: Chitinophaga pinensis (assembly GCA_945876095.1). Classification (GTDB taxonomy): domain Bacteria; phylum Bacteroidota; class Bacteroidia; order Chitinophagales; family Chitinophagaceae; genus Ferruginibacter; species Ferruginibacter pinensis_E. The sequence goes on from CAMCMP010000049.1 coordinate 16,099, forward strand.
CAATTTGAATACCACTCGGATCGCTTTCCCAAATATGAATTCCTGGAATTTTTGCTAAAACTTGGCGCATGGTATTATTGGCAATATTACCTTGAACATTTTCAAGTACAATCAATGCGCTTTTCTTTCCAGCATAAATATTGGTTCCAACAATTTCAGGCATTGGCTGATAATCACTTTTACTATTTCGACCAATAATAGTAACATCTTTCATAATGTACCACTTTGAACTGTCTTTCTCAATTTTAACTATTTGGGATATTGTATTTTGACTGAGGCCCAGCGTTAAAGCAATTAGTAGTATAAATCTGCAGGTGATTAATTTCATGCTGCAAAACTATTTTCCTAAGGGACTTGCCGTTTACGCAATTAGAAAAGTAGTTTATGAAATAGGGAAAAAATTGAATAGATATAATCACTTTATATCAGCAATTAATTTAATATTTTTTTAATGACTGATATAAATTATGTTGAATTAATAAATTAAATTTGTATTTAGCATAAAATTTTTACTATCTAATATTAACCAAATTAATTATGAAAGACCTTCGCTATCCCATTGGAAATTTTGAATTGAAGCCTTTTGATGAATCAACTAAAAATGGCTGGTTAAATGACATGAAAATGTTATCTACTGATTTAGAAACTGCTATTAAAAACTTAGACAAGTCCCAATTAAATACTCCTTACAGAGAAGATGGTTGGACAGTTCTTCAAGTAGTTCACCATTTAGCGGATAGTCATATGAATGCTTTTGTAGTTTTTAAATTAGCAATTACTGAAGATGTCCCCACTATAAAAGATTACAGCGAACATGATTGGTCTTTTACTTCAGATGTATTGCATACTCCAGCAATTATTTCGATAACGCTGTTACAAGCGCTTCATCAAAGATGGATAAGCTTATTGTCTAGTTTAACAGAAGAACAATGGCAAAAAAAGTTTTATCATCCTACTCATAAGGTGGAAATAAGCTTGTGGGATTTTTTTGCAATATGTACATGGCATGGCAAACATCATATAGCACATATTCAAAATCTTCGTGAAACGAATGGTTGGTAGGAGATGTATTTGTATTTAACTCAACTGTTTTAAGTGTTGCTTTGTGTTAATGTTAAAATTTGAATAACATTAACATAAAGCCTTTAATCACTAAAGATATTTTTAACTTCACCTCTTACTAATTAAATAGGCAAATTTTGGTTAGCTATTAAAAGAAGTATTATTTGCTTTATTAGTTTTATTGAAAGTTTTAATGTGGAAATATATGTAATAACATCTGACCCCCTCTATGGCAGAGGAGTTAATAGCTCAAAGTGTTGATGGGCCTAAAAAAAATGAATAAATATCTAATATTATTATTTCTAATCATAGCCATAAAAACTGAGCTCTTAGCTCAAGGTAAAATAAGCGGTAATGTGATTAATAAAAATCAGGCAATTGAATTTGCCTCTGTTACTATTGCAAGTAAAAAAGATTCAACCAAAGTATTGTTGTATGAAGCAACCGATTCCTTAGGAAAGTTTTCATTTAAAAATTTAAGTCTGGGCGAGTATGTTGTAAAGATTAGCCTAGTCGGATTTCAACCGATTACAAGAAAGATTGTACTCTCGCAAGAAAAAACTGAGTATACCTTTATTAATCAAACATTAGCAAATGATGAAAGTGACTTAATAAAAGTAGTGGTAACGGCTCAAAAAAGAATGATAGAAAAAACGGACGAAGGCTTTATTGTTAATACGGCAAATAATATTTCACAAATTGGAGGAACGGCTACCGATTTACTAAAAGCAACCCCCACCGTAACGGTAGACAATGATGGTGTTATTACTTTGAGAGGAAAATCACCCTTGATACTAATTAATGGTAGAAATTCAGGCCTATCAAATACAGATCAGATTGCAGCAACTAGCGTGGAGAGTATTGAAATAATAAACAATGCTTCTTCAAAATATGATGCAAATGCAGAAAGTGGCATTATCAATATTAGGCTTAAAAAAAACAAGCAATCTGGCACTAATGGCGCTATTGCATTAGGTACTGGATTTGGCTCAAAGGCTAGAGCAAACACTTCTATCATTCTAAATAATAAGAAAGGTAAATTTAATTGGGGTTTGGGATACGATAATAGATTTGCAGGGAGGACAAGAGCCGTTGAAAGCAATCGTACCAATTATAATTTATTTGACATTTATTCTGTTAATCAAAACAGAAATGATAAACGCATAGAAGGATTACAAAATTTAAAATTCAATGCAGACTATGCAGCCAATGAGTTTAATTCATTTTCATTGGAAGCAATTGGTGTTATTGAAAGTCAAGATAATAATGAAGATTTAATAAGTAAAATCATTAGCGTCTTGTTATAAATCGAACAGGTTCAATTGATTACAGGTTTGTTCTTTGACATATTGCGGATAGGTTTTAGAAAATAATTCAAGTAAAGGTATTTTGCACAATAATGAGATACTTAATATTTGTAGTATTTCATATT
>CAMCMP010000050.1 GCA_945876095.1 Chitinophaga pinensis
AGCCTCTATGAAATTCTACAGATTTTAAGTATATCCATATTCGAAAGAATGCCCATAAATCAGCTGTTTCAGCAAACTCAATTACAATATTTCAAAGAACAAAAAGATAATCAATTGAATATCTTTGATTTATAACGCAACGCTAGTGACAATATTTGATTTCATTTTAAGAAATTTTGATAATTTTCTTGCTAAATTTCATGCTCCCAATTATTCGCTGTAAGTTTGCACGACCTCACGGATTTTTTCTTTACTGATTTAAACATTCTGAAAGCCGCTGGTCATTTTTTAAATAACCATTTATCAAACTGTTTTTTGTTGTTTTAGTAAGCTGATTATTTCAATTTTTTGGATGGCTTATTGATAATAAAGGGTGGTGCCAACTATTCATTTATTTTAAATAGAGGAATACAAATTATAAATAGAAACGATGACCAAGTACATTTTTGTAACAGGTGGTGTTACCTCCTCATTAGGAAAGGGAATTATTGCAGCCTCCCTTGCAAAGCTTTTGCAGTCTAGAGGATTAAAAGTAACCATTCAAAAATTTGATCCCTATATAAATGTAGACCCTGGAACTTTAAATCCTTATGAGCATGGAGAATGTTTTGTAACTGAGGATGGAGCTGAAACGGATCTAGATCTTGGTCATTACGAAAGATTTTTAAATATTTTCACTTCGCAAGCCAATAATGTAACTACAGGTAGAATTTATCAAACGGTGATTAACCAAGAGCGAGAAGGTGCTTACCTGGGTAAAACTGTACAGGTAATCCCTCACATAACGGATGAGATTAAACGTAGAATGTTATTAATCGGTGATACGGGCAAATATGATATTGTAATTACAGAAATTGGTGGAACAGTAGGGGATATTGAAAGTCTCCCTTTTGTAGAGGCTGTTCGTCAATTGCAGTGGGAAATGGAAGAAGAAGATTGTTTAGTGGTTCACTTAACCCTGATTCCCTATTTGAAAGCTGCAAAAGAGCTTAAGACAAAGCCGACTCAACATAGTGTTAAACTAATGAGTGAAAATGGGGTTCATCCTGATATTATTGTTTGTAGAACCGAAAGAGCATTGAATCAGGAATTGAAAAAAAAGATAGCCTTGTTTTGTAATGTTAAAACTGAAGCAGTAATTGAAGCAATGGACGCAAGTTCTATTTATGAAGTACCTCTTAAAATGTTAAATGAAGGTCTAGATGTAATTGTTTTAAAAAAATTAAAAATTAACGGCTATTCTGCACCAGAGCTTGGGAAATGGAAAGAATTTTTGGATAAACTAAAATACCCTTCTGGTAAAGTAACCATTGGTTTAATAGGAAAGTATATAGAATTACAGGATGCATATAAATCAATTTTGGAATCCTTTGTTCATGCAGGTGCTATGAATGAATGCAAGGTTCAAATTGTAAATGTGCACAGTGAATTTATAACTGAAGAAAATGTAGCTGAAAAATTAGGTAATTTGGATGGATTGTTGGTAGCGCCTGGCTTCGGTAAAAGGGGAGTAGAAGGTAAGATTATTTCGGTACAATATGCTAGAGAGAAAAAATTACCTTTCTTCGGAATTTGTCTTGGTATGCAAATGGCAGCGATAGAGTTTGCAAGAAATGTTTTGAATTTAAAGGATGCTCATTCCACTGAAATGAATGAAAACACTGATAATCCTGTTATTGATTTGATGGAAGATCAAAAAGCAGTTACTACAAAAGGTGGCACCATGCGCTTGGGGTCTTATCCATGTGAATTAAAATTGGGCACATTAGCTAATGCTATTTATGGTCAATCACACATTAGTGAACGACATAGACATCGCTGGGAATTCAACAATGCTTATTTAGAAAGATTTGAAAAAGCCGGTATGATTGCTAGTGGAAAAAATCCAGCTACAGGTTTGGTTGAAATTATTGAATTGAAAGACCATCCTTTTTTTATTGGAGTGCAATATCACCCAGAATTGAAGAGTACGGTAGAGAATCCTCAGCCTATTTTCGTTAACTTTATTAAAGCGGCAAGAGTCTTTTCAGAAAAAAAGGGATCCGAAAAAAGCTAGATAATTTTTTATAAAAAAATCTTAGCCATTTTTATAAAGTGTATCTTTTTTATTAAACTATTTTAGTATAATTTGTAAAATAAATCAGCTTTTAAATAAAGATCAAAGCCGATTACTTTAAAAATAATCATATGAAAAATATCTTTAACAGTTTTGTTTTATTGATTTGCTTTTTATCATCTCAATCTCAACCAAAAGGAATTGGCAATAATGATCCAGCTGCCAAAAAAATATTAGATGCCGTTAGTACAAAGTTTAAGACATTTAAGTCGGTGCAATCTTCTTTTTCTCTTAAAATTGAAAACAATGTAGGTAAAACATTGGGAGCCAAGTCAGGAATGGTATATATGAAGGGTGTAAAATATAGAATTAGTGTAACTGGGCAAGAAATTTTTTGTGACGGAAGTATTGTTTCTACCTATGATAAATCTACTAATGAGTTGACCATTACAAAAATTGATCCTTCCGTGAATTCAATCACTCCTCAAAAAATATTTACTAATTTTTACGATAAAGACTTTTTATATAAGTTAAATGGAGATATTAAGGTTGGCAACAAAATGGTTCAGCAAATTGAATTAACACCAACTGATAAAAGTAAACCTTTCTTTAAAGTATTGCTAAATATTGACAAGAAGAATCAGGCTATTTCTAGTACAAAGATTTTTGAAAAATCAGGAAATGTTTATTGGTATGAAATATCCAATATGAATACTAGTACATTGGTAAGTGATGCTCAATTTTTGTTTGATGCAAAGAAATATCCTGGTGTTGAAGTGGTAGATTTACGATAATTTTTTACTTTTTTTATAAAATAAAATTTCATCGGTTAATTTCTATTTGTTGGTATCATTTTTTTCTCCCCATCTATAAGTTTTAATATTTAGTCCAGCTAAATCTAATACTCTGTCTATAACGGTGGCGGCTACTTGTTCTATTGTGGTTGGTTTACTATAAAATGAAGGGGTTGCTGGTGCGATGATTCCTCCAGCTAGTGTAATGGTTTCCATATTACGAATATGGACTAAATTATAAGGGGTGTCTCTAACTACACATATTAATTTCCTTCTTTCTTTTAATACAACGTCTGCCGCTCTTGAAATAAGGTCATTGCTGATTCCTGAGGCTATTCTTCCAAGGGTACCCATGCTGCAAGGTACAATGATCATCGTATTATATTGACCGCTACCCGAAGCAAAAGGAGCCATAAAGTCTTGTTGACTGTAATACTTTATTGGGTAATCCAAATAGCTATTGTTGTCCAATTCTGTTTTCCATACCTCTTTAGCATTTTCTGTTAATACTACTGAAAGCTCATCCCATTGGGTAGGCATGGCTAATAGTTTATCTAATATTACTTTTGCATAGATAGACCCACTTGCACCGGTGATAGCAATAACGATTTTATTCATTTACTTTGTGGTTAAATTGATTACGTAATTTACTAAACAATTATTGTATGAAAAAGGTTAACATTTTTTTTATTACTTTTTTAGTGGCATTTGCTTTCATTTCCTTCAAAATTAAGGAAAATGAAAAGGTGCATTGGATGAGTGTTGAAGAAATGCAATTGGCCTACAAAAAAAAGCCCAAACCAATTATTGTGGATGTATATACCAGTTGGTGCGGATGGTGTAAGGTAATGGACAAGGAAACCTATAGTGATGACCAAGTAGCTGCCTATATCAATGAGAAATATTATGCAGTAAAGTTAGATGCAGAAGGTAAAGAGTCTATTGAATGGAATGGAAAAAAGTATGGATATATTTCTCAACATAAAGTGAATGAGTTGGCAGCGTATTTCCTGAATGGACAAATGGGATATCCGACTACTGTTTTTTTTAGTTCTCTAGATGCTAATCCAGCTCCTTTAGCGGGATATCTCAAACCAAAAGAAATTGAATCCCCTCTTAAATATTTTGGTGAAGGAGTTTTTAAATCCAAACCATATCCTGAATACATGAAGTCTTTTAGTAATAGCTGGAAGTGATTTTTTAATAAGCTATTTTTTAAATCTGCGGTTTAAGGGAATGTAAAAATAAATGTTAAACTGATTTTTACTCGAAATCAATGAGTATACTTAATTGACCCTTAAAGATTGTTAAGCGTGGTAAGGTTTTTAATCAAAATGAATCGATGATGTATCACTATATAATCTGTCGAATGATTAATAAACTTACAATTCTTCTTTCCTTTTAGTGAAATAATATTAGGAATATTGGTTTGAAATTTCCTTCGAAATAGAGTGCTTTTACTTTTTTGCCTTGATGCAAAAAAGTAACAAAAAAAATCAATCCTGCGAATAAAAAGGCTGAAATTTTAAATATCAGCCTAAAATCAAGGAACTCGCGAGTAGAGTAAGTTACTTCAAAGGGAGTGCTCGCTCAAACAGCCTTGATTTTTTAACGTCTGATATTTAATATTTCTAGCACTTTTTATTCGAGGGCGTCAAAGAATGGGCGCTTTCTACTTTTTGAGTATCGACTATCTTCTAGGATAAATTAAAACACAGCGTTACTTTAAATTACTTGATTTTTTAATGACAGATATTTATTATTTCTAGCACTTTTTATTCGAGGGCGTTCAAACCACTACCAAGTCAAATTGCTAAACACAACTTTTGAGGGGCCAACTAATTACTGTTAATTATTTCTAAAAGCTTTGCATTTCAAATAATTTTTTTACAGTCAATTAAACTTTGTATAAATAATTCTATCTGATACTTATCCCAAATATTTAGGACAGTTATTCTTTACCAATTGGGGATAGTATTCATCATTTAAAAATATAATTATGAAATTCAACAAAAATCTCGTATTAACATTTAGCATCATTGCATTTCTAAGCGGCTTGATTTTTACGGCTTGTAAAAAAGAAGATTCATCCGTTATGCCAGCATCAAGTCAGCGACTTTCATTGTATTTAACGGATGACCCGAGTATGTATGATTCTGTCTTTATCGATATTAAAGCGGTAGAAGTAAAAGTAGACACTTTTGAAAATCACAAGCGTGACGATCATTATGGAGAAAATGACAATGACCGGGACGATGACAATAGGAATCGGGATGAATATGGTAATTGGGATACATTATTAATTAATCCAGGGCTTTATAATGTATCTAGATTGAAGAACGGTGTTGATACATTAATGGGAACGGTTACCATTAAAGGAACCATTCGAAAAATTCGAATTACATTGGGTACAAATAGTTCACTTCGAATAGCAGGAGTTAGCTACCCTTTAAATTTACTACCAGGCATCAATCAATATTTGTATGTTAAAATTAATGAAAGGCATCATCAAGAAGCTGTATTTGGACAGAGTTCATTGTGGATTGATTTTGACATAAGTAGATCTATTGTGTCTCGTAATGGACAATATTATTTAAGACCAGTGTTAAGACCATTTTGTGACAAAAATTTTGCAAGGTTAAAGGGTAATGTTATTCCTATAGATGCAGCACCTTTGGTAACAGTATATAATAATGCAGATACTGCTAATGCGATTCCTCATGCTAATGGAGATTTTAAAATAAGGGGACTTAAGGAAGGTGTTTACAATGTATTGTACAAAGGGTCTAATGGATATCGAGATACTACACTTTTTAATATTCAAATCCAGAAGAATGAAGAAAAAAACTTGCCTAAGATAGTATTAACAAAATAATAACATTCCTGAAAAATACTTTTGCATCGAAATAGGTTTTAATTATATCAAGATGCAAAAGTATTTTTAAAATAATCAATTTACTATGGAAAGAAAAGAATTTTTATCACTAATTGGTTTGGGCTCTGCATCGGCTTTGGCTGCTGTTTGTATGGGCGGTTGTGCAAAATCAACTGAAACTACAACTACACCTGGCCAGCCAACTCAGCCAACTACACCTACTAATGTAAATATTACATTGGATTTAACACTTCCAGCCAATGCGGCACTTGCTAATCCAGGAGGCTATATTTATAACGGAGGAATAATTGTTGCCAAAACTATTGCGGGTAGTTTTATTGCAGTGTCTCAAGCTTGTACGCATCAAGGTACAACTATACAATATGAAGGAACCAATAAACGTTTTTATTGTCCAAATCATGGAGCTACTTTTTCCGATACGGGTGCCTTTATTGCCGGACCTGATAGTCTCGCAGGATTAAAGCAATATAAAACTACTCTTAGTGGAAATACACTAACCATCACTTCTTAAATTTCACTGTTTATTTTGATTAGTTATATTTGTAAAAATTAATTGGTTCAAAAAATTTCACAAAAACTATGATATTCAAAAATTTAATTTACCTCCTTTCTATGTTTTTAATAATGCTTTTTTGTTTTAGTTCCTGTACTACAGTAAAGGCTTATCAGAAGGGTAAATTAAATGATTCTGAAATGGTTTTGGGAAATCGGAAAATTCAAAAAAGTGAAATGAGTTTTCAATCTTATCGTGAAGGAGCTTCAGGAGCAAACGGTGGTAAAACTGGCGGAGGTTGTGGTTGTAATTAAATTTTAGCACCCCAAATAATATCAATCTTTTTATCCAACAGGAATTTAAACTTAGGGAATGAAAAAAATATGTTTAGTTTTAGTTGGATTGTATTTAATTCTGCTGTCAAGTTTTGCTCAAACTAAACCAACTCAAGATTCTATTCAATATAAAAGCCGCAAGCTTGTTTTGGAGGAAGTCAATTTTGTAAGTAGTTATTATCATCAAGATGGAAATAATTCATCAGTAACCGGAGGAATTGGAACCCAAAAACTTTCTGATTTTGCCAATATTATCGATATTAAATTCGCTAAATACGATAAACGGTATCGTAAACATACTTTTACTTTAGAAGGGGGAATTGATTCCTACTCATCCGCCTCTTCTGATAAGATAGATTTGACTGCGAATTCTTCTGCCTCTTCCAATGATGTTCGCATTTACCCTTCAGTTTCTTGGTTGGTGGAAAGTGATAAAAAAAGAACGAGCTTTGGGATTACTGCATCTGCTTCTAAAGAATTTGATTATCAGTCTTTCGGAATGGGTATTAATTTTTCTAAAAAATCAATCGACAACAATCGTGAAATTGGTTTTAAAGCGCAGGCTTATCTCGATCAGGTTTCTTTGATTTTACCTATTGAATTGAGGACATCCGCCAATAGCAGAACTGATGATGATGATTATCCTACTTCCTCTAGAAATTCATTGAGTGGATCAATTACCTATTCCCAAATAATCAATCAAAAATTACAATTATTATTCTTGTTAGATCTTGCTTGGCAAAAAGGGTATTTAAGTTTACCCTTTCATCGTGTTTATATGAATAATAATACCGTCCAAACTGAAGCTCTGCCTTCTTCACGCTTAAAAATACCAATTGGATTACGCGCCAATTATTTTTTGGGTGACAAAATTGTTATTAGATCTTTTTATCGTTTTTATCAAGATGATTGGGGTTTAACTTCTCATTCGGCTGATTTAGAAACTGCCATCAAAATAACTCCTTTCTTTTCGGTTTCCCCATTTTATAGGTATTATCGTCAATCATCTATAAAATATTTTGAACCTTATCAAGCTCATTCTTCTGCTGATAAATACTATACTAGTAATTATGACTATTCAAAATTCGATAGTCATTTTATTGGTGCTGGTTTTCGAATGGCTCCTCCTAGAGGTGTTTTTGGTAACCCTCATTTTAGCATGATTGAAATTAGATATGGGCATTACTTAAGGAGTACTAATTTTAATTCAAATATTATTAGTTTGCATCTTCAATTTAAGTAGTCGACTCTCAAAATTGATAAGCTCCCATTCGGCAAAGGTTTTGATCAAAATAAATCGATAAAGAATTATCTGACAATTTATCAAATGATAAATATTACTTTTAAGTAAAATAAAAGTTAGGTACATAGGTCTGAGATTCCTTCCGGAATAGAGTTCTTTTACTTTTTTGCCTTGATGCAAAAAAGTAACAAAAAAAATCAATCCGCCGCGGCGGACTAAAATCAAGGAACTCGCCGGCAGAGGTAAAGTATGTTACTTTAAAGAACTTGCTTCCGCCGCGGCGGATTGATTTTTTCACGGCTGACATTTGAAATTTCTAGCACTTTTTATTCGAGGGCTCCAAAGAATGGGCGCTTTCTACTTTTTGAACATCGACTATCTTCTAGGATAAATTAAAACACAGCGTTACTTTAAATTGCTTGATTTTTTAATGACAGATATTTATTATTTCTAGCACTTTTTATTCGAGGGCGTTCAACCAACTATCATTTCAAATTACCTAAGCTGATTTTTTCGGGTCAACTGCCTATTAATTCTAGGTTAGAACACAGAATTACTTTGTAGGACGTGATTTTTTAACGGCCGAAATTTATTATTTCTAGCAATTTTATTCGAGGGCATTCAACCAACTATCATTTCAAATTATCTAAGCTGATTTTTTAGGGTCGACTAAGTAAAATAAAAAAAGAGATGCAAGCATCTCTCTAAATAATTAAAAAAGGGTACTTGCGTATCCTTTTAAGTTTATGACTTTTCTGAATTTTTTACTTTCTTTTGACTCTTAGGAGCAAACATTACCAACATTCTTTTTCCTTCCATTTTAGGCATTCCTTCTAGTGCTCCTACATCTTTTAGTCGATCTGCAAATTTGAGTAATAACAACTCACCCCTTTCTTTGAACATAATTGCACGACCTTTAAATTGAACATGCGCTTTCACTTTATTACCGTCTAATAAAAACTTTTCTGCATGTTTACATTTGAATTCAAAATCATGGTCATCCGTATTAGGAGTAAAACGAACTTCCTTCACCTCGCTGGTTTTGGATTTCGCCTTCATTTCTTTTTTCTTCTTCTTCTCATCGTACAAAAACTTGTTGTAGTCGATGATTTTACAAACTGGTGGATTGGCACCCGGTGAAATTTCTACTAAATCTAATTGCTGTTCCTGCGCCAATTTAAGTGCATCGGCTAAAGGAAAAATACCCGGTTCAATATTATCACCTACCAATCGTACCTCAGGTACTCTTATCATTTGATTGGTGCGATGCTCTTGTTGTTGTTCTTTTCTAAATCTTGGGTTAAATGCACCTCTGGGTGCTTTGGGTGGAAATGCCATTAATTGATTTTAGTTTATAAATATCGGGCTTGCGCTCTTGTTTTTGATTTAAAATTAATAAATATTTTTATTCAAATGATTTTTTACTTTTTACCTCTTCATTTATGAGGTCAATAAATTCAGCGATAGGGGCAACTCCAATGTCACCTTTACCCTGCCTTCTGATGGCAACCTTACCCTCATTCATTTCTTTTTCGCCTAAAACTAGCATAAAAGGAATTTTTGCTAATTCTGTATCTCTGATTTTTTTGCCAATTTTTTCGTTGCGGTCGTCTATTTCTACGCGAATATCTGCATTTTTTAACTGAGTTGATACAATTTCTGCATAGGGCATAAATTTATCACTGATGGGTAAAAGCTTTACCTGGGTAGGCGCTAACCATAGTGGAAATTTTCCAGCACAATGCTCGATCAGTACTGCAATAAAACGTTCCATACTTCCAAATGGAGCCCTATGGATCATTACAGGTCTATGTTTCGCATTGTCTTCTCCAATATAATTCAGATCAAAACGTTCAGGTAAATTGTAATCCACCTGAATGGTACCTAGCTGCCATTTTCTACCAATAGCATCTCTTACCATAAAGTCTAGTTTTGGCCCGTAAAAAGCAGCTTCACCATACTCTACAACGGTTTTTAGCCCCTTTTCAGCAGCAGCTTCAATGATGGCATTTTCTGCCAAGTTCCAATTTTCATCACTGCCAATATATTTGCTTCGGTCAGTTTTATCCCTTAATGAAATTTGGGCAGTATAATCTGTAAAACTTAATGAATTAAAAACATATAATACTAAGTCAATTACTTTTTTAAATTCATCTTTCACCTGTCCTGGCATGCAAAACAAATGGGCATCATCCTGAGTAAATCCTCTTACTCGAGTAAGTCCATGCAATTCACCATGCTGTTCGTAGCGGTATACGGTACCAAATTCTGCTAATCGCAATGGTAAATCTTTGTAGCTGCGAGGGGAGGTTTTATAAATTTCACAATGGTGGGGACAGTTCATTGGTTTTAAGAAAAACTCTTCTCCTTCCTGTGGTGTTTTGATTGGTTGAAAACTGTCCTTACCATATTTCTCATAATGGCCTGAAGTAACATATAAATTTTTGTGACCGATATGAGGTGTGATCACAGGTAAATAACCACTCTCTAATTGGGCCTTCTGTAAAAACTGTTGTAGTCTTTCTCTCAACATCGCTCCTTTAGGCAACCAAAGAGGTAAACCCATACCCACTTTTTCAGAAAAAGCAAATAGTTCTAATTCTTTTCCTAATTTTCGGTGGTCTCTTTTTTTGGCTTCTTCAAGTAATACCAAGTATTCATCTAATTCCTTTGAAGATGGAAAAGTTACTCCATAAATCCTAGTGAGCATTTTGTTTTTTTCATCCCCTTTCCAATAGGCTCCGGCAATATTGGTTAACTTAATTCCTTTGATGAAACCTGTATTGGGAATATGAGGACCCCTGCATAAATCTGTGAAATTGCCTTGAGTGTACAAAGTAATTCCACCATCTTGCAAACCACTTAAAAGATCTAATTTATATTGATCACCCTTTTCTCCAAAATATTTAATTGCATCAGCTTTTGAAATTTCTTTTCTTACAAATGCACTGGATTGCTTGGCTAATTCTGCCATCTTTATCTCTAGTCTTCTCAAATCATCTTCTCCAATCTGGTTATCTCCTAAATCTACATCATAATAAAAGCCTGTTTCTAAGGATGGTCCCACCCAAAATTTTACTCCTGGAAACATACTTTCAATTGCCTCAGCCATTAAATGTGCAGAGGAATGCCAGAAAGTAGCTTTTCCATTTAAATCACTCCAAGTAAGCAATTGTAATGAAGCATCTTCATTAATGGGTCTTGCTGCATCCCATACTTCTCCGTTAATAGAAGCAGCTAATACTTTTCGTGCTAAGCCCTCGCTGATAGATTTTGCCACATCCATAGCACAAACGCCCCCTTCATACTCCCTAACCGCACCATCTGGTAATGTAATTTTTATCATAATATTTGTAAATTCAACCTAAAATTTAAGATGCAAATTTAACGAACTATTAGCTAATGAAGTACAGAAGTAAAATATCTTTGTAAAGTCTAAAATAGAGTGATTTTTGTAGAATTCTTGAACTTTTTGCTAGCAATTGTTTTTTTTAAAGGGGAATTTTGTTGACAAAAATCTTATCGAATTTAATAAGGAGAGAATTACTCAATTTTAGTTCGGTTTTGAAAGCTAAATAAATGCAATAACATGAAAAAAATTATAATAACGGCATCTCTTTTTTTACTTATCTATTCTGTGGTAGGTCAAAAAATCAATGGTCAATGGCGTGGTTATTTTAATGGAAAAGGTGATATCGTATTAAAAGGCGAAGAAGACACAGAGTTTGTATTGGAGATTGAAATCAATGGCACCGAGGTTACTGGGTATTCCTATAGTTATTTTCAAAATAGAAAATATTATGTTATTTGTTCATTAGCGGGTACTTATTATAAAAGTACGAAGAGTATGAAAGTTTCTGAGACTGCGCGAATTAAGGGTCTTACACCTCCTGATTGGGCAGATTGTTTACAGACTCATATATTAAGTTATGAAAAAAAAGACGGTGTTGAGGAGCTAAAAGGTAGATGGGTGTCTGCTAAAGGACAATTGAGTGATTGTGGTTTAGGGACCACTACGCTTACTAGAAAAACAGTCAGCAAGGATCTAGCCTCTTACAAAAAACCAGTACCCACAAATATTGTGAATGATAAAAGGCCTGTAGAAAAAACATCTACTTTATTGGATAAAAACAAAGCATCCATTGCGCCCTCTTTAGTTAAAGCCTCTCCAAAGACAACTGAGAAAAAGAAACCTGCTAAAAATTATATTGATAGTTTAGTTATAAGAAAAGAATCTTTATCTCGGGAAATACCAGATATCATTGTGCCCGAATCCCAGAAGGTACAGGTGACAATTCTTCCAACTGTGAGGGGTTTTGAAAAGAGAGCCAGTCAAATAATTAAAACCATTTCTATTGAACATTCAACTTTTACTGTAGACTTGTATGATAATGGAGAAGTTGATGGAGATAGTGTTTCATTATTTTATAATAGTAAATTATTGCTTTCTCACAAAAGGCTAACCGAAAAACCTATTAGTATGACACTGGAGGTTAACGCTGATAATGAAACGAGTGAATTAACAATGTATGCTGAAAATTTAGGTAAATTTCCTCCCAACACTGCTTTAATGGTAATTATGGATGGTGAAAAACGCTATGAAGTAAGAATAGCATCAGATCTTAAAAGAAGTGGTACCATTCGTTTTGTTCATAGCCATCAACCTCATTAATTTAAAAAAAATAATTTACCCAGCAGGTAATCTTGTATCAATTTTAATAATTGATTAGAAATCGTTTCTTTAAAAATTTAGAATTTAAAATTCCAAGTTACTGAAGGAATGATTGGAAATAAGCTTACCTGTTTTCCCTGTACATTTAAACTTCCGTCATATGGACTTCCGGTTTGGTCGAAATAGATGAAGTAAGGGTTTTTTCTGCTATAAAGATTATAAATACTAAATATCCATTCAGTCTTCAATTTTTTTCGGTGCTCATTTTTTTGGGGGTTATAGATGGCTGCAAAATCTAATCGATGATAGGAGGGAAGCCTGTATTCATTGATTCGACTATATTCTTGCGTTAGTATTCCATTTACCAAGTAAAATCGTTGAGGAAGGGTAGCGGCATTTCCTGTTCCAAATACAAAGGTGCTCGATAGTTTCCAGCGCTTATTGAGTTCATAAATTCCAACTACACTAATATCATTTCTTCGATCGTATTTGGAAGGAAATTTTTCACCCCCATTCAATTGAGAAAATTGTCTCCAGGTCCAACTTAAAGTATAACCAATCCAACCGGTTAATCTTCCCTTTGTTTTATTAATAAAAAATTCTGATCCATAGCTCCAACCCCTACCAAAAGTGAAAAAGTTTTCAGTGTCTTGAAGCGTATTGGGAGTGTAACCTTCTTGATATTCTATCTGATTCTGCATGTTTTTATAATATAACTCTACAGAGGTTTCATACATATTATCTTTAAAGTTTTTAAATAACCCTACTGAATACTGCCAACTTATTTGTGGCTTTACTTTATAGGTACTAGGCACCCATAAATCAGTAGGAAGAGTAGTTCCAGAATTACTGACTAAATGAATGAACTGAAAGTTTTTAGTAATCGATGTTTTAATGGAAGTCTCATCGTTGATAGCATAGCGCAATGTAAATCTAGGTTCAAGACCTCCATAATTTCTTACCGATTGGCCATTAGAATATACCGTACTATCCATTCTGTTTCCATCTTTATCAGTTTGATAAATTTTATATGGACCAATTTGCTGAAATCCGCTATAGCGAAGGCCAAAGTTAATTTTAACTCTATCACTTACTTCCCAATCATCTTGAATATATAAAGCCGCTTCATGAGCATATTTTGATTGTGCATTCAAAGGTTTAAAGGTTACTGAGTCTTGTCCTCCGCTTACTACACTAGGAGTAAATCGGTGAAAAGTGTAAAGACCTCCAAATTTAACTTTATGTCCTGTAAAAGGGTAGAGATCAAAATCTTGTTTTAGACTAAAATCACGAATACCAGAAGCAAGTTTTATATTTAAATTATTTTGTAGTGCCTGAAAAGTGAAATTATAATTATTGAAAATTGCAGTAGTATTTCCAAATAATCTTTTATTAAAAACATGGTTCCATCGAATGGTTCCAGTTGCATTTCCCCAAGGTATATTTACTTGTAGACTCTTTTGTCCATTTACAAAATTAAATACATCTCTTCCAACATATCCACTGATGTATAACCTGTCTTTTTCAGAAAATCGGTAGTTCATTTTCGCATTCAGATCGTAGAAATAATAACCAGATCCACCAAACTGGCTATTTTTACCTACAAAAGGTTTTGTTAATGCATCGATATAAGTTCTTCTTGCAGAAATAATAAAAGAAGATTTATTTTTTTTAATGGGGCCTTGAATTGAAACTCTGGAAGCGATTAGGCCAATACCACCATCTACTTGTAGTTTTTTATCATTTCCCTCTTTCATTGCAACATCTAGTACACTCGATAAGCGACCTCCATATTGAGGGGGCATACCACCTTTAATCAGAGAAACATTTTTTATCGCATCTGAATTGAAGATTGAAAAAAAACCAAATAGATGCCCCGTGTTGTAAACAATCGCATCGTCTAGCATAATTAAGTTTTGATCGGGCCCGCCACCTCTAACATAAATCCCCGCGCTACCTTCTCCTGCATTTCTAACCCCAGGAAGCAACTGTATCGTCTTTAGTAAATCAGCTTCTCCTAAAAAAGCAGGGATAGCCTTGATCTGCTCAATGGGTAATACGAATTTTCCCATTTGAGCATTTTTTACATTGGCATCTCTTTTTTTGGAACTGACTATTACTTCTGTGAGTGCGTCTCTTGGCGATAAATCAAAATTGATATTTTTATCAGAATCTAATTTAACAGGAATTAGAAGTGGTTGAAAGCCGACATATGAACCTACTAATTCATATTTTCCTTCTGTAAGAGTAAGAGAAAAAAAGCCAAATTGATTGCTACTTATACCTTTTACATTGTCCTTTAAGGCAATGGTAGCTCCAATAAGTGTCTCACCATTTCTAGCGTCTTTTATGTAACCGCTGATGGTATATTTTTTCTGTGCTATCAGCAGACAAGGTAAAATAATAAAAAAAGATAAAAGAATTTTCTTAGTCATTATAAATATAGCTGGTATTTGGGAATTTAGTTTTTGTGAAATTGATTGATAGGTCTTAATAATTAAACCAACCCTAGTTTTAAAAATATAGGCTCAATTTTGATGAAACAATTTTATTGTTTAGCTTTTATACTATCCTTTACTTCTCCGCAATGCAGCATCCCGCTTTTGAATTCCGGATGATTTTTTCCTAAATAGGGATTAATAATCTCTTCGGTATTACTGATCCAATTAGCACCTTTATCCTCTCCGAAAGCCATTGGGCAATTTTGCCAATACAAAGTCTTACCCTCGTAATGAATGGTTTTTAACAAGGGATAAATACTTTCTCCAATCATCCTAAAGTCTTGCCTTATTTCTGTTATGTCAGTTTGATTTAGCAAACTTTCAGCGTTGGCTTTTACATCACCCAACTGCATAATTGCAGAAGAATAAATACCTGAACTATCTTTTTTTAGTTCTGCCAAACGATTGGTATCTGCTAAAATGATGAGTGATTTGCAGGCTGATTTTGCAGAAAGACTATCTGTATTTACCAATGCTTCTTTTATTAGAAAATATGCATTTAATAAACTGTCAATACCTCTATTAAAAGATGCTGAATGGCTATTTGATATTAGAGCTTCAGCTTTTGCCATATTTATCCCTTCTTTTTCACCTTTTGTAAAAACCCAATAAGTGCAAAAAATAGCCAATAAAATGAGAATAAAAAACAATAACTTTTTCATTAAAATAAATTTTGGCAAAGTTACCTATTAACAAACAATCCTATAAATTGTTTATTCTTAATATATTAATAGCAATAATTTGTTTCAATCTGATTGATGGCTTTTAGATGGGTGAATAAACTTTCTAAAATGCCTTACAGAGCTCTTTTCATTCAATTGATAGGGTTAAATAACTTACTTTTGCAAAAATTATTAGTTTTTAGATCTAGAAAATAAAACCAAAATGCTTTTAGGATTACAAAATGTGACTTTTGAATTTGGGGCTCGAACAATTGTAGAAGATGCTACCTGGCATATACAACCTAATGAGCGTATTGCATTAATTGGATACAACGGTACAGGAAAATCCACTCTTTTAAAAGTACTTACTAGGCAGTATTTACCTAGCAAAGGGACCGTGGAGCAAGGAAGAGAAACAACGATTGGTTTTTTACACCAGGATCTATTGAGCTTTGATACAGAAGATTCTATTTTAGAGGTTGCATTGGGCGCTTTTGAAAGAGTGAAAGAGCTTGAAAAAGAAATCGAAGCCATCGGACTTGAATTAGAAAAAACGGGTGACGAAACTTTAGCGCATGATTATTCAGAAAAGTTACATGAACTTGAAATATTGGGTGGATATGATATTCATCATAAAACAGAGGAAATTTTACAGGGTCTAGGTTTTAGTAATGAAAATTTACATAAACCCTATAAAACATTCAGTGGAGGATGGAGGATGCGCGTTTTATTGGCAAAGATGATTTTAATGCATCCAGATGTTTTGCTGCTGGATGAACCTACCAACCACTTGGATTTACCGAGTATTGAATGGCTAGAAAAGTATCTAAAAAATTATCAGGGTGCTGTGGTAATGGTTAGTCATGATCGTTATTTTTTAGATCGAATGGTAAATAAAGTAGTTGAATTATATCAGCAAAAATTACATTTTTATACAGGAAATTATTCATACTACGAAACTGAAAAGGCTCTTCGAGTAGATATTCAACAAAAGGCCTACGAAAATCAACAAGATTATATTCGACAAAATGAAAAATTTGTAGAAAGATTTAAGGCCAAAGCCAGTAAAGCAGCTGCAGCGCAAAGTATTGTAAAACGTCTAGAGAAATTGGATCGTATAGAAAATGTAGAGATTGAACGTCCTAATATGCGTATTAATTTTTCTGTTGAAAAACAGCCGGGTAGGGTTTTGTGTACTTTAAAAAATGTTACTAAAAGTTTTGGAGAACTGGTAATCATGAAAGATACTGGAGCAGAGATAGATCGTGGTGACAAGATAGCACTGATTGGAGCTAATGGAAAAGGAAAGTCTACACTCCTAAGAGTGATTGTAGGTGGTGAAGAATTCGCAGGAGAAAGGATTTGGGGGCATAATGTAGATGAATCATTTTATGCTCAGCATCAGCTAGAAGCTTTGAATCTTAATAATAATGTGTTGGATGAAATGAGGGAAAGTAGAAGTGGTAAAACTGATTTAGAATTAAGAAGTTTGTTAGGCTGTTTCCTGTTTAGTGGTGATGATGTAGATAAAAAAATAAAGGTTTTAAGTGGAGGAGAAAAGGCAAGGGTTGCACTAGCAAAAACTATTGTAAGTAAGGCTAATTTTTTAATGCTCGATGAACCTACCAATCACTTAGATATTCACTCGGTTGATCTATTAATAGGAGCCTTAAATAACTATGAAGGAAGTATTGTATTTGTGAGTCATGACAGGCATTTTGTGAGCAAGATTGCCAATAAAATTTGGGAGATTGAAGATCATAAAATCATAGAATTTAAAGGGACTTATGCGGAATGGGAAGATTGGAAAGAAAGAAGGGTAGTAGCTGCTAAAAATGCTGAATCTAATGCTAAGGTTATAGAAACAGCAGTAAAAAGTTTACCAACAAAAACTGAAAAGGTGCCGGTTTTAAAAAATGAACCATCAGTTGTAGGAAATTCGGAAGCCAATCATTCAAAGGGGCCGGTTGACAAAGAAGTTAAAAAGGAGTATCAGAAAAATAAAAATCGTTTTCAACAAATCGAGGAAAAACTGGCTCAACTTAACAATAGTAAACTTGAATTAGAGCAATCGATGGCATCGCCTGATAGTTATAGCAATAAGGAAAAGTTTCACCAAACTGAATTGGCGTATAAAAAGGTAATTGAGGAGTTGGCAATACTGAATAAGGAGTATGAAATTGTTTTTGAAAAAGTGATGGAGTTAGAAGAAAAAATGGGGTAGTTTAATTTGTTTTTTTAAAATTGCTTTGTGAGCAATGAAGCAAATAGCTATATTTGCAAAAATATTTAGACTTGGTAGCTCAGCTGGATAGAGCATCAGCCTTCTAAGCTGAGGGTCATTGGTTCGAATCCAATCCAGGTCACAGGAAGCGATTGAAGGCAATTCTGCAAAGAATTGCCTTTTTTAATATCCGCTACAACCCTTGCTAGTGGCGCTA
>CAMCMP010000051.1 GCA_945876095.1 Chitinophaga pinensis
TAAGCCATTTCAAATAATAAATAATAGAATAGTCATTAATATACCTATACCCTCAGACTTAAAAATTAGGAATGCTAATAAATTAGACTTCGATTATTTCTTTTCCGCTTTTGGTATGTACCAAACGATCCGTACAGGCAGCAATGAAGCTTTTATAACTAAAACACAGAAACAGTGTCACGAACTTTTAGCACTTTTAAGAAACTACCTAAGAGAGCATGATGCACTTAAAAATTAAATCGTCAAAAATGAAAATAATGTTCAATTATTCTAAAAAGTAAACATTAATATATTATTTATCCCCGGCCAAGTTTTGTGTTTTTAGAGGGAAAACAGGGGTGAAGGGGTGGAAAAACGGTTTTAAAATTTAAACGTATTAGAGGAATACTAGATGGTAATAATTTTTAATTCAAATCAAAAAATAAATGTCTATTGTTTATTATAGCAGTAAAATAATCCTTTAAAGCTTTTACATAGTTTTTAGATTTAAGATTAACTCCAAGCATTGCTTCCTCAAAAAGGATTTTATCTAGCAGTTGACCAAAATTTTCCATATTTCGTTTTTCAATATCTGTTGGCTCACGATTTTCTTTAACAATTTCAATGAGATTCCTGAAACTACTTTTTAATTTATTCCCAGATAACCTCATGATGGCTGTTTTATCAATCATAGACACAATTAAAAGCAATCTAGCTTCATCTTGAACTGCACCCCATTTTTTTTCAAGGGTAGTAGCGAATAGATCAAATTTTGAACTATTATTTTCATAATACTCCGGCGTGACAAATGCAACTTGGAGTTTTAACATGGTAGTTTTAAAGATTGAATCAATACTTTTATGAAGAAGCTGAATCTCGTTTTCCAAAAAAATTTTTTCAGCATCGAGTATCTGACTTGTATATTCAGGAAGGATAAATTTATTTTCAACATCAACAGGGTAATGCTGCAACTTAGCTGTATCATAATTATTTTGCGCATTGGACGGAAACGCTAAAATGAGAAAAATGTAAAGAATAACATATTTCATGTTGTTTTATTATTTTAATATTGTAATAGTAGGGTGTAAATACATTCCATCTTATATTCTCAATTAAACCAAAGAAGTAATTAAATTTTTATTTCGCATCTTTTGTAACACCCAAAATAAAAGAAGCACGGATAAAAATCCAATAGCGGCTTCTGCTAAAAGCATATAACGACTATTATATTTATCGTGAACCCAGCCATCAAAAGCTATCATATATATAACGGGAAAATTTGCTAGTGAAATAAGTAGTGAAAATTTTGTCACCACATTTTTTTTACCAGTGGCAAATAATATAACAGATGTACATGCTGAATTAATCAGTCCAATTCCAAACGTATATACAAGAACGCCGCCAATAAACACAATCGGCTGTAGTGGCATCACGGCAATGATCAATGTAATAAATGCACAAATGGCGCCACTTCCAAAATATGCCGTCCAAACGCCCCATCTATCTACTATAAGCCCACCCACTATACAACCTACCGCACTAACCAACCCGCTTAATATACCTGTAACCAATGCAACAGTATTAGAATCTATTTTCCATTCCTGGGCAATTGCCGACCATAAGTTGGCTGCCGCACCTGAACCAATTGGAAAACATAGTAATATTATTACAAACAAAGTTGTGGGAACTTTTAGCATTGCAAATACATCCTTGCCCATCCGTGATAATTCGTGTAATACTTTTTTTTCAGTACTATGTTCAATATCTTTTATCAATAAAATTGAAAAAGCAAAAACAATAGATGCGGCACCCAATACAAGGCCAGCAAATAATACACTATAATGTGTGGATAGAAAAAGTCCAACGCCACCGCCAAAACCTACACCAGCAAGGCTACCGGCTTGGTACCATCCAGATGCTATCCCTTTTTTACTGTCTTCAATGCAATGAGCCATAAACCCATTTACGGGCAATAAAGTAAATGTTGCAGCTACTTGCGATACAAATGCTATAATTGAAAGGAGCACGACTCCTTTAACGCCGAAAGTCGCATAGCACAATAGCAGTAAGGTAGAAATACAAGCAAATAAACCTATCCAATACCACTTTTTTAGGCTAAGAGAAATATCTACGACAGGGCCCCATAAAAACCGAAAGAGATTCGCAGAAACTCCTATTGCAATTATTCCAGCTGTTTCAGCAACTGAAAAACCTTGGTGTGTGAGTAAGTAAGGTAATGCTACTGTAACAAAACCCTGACTGATACCTCCTGGAAATACAAGAAAAAAAATGAGAAATGGATTGATAAATTTTTGAGTGCTCATTTAAGTATTTAAAAGTGAAACTTAATTAACTTTCATAAGGTAACTAAATATAAGTTGCTTTTAAAAAAAACTAATTTTGGGATCGAGTAAATAGTGCTAAAGAGGTCTCCCGACTAGTCGGGAAAAAACAATATTATCAAGGGTTTATGAGGTAATATTCATAGACCCTTTTTATTAGGGCTTCCTTCTCGGCCAGGTTTTCATCAAAAAAAGGTAAAAAGAGGTGAAACAGGAGAAATATAAATCTATTTCAATCTTGTATCCTATTGATTATCAATAAAAGAAAAGGTATGGAATACCTCCAGAAACCCTCACAAGACAAAGGAACAATTGAGAATAGAAATGGTGTAATCAGATTATTTTTTCCTAAAAAAACAGACTTTAGACTAATCGATGAAAATGAAATTAGACGGGTAGAATTTGAAATTAATAACAGGCCAGTTAGAAAATTTGGTTATTTATCTGCTAATGAAGTATTTTTACGAAAGAAGGTTTGTGTTGCACTTATCAGTTGAATAAACTCAGCTTCTGTTTATAATACTGAAAATTGGCGTAATTGATTTCATTTGGGATAATGTTAAGAGAAAGAGAAAGCCCATCTTTTTGTAGTGGTATTTGTCGCCCCAAAATGGTATCTTTCGCAGTGATTAATCCCGGTTAAAAAAATAAGTTCTTAAGTAGCAATGATAAATCTAAAATTAAAGTAATGGACAGAAGAAAATTTATGAAAAATGGCGCCTCATTAACTGTTGCAGGTTTAGCTTTTGGTAACAGAAACTTCGGCGACAATTCATATGATAAAACAGACAACGGATTACGCAAGGATATGCGTTCAGAACAGGTGAAACGCCTGGTAGTCATGGGTGAATCGAATGCTTATGGGATGAATGCCCTTGATCCAGGAAATGAATGGGTACAGGTATTTGCCAGCCATATCAGGAAGTTTCAAGAGGCACCCCTCAGGGTATTCAATAACTCACTTCCTGCTAATGTTATAAGTCCCGATGCACCGGGGTATAATGAAGAATCCCGTGATGCTATTGCCCCATCTGCAATCGAACGTTTTGAGCAGGATATGATCAGTTACAAACCGGATCTGGCACTTTATGCCTTTGGATTAAATGATTCGCGTTGCGGGCATTCAACTAAAAGCTTTGTAAATGCCTACCGGAAAATATTGGTTAAGACAAGGCAGTCCTTACCTGATGCTTTAATCGTGATTGTGGGTCCTTATTGGAATGTACAATACAATGTCAAAGCATGGGCTGACCCGGAATATCGCAGGGATTTTGGAGCATTTGATAAATCCGGAGATGAACTGGTACTGTCCTACAATGCCGAGTTGCCGAAATTAGCCCGGGAAATAAATGGCATTTTTGTTGATGTGTACAGCATTCTTGAGAATGCTATCTGGTTGCTAACAGACGATTCATGCCATTTTAATGATGTGGGGCACACTATTATAGGCCAGGCAATCTTTAATCAGGTGGCATCTCAATGTTCGTTTGTTTCTGCCAGATGCCAAAGGTTTGAGAAAGAGACAAAGATTCAGATAACTACAACCGGAGGAACCAATGCACTGCCTAATGCTATCAATAAATGGAGACCTGTTAACCAATGGAAACAATAGAAATTAAATATCGCTAACCTGTTAACGAATTAATCGAAAAGAATTACTATTGAAGTTACAAGACAACTGCTGGTTATTGAAAATCAGGTTCAAAATGAACTCTATCAGACAGCTTGTTAATAAGCCCTGTATTTAAAATATTCTGCAGGGAAATATTACAAGGACAAATCTGATACCATGGCAACTAATTTAGAAGAAAGTTAGACGTATACATGTGCCCATTTTCACGTAACCATCTGCGTTATGCTTTAGCTATCTTTCTTCTCTTTAATAAAACCTCACCAATAACTTTTAAAGAATAAAGACTTGGTTTTACCTCATTATTCTCAATTCTTTGAATTGTTCTGAGGGTTAATCCTGTCTGTTCTGAAAGTTCTTTTTGAGAGCAATTCAAACTTGTTCTAATCTCTTTTAATCTTGCACCAAATTCCATTTTGCAAATATGTTTTAAGTAAATGAATAGTTTAATGACATAGGGGCGTCATTTAGACGTCATTTGCGATGTCTAAAGCAATAATACATACAGCAGTTTTTTAAAAAGGTAGATTAGTTTATGCTAACCTACCTTAAATTATTATTACTGAATTTTTGTATTAAATTCCACTTCAATATCAGTACTTGACTTGGGACTATTCACTAAGTCGCCAATAGCTTTACCCGGAGGCGTACCACCAAAATGACGAAGTGTAACTTTAAGTTTACCTGTTGCTATAGCACCAGTAGCCCATGTTCCAGTTATTCCAACTGGCACACTATTAGCATCGTTATTTAATCCGCTAACCACTATATTACTTCCTGCTGTAGGTTCGTAATAAAAACGATGTGCATCAGCTTCTGCTGCTACCTCAATAGTAATGTCCTCAGCAGGGGTTTTTATTTCGTTCAAAATTTGTACTGTTACATTGTAGGATTTTGAAGGTGCCAATACAATTTCATCTTGTATTGGTGCTGCACCACCTGGACCATCTGCATCTTTAAACTGATAAGTTAAAGTACTGCCACCACCTACGGGAACAAAGCTCAACTTCATAGTTGTGATAACTTCTTCTTCATTCGGTTCTTCTACTGTCTCTTTTTTACAGGACGTAATCAAAGCACCAGAAATTAATATTCCCATTGCTACTTTCAATAAATGTTTTTTCATTTTTTTTGATTTTTAATTAATAATTGATTGCTTTTTGTTGGTTTTATTATAATTGAATTTTTAACCTTATACTTATATTTCTTCCCATTTCATCGGTGAAGTATCGCATACTATTTAAGTAATCCCTGTAAGCAGTATTTAATAAATTTCTTACTCCAATGCTTACTGTTACTGATGTTTTATAAACAACCATTGTTGCAGAAGCATTCATACTTATTAATGTATAGGCTGCTGGTGGCACTTTATAATCTTGCTTGCCATTGGCATCACTCGGTACATTATTTTGTTGCATTACATTCATCATCTCTGCACTTAAATATTTATTGGTTATTTTTTTGCCATTTTTCAAATTATACGTTATCTCATTACCTAATCTATTGGCTGGCATTAGTATCAACCAATCATTCAGTATTTTATTTCTTGCATATAAAAACGAAAATTTAGAAGTCCATTCCAATGCTGACAATGGTTTAATTAATGCTGATATATCAAAACCACTAAGTACTGCATCTGTTTGTTTGTATGCTATTAAAGGGAATGCACCTGCAATAGTTAGTACTGGATTATTGGGCATGGGTTGCTGATAAATAAAATTGTTGATGCTATTAGAATATAGCAGTACATCCATACTGAAATTTTTAGATGAATGCTGATAGTTGATGCCTGCTGAAACATTTATGGAATGTTCGGGCTTTAAAGAAATGTCTCCTTTTTCATAAGTGGCTGTACCATGATGGATGCCATCGCTCAATAATTCATTTACATAAGGGGCACGACTGGCAAGGCTTATATTGGTATTTAACTTCCAGTTCTCTGTTGGTTTGTAAACAGTATTAAAAGATGATGCAAAAGTTGAAAAATTAAAATCGTAGTTAATAGTATCGGCATTAAATTTTAGCCTTGTAGTGTTTATGCTTTTGTTGTCATAGCGCACACCTGCTTGCAATTCCCATTTATGTTTGCTCCATTTTTCAATATAATAACCACCAAAAGAGTAGGCAAAATAATTTGGAATAAAGTAGCGTCCGTTGTAACTATTATCCTGTTGCATCATAGATACACCTGCAATACCACTAAAATTATTTATCTTTTGATGTTCCCAACTAAGGTCTTCTGTAATGGTGTAGATAGATAAATCTAATTGTGGATTTTTATTAGTACTGCTTCTTACAATATCAAACTCTTTACGATGGTTAAATTGCCCCGCCAGTAAAATTGTAAACTTGTGTTCTCCCGAATAAAATATAGATTTTGATTTTAGTAAATCATGTGATACATCTTGATAAGGCCGTTGAATGGTATAAGTATTCTGCCCCAAAAAAACATCATTAGGTTTTTTTGCTACAATGGCATTTAAAAGGTCGGTTAAATTACCAATATGCGCCCCATTAAATATGCCCACCTTAGTAGCAAAATGACTGTAAAAAATTTCAGTATTAAATTTTTCTTTTTTCCAACCAGTAGTAATAGAAAAGTTTTTTTCTTCGCTACCTGTATTGTTAAGTCGGTAATTAGGTGTAGTAGCATTAGCACCTTTTTTGTATGTACCCTGAACTCTGAAGCGGAAGGCAGGTTGCTTTTTTAATTGCTGTTCAAACATACCTGAAAAAACATATTGTCTATTGTTGGCAAAATAGGCATTATTTATTTCAGCAGCATGGCCGGGTTTATTTCTTAGTGGTTTAGCTTCTACCAAAATAACGCCGCCAATCGCATCAGAACCATAGCGTAATTCATCCACTCCTTTTATTACAATCAGTTTATCAGCAATAAAAGGGTCTATCTCTGGTGCATGTTCGTTACCCCATTGTTGACCTTCTTGCCGCACCCCATTGTTAATTGTAAGTATTCGGTTGCTATGCAAACCATGTATAACAGGTTTTGAAATGGTAGAACCTGTTTGCAAGATGGTAATCCCATTTATTTTACTTAATGCTTCTGCTAGCGAAAGTCCTTTTGTTTCTTCTAATGCCCTACCACTTAATTCTTTTTTAAAACCAGTATTGGCAGTTCCTTTTTGTGCATTCACTACCACCTTACCTAATACTTTGCGGGTATGTGGCATTAAAATATCTATGTGATAATCTTTTGTGAGTATGATTTTTTTCACAACCGTATCGCAACTTACATGGGTAATAAGTAAAGTGTATTCACCAGCACATAATGCAGTAAATACAAAATCACCTTTTTCGTTGGTAACAATTTGCTTGCCCGTTTCTTTAATGCTTGCAGTAGCTGCAACCAATTTTTCATTGGTATCTACATCTTCTACATGTCCAGAAAGGAGATAATTACAAGGTTGTGCAATAGCATTGTTCGCTATTACCATAGCTATAATTATTTCTAAGATTAATTTCAAAATGAATATATATTTATACAAGAAAATTCAGCAAAACATGTTGCTGTTACAATTCAGGAACTGACGGATTGCATCAGTTACAGAGAAGATGAATTAAGATAGGGTAGGCGGACCTTTGTTGGAAAAATGCAGAAAGGGGGGTGATGGAATTGAAAAAACATAATGTTGCTCAACAGATTGAGCAACAATAAATGGGACTTCAAGTCTCACAACTTTTGCATCAATAAAAATTGAATAGTAGTGAGAACAAATTTGACAATTTAAATCTTTTACTTGTTGAGAAAATGCAGAAAAAGATGTTACCTTTTTTTCCTTAAAAGATTTTCTATACCCATTATTTGTTTCATAATTATGATGATGCCATAACTGAACAGGTGAAGCTATAAAAGCATATACAGCCAATAAAAGGGCAGTTATAAAAGTTTTATATTTTAAAATTCTATTCAATTTTATGTAACGTTGTTGCAAATGTACAACTTCTCATTGATTTACACTGGAAAATAAAACCGTGGCTGGTTAATCAGTGATTTATCCTTAATTATTTATTAAAAAATTAAATTATGTCCATTTTTCAGAGGCAAAACACACAATCAATTCTAATTTGATAGTAATAAATAGAATAAACTGCAGGTTTTATGCCTTGGCGAAAAAAAGGGGGGCACCATACGTGGATTATCCCACATTCACCCCTGTTTTCCCTCAAAAAAATCAAAACCTGGCACAAACCTGGCCAGGACATAAAAAAACCACCTACATTTTTGTGTAAGTGGTTGATTATCAAGCTCCCCTTTTCCTCGAAAGATGCAACTATAATGCGATGATTGAGTATGTGACTATCAGGAAATTAGTTTCCTGATCTATTAAGTAAATATTCGTTCCTTTTAATCCACTTATTCGTACCCTCAAATTTCACATCCTTAATGATTGAATAGGTATTAGACTTTAATATATAAGTGTGTCTTAAAATAGCCTTCTTATTATCATTGCCATCATTCCCATCTACTTCGGTAATCATTTTATAACCGCCCTCTGAATCTTTCTTAAACTCAATAATTTTGTCTTTGCCAAAATAGTTCCCGAGAATAAATGTGGTATCCCTTGAGTTAGCTTGGGGTTCTTTGGGATATTCATATCCCATAACATACCCTTTTGTATCTGCAGTTAAACCAATTTTGATATTGGCTAGCATTGTAAATGGTTTTCCTGATGCATAATCCAAATAGGTTAATTTCCCTTCCCATCCCCCAACTGAACTTGATAAATCTTTGACTTGGACAGATTGAGCTTTTAAAGATGAGCATAGGAGTAAAAACGCAGTTGCGAATAAGATGTTTTTCATAAAGTAAATATAACCAAAAGATGCAACTACCATAACTCACTGATAGACAAAGAAAAAGCCATCATTTCTGATGGCTTGTCCAGTGTGGCTCCCCTTACCGACGAAAGATGCAACTATAATGCAATGATTGAGTATGTAACTATAAGGAAATTAAAGGGTTAGACTTCGTGCAAAATTGGAGGAAGTTATGATTGATTATATATGCTCCTCAATAATGATTTATAAAAATCCACTTAAGTTAACCAGATATTCTTCTCATTAATGTTTCTAATGGACCATTTTTAAATTTCCTGCTCCAAAAAATACTGAATACGATACTAAAAATATAAAACACAACAGAATAGATAAGTATGTAAATTGATGCAGTTGGTTTTTCGTCTTCAAGTAAGCCTGTATAATGCTTTCCAGTTAAGAAAGCAAAAATAATCATTCCAATGGTCAAATGAATAACATAGTGAGAAAGTGTCATTTGACCAGTTTTTTGCAATGCTAAAACGAGTTTATTATTTGAAAATTTCTCTCCGATTATCATACAAATTGGAATTACCATAAATGCAAAAGCTATTGTCACCAATACAAAAGGTAAATAAGGCGGAAAATATTCAGCCATAATGTAATCGCTCCAAAATGGATTGAAAATATGTTGTCGAACCATTAAACGTAATGCTTGAATGATTATAAAAACCACAAGTCCAATTAGGAAAATATTTCGTTTGATTTGTTTGTCTTGCCAATTTAATCTTCCAAGCCACATTCCAATAAGAAAGTAGGAAATCCAAGGAAATATTGAATTCCACCCATTATAAAAGGTATTTCTCAAAAATCCAATTGGTGTCCAAAAATCTTTGTACTTAAAAGTGGTAAAATCCCAACTTGTGTCAATTGGAATAACAAAAAGTAAGAAGTGAAAAATGATGATTGCTAATAAAGCTCCCAGTAAATAATAACGTTTCGGGACGAAAAGCAGAAAAGCTGCCAAATGCATATAACCACCATAAAAATGCAAAATGTCGCCCGACCACCAATTGTATAGTAAAAGTCCTAAGGCGAATAAGAACCAAGAACGTTTCAGGATTATAGATTTTAATTTTGCCTTTTCTTCTTTATTGTATTCGTTTCTATTTGTCATTAATGAAATGCCCATACCAGCACAAATAATAAAAATGGCAGTTGAATTCCCTGTAAAGATGTTGAGAAAGTGTCCAATCGTTTCAGATGGTGCCATAATAGAACCAAAACTGAAATTAAAATTTACAATAAACATTCCAAATATTGCGTATGCTCTTGCTAAGTCAAATCCTATTATTCGTTTTTGCATTTTTTAGTCAGTCATTTTCGTTAAGTACGGTCTGTTAGCCTTGCATGTAACGTTTTCGGGCTTGGCAAAAGTGGCGATTTTCACCACAAAACTAACTATTTAAATTTAGCATAAATTGTCAAAAGAAGTACGTCTGCCCCGTTAAATCAGAAAGTTGATGGTAATGGGTTGCAACTTTACCTTAAACCTATGATTAAAAAGTATAAAAAAATGCAAACACAAAAAATGTCTCTTTACAGAAAGATAGGATAGTTTTAAAACAAAAAAAGAGGTCGAAATGACCTCTTTTTGATTTTCGCTCCCAAGCCTGGACTCGAACCAGGGACCCTCTGATTAACAGTCGAGCAAATCGTGTTTCATTCTCTTTCTTTTTTATTCATTTTAATTGATATTCAATCTGTTATACTTTTTAGTGCTTTCCTGTTTTTTCATTGTTTTTCATATATTTTCAATAGTTTTTGCAATTTTTTTGCAAGAAAGTTAAGTGACCCAAATATCAAAAAAGCCACACCTTTTAGGGCGTGGCTTTTTTTGATATTCTATTTGATTGATTTGTCTTACATCTTCACAATCCTTTGAGCAACCTCTCCAATTTTAATCACATAAACTCCTTTATTAAGTTCCGATAAATCTATCGCTCCTTTTTCATTGATGGTTTTTGTGATGACTAATTTTCCTTGAACATCAAAAATTTGAATGGTGTTGTTTTCGTTTTTAGTTAACCCTTCAATATTGATGATGTTATTGGTTGGGTTTGGATAAAGTGAAATTTCATTTTCAAAAATTGGGTCGTTAATTCCTAAAGGGTTTGATACTTCTCTTACCGGACGACCAGACCAAGGGCAAAATTGACCAACAGTTCCGACCCAATAAGCTGTATCAGCGTCAACATCTGTGTAAGGACAACCATCGCAAACTTCGATTGCCAATTCCACAAGACTCCATTGATTAGGAATAAAATGCCATAAAAACCAATGATTTGCATTGTGATTGTGTCCTCCATTGCCATAATCTATTGGTCCGTTAATAAAGTTTCTCTGGTTTAATGGTCTAGCCAAGTTAGCAAGAACTGAGTCTATTATTATCTGATTAGAGGTAGAAGCTATAAATGTGGTGTCCTGCCAGTTTCCATGTCCACAGGTTGTCGAAAATTCAAAATATCTAGTTGTCTGCGCTTTACCAATGAAACCCAATGTTAAAAGCATTATAAAAGTCAATCCTGTTTTTTTCATTTGTCTGTCTGTTTTAATATTATTATTCTGTTTGTTCAATTTTACTTTGGTCTTTTTACAATGACCGCTAACTTGTATATACTCTTTCAGAACTTATCATTTGCTTTTGAAGTTGAATTATTTTGTTTTGTTCTGCTCGATAGTCGTCTGACCTTTCAAAATCATAAACAGGTTCATAAATGCCAAATTCTATCAAATCTAATTTACTTTCAAAAACGCTTACTTCTTTACGGAGATTTTTATACGTTTCTAAGGCAGTCTGATAATTTGAGTTTAAACTATTAAATTCAGTTTCAACATTTTTTATTTCAATGATTTTTGAACTTACTGTTTGTTCTAAATCCTTTTTGAGTCGTTCTGCCTCTAATTCAATATCAGATATAAGTTTATACCTTTCTAATTGTGAGTTGAGTTGTTTTATTGCTTCAAGCTCCTGCTTCTTTAAAAAGTCAAATAGTCCCATTTTCTTGATATTAAAGTTAAATACTTTATTAAGTTATAATTCCAATCTACAAAAATTCACCCATAAACTACATCCCACATCTGCCACCTAGCTCCAAATAGTCCCAAGTTGTCGCAAAAAAAATACAATCAATTGGAATGTGTTGCAAGGTTTACTGCAATACCCCAAGAAAAAGTTCAAGATTGCACATCTGCTATTGGAATTAAATCTGACTTATGTAACTTTATAAGAAATATATAAAATTATGAAACAGCTACTTTTACTTTTATCAATTGTAGTATTCCTATTTGCAGGATGTGAAAAAGATTCAAGTTCTGGTAGTGTAACATTAAAATACGAGATTGTATCTACAAGTGCTTTTGTTCCTGTAGTTATGTCTGGAGTGCAATTATATCCACCTATAACAGTTTTTTATGCAAATGAAACAGGACAGCAACAAAGAGAGGAGATAAACTCTACCGCATCCTCTTGGTCTAAAACAATTCAGCTTACAACAACTCAACGTCCCATAGCAATTATGTTTTATGTTTCTGGCCATACATTAAATGTGTCAGGAACAGGTGTAGTAAAAATCTATGCAAATGGTGTTCTAAAAGCAAGTCAAAATGTCACTGTTTCAAATGGTTTATTTACAGGAAATATAGTGTATAACCTCTTTTGATTTTATGTCTTGTAAGGTGTTCGTAAATTAATGCAATCATATCCTTCCAAAGGAAAACACAACATCAATGTTCTAAAAGAAATTCAAAACAGATACGTTAAACTGTTTTAAAAAGGGCATAGAAAATCCCTAGTACCAAAAAAATAACTTCGTGACGAATTTTCATTCCTCTTCATTATTTTTCATTTTTCTTCTTAAAGTTTTTGCAATTTTTTTGCAAGAAAAAAGGGTTTACAAAGTATTAACTTCATAAACCCTTGATAATAATGCTCCCCTTATTAACGATACATCCAGTTACCAACCATTAGTTGAGTACATCATTTTATATAGAACATCCTGTAAGTAAAGTAATTACGGGTCTCCCTGTCGGTCGACCCTTCAGGATGAACAGGTTTTATTACGGGACATAGACTCTCGTCTACGTCCCTTCATCCGGTTGTACCTGGTTCTTAATTTAAGACGTTCTGGGACAACTTCTTCAACTTGTATATGGAATTGGGTGAACACTCCAATATTCGTACAATAGAACGAACACTATTCCCTTGTTTCAACATCTCTAACATCTTCTTGGTCTTGGGTTTGTTCATATACTTGTCGATGTCCTCTTTGGAGTTGGTTTGTCTACCCTTGTACTTACCTTGTTTCTTTGCCAGTTCAATTCCATTCAGGATCTTCTCTCGGTTCTGGTGGTAGAAGAACTCACTTAAACTTGATAGTACGTTTACAAGTAAACCTGTTGTTGGTGTAACTTTACCCTTGTCATCAAGTGTGGTAATCCCTTCGGATAATGAGTTGATGGGTACACCATAGGAATGGATGGTGTTGATGGTATCCAATATGTCCTGAACATTACGACCAAGTCTATCAATACGAAGAACCTTGACTTGGGAAATCTTATTATCCTTAAGGTCTTGAAGTAGTCTTTTCCCGGATGGTCGACTACTAAATTCTGTTCTTCCCGATACACCCTCATCTTTGTAAACCTTCCAACCTTCTTCAATCTTATCTACCTGTGTTGAGATGTTCATTAGGTAATGACTGGTTCGTAGGTAGTATGCAACTTTCTTTTCCATAATCGTTATCGTTTTAGGATGTAGTGAATGATTACGGCTAATGTCCTAGAAAACAATGAGATACCGGAATATTTGGACAACTATTTTGTTATCCAATATGATTAGAGTCTAGATTAGTAGAATTTATCCGTGCCACACAATATTGATGGAACTGGAGATAGATCTGATCCGATCTTATCCAATTTTTTATGTATGTTGTTTGGCATAGATTGTAACCGATTGGATTACGTGTTCGGGCTAACACATAATTATCGGGACTCCCTCATGGGAGTCCCTTCAGGAAAGAGGTGTAGGAATCCCTCCTTATTATGGGAAAACTAAGAGGGGGTATATAGGGGGTCGATACCGTAAAAAAAATCCTGCCAAAAAATTGACAGGATTTTAGAATTATTGATGGAACGAATTGTATCTCGAGTAGTCA
>CAMCMP010000052.1 GCA_945876095.1 Chitinophaga pinensis
CCCAGTTATTCCATTTGCTCCAGTCAATCCTTGTATTCCTGATGCTCCATCAGCGCCCTGTACTCCGTTTGCTCCAGCTAATCCTTGTATTCCATTTGCACCATCAGCACCCTTTAATCCAGTTAACCCAGTTACTCCGTTTGCTCCAGTTAATCCTTGTATTCCATTTGCACCATCAGCACCCTTTAATCCAGTTGACCCAGTTACTCCGTTTGCTCCGGTCAATCCTTGTATTCCATTTGCTCCATCAGCACCCTTTAATCCAGTTGATCCAGTTACTCCGTTTGCTCCAGTTAATCCTTGTATTCCATTTGCTCCATCAGCACCCTGTACACCAGTTGTTCCAGTTACTCCATTTGCTCCATCAGCACCCTTTAATCCAGTTGACCCAGTTACTCCGTTTGCTCCGGTCAATCCTTGTATTCCATTTGCTCCATCAGCACCTTTTACACCTGTTGATCCAGTCACCCCTATTGCTCCAGTTAATCCTATCGTTCCATCAGCACCCTTTACTCCTGTTGCTCCAGTTAATCCTTGTATTCCTTTTGCTCCATCAGCACCCTTTGCTCCAGCCAATCCAGTTAATCCTTGTATTCCAGTTGCTCCGGTTATTCCTTTTGCACCAGTTAATCCTTGTATTCCTTTTGCTCCGGTTGTTCCTTTTGCACCAGTCAATCCCTGTATTCCTTTTGCTCCATCAGCACCTTTTACACCTGTTGATCCAGTTACTCCTGTTGCACCAGTTATTCCTTGTATTCCATTTGCTCCATCTGCGCCCTGTAATCCAGTTGCCCCAGTTAATCCTGTTAATCCTTGTACTCCTATTTGTCCAGTAAAACCAATTAAATGTTTTGTAACAGCAGCGTGAACAAATTCTGTAGTAGCAATTTGCGTTGTACTAGTTTCCAAATTAGCTGTTGGAGCGGTTGGCAAACCCGTTAAGTTGGGTGAAGGAGCGATACTCGTTACATTTCCAAAACTTGTTACAGCACCCGATAAGTTGGCATTAGTAGTAACAGTGGCAGCGCTAACGGCTGAGGAAGCCAAAAGGGCATAAGGAACACTGACTAATTTAACTATTCCCATATCTAAAAAATCATTAATGGCAGTAGGATCATTACCTACAGTAAGACCATTCTCCACAGTAGGATCAATCTCTACATGCAAATATTTGTCTCCACTAGCCCAGTTAATATTGCTAATATTGCCTTTATAACTCATTGCACCTGTACTTCCTATAATTAAGGAAAACAGTCCAACCAAATTGGTTTTAATAGCCCGAATTTCTGAGTACAGTAAATTTCCAGAAGGATTGTTATCAATAATCGAAATGCGAATATTCATCGGTTGGTTAGGCAATGAATTGCCATTCGTATTTCTTGCTATAGCCTGGTAATTTAATAAATTAGGTGATTGGCCATAACTAGCAAAGCCAATGGCAATAAGAGTGATAAATAAAAGTACTTTATTTGTTTGAGGATGTATTTGGCACATAGCTTATTTATTTAGAGGTTACATGATTAGATAAAGTATTTTCAACTATTCAATATCATTTTAAAAACTATTAGTTTTCAGTTAATCAGTTATCAGTTTAATTTGAAAATCTTGTATGCTCCTTTCTTCATTAGCCCCCCTGTTCGGCTTATTAGCCGAATATTCAAAATATACGAACCTGCAGGCAAACCACTAAGGTTCCATTTTTCGGTGATAATCATTCCGCTATTGTCTAATTTCACTTCCTTCACCTTCTGTCCAATTATATCCAATAACTCTAATTGGTAATTGCCATTATCAGGATGTAGCATATTAATATTTAAAATGCTTTTCACTGGATTGGGATAGATCGTTACATCACTCAATAAAAAGTTTCCAACTAGGTTGTAATCTGAATTAATTTTTGAATACTGTTGCAAGAGTCCATTAGTAAGAATTAAGTTGCTGTTTTCCATAGTGGTAATGACAGAAGATTCACCCACACTCCATGCCAATGAAAAATCACCAACAGCACTAGTCTTACCAGCACAATTTTCTATAGCGGCAGAAATATTTTGGCCAGTTGCATTGCTGGAAGCAAACAATAGCAGCAAAAAAAAGCAAGCCGTTATTTTGAAAAAATGATTGCAAGAATAAAAAAAATCATGCAACAAAAATTTGATGAAAGACAATTTTGAAGGGTTACTCATTAATCAAAATGAATTCAATTAATGTTAGAAAGTTTAAAATTCACCTTATACTTTATATGGATTTTGCAATTATGGAGATAATAACTCTAAATACACTCGAAGGTGGACTATATGATTTTAGAAAAATCATATACGATGGCCCAAAAAATTATACAAAGAGGTCTATTATGTATTAAAATTAAAATATTTTGGATCTTAGAGGAAAAGAGACAACAATCAAGAGAAGGGTAGATTATGAAAAGAATTCAATACAGATTGAACAAATTATAAATTAGTAGCATTATCAAAAAAAACTTTTGGGCTCATTCCTTTTTCCTTTTTGAAGGCACTATAAAAAGTAGACTGATTTTTAAAACCTGATTCATGTGACAATGCCTCAAAAGTCAGGTTTTTAGCATTCGTTTTATGGGCACTAATAAAGTCTTCTACCCTAAAATGATTAATATAATTTCTAAAAGAATCATCGAGCCCTATTTTTATGGTATAGGAGCAATGGTGGACGGGCCTTTTGAGGTCAGCTGCCATTTTGCTGATGTCAAAGTCAATATTAAGCCAGGGTTTTTCAGTAGCCATATAATTGGTAATCTCTTTACTAAAAGCATCAAGCGAAACAGATAGGTCGGGAGTTAGAATTGGTAAACTTGCTTTTTCTGTAACTTTATTATCTTCATTTATCAATGTTTTAGAGGAGGGATCCCCTAAAATTTGATCAGAATATAGACGAGGAATTCCAAATTTAATGATTGGTCTATTTAGTAAGTATAAAACCATTATAAACGCAAATAAGCTGTCTATTAAATCTAGGTCTATATGGGGTGTTTTAAGAGATTTTATTGAATACTTATATTGAAATATAAAGATTGGAATGACCACCAGATTTTTTACAATTCTTAAGGTTATCAAAAAAAATATCCAAAAATATCCAACCTTATAATTCTTAGATGAACCCTTGGCATTTAATTTAAGAAGAATTTTAACCGCTAATGTTAAATAAATCAGCTCAAGAATAATCCGGGAGGTGATTAAAATACCTGATAAACTTGAATTTACATTGTTGGTCTGATTTGGAAAGATGCTCACTTTATTTTTTCCAAAAAAATCAATTCCCTGAAATAATACAAAGATCAAAGTTACGATGACAGGCAAAAGATGTAACCAATCAAATCGCCTGAGTTTAGATTGGTCATTCACAAAACACCTGATGTAAGTATAAAAAATAGCGGGAATTGATAAAAAAAGTACAGTAGAGGGAAAAACAAGTAAATCAAGATGATAATTAGGTCTTTGTTTTAAGAAATTTAAAAAAAGCAATTTTGCAAAATCTTCTAATAAAAGTAAACCTAATAATATATTTAATAACTTATTTCCATAATCACTCAAGAACAAATGAATAGAAAGTATAAAAAATACAACTATGCTAAAAATTTGAATAAATTCACTGTAACTCATGAAGCTTTTGTTTAGAGATAATTTTTTTAAAAAGCTAGCCTACATACTGTAAATTTTGTATACGCTAATTTTCCACTTTAACAAGCTGCGCTCAACTGACAAATTCAAAACTTATCTTTTCTTGTGAAAGTACTTTATTTTCAGATCAATTTTTTTTTATTTTGTAGCAACAGATGAAATTTTAATTATCAGAGCGCAAACCAAATTAGATAAAAGGATTTTTCAATACTGATTGAATAATAAATCTTCAAAAAAATAAAACCTAGTTTTATCTAATACCCTTTGTATTTTATAAAACAAAACAATCAATAAGATGAGAATCAATTTTAATTGAATCCATCCCTTCATCTGCATTCACTCCTGTTTTTCCATTAAAAACTCAAAATCTAGTAGGCAGTTAAAAAAATACCTACGTTCAATTATACTTTGTTTCCATCTAAATTTTTGAGTTATAAATGAGAATCAAAAAATAATTTAAAGCACAGTTGATTAAATAATTTGTTAATATTTTTTTCTTTTCAATGCTTATTGATTGCTAGATGTAAGGTCCTCAGAAATTGAATCTATCTTTGTGCTGAAATCAAATCAATTTTTATGAAAATAGGTGTTCCCAAAGAAATTAAGGTGCAAGAATACAGAGTAGGCCTAACCCCAGAAGGTGTAGATGCTTTTTGCAAACAAGGTCATCAAATTTATTTACAATCTACTGCTGGTGAAGGTTCAGGTTTTTCGGATGAAGCTTATAAAACTGCGGGTGCTACCATTTTAGATACCGCCCAACAAGTGTATGAAATCGCTGACATGATTATTAAAGTAAAGGAGCCTTTGGCAGCTGAATATCCTTTAATAAAATCAGGCCAAATACTGTTTACCTATTTCCATTTTGCTGCTTCCAAGGAATTAACCGAGGCAATGATCAAATCAAATTCAGTTTGTATTGCTTATGAAACCGTTGAATTGTCGGATGGTTCATTGCCTTTATTAATTCCCATGTCTGAAGTAGCAGGAAGAATGGCAATTAATGTAGGCGCTTATTATTTAGGGAAACCATTTGGTGGAAAAGGAAAATTATTAGGCGGTGTGCCGGGGGTAAAACCTGCGGAAGTATTAATTATTGGAGGCGGAATCGTAGGAACCCAAGCAGCTAAAATGGCTGCAGGATTGGGTGCCAATGTTACTATTATGGATACTAATTTGACTCGATTAAGATATTTATCCGATGTAATGCCAGCCAATGTGGTGACCCAATATTCAACCGTAATGGCTATTCGAGAAAAATTACCTACCACCGATTTAGTGATTGGTGCAGTTTTATTACATGGTGCCAAAGCGCCTCATTTAATTAAGGAAACTGATTTAAAAACCATGGAAGCGGGTTCAGTAATCGTAGATGTGGCAGTAGATCAAGGTGGATGTATAGAAACCTGTCACCCAACCACGCATGAAAATCCAGTTTTTATGGTAGATAATGTATTGCATTATTGTGTAGCAAATATGCCCGGTGCTAGCCCTCAAACTTCCACTCGCGGCTTAACACAAGCAACACTACCCTATGCATTATTAATTGCAAACAAAGGATGGGAAAAAGCCTGTGCTGATAATCCTGCATTAGAAAAAGGATTAAATATTTGCGCTGGAAAAATTTTACACAAAGGAGTATCGGAAGCATTTAATGGGTAATTTATTTTGACCAAATAAAATCATACTTATTTATTTTGTTGGCTTTTTTATAAAGTCAAGATTACTTTAAATATTTATTCAGTATAGATGGGGTTATTGTGTAATTCAATATTCTGAAAAAATATTGGAAATAATACTAATAGAATCTAAAAAATAGATAGTCAATCTATTTGTCTATACTGTTGCAGCTTCCAAAAATAATCTATCATTTATTTTTCTATTCCTTTGAATTCCTTAAATTGTAACACCTAATCGACTTAAAATAGATACCATGAAAAAATTTAACTTGTATTCAATCTTATTCTTCCTTTCTCTTCCTTTTTATGCTTTGTCTCAAGAAAATGTAGATCAGGCAATGATGAAAAAAATTAGGGAAGAAGGATTAAAGAATTCAAAACTAATGGAGATCGCTTTTAATTTAACAGATAAAAGCGGTAACCGATTAACTAACTCTGAAGGATACACGCGTGCAGCAAACTATGCCAAAGAAACTTTGACGGGCTGGGGTATTCAAAATGCTACCATCGATCCTTGGGGTGAATTTGGTAAAGGTTGGGATTTAAAAAAAATGTATCTCGCCATGACCGCACCTTATTACAAACCCTTATTGGCTTGGCCTAAAACATGGACCGCTGGTACAAAAGGGTTGAAAAAAGGCGGGCTGTTAGTAGTTGCATTAAAAGATTCTGCCAGTTTAGAATCCTTGCGTGGAAGCTTAAAAGGGAAGCTAATTATCATAGACCAGTTAGATGTATATAAACAAAGTTTTAAGCCAGATGCAGTAAGATATACGGATGAAGAGTTAGCTAAGATGGCTGCTGCTGAGCCACCACAAGCAAGAGGAGCTCGTGCTTATTCTGGTAATTCTTCTCGTAGTGCATTAATGGGAATTGCAAAACTTACTAGTTTATTAAAAGCTATGGCAATGAAAGAAGGTGCGGTGGGAATGATTACCACCAGTCTACGAAATCATGATGGTACCATCTTTACCCAAGGTGGTGGATCTTACAAAGGAACTGATCCTGCTAATTTTTTAGATATCTCTATGGGTATTGAAGATTACAATACTTTATTGAGATTGGCAAAATCAGGAACGGATGTACAAATGGAAACCGAGGTGAAAACTAAATTTCAGGAGAAGGACTTACAAGGATATAATGTGATTGCTGAAATTCCAGGAACCGATCCAGTATTAAAAAATGAAGTGGTGATGATTGGTGCGCATTTAGATTCTTGGCAATCAGGAACAGGAGCTACTGATAATGCTTCAGGTTCTTCTGTGATGATGGAAGTAATGAGAATTTTAAAAGCCGTAGGCGCTCAACCCAAAAGAACGGTTCGTATTGGATTGTGGAGTGGAGAGGAAGAAGGTTTATTAGGATCGCGAGGATACGTTAAAAAAACATTTATGGATGAGTCGGGTAAACCTAATGCGGCTCATGAAAAATTTTCTAGTTATTTTAATATTGATAATGGTACAGGTAAAATAAGGGGGATCTATTTGCAAGGAAATGCAGCCTGTGCAACTATTTTTACCAAGTGGTTTGAACCATTTAATGATTTAGGTGCTAAAACAATTACCATCAGTAATACAGGTGGTACAGACCATCTATCCTTTGATGGAGTTGGATTACCTGGGTTTCAATTCATTCAAGACCCTATTGAATATAGCACCAAAACGCATCACAGCAATATGGATGTATATGACCATTTGATTGAAGATGATTTAAAACAAATGGCTGTAATTG
Source organism: Chitinophaga pinensis (assembly GCA_945876095.1). Classification (GTDB taxonomy): domain Bacteria; phylum Bacteroidota; class Bacteroidia; order Chitinophagales; family Chitinophagaceae; genus Ferruginibacter; species Ferruginibacter pinensis_E. The sequence goes on from CAMCMP010000052.1 coordinate 7,061, forward strand.
TTGCTGGTTTTGCTTACAACGCTGCACAAAGAGAGGCTAAGTTGCCAAGAAAAGAGAAGTAATTAATTAAAAAAATATTTTACTAAGTAGCCTTCTTCGGAGGCTACTTTATTTTTTGTTGAAGGTAGTTTTTAAAAGATATTTTCTTTTCTGCTATTGACAATTTTATTATTATTTTTAAACCAAGAAAATTTCATTTTTTAAAAGTTGATTATGCCTATTCAAACCCTTCCTGCATTATTGGATAAAATGTGGAATGACTATGTTGAGATAAATCCATTGGCACAAAAAATTTATGACCTTTTTACTAAAGAAGGCGAGCTGATATTAAATGATCATATAGCACTGCGAACTTTTAATCATCCGCGTGTAAACATTGATATTTTAGCGCGTCCTTTTTTAGCCGCAGGTTATACCTATGGTGGCGATTATCATTTTACAGATAAAAAATTATATGCTAAGCATTTTGAACACTGGGATAAAAATTTGCCTACCATTTTTATTTCAGAATTAAAGTTGGAAGAATTTTCATCCTCTCTAAACAAGATTGTGAATCGATTAATAGAGGAGATTTCTTCTGGAAGTGAGCTAGCCTATGATTTCGTTGCTACTGGACGTCCTTGGGCATTATCAATTCAAGACTACAATGAATTGATGAAAGAGAGTGACTATGCAGCCTGGGTAGCAGCTTTTGGTTATCGTCCCAATCACTTTACAATTTTAATCAACGCACTTAAAAAATTTGCTGACATTAAAGACTTGAACAATTTTCTTAAAGCCAATAGTTTTAAGTTGAATGCTAGTGGGGGTGAGGTGAAAGGTTCAAAAGAAGTTTTTCTTGAACAATCTTCTACACTTGCTAATACCATTGAAGTCGATTTTACGGATGGTAAATTAAATATTCCAGCCTGTTATTTTGAGTTTGCAAAACGATATCCATTAAGTAATGGAAAATTGTACAAAGGATTTGTAGCCAATTCAGCAGACAAGATTTTTGAGAGTACTAAACAAGGACAATAAATAATGGATGTCTTAAATAAGTTAATAGTTTAAAGATCATTAATCATCATGGACTAATGTTATTTTTAAATCAACTGAAGACCATTAAAATAAATCATGATGAAATAATGATTTATTTTAATTAATCTACTAATATTTATAAGTTCTTCATCCCAATTCTCATCAATTTCACCTTTAACATATAGTAATAATTTTACAACTCCTGTCATTTTAAAATTGCAAATGAAAGCAATAAATTGTTTGTATATTTAGGCTCTAAAACAAACCAATCGATGAAAATTTTTTTTACTTTAATTGCATTTTGTGTATTACTAGTTAGTACTGCACTGGCTCAAAAGCCCAACCACCTTACAGCCAAAGAAAAAAGACAAGGGTGGAGATTACTATTTGATGGCAAGACTACCAAAGGATGGCATTCTTATGGTAGAGATACCGTAAGTGTGAAATGGACAGTAGTAGACGGGATGATTGTATTTGATTCATCTAAGGCATTGACACCTGCAGCTAGAGGTGGTGATCTTACTACCAATGAGTCTTTTGAAAATTTTGAATTTTCTGTAGAATGGAAAGTTGCAAAAGGTAGCAACAGCGGACTTATTTTTGATATTCAAGAAATAGGAAAATATAGATCAGCTTCTGATACAGGTCCAGAAATGCAAGTATTAGATAATATTGATGCTTCGGATAATAAAAAAGAAAATCACCTAGCTGGTCAGTTGTATGATTTAGCAGGTGGAGCAGCTACTTCAAAACCTAATCCTGTTGGAGAGTGGAACAAAGCAACTGTTATTCAAAACCGTGGTCACCTTACTTTAATATTCAACGGAATTACTACTTATGATGGACAAATGTTCAGTCCTGAGTGGAATGAAATGGTTGCAAAAAGTAAATTTGGAAAAGGTAAAAACTATGCTGATTGGGGAAAGGTTGCAGCAGGTAAAATTGCTTTTCAGCAGCATCCTGGATCTAGTTCATGGAGGAATGTGAAGATTCGTTTATTGTAATTTTTTGATTATTTATATAGAAAGGGTTTGATTTATTCAAACCCTTTTTTTGTGCATTCTTTTTTTTGTTTTATTTTTTATTTGAAGTTATTTTCTTTTTTGCATCAAGGCAAAAAAGCAAAAGCACTCTATTCCAAAGGAAATCTCAGAACTAAATAGCTAACTTTTATTTTTCTAAAAAGCAAGACTAATTACAAGTTTATTAATCATTTGACATTCTATTAGCATTTACCATCATCAAAAAAAATAGGCAACCCAAAAGGTTGCCTATTTAAAAATGTAAGTTTAATAATTATACACCACTCAATCCGAAGCCTTCTCTGTATTCGCGTTGAACGAATTGATTCACTTCATCACAGTTGGTGATCTTCATTTGATCATGATCCCATAATAAAGTAATGTTACGCGCAGGAAATACTCTTTGAGGAGGACGAACACGTTGTGTAGCACCCGCAGCTGGAGGGTTTGGAGCCGCTGCAGCTGAAGCAGCTACTGTGGTTGCGCTAGTTTTTCTCTCAATATTGTATCCTCTAATAGCCAAGTTAGCTACTAGCATATTCTCCACTACCATTGCAGCTTTATCGAAGTTAGAACTGGTAACTCCTTTTTCATATCCTTTCAAACAAGCTTCTACCCATTGTTGATAGTGCGCTTCAGCTCCTCCTGGTACTCTTGGATATTTAATCGCCAGCTTTTTGATAGACTCTTCTTCCATACGTGATACAGGTAAAAGTCTAGCACCTGCTGAATAGCAACCTGCAATCATTTTACCTTTGGTACCGATAAAGAGCATTCCACTTCCATCACTGATGGCCATGGTATCTTTAGGGTCCATTTCTTCTGGTCTTGGAGGGGTTAATCCACCATCCATCCAGTGAATTCTAATATTAGGAAGCGTTTTACCATGCTTACCTTTTTTAGGATTCGGGAATGTTAAGATGGTATTGCTTGAAGGAGGGCAGGTATCAGGAAACTCTTCTTGCTTTAATCCCATACTTGGATTACCTAAACTGGTTTGTACTGCATTTACATATCCAAGGCTAAGAACGGTCATTGGCGCTTCAAGGATGTGAGCACCCATATCACCAATTACACCGGTTCCATAATCCCACCATCCACGCCAATCGTGTGGTGCTAGATGGAAATCATCTTCGTAGGCAAGTCCAGCAGTCATGCCATTGCGCTGCTGACCAGTACGGCCAGAAGGGAAAGGCCTTGACTTAGCAGAACTCTGCCAAAGATCCCAGTTAAATGTACTTGGAGGTGTTCCTGTTTTAGTAGGCCATTTCATTCCACCTTGTGGCCAAACTGGACGATTGGTATAACAATAAACATCTGTTACATCGCCAATAAGACCCGCCTCATACCATTCTCTCATTTGACGAACGCCATCATTCGATGAACCTTGGTTACCCATTTGGCTCACTACTTTATGTTCACGCGCTAGTTTTGCTAACACACGTGCTTCGTAAATATCATGAGTCATTGGTTTTTGAACCCAGATATGTTTGCCATGCGTAATGGCTGCAGAGGCAGCTACAGCATGGGTATGATCTGGTGTAGAAACAGAAACCGCATCAAAATTTTTGTGTTCTTTTTCAATGAGTACTCTCCAATCCTCATACACTTTCGCATCAGGATATCTATTAAAAGTAGCTGCACCCTTTAACTGGTCTACATCACATAGAAAAGCAATTTTTGCTTTTTCTTGAGGTACAAATGCTTTCTTGTCCTCATCCCATCTTCTCATAAAGCCAGCACAATCACTCGTTCCTTTTCCGCCTGCACCAATAGTAGCGATATACAATGTATCACTAGGAGCAGTGAATCCACGACCCAACACATGGCGTGGTACAATGTAAAATCCAGCGGAAGTCAAAGCTGCATTGCGAATAAATTCGCGCCGGGGATTTTTAGTTTTGTTTTTTGATTCTTTTTTCATAATAATAATTTTTTGTTTAGATATAGCAAGATAGATTCAGTAGTTCAAGTTAAACAAAACAAATTATTCGACCAAAAGCAAATATTTTTTTTCCTTGAATGATGAAATAGCCCATTATTCTATACTGTTATCTCTTTTTTTGAAAGAGGTGCTTAGAAAAACTCTTCCGCTAATGGCTCATAGTCTATCTCCAAAAAATCAGCTACACAAGGAATCCATTGTTCATTTATAAATACTAAATGTGCAGGATGAAGGTTGTATTGCTGATATTGTTCATGGGTAGAAAATTCCATGGACAATCCATATTGAAAAGCATTTTTTTTACTTACCTGTTTCCAACTTTTAAAATTGATTAGGCCGGGTATTTCGGTAAGTTCTACTGCAGCCTTAAAAAATTGTTTTATTCTAGGGGTATCAATATTTTCTTTCATTGAAAATATTACTGAATGTTGTATCATATTGCTTCTTTAAAATATTGGTAGATAATTTTCGGCATTAAAATTTTTTATAGCTGCACCATTCAAAAATTAATGCTGCATTGGCTAGTAGTAAATGTAATTAAAATGGGGGTTGGTTGTTTGAATTTTTTGGATTTTTTTAAGTTTAAGCGGCTTGCTTTTAACCACTTTTGGAAGATGGTATTAATCTGAAGGTTTAATATTTAAAAAGCCCGAATAGGTCGAACTTGCCCTCCGTCGTAAACTTTAGTATAATAAACAGGATCATATCCTAGGCCACTCCCTAATACTAGGTAATAAGCAGTAGTCCATTTATTTGAAGAAGGATCGCCATTAACATAACCAGGCTCATTCCTTTTATTATATAGATTTTCAGTTGAACTCCAATAATCAGAACCAATAAAACCATTAATAGTAGAGCCATCCCCTGCGTAAGTAAATGGCGATAACTTTTGTAATTCTTCAATACTAGGTAAATACCAATCGGTATATCCGCCTCCCCTGTAAGATCTCGCCGCAATTGCAGCATAACTATTTCCTGTTCCACCTTGCTTACTAATAATAGTAGTAGTATTCGATGAACCATTACTAGAAACTGTACCCGTTTTAATTGTATTAAACGGGTCGGTACAATTACACCACTTATACCCACTTATTCGACCTCCATTGCCATCGACTAAAGTTGGTAAATCTTCATTTGCAGCTATTAATCCATGTTGTCCAGTTCCATCTATATAAAATATAAAGCCTCCTTGATAGGAAGTGCCAGTTATCAAACTTGATGTTTTAAATGAAACCTCATTACCATAGCCCGTTCCTACTTTATTGGTAGCATAGGATCTTAGGTAATAGGTAGTGTTAGGAGTTAAATTTGTTAAACTACTCATAAAGGCACCTAGACTACTTGGAGAAGATTCAGTAGTTTTTGTGCTTAATGCTATAGTTGGGCTGCTTGAAGTACTCCAGATAAGTCCCTTAGTGATTATTGTTGAACCGCCGTCTGATGTAATATCACCACCGCTAGTTGTTGATGTAATTGTAATAGAACTTGCTGCTGTGGTAGCAGCTAATATAGGAATTGCATTTTCATTACGACCACTTAATGCCGGAAAATTAATTTGTGCTAATCCCTCAAAAGAAAGCAGCGTAAAAAATAATATGTAAAAAAATGATTTCAAGATTTTCGAAATATTAGTTAGTCATATCGCCAATAGTAATTGCGGTATTGGCGGTTAG
>CAMCMP010000053.1 GCA_945876095.1 Chitinophaga pinensis
CAAAAAATACGCTTTACTGAACAGATTTCTCCACCTATTAAAATGTATTTCAATAGAAAAAAAGTTAAGGTGTTCGAAATGACGGAGTATAAATATCACTCTGTATCCTTATTATAGAACAAAGAAGAAAATTTGTAAATTGAACAATGCTGAGTTCAACTGATTAGTGCAATTTTTCGAAACAAATGACAAAATGATTTTGAGGTCATTTTGCCATTTGACAAAGTAGTGCAACCTTTGGTTTACCAGTACGAAAATTTAACTATTCAACACCTAATCAAGTGCTACAACAAAAAATTGCACTTATTACTTGAACTTACAAATCAAATAGTTATAAATAATTTATAACACTAATTTTTTAGATAAAACAATAAAACCTATTCCAAAAATCCATATAAACGAGAACTATTAAAACTTTTTAAAATGGCAAAACAAGTATTAAAAGATCATACTGGTCGCAAGATTGGTGAGATTAGAGATAGCGAGCAATCAAACAATTCATGACCATACAGGACGTAAATTAGGGGAATACAGACCAAGTGGTAATACTACACATGACCATACAGGAAGAAAAATTGGTTCTGGCAATTTACTTACTTCTCTTCTTCGTTAAATCATTTTAATTAAAAATCTTATCCATTAAAGGATCCATTGACTAAATTTTAAAAGACGACACTTGGTTTAAATACTCTTTAATAGATTTATCGTGTCTTGAAATTACCCATTATGGTATAATTTCATAAACTGAAATTCAAATAGTTTTTATTGCTATAAATCACTTACTTATTTTTATTTAGAATTTATTTTTTTATTTTTATTAATCATAACAAAAATCTAGAAAAAATGGCAAACAAAAATTTCTTAAAGCATTCAACCTTGTCACTGTCAGACATAGAGAACACGGATAGTGAAATTCTTAAGAGAATAGCTAATGATCTTGAAGATCCAAGTGTAGTAAACATGGCTCACAATTCACATAGCTCTTCTTCGGGTAGAGGACATTCTTCTTTTGTCTCTGGATCAGCAGCCAAGTCTGATAAAACCAATGAAAAATGATTTCAAATAAGGAAGGAGATTTTTATCTCCTTCCTTATTTCAGATAGGAATCATCAATAATATGGTAAATGGCTTTAATTCATTTTGGGCAACTCCATTCAGAATAACTCAATGGAAAGACTTTGGTGATTATTCTGAAAAAATTATATCAGTAGTTAAGGAATATGATGATACTATCACTAGTCAGACGGAGAGTGTCAACATAGCTGGCTTAGAAAAAGGACTTACCACTAAATGGTATACATACAATTTTTTGCAATCAAATCATCCTTCTATCCAAAAACTTCGCGAATTTATATTTTCTGAGGTTAATACTTATTTAGAAGAAATAGGCCATAATGACCCCAATCTTTACTATCAAAGTTGGGCGAATCTACTCAAGAACCAGGAGATTTTGAATATTCACAGTCACGCAGGCTCTTATAGTTATGTGTCTGGAGTTTTTTTTGTCAAGACAGTAGAATCGAGCACCAAATATTTCATTCCTTTGGATCGACGAATACCAGGAGTAGAGGATTTTTTTGAAACCGAAATAGAAATCAAAAATATTGAAGGCGGTTTGGTTATTTTTCCTTCTTTTATCGAGCATTGTTCCACGCCAACTCTTGAAAATTTAGAAAGAATAACAATTGCCTTTGATATTTTAAAAGAGGCACCAATAGATCGATTTCATAATAGTTTTGGACAAAGAGTGATTGATAGATTTTAATTTTTTAGGAGCAAATAATGGAGAGTAATTATGAGTATAAATATCTTTCCCAAATTTATGATGTATGTAAATCTTCTTTTTGGGATAACTATTTTATCCGGATTAATAGTTTTTTTACTACTCCTCCAAAGCGTGTTTTAGATCTTGGATGTGGGACTGGACTTGCTATAAATCACTTAAACTGCTCTCCAAATCATTACATTGGAGTAGATGCTTCTGAAGCAATGCTTCAAGTAGCAAAAAAAAAATTCCCGGCTTTTGATTTCCAACTTAAATCTATTTTAATGTTCAACCAAGCCCGGGAGTTTGATTTGGTGCTCTCGGCCTTCGATACTATGAATCATCTACTCAATATAAATGACTGGCAAAAGGCTTTTCGAACCGCCAGACATCATTTGAGTGCTGAAGGGTATTTTATATTTGATGTAGTAACCCAACATGACCATCAATTTAATTGGCCGGGCCAGGTGAATGTAACCGAGTCAAATGAATGGCTATATATCCAGAAAAGTGAATTTGACAACGAAAAAAAGATTGCGTGTTTAAAAAATACCATATTCCTAAAAGAAAAAAATTTTTGGTTGAGATTTGATGAGGAAATTCACCAAATATCTCTACCAATTAGTACTATAATGGAATTGCTTCGGTATGAGGATCTGGAGTGTTGCCAAATATTGGATCTCGAAACTGGATCTGCTCCGAAAAATTCATCTACGACAATTCTTTTTGTTTGTAAAGTTAAAACTAACTAACCAAAGCATGCTCTCTAACGATCCAATTTGGCTTCAACAAAAAAATCGAAGATTATTACTTGAGTTGATTGTTATTTTGAACCAACTCAAGGTTAAATTTCCTAACAATTTAAATTTAACCAACAAGATTATATACATCAAGGCATCAGAAATTTCCAACCTTGAACAAGTTTTTTTATCACCTGAGGGGCGTCAATGGATTTATTTTGTTTATAACGAATTAAAAAACTCTGGTAAACCTAATACCTTGATGCATGAGTACGCTGGATGGTTGGGAATAAATCAATCGGAAGTACTTTCCTATCTAATTCAAAAGCTTGATGAATTTGTACTTACTCTTTTAATGGTGTCTGGAAGATCAGTTCACGAAAGAATAGTATTAAAATTCCAAATTAGCTTTCTGTTACCCGGCCTAAATTTGTTCAGTAAAATTTCCACAGAAAGAATTTTTTCATTAGAGCCTGGTGAAGCAATTGAGATTATTTATTCTTCAGTAGGGGCAAAAATTTGTTCTACCCAGAAAGCAGGATCTTCGAAGGAGATGATTTTTGAAAAACTCGAATCATCATCATTATATTCTTTTTGTATTGATTCGGTTTCCGAAGTTTCAAGAATCAATATTCGTGGAAGGGAGCATCTTCCCCGAATCGCATCTGAAAATAAGGATTTGATTTTGAAACAAGTTAAGGTAATTGAAAAAGCTTTGGCCTATATCAAGATTTTTGATGACAGTATTGAGCAATATTTTAAAGATATCCGAAATTCTTTTGTTCCACTTCAAGCACCTGAAGGTGCATTGCCAAGTAGTAGTAATTCGTCTATTGATACGATGTTTTGGTATTCGGTTACCGATGAACCCATGCTTATGGCCGAAATGATCATTCATGAATATAGCCATCAGCGCTTGTTTAGATTGCAGGATAACGATCCGCTTTTAGATCCTTCTATTCATGGCTCTGGTTGGGAAAAGTGTGAGATTTATTCACCATGGCGGGATGATCCTAGGCCAATTAATGGCGTATTTCATGGGTTTATAGTGTTTACTGAAGCTTCTCGATTTTGGATGTCCTTGATTAAAAAAGGAGAATTGAATCAGGTTGAGCTGGAAATATCTAAGCGAAGAATGGCTATGCTTGTTTTACAACTAAATCATGCAAGAGAGTCACTAAGACAATCTAGGTTTACCGCCCAAGGTGAAATTGTTTTTTCGTTTTATGGAGATTTGCTGACCAAAGAATTAATACCCTATGTAAATGAACACCGTTTAGCTGATTTGCAACCATTTTTTATGGAACATCATGATGATGGACTTCCCTCCGGATCAAGTATTTTGGAAGTAGTTAGGAAGCACAAAACGCAATGGATGAAAAGAAATGACCAATCCAAATAAGCCAACACCCCTTTCCAGCTTTGTAATCAAAGTTGCTAGCAGATGCAATCTGGACTGTTCCTATTGTTATGAGTACAATATGGGTGATTCTAGCTGGAAAAAAATGCCAAAAGTTATGTCAGATGAGGTGTTTACTAAAATCCTTCTCAGGATAAAGGAACACTGTGAAATACATCAGTTCAATAACATTAGCCTTTCCCTTCATGGCGGAGAACCCCTCCTTGTTGGTCACCAGACTATGAGTTCTTATGCTGAATTGATTGATCAATATCTTGGAATTTTTCAGGTTTCTACAGGAATTCAGACCAATGGACTGCTAATTGACCGTGAATATCTTAAACTTTTTCAACAGCATGGTATTACACTTGGAGTTAGTCTGGACGGTTTACCCAAAAATAATGATATCTTCAGGTACTACCATAATGGAAAAGGATCGGGGCATGATGTGGAGAATAAACTGGTTCTTCTTAACGGTACAGGATTGTTTGCTGGAATTCTTTCTGTTATTAACGTGGACGCAGAACCTGTTGAAAACTGGAGATATTTAGCTTCGTTTGATCCACCGGTTATCGATTTTTTGTTCCCACATGCTCATTGGTCAAATACGAAAACATCTGAACAATTGGATCGAATTGCACGCCATGGCGATTGGTTATGTGCCATCTTTGATGATTGGTATGGTGGACACCATCAGGATATCAGAATTAGATTTTTTGAAGAAATACTCTACCGACTTTTTGGACATCCAGGTTCTCTTGAATCTTTAGGTCTTGAGGAGGTGACTCTAGTAACAGTGGGAGTTAATGGAGATTATGAACAGGTAGATACAATGAAATCCGTATTTCCTGGAGCACATACTACCTCCTTAAATGTATTTGACCATACCTTGGACGATTTATTGACCCATCAAAACGTAATTGCTAGGCAGTCAGGAATATCCGGACTTTCCGATCAATGTAAACAATGTGAAGTAGTATCTATTTGCGGAGGCGGTTATTACCCGCACCGCTATTCAGAGGAAAATTATTTTAATAATCCTTCGGTGTATTGTGCCGCACTAATGAAGATTATATCACATATTAATCAAAGAGTCAAGGAAGATTTACAAACCAAAAAAACATGATAAGTTCTAATTCTATGAGGCTTATTAGTGCGCAATTGATTGAAACCATTGGTCTTTTGCAATGCAGGGAAGTCATTTCAGCTTGGGCTGGCCAAAAGATAGCCAGAATCGGGGTTAATCAATTACGGTTAAAGCAAACACTTAAACTTTTGGATGAATTATGTCTCCCGTATCAACTGGTTCCAGAATTGGTGTTCGCAAAAAGAGATGTTGGAAAAGGAGGTTGGTCAAATAAATTCCATGATAAGCAAAATATTTCTCCTAATAAAGGTGACCATCTAATCTATTTGGGTAATACAATTGAAGCTGTTTCCCGCGCCATGAAAGCTGACTTTTATGGAGAAGAGGGAGACTTTGGAGACAAACTAGGTATTCCATCATGTTGTATAGATTTTTATTTGACCCATCAAGAAACGGCATTTCAAAAGCAAAACGACTTTGTTCCTTTAGTTTTTAAGAATACCACAACTCTTCACTCATTTAATTTTTGGAACAACTATGTTTCTCAGTATTTTGGGTACTCTCTGCTTAGCTTTTTTCCTTGTTCATTCAATTGCAGACATGCAGCGAATCTGGCAAAAAATACGTATGACCTTATTCACTCCATAGTACCGGAGCAAGCTGAAAAAATCCTTCATTTTCAAATGCAGCCAATTCTTTACACTGAATACAGAGGAATTTACCTTTTTGAAGGGGCAAAGTCAGAGAGTGGCAAAACGTTTATCCGAGATTGTACCATACATTCTACTTTGAATCAAGCTTCCAGGACACATCAATTGATCAGCCAATCAAAAGAAATTCAGGTAGCAGGGAAGTTAAAAATTAAAATTACATCTAAAGATGAGGGTGTGATAGTCATTAATAATAGTAATTGGGTCATGTGTACTTTCATATGAAAACTAATTTTATACAACACGCAAATAAATTAATAAGTGAGCTATCTGCAATCGAGGAGCGTCACCTACTAGAAATTTTAGCCGTTAAATCTGGTATAAAAAATTTAATGAGAATTCACCTAGCCAATCAGGAAGAATATCAAATTCTTGAATCGTTCTGTGCAAAAAATTCTTTGCATTTGGCTCATTCCCAATTTAGGCTAAAGCTTAGCTGGACAAATGAAATTGGTGATCGATTTTATGAGGATGTTCCCTGGGAAGATACTTCTGCGGAAGAGTTTGTCGCGTATCTTACAAAAAATGATTCCATGTCATTATCTAGGTCTGTTACCATAGAGATGGAAGGAACACATACAGAAGCTGGTTTACTCTACGGTTATCCGAAATGTTGCTGTGAGAACTATGAAGTAATTTCAAATGGTGAAGAGTGGGTGGAAGTACTCTCCAAAAACAGCCACGGAATGTTTTTTTCTCCATGGGCTAATAAACTTGCCTATTTAGTTCATGGATTTACCCTATTTCCTGATTATTTTCCATGTGGATATTCTTGTGTTTCGACTATGGAGTTGAGTAAGAAATATTTTAAGCTGGGGCTGGAATGTGGCTTGGAAGCATTTGTTCAAATGCAGTTCGATTTCATGAGCCGAACATACCTTGTAGGTCCAGATAGTGTATTTTCATTCGAAGGTGGATGGGTAGATGACGGAGTCCTTCACCTATGTTTACTGAATAGAGGAATTTTTGGTATAGATCGGCTAAGGGATTATCCAGGAGACCATTTATCCATCTTATTACCAAAAAAAGACGATTCTTGTTTTTGGAATTGGGGCGACACAACTTATCGTGTTTTCGTATTTAAAGATGTACAAGATTTTAAGCATTGACCTGGATGCCCTTTGGGAGGGTACGGACTCTATTTACATTGATCCGGATAAAAAACTGGATAAAGGAATGCTGGAATTAATCAGATCACTCAGCCAGTGCAATAGAGAAATCTTGGAAGTAGGGATTGACCATCACCAAATTTGTCTTTTGCTTGATCAATATTCTGGCAGTTACGAAATAGATCATGTGGATGCTCACCATGATCTTTATGCGGAAAACCACTTTTCTTGGCTGAATCCCCTCTTTATAAGGGGAAAAAGAGTTACTATAGGTAATTTTTTGTTTCAGCTTTTACGGGAGGGTAGCTTGACTTCCATACAGTGGCTTCTTCCATCAGGTGTTGACCAGGACTCCCATTACGCTTCCATTCGGCAAACAATAGGTGTCTACTATTCACAAAAGGTAAAGCTAAAAAACGCCTTAAACTATGTTTTCCCAATGTACTACGATCTGATCTATATTTCATTATCACCTGAATGGATCCCAATTAAAGATCTTTTGGTGCTGAAGGAGATTTTGGAATGGTTTAAATTACCAAAAGATGAGATTGAAGCCAATTTACATGCTATACAAAAAAGGTGGTCCTGTAATGATAATCCTTTTTTGACCAGTGAAGATCGATTCTACTTTAAAAAAAATTATAAATGATCAAAAAGTTGACTACTCTTTCTAGGTTAGGGTTGGGCTTATACCAAGGAGAAGAATCAGATGAGACGGACGCAAAAATGCTTGAGGTTATGCAATTTGCCCTAGATCATAATATCCTTGTTTTTGACTGTGCACCCACTTACAGAAACCTTCGTTCAGAAAAAATTTTGGGAGATCTATTGCAAAGAAATCCATCAAAAGATCTAATAATTTCTACTAAAGGAGGGTTTGTTCCGTTTGATTTTAAAAGTGGCATTGAGTCAGAAAATGAATTTGTAAAGGATATGATTGAAAAAGGGTGGATCAGACCGGAACTTTTTGATCAGGACAATTTTCAGACGTTCGATATCAATTACTTAGATCGACTTCTTACTAATACACTTACTGTATTGAACAGAAGTTATTTAGATATTTACTATTTACATAATCCAGAATATTTTCTGGAGCGAGTAGGACGTCGAGATTTTTTAAATGTTATGCGAGAGGTATTTTTTTGGATTAAGCGTCAGCTATCATTAGGACGCATAAAATCTTTTGGAATTTCCTCCTGGCTTGGATTTTTTAATCAAAATGAAGAAGCTGCTTTGCAGTTGGAAGATTTTGTTTGCCTTGCAAAGGATTCTGGGATAGGAGCTGATTTTTGTTATATACAGATTCCCTTCAATTTCTTACAAACGCAGGGATTATTCCTAAAAAATCAATCCTTCGAACAGGAAAAGTTTAGTCTAATCAGGCTGGCACAAATGTTAGATATTTCAATTATCTCAAGTGCTCCTTTGGCCCAGGGCAGATTATTGAGAAATGAATTCCCGGAAAGAGTAAAAAAAATTTTTAAAGACATGTCGGCTCCCCAAATCAACCTTTCTTTTGTCCTTTCCACTCCGGGAATTGCCTCTACTCTGATAGGTACCACATCACTAGATCATTTTAAGGAGTCTGTTTCCGTATATTTTAATCAACAATTTGGAGAACAACACTTTATTGAAACTATAATGTCAAGAATATGAAAGTTGAAAATATTTACAACTCAGATTTTATTGATGAGATTATTCAGCAAAATGTAAATCGAAATCTTATTCGGTACAACCTGTTTATGAAATTTATCATGAACCAGTCCCAATATTTGAAAGAGAAGGAACTTGCGGTGTGCATCTATGAGCAAAGTAAAAAAATTCCACCGGGTGCTCTTGCTGCTGTTTTTTCTGACCCCACTTTTTCTTATTGGGTATATCTATCCAATTGTATAAAGAAAAGACTTGAAAATGATGAAGATATACCTATATCAGACCTTCCATATCTTAAAGGATTGGAAAATATACAGTTGCAATCTCCGCTTTATTTTCATTTGATTGAAATAAACAGATTTTTGTTTTCGGCTGCAATGCTTTCAAGAACTCCCCTTGAAGCACCTGTAAATTTTCTTGAAGGAATTTTCTATCTACCTATTTTGGGCCTTTACTTTATTTCTAACATTGCTACAACAATCACTGATGCATCCTTTACTAATCAAGCGGATTCATTCACATTTAGGATTGGGAATCAGTTTTTTAACAAGTTGGAAAGGCTACTCTTGTTGGCAGAGAGTGGTTCGGCCAAATTTCTGCAGCAAGGCAATGCATTTCTTCAGGCTTCCATTTTGGGGCCTGGAGGTAAAATAATTCTTGATCGAATAGATCCTTTCATCCGTCTAGAATGGTCAACTTTATATAGAAATCCGGATGGATCGGGATATTCTTTTATTGGATTTGCTGAAATAAATAATGAGGTGCAAATTGCAAATAATGCATTTAAGTTGATCGAAGAGTACTGGTTCGAAATGTCAAATCATATCTCTTCGACTATTCGATCAATTCATTTGGTCAAATCCCCTTATCCAGACCGTCACATGTCGTGCACTTCTGAACTTTTTTTTGGTAGTATTCTTACTTCTACAGGCAATGAATTTCAATTGGCTGAAGCAATGGTTCATGAGTATTCGCATAACTTATTAAATACGGTAATCCTATCTGGAGAAATATTTGAAGGTCAGGTTCCTTTGGAGGAAATCTATTATTCTCCATGGAGAGACGATCCAAGGCATATTTCGGGAGTTTTACATGCAGTATTTGTCTTTGTAAATGTCTCCGAACTCCTTGACCGATTGTCAAATGCCAATCCGAATAATATTTACCTGAATGCCAGAAAATTAGAGAATTTTATCAAACTGGATATGGGATTTAAGGTACTCAAAACCTTTAATTTCCAGAAGGAATTGGCTAAGTCATTGATTGTGGACTTGGAAATTAAGATACAACAACTTAAGACTAGCTATGAAAAATATGATTTGAGTCCTTCAAAACTAAATCAGAAAAGGCACCTAAAGAGATGGGTTGAGAATCATGGAAAAGAATATTGTCCAAAATCATTGCTGGAATACCTTCTGTAACTACCAATGATTATTTAATTAAACCTATTGGCAAAAGTGTCAATCACAAGATTTCCTTATTTTCTATTCCAATTTTTTTAATCAACCTGATAATTGTTGAATGGATAAAATCAGTTTGCTAATAATTAGGTTTTTAATAGACAATTAATGTGATTTCTCTTTAAGCAGCTATATGTAGTTGTTTATAATTGCATTAAAAAACACTTTTTTTGGCTGCAGCTGTAACTACAAGGAAGCTTACACGAGGTCTATTTAATTTTGAGAATAGCTAATAATCCCAATTTATAATATTTAACTCAGATGCTGAATTCGGAAATATATTGAACTTTCTTGTTTCATTTATTCTTGCCTAGTAAGAATTTTATTAATAGGCTACTCAAAGCATTTATATTTAAAACTTGAAAAATACTAAATGAAGTTCTATTGTAAATTCGATTATATAATGCGCGAGAAGGATTAGTAAACCATCCGTATCCTTTGGGAGCTTTTAATCCAATCCTATGTCTTATTATTCGATTAACAGATAGCCTTGCAGATATACTTTTATTGAAGGATGGTTTTCTAATACCTATTTTCATTTTCTATACTACTAATACCTATTTTTAATAATCGTATTTAAATATTTGAAGAAAAGACCTTATTGCCTACATAGAAATATGATATTTATTCAATGAGATATATTGATTTTATGAATCAATTAAATCTTAAGTCAATAAAGTCGAATATTAAATTTCTTCAATTAACTATGTCTTTCCAACCAGTTACGATATCATTTTCGAGGTTTACTTCAAAGTCAAATGAATTATTTCCCAGACGATTTTTTCTCTTTCCATAGAAGTATTTTTTCTTGACTTTACCAACCGAAACACTTTCTGCAGTATCATTAGGTTGACCTTTAACTTCTAAAAGCATTTCTTCAGTCATTCCTAACCATAAAGTGTTTTTTAAAATTTTATCGACCTCATCATTCTTAAATCTTCTGGATAAATCAGCTTTTCTTTTGTTCGCAGCAGCTCTATTTTCTTCTATTCTAATCGCAGCTTCTGCTTTCTTTTTTTCTTTTTCTTCCTTTGAACCATTAACAATTCTATTTTCTAAAGGAGTAAGCTTGCGATACTTGTAATTCCCTTTTTCTTCTTCTTCAGCATATTCAAATAAAAAATTATCTGATTCTTGAATAATTAAGTTTAAATATTCAGTCTCTTGTCGTAAAGGGGGAGTATTTTCAACCCATTTTTTGTAATCAACCTCAACCTTTTCATCTTCACTTAAACTATTATACCAAAGGTTATATTTTTCATTCTCTACTCTAAGTCTTTCTTGTTCCTTTTCTTGTTCCTTTTTTCTTTTGACAGACCTTGCTTTTATAAATAATAAGATTGAAATGATACAAAACAGACCTCCAATTTCTTTTTGGAGTTCTTCTTCTTCTGCGTAACTGAAACTTGCAAAATCAATTCCTAGGTCTGAAAAAAAATTGTGTCCTCCAGTGCCCATTAGGATAAATCCAAGTAAAAAAAGAATAAATATCAAGGTATTTTTCATGATTTTAAATTTAGTGGTTAAAGCGAATATCTAACTTTTATTGTAATATTTGATTAAGGTGCAAATGATATAATTTACTTGAAGATTTGTTATTTACTTTTCTGATTTAATTTTTGTTTTTAGCCTTACTGGCTAACACCCTTTTTCTTTTATGAAACTATAAATTTCTTAATAATACTTTTAATTTTATTTATTTCTACCTAAAGCATTATTAATTGCATTTTCTTTCAAACCTTCAAAAAAGGCTTCATTCAATTGCATCAAGAATTTAAGTAACCCTCTAAATATTGGAGCAAACATGAAACTAATAATACCTATTTCGATAAGAAAATAAATTGTCCAAAAAAAGAAGCTTTCATTGCTGAAGTTGAAAGCTACAAAGATGAACCAGTATGGTATGAATAAACAAATTAAAAATAAGGTAATACTAAACAGCAGCCATAGAAAGAAAATACCTATTGCTGAAAATGGCATTACTCTTAAAACCACTAATACTAAATTTGAAATGATAAAGTTTAGAATTACAAATATGAGAGTAGCTGATTCACTACTTGATAAAAAGTATCCAAAAAAAGTATCTTCATAAAAAAGAAGACCAAATATGGAGTTGATTAACAAAAATAATGAAAACAGTAGCCTTAACATTTTGAATTACATTTACCTTTCAAAATTGATATAAAAGATATAAACATATAGGTTCTAAAATAAAAAACCTTAAACTATTTATCAAAAGTAGTTTTTTCAAATATAAATTCTACTGTAATTTGGTTTTTTTACTTTCAGTAATGTTTTAACCCTAAATTTTTGCTTACTATAATTTCTACAAGAATCCACCCTTTGTAAATTATAATCAATTATTTATAAGATAGGGTAAGAGAAAATTTTCTAACTATGATGTTTAATTAGGAGTAATCTTGCTTTGGAGATAAAATTAATATATTTTATTTCAAAAAATTTATAACTATTTGATATGTAAGTTCAAGTAATAAGTGCAATTTTTTGTTGTAGCACTTGATTAGGTGTTGAATAGTTAAATTTTCGTACTGGTCTATTGTTTAATTTTCTTTCTACAAGTTTAACATCTTTCTTGCTAACAATCAAAAGGTCTGTTTTCTTAGG
>CAMCMP010000054.1 GCA_945876095.1 Chitinophaga pinensis
ATCACCATTGGACTTGAGTAATCTTATGGTTTCAACATGACCCTTGTGAGAACCATTTTGAATGAGTTGGTGGAGTTCTTCAAATGTAATGTATCTGTCTAGTTGGGTGTTCTTGATACCCTTAACATAAATTGGGAATAACATTAAAAATAAAAGTCCCCGCATTTCAGTCTGTGGATGAGACTTACTTTTTGGGGTACTTTCAAAAAAAATATCTTTAGGTGTATATGATAATAACCATCCACGTCAATTACCAACACTTTTATAATAATAAATATCATTTCATTAATTGTAAAGTGTATTTGTAAAATATCTCAATTTTTCTGCAGAATTTTTTTTAATCAGTTTTTATGTTTTTTAAAGTATTGACACATTTTTGGCCAAAAAATTTTGGAGCATTATCCTCCTTTATAGGGGGGTAAAATATACTGTGGACAGAGGAAGGATACCAGTATAGCCCCCAGTAACTCCTGCAGGGATCAGGTGCAGGGGCCGTAACTTAGTAAATGAGGTACACCAATCGTTGTTTTAATATAATGATAATCAATGTATTAAAATATATTTTGAATATTCCTATAAACTAATTTTGGGATCGAGTAAATAGTGCTAAAGAGGTCTCCCGACTAGTCGGGAAAAAACAATATTATCAAGGGTTTATGAGGTAATATTCATAGACCCTTTTTATTAGGGCCAAATTTGGGCGAGGTTTTGTGTTTTTAGAGGGAAAACCTGGGTAACTTTAATACGACTCAAAGCGTATTTCTTTTGTAAATTTTAAATATGTTAAAACTTTCTCCCTTACTAATTCTACTATCACTTTTATTTTTTTACGGACCTACAAAATCAAAATATTCGGACGAATTTATTAAAACACAAAATGAATTAACTGAAAAACTGACAGAAATAAGTAAACAAACTATATTTAATGGGTTTGGTGTAGCATTGACAAGTGACAATTAAGTTTTGTATCAAAATGGATATGGGCGAAAAAAAACAACTTATCCATTTTATACCTGTGTAACTTATCCTGATAGAAGTATCATTACATCAATCAATGATATGAGTAAATATATTTGTGAACTGATGAAAGGTTATATGGGTAATGGCACAATCTTAAGTAAAAACAGTTACAAAGAAATATTTACTCCACAACTTAAAGCTGAAAATTTTATAGATAGAGATACAAGTGAATTTGGCGATTACAATATTGGTATTATAATGAGTTTTGGTCCGACAGGAAACTTTGGTCATTTTAGTGGCGACCCAGGTTTATTTTCAGTAATCTATTTTGACAAAGAAAAAAAGACATCAAAATATTACATAACAAATACTGACGCCGACGGAAAGAAAAGTGGGAAATATCACGGACAAATTGTAAAATTGCTTGACGAGTATACAGAAAAGCTCGACAAATTGAGTAAAGTAGAAAAATAGTAATGCCAGCAACAGCGGTCTAGCAATATGGGATAATTGGAGACTGGCTAAAAAAGTTTTAAATCATATTGAAGACAGAAGATCTTTCATAATAATCTTACATTTAGAAAAAGAAACGCTTTAATAGACTTAATGACAGTCGCTTATCAAAAATCTTTACACTACTTTTTGTGGATCTATTTGATAATTTAAAAATCCGAATAAAAGAAAAATGAATATAACTATCATAGGAGCCTCGGCTGGAATAGGACTAGAAACAGTAAAAAGAGGATTAAATAGAAATCATTCGATAACGACCCTTTCTCGATCTGAAATTGAAATAGAAGAAACAAAATCGTTAAATGTGATACTTGGTGATGCAAGGAATAAAACTGACCTATTAAATTCAATCCAAAATGCAGATGCACTAATAGTAACATTAGGGACTCGTAAGAATATGAAACCTACTACCCTTTTTTCAGATTTTGCAAAATTAGTGGTGGAAATACATAGGGAGAAAAAAATAGCTATTCCTTTTATTTTTGTTACCGGATTTGGAGCTGGAGAAAGTAAGAATTATGTTTCTTGGTTAATAAAGATGTTTTTAAAACACTTATTAAAAGACGCGTATGCTGACAAAACTAAAATGGAAGAAATTATCACTCATTCAGATTTGAATTGGACAGTTGTTAGGCCAGGAAGGCTATTAGACAAGGGATTGACAGAAAAATACCGTGTTGAAAACAAATTATTCAAAGGAATTAATATAGGCGGAATCAATAGAGCAGACGTAGCAGATTTTTTAATAAAACAAGCAGAAAAACAAACTGAATTAAAAAAGTATATTGCTATATCTGAGAAATAGGATACAATACAAGCCGAATCGCTAAGGTTCCGCGTGAAGGCCCTCGTAACCCTCTATTGCGCCTGCACGCAGAACCTTAGCGGTAATTTTGAATACCAATAAATAACGCATAGCAATTAAAAATCTTGATGGAAATTTAGATTCACATGATTAAAAACAATCTAATTGAAATCTCGCTTGCAACAACTGTTGATAGAAATAAAATTTATCAGCTTCGTCATGAAGTCTATGCATCTGAGTTAATGCAGCATCCTACTAATGAAGCAATGATGTTTGAAGATAAGTTAGATCAATTCAATGTATATATTATTGCAAAAATAAATGCAGAAATTGTTGGTTTTATAAGCGTTACTCCACCAGATAAAAATGATTATTCCATAGATAAATATTTTACTCGAAAAGAAATGCCTTTCGCAGTAGATGCCAGTACATTCGAAATGAGAATATTAACAGTTCTCAAAGCATATCGAGGTAAGCCCATTGCAGTGGCGCTCATGTGGGCTGCTTTTCGATTGATTCAGTCCCTTGGTGGTGAAAATATCATGGCCATTGGGCGATCTGAAGTGCTGGACATGTATTTGAAGCTTGGCTTTAAAGCAACGAACAAAGAAGTCAAGGCTGGTAAAGTAACCTTTACATTAATCCAAGGGAGAGTTGAGGAATTGAACGCTTTCATAGAGAAGAATTTCAAAAGCTTTTTCATTAAAATAAGGCAGCGCTGTGAGTGGAAATTGGCGATTGACTTTTTTAAACCAGCCAAATGCTATCATGGAGGGGCTTTCTTTGATGCCATCGGAAGCGAATTTGATGACCTTAATAAAAGAATGAATATCATCAATGCAGATGTGCTCGATGCTTGGTTTGATCCAGCTCCACAGTTGATAAGTGAATTGGAAAATCATTTATCATGGATTTGCAAAACTTCTCCTCCAACAGATTGTTTAGGTATGGCAAATGGTATAGCTAAAGCAAGAGGACTTAAGTTAGAGAATGTTCTTCCGGGCTCCGGCTCTTCAGATTTAATTTTTCTTGCTTTTAGAGAATGGTTATTGCCAGAATCACGCGTATTGATTCTTGATCCTACTTATGGTGAATATATCCATGTCCTTGAAAATATTATTGGTTGCCAAGTTGATCGAATCAATTTGCTAAAAGTTAATAATTATGCTTTAGACTTGGAAGAACTTTTAAGCCTAGCGAAGAATAACTACGACTTAATTGTTATTGTCAATCCAAATAGTCCCACGGGTCAGCATATTCCCTTGACAAATCTCGAGAATGCATTAAGACAAGTATCCCCCAGTACTCGAATATGGGTTGATGAAACCTATATCGACTACTGTGGAAAAGATCAGTCTCTTGAGAAATTTGCTATTAGTACAAGTAATATTATTATTTGTAAGTCTATGTCTAAGGTATATGCGTTAAGTGGACTTCGTTCAGCTTATTTATGTGCGTCACCATTTCAACTTGAAAAGTTAAAATCTATTTCTCCCCCTTGGGCAGTCAGCCTCCCATCTCAAATTGCAGCATTAGTAGCCTTAAAAGAGGACCGGTATTATGAAAAATGCTATGAGCAAACCCACTTACTGAGGGAGGAATTCTCTAAAGAATTATTGAAATTTAATTCATTAGAAGTTTTACAGAGTAAAGCCAATTTTTTGCTTTGTTATCTTCCTGAAAATGGCCCTGACGCTGAGGCAGTTGTTTCTAAATGCAAAGAAATGGGTCTATATTTAAGGGACGTTTCTAATATGGGAAATAATTTCAATAAACATACAATTCGAATTGCAATAAAAGACAAAGAAACAAATCAAAAGATGCTAAAAATTATTAAGCAAGTTCTAGACCATTGAAATATAAACTACCGCTAACAGCGGTTTTGCGTTATTGGGACTGACATACTTCGTATAAACATTTGTGGTAAAAAAATTAGTGCGTCATATTAACATTACTGCTAAAAATTCCCCACAATGCCAAGCCGCTTAACTTTATAAAATATTAAAAAACACGCTTAAAAAAATAAGAACTCAATATGAATCATTTGACTTCTAAACTTGCGCTCCAATCAAGATTTTGGATTCTTTTTATTTGTTTGAATTTCAATTTATCTTCTAATGCTCAGTATTTCTTTAATATTGAATCAGGAGCTTTCTTTACACAGATGAATGATATTCGCAACGGTAACAACGGAACGTTATTTTCTCTTAAAAATGATTTTCAGACTCCAACAAGTTCATTTTTGAGGTTGCGAGCTGGTTATTTATCAAATGAAAAAAATCACTTTTCATTTCTTTATGCGCCTTTAAAAGTCGGAGAAACTGGAACATTAGAAAAGGATATACTATTTGAAGGAAAAAACTTTAAAGCTAACTTACCAATAGAAGCTATTTACAAGTTTAATTCTTATCGCTTTACTTATAATAGAAGAGTCATCAATAAAAACAATTTTAAATTTGGTATAGGTTTGTCTGCAAAAATTAGAGATGCAGGAGTATCGTTGAAGAATAGAGAACTTTTAAGTGAAAATTTTAGTATTGGTTTCGCTCCTCTTATTAACTTATTAGCCAATTGGGATATCTCTCAAAAAATGGGTATTGATTTTTTGGGAGAAGGCATCGCTGCAAGTAAAGGCAGAGCAATTGACTTTTCATTATCTGGAAGATATAGTTTCACCAAAAACTTACATGGGAACATAGGCTATAGACTGCTTGAAGGTGGAGCAAACGGAACGAATGGATATAATTTTATTCAACTTCATTTTATCTATGCTAGTTTAAACTACTCATTTGACAAAAACAATAAAGAGCCATAAGTGCTGAATTTTAAAGGTTTAATCATTATTAGAATAATATTAATTCAACGTTTTACAACAACACCTATCCGCAATGTCCTTCGGGATACTGCGCTAAGCAAACCTGTTAACAGAAGACTTAACCGTTTAGGTTAAAAATTCAACACTTTGAACTATTTTAGAATATTTAATTTTGCAAAGTCTTTCTTAAATCGTAAACTTTTTGAATAAAAAAACTGTTAATATTAGGATACATAGTATAGACCATGACTAAAACATTCAAAAAAACTTAAACTTAATAAATGAAATTAACAAAACTAATGATGGCTGTTGCCATTACATTCACAGCATCTTTTGCAAATGCCCAATCAAATATTGGTATTAACAAAGTTCTAAATGATTATATTCAACTTAAAGATGCACTTGTTAAAGCAGATGGAACTGTTTCTGCAAATTTTGCCAAAATAGTATCATCGTCAATTCAAGAGGTAAATGTGAAAGAGCTAAGTTCAGATACCCGTGCTCAATGGATGAAAGTGGCAAGTGAATTAAAAGAAGATGCTGAACATATTAGTGATATTAAAGAGATAGCACTCCAAAGGGATCATTTTGTGGGGTTATCTAAAAATCTTTATTCTGTAATAAAAATTTCAAAATCAACAACACCAATATATTACCAATTTTGTCCGATGGCAAATAAAGGTAAGGGAGCAAACTGGTTAAGTTTAGAAAATAAAATTAAAAATCCCTATTATGGCAATCAAATGCTAACCTGTGGTAAAGTAGTTGACACTATTCAATAACAAAGTAAAGATGAAATTAAATATTGTATCAATTTGCTTTTTTATATTTAGCGGCTTTTCTGATACTATTAATCTTAATGCTCAAAAGGTTGTTAGATATGATTTATATGTAAAAGACACATTGGTAAATTTTACAGGTAAAACTAAAAGAGCAATTGCTGTTAATGGGCAAATTCCTATGCCAACCTTGACTTTCACACAAGGGGATACTGCAGAAATCCATGTTTATAATGAGTTGAAAGAATCTACCTCCTTGCATTGGCATGGGTTGGTTTTGCCTAACAAAGAAGATGGCGTTCCCTATTTAACACAAATGCCAATCGAACCGGGCGCTACTCATATTTATCGTTTCCCAATAGTTCAAAATGGAACGCATTGTTACCATAGCCATTCAGGTTTGCAAGAACAAATTGGAATGTATGGTTCAATGATTCTTAATAAAAGAGAAGATGATCCTACTTTTAGAAAAGGCATTGATGACTTAGCTACTATACCAGTAGTAATTAGTGAGTGGACAGATTACAATCCTAATAATGTACATAGGATGTTGCACAATGCAACAGATTGGTTTGCCATTAGAAAGGGATCCACTCAGAGTTACGCGGAAGCTATAAAAGAAGGTCATTTTAATACCAAAGTAAAAAATGAATTTAAGAGAATGTTGTCAATGGACGTAAGTGATGTGTACTATGAAAGATTCTTTTTAAATGGCAAAGCAGAAAGTCAATTGTCTCAATTCAAAGCTGGTGACAAAGTAAGATTAAGAATTTCAAACGGCGGTGCATCAACCTATTTTTGATTAAATTATGGGGGAGGCAAATTCCAAGTAGTTGCAAATGATGGAAATGATGTTGAACCAACTGAAGTAGATAGATTAATTATTGCAGTTTCAGAAACATATGATATTGTTTTGACTATACCTCAAATGAACAAATCATATGCATTTCAAGCTACCTCTGAAGATCGTATAAATCACAGCTTACTTTACATTGGAGAAGGAGAAAAACAAAATATGATGCCTTTACCAAGGCTAAAGTATTTTGAAGGAATGAAGATGATGAACTCGATGATGAAAATGAATGGTGATTTAGATGACATGGGAATGAATATGAGTTTGAATCAAATGGATATGAACGTTGTCATGTACCCAGAAATTACTGGCCCAAGCAATGCTCAGATTAAAGAAGATAAAGAGAATCAATATAATAGTAATGCACTATCAGATATTGTTACTTTAAATTACTCAATGCTCAAATCACCCCATAATACTTCATTGCCTAAAGGCGCTCCAACAAAAGAAATAAATTTTGAATTGTCAGGTAATATGAACAGGTATGTGTGGAGTATGGACAATAAAGTTGTATCTGAATCCGACAAGATTTTAATTAAAAAGGGTGAGAACGTTAGAATGATTATTTATAATGGTTCAATGATGAGACATCCAATGCATTTGCATGGACACGACTTTAGGGTTTTAAATGGACAAGGAGAAAATTCGCCTTTAAAAAACATCATTGATATTATGCCCATGGAGACAGACACTCTTGAGTTTAATGCTAATATGGAAGGTGATTGGTTTTTTCATTGTCACATATTGTACCATATGATGAGTGGTATGGGCAGAGTATTTACCTACCAAAATCAAGTAACTAACCCATTAATATCAAATCCCAGATTAGCCCAAAGAAAGTTATTTGGGGAAGATAGAAAATTCCATTTCATGATAGAAAATGACTTTGCCACTAATGGAAATGATGGTATGGCAATGTTTCAAAACACAAGATGGAGTATTGGTTCCGAATGGAGATTGGGCTATGATAAAATGCATGGCAATGAGTCCGAAACACATATTGGGCGATATATTGGAAAAATGCAATGGTTAATGCCATTTATTGGTTTTGATTGGAGATATAGAAAACTTCATAACGGTGAATCAGAGAAAAATCTATTTGGACAGATCAATACAAAAGATGAAAGAAGACAATTTAGTATAGGTGTTGCCTATGTTTTGCCTATGTTGATTACTTTTCAAACAGAAGTATACCAAGATGGAAATATAAGGCTACAGTTAATGAGAGAAGATATTCCTTTAGCAAAACGCTTGAGAGGTGAGTTTATGGTTAATACAGATAAAGAATTTATGCTAGGTGCCCGATATATTATCAATAAAAATATGGGGTTAAAATCACATTTTGATAGTGATATGGGATACGGTATAGGTTTATATTTAAATTACTAAAAAAGTAGTCTTAAAAAGTGGTTATTCTAATTTAAGTTGTTGTTTATTTTTAAATTTCTTAAGCACAAGATACTACTCAGGAAAAATTAGTGTTCAATATCAAGAATACTAAAAAGGAAATAATTCCGCCCAAGTTTTCACCAAAAATGAGTTAATAGAGGTGAGACAGCAGAAGTTAAAATCGATTGTAGTAAGTGCATCAATAGCTTCAAAAAGTAAGTTAGGATCTAATTTGATTTTCGATAATGATTATGAACCAGTTCATTTTAAGGCTGTAGTGAACATACAGCAGGAGCAGTTTATCTGTTAACTTGAATCAAAAAAATATTCGACCCCGTTCTTTCAATACAAGTATTTTAGTGCTAAATTTGAAAAATCATTCTTTTATTGACGGCGTTAATTCTCAATGTACATTACCTATCATTCCATCAATGAATAACATTATTACCTTATTGAAAAAATCTATGTTGGTTGCCATTGGTATAATCTGGCTAACCGGGTGCACTAAAAGTGAAGAGGTAAACATTGTTGATAATCTATCATCACCTGGCAACACACAACCTAGCACCTCGTCCACACCAGCCATTAACAGGCTGGGAAATTTGGAAATTGCAACGCGGGATTTTGTTGAAAAAATGACTTGGGAGGCCGCAAAAAAAGCCTGTGCAGACCTTGGAGATGGATGGCGTTTACCCACCAAAGAAGAATTGAATGAGATGTACCGTAATAAGGACAAACTTGGTGCCTTTACCCTTGACAACTATTGGAGCTCGTCGGAAAACACCAATTACTACGCCTGGTCGCAAGATTTTTCCAGCGGTATTCAGAATTCCAACAGCAAACTCAACCCAAACTTAGTCCGGGCTATTAAGGCTTTATAAGTGACTTTTGTATGTCGTCAAAAAAATCTAAACTTTAGGTTATAGAGCGTTTCGTTGAAAAAAATAATTAAAAGAATCTACCATTTTAATGAATCATCTATAGATTCAATTTCAGACGAATTAGAAAATAGTTCTTTGCCAATTAACATTTACACTAGATCCTTCAGCTAGTAGGACCGAATCAGGTTTTCGGTTGGTAAGATTTGCAAATGCATTACCGTACATATTAGCAAAATCACAATTGATTTCATTTTCTTGAATTTTATTAGTCACCCACTTGGAATGATTTATTCTATACTCTTGGCTACGATGTTCATCAATTTTTGTAAAGCCAAAATACCGCTCAAAAATAAATTCTTCAATAGAATCAGGGGTTATATTATATTTATTATTGTCAGAATAAACAGAAATTGAATTCCAATTTTGATTTATTTTCCACTCGTATTTAATTTTTTTATTTTCAGAGATATTTATTTTATGTTTAGTAGGTATAGAAATATAGTGCTCCTTATACAACTTATTAGCCAACAGGGCTACAATCTTAAATGGAACAGTTTCATTAATAAAAACAACGCCTTTCTTTACCTTCTTTCCATCCAGCCTTTTTACATAAAATCTCAAATTGATTTCTTCGAATGAACCAAAAAATGGAATGAGTATTCCAAATAAACTCGTTTTTTTGAACATAAAGCCAACTAAACTTACGTAAGTTTTAAATTTGTAATAGTCTAGCTCTACACCCTTGGGTAAATAAGGTTTTAAAACCGCAGGATCTACCTCATAGTTGGCCATTACCAAATTTTCCCAACTAGCTTTTAAAAATGTATTAGGCATTAATATGGTTTTACATTTTAAAAACAATTATTACTTGAC
Source organism: Chitinophaga pinensis (assembly GCA_945876095.1). Classification (GTDB taxonomy): domain Bacteria; phylum Bacteroidota; class Bacteroidia; order Chitinophagales; family Chitinophagaceae; genus Ferruginibacter; species Ferruginibacter pinensis_E. The sequence goes on from CAMCMP010000054.1 coordinate 9,869, forward strand.
TTTGTTCATTGAAAGGGAAGCGTATCTTTATATAAATAATTATTAAGACTTATGAATATCGTTTTGTTTGATGGTGTTTGTAATTTATGTAACTCAACAGTTTTATTTTTAATAAAATCTGACAAGAACAACAATCTACATTTTGCTGCTCAGCAGAGTATTTATGGGGAAAATTTAATGCAACAAATCAATATTGCAGGAGATAATAAATCAGTAATCTTAATAAAAGAGGGTAATGTCTTTTACAAATCTGACGCTATTATTGAAATTGCTAAGTTAATTTGTGGATGGCCAAGAATTATAAAGTATAGTGGCATCTTACCAAAAGGTTTTCGTAATGCAGTGTATGATTTAATTGCAAATAATAGGTACCTGCTTTTTGGCAAAAGAGACAGCTGCTCAGTTCCTTCAGAAATTAATATGAAAAAGTTTTTATAATTAGTTAGTCAAGTTAACTTGACACTTTTTCCAATAACTAAAGAAAGAGGGGTAATAACCAGATACCGATGGAAACATCCATTTCCTTTCATCTTTACTACCAGGATAATGACTGAATGCAGGATGCTCTTTTGAAATAATAAAATCATTGTTAGATGATTTTGCTATGGGATATAATTTTTGAATATCCTCTAACTCTCCAGTATACACTTGTATACCATTTATATTCTTTGATAAATTTATAATAAACTCAATTACTTTATCGCTAACAGGATATTGCTTAAAATGAGATGGTTCTAATAAAAGTACACGATTTACATTTTCGTCTTTTCTCCAAAGTGGGTCTAAATTATAGGAGTTATACAGTAAAGTAGGTAAGGTATTATCTATGACGGGCAGATTGGTTAAAGGAAGATTCGTATTTAGTTGTAGGTGAAAGCTTTCTTGTAAATGCGACGGAATAGGCATGTTTACTAAATCTTCATAGGGCGTATCTAAAAAAGTTTTCCACTGTTGACTAAGTGTATACTTGTTTATATTTTCTTGATTACAATAATACTTTTTACCTGAAAAGGCCCCCGACACCCATTGCCAACTACAATTATTACTAGCGATGTCTCCGTCTAATAAATGATAATACATCCATTTGGAAGGTTGCAACCAATGCGCTTTGGCAATATTACAAACGATAGCCGCTAAATACATCCTTATGTGATTGTGCAGGTATCCAAATTCATATAAATTATTTATTTCACTGTCTATGATAGCAATGCCTGTTTGAGCTTTGTTTAAAGCAACCAGCATATTTCTGTGATCAAAGTTGGGTTGTATTTGTTTTAAATCCTCCCAAATCAAATTGTTTTTAGACTGCCAAACTCTTTGATAGAATTCTCTCCATGCCAATTCTTGTATTAATTTTTCGGTTGCTTGAATGGGATAACCTTTATTTAAGATTGAATCCAATATTTGTTTAACAGATATTACCCCTCTTGAAATATAGGGTGATAAATAGGTGATCTGCCCATTTAAATAGTTTCTTGTTTTGGCATAATTAATAGGGTCTATCGCTTCAATTCTATCTAATATACTAGAGTAATCCGTTGGGAAATTAATTTTATTTATATTTTGCATAAGGGAGTCTTTCTAAATGATTAATATTATTATGAACTGTTGTTAAAATATTATATGATGAATGCCTCTCTACTGAATCGAGGCGGATGATAAAACTAATTAGTCGACTCTCAAAAAGTGGTATGCGCTCATTTTGTAAAACTTATGATTAAAATGAATCTATTCGTTTTTAATTTTATGTGAGAGTTGACAATATGTCTTGAATTCCTTCAGGAATAGAGTGCTTTTACTTTTTTGTCTTGATACAAAAAAGTAACAAAAAAAATCAATCCTGCGAATAAAAAGGCTGAAATTTTAAATATCAGCCTAAAATCAAGGAACTCGCGGGTAGAGTAAGTTACTTTAAAGCGCGTGCTCGCTCAAACAGCCTTGATTTTTTAACGGCCGATATTTAAAATTTCTAGCACTTTTTATTCGAGGGCCTTCAAATAACTCTTTAAATGTGGATGAGAACCTATTAGGTCGATAGAGTTAAATAACACATTCACCCGAGCCCCTACTCCTTTGATACTAAATTTTTGATCAAAAGCATTTAATATTTTCATCAATCACTAATCCTTAAATTCTCCAAAACATCTATTAAATATGCGCTAAGTCTTTTTTAAATTCATTAAATAGCAATAGATTAATTGTGTATTTACAATTTATTTTGAATATCTAATTTCTTTAGGAAATTATTGGCTTGATTTAAATGGGCCAATTGTTTTTCGGGAATCATTTTATCATAGGTACCTATCAACATTCCAAGTCTTGGATTTTTTAGGAAGAAATTCCGATGTTCATGCATAAAACGCCAAAACAAGCCATCCCATATCGCTTGCCATTCTCCTTTTTCGTAATCACTCATTTTCATCAAGTAATTG
>CAMCMP010000055.1 GCA_945876095.1 Chitinophaga pinensis
TTGCCTTGATTCATAACTATTTGGTTTATAGGTAATTATAAACCAAAAAAACGAAATCATTTCAAATCGTTTGAAATTCTAAATCTCTGAAACCCTTATCCAGCAATATTTTCAAAGAACTGATATACTTTTTAACAAGACGCTAGTGACAAAAAATCAATAATCAAAACAGCCGAATTAAATTCAAAATTTACTTTGTTGGTTTTTTATAAGTCAGGCTGCGGACCTTGCGAAGAAACTATGAAAGGCTTGGTTGATAATTATAAAGAAATGACTGCTAAAGGATTTAGAATAATAACGATTGCTGCCGATACGGACGAAAAAGTTTTCAAAGACAGTTCATTGCCTTTTCAATGGGATGATAACTATTGTGATTTGGAAGGTGCAAATGGGATTAATTTCAAAAACTATGCTGTAATAGGAACCCCTACGATGTATATTCTTGATAGTAATGGGAGTATTCAAGGCAAAATGGCAACAATTAGCGAACTGTTGGATTTTGTAAAAATAAATAATTGACAAAGGTTATAATGGTATAAATAATCCTTGTCCTGCTAGTTCTAAGATCCCAACTTATCAATAGCTAGACGCAGAACCTAGTTCAAGGATTAATACGACTTAGCTCATTAAATGAAATGATGCAAATTTTTAATGCCAAAAAACTATATATGGACTTTAATTTAAAACTAAAAAATGAGTAAGCAATATATTTTAACAGCATGTTTGTTTTGGGTATGCAGCATAGCTTCTGCCCAAGTGATACTGCCTGCTTTTCATGCGATTTTTAGTCAAATTTGACAGCAACTCTATGTTTGCTGTAAGAGGAAAGTTCTCTACCTTTGGGTATGCAGCAAAAGAAGCTTTACATAATAAGCGGTTTAATGGTGCTGGTAAAACAACCGCCTCTTTCAACATACTTCCTGATCTTTTAAACTGTAAAGAGTTTGTTAATGCAGATGAAATAGCGAGAGGAATATCACCTTTTCAACCAGAAAATGTGTCAATTAAAGCAGGAAGATTGATGCTTAAAAGAATAGATGAGCTAATAAATTCAAATCAAAACTTTTCATTTTAAACAACACTTTCAAAAAAATCTTTCATTAATACAATAGAAGATGCCAAGTCAAAAGGTTATTATGTTACATTAATTTTCTTTTGGCTTGAATCAATTGAATTGGCAAAAGATAGAGTACGAAAAAGAGTTACAGAAGGCGGACACAATATTGAAACCGAAGTTATTGAAAGAAGATACAAAGCCGGAATTAAAAACCTTTTCAGTTTGTATATCAATAAAGTTGATTCATTAATAATCTATGATAACTCAACCGCAGAATCGGAATTGATTGCTGAAAAAGAAATAGAAGACGATTTATTTACCATACACAATATTCAAAAGTTCAACGCATTAAAAATTATTTCGAATGACCAGTAAAGAGAAAGAAATTCTGAAAGAAAGAATAAAAAGCGCCATTAAAATATCCTCTCAAAAATTAATTGAGAAGAAAAAAGCTCTTGGACAGAAGTTAGTAATTAGCGAAAACGGAAAAATTAGAGTTATTGAGCCTTAAAATATCAGTATTTGCTTCAAAACCTTTTTTACTTTTTAAAAGGACTCCGCCTTTTCCAAATATTCACAGGCTCTAAGTAGTTGAAAATTTTCCCTATAAAATGATTGACAATCGGTTGCCTATGCCTCATGAAACCATACATAGGCTTATCTATAGCACCAACCGAACTCTTTATTTCAAGAGCAGTTCTACCAAAAATAATATTTTTGTATTGTAAACTTATGCCACATGCAATCATATCATAAAGCATGTTGAGGTAGAGCATTTTTTCTTTTTGGATTTTTTCATCATACCCTAAAAAGTAGGTATCTAAACTTTTACCATTTTTAATTAAAGTATTGAATCCAATTAATTTCTCCTCCATGAAATAACCATACAGCATGAAATCATCCTTAAGTTTTTCCTTCAATACATAAAAGTGATTTTTCGAAAGGTAAAAAGTATTAAAAGGAGCATGCTCGGCTACATGCAAATACAAATCATAGATCATTTCTTGATGATCAAATATTTCGTCAAGAGTCAATTTTCTTTTTTCAATACCCCGCAATTTATTTCTACTTCTTTTGTATTGATCCCTATATTTTTTAGTTAAGGCTTTTACGTAATCTTCTTCGTTATTCCAGATGGGATTTATTTCAAAAATCATGTTGGGCTGCGATGTAAATTTGAAATCTTTTTTAAATACTGGTTGGTCAAAATACGACAGATCATTAGGTATGAAATCTTTAAAGGAAGTCAGGTGGATTTTTGAATTTTTATTAAGATCGGTAGCAGCTTGTTTTAAAATCTTTAGGATTTTTTGGATACTTTCATTTTCTTTGACGGCAAAGGCATTTTGGCCAGACAACATATTGTTACCAATAAATAATAATTGGGAAGAAAAGTGTTTAAATATATAATTTCTAAGCCATGTCTTTATTTTCTTGTCTCGTTCACCATAGGATTCTAAATGAGAAAGGTCTATGAATTGAGCAAGAGCGATTCCGATTAATTCTTCATTTTTGAAAACTCCAATATATTGGCATTTTAAATTGGCAGGGGCGGCCAACTCAAAAACTTCAAGGTATTTTTTGGAAAGGAAGATATTGTCTTGCGCTATTGAGTCCCAATCGGTTGGCAAATGCTTAGTTTGCGTAAAAAGTTGATATGTATATCCTGTATTCAAAAGAGGTCTAAACTAGTCCATTTATCTTTAAAATAAGTAAAAGAGTTTCATTTGATTTCAGTAATCATTTTGTAAGCTAATATAAAAAATATAGCAAAGCCAATACTCTCTTGGTCAGATTTTATTGCAGCCTATACGGACGATTTTTATTTTGTGAAATGGATTTAGGGAGATTGATCTTCACTCATTTGGTAATTATTTATGAACTACCGTTAGAGCAATTTAGAAAGATAGTTCATGTAACAAGGAAAGCTTTTTTTAGTAGTTGATAATAAATGAATATAACTTAAATACTTTTCAAATACTTTGCTGGATTGCCTGCTACAATAGTGTTGTCAGGAACATCTTTGGTAACAATAGAACCAGCAGCTACAATTGAATTTTCTCCGATTGTTATGCCAGGCAATATGGTAGCAGATGCACCAATCCATGCATTGTTTTTGATGACGATGGGTTTACCTATCAAAGACCTTCTTTGTAAAGGATCGATAGGATGATTCTCCGAAACTAAATTCACTTTTGGTCCAATTAAAACATTGTCGCCAACTGAAATACCACCCATATCCAAAAAAGAGCAGTCATGATTGATGAATACATTTTTACCAATACTGATATAGCGACCAAAATTGGTAAAGAAAGGAGCAAAAATAGTAGTGCTCTCATCAATTTTACTTCCTATAATATCGCTTAAACGACCCCTAAACTCATCAGAGGTAGTAGAGGCATTTAATTGTACAGATAATCTTAAAGTTCTATCCTTAAATTCATTGATTTCTAGAAATGCTGGATCATCTAATTGAAATGGATTACCTGATTGCATTATTTCCATTAATCTTTTATTCATATTTTTTATTTTTACTAATTTAAGCTTTATTGATTTATGGTCTCAACTAGAGTGGATTAGTTTACAGTATGTTTTATCTCAGGTATAAATGCATCAGCCATGTTAGGGCTAAATATGTACCCATAAACTTTTAAAACTATTTACTCTTTCCATTCAATAGGAATAGAGATTTCGTTTTTACGCCCAATAAATTGAAAAGGTGCATTATAGCCTAAGAAATTAAAGCTGCCTATTATTTTAATATTCTTTTTCTGAAGTAAGGAAACTAATTTATTTTTATAATCATCAATCTTTTCATCATTTGCATACCCTCCGAAGGCAATTACTGCAGCATATACTTCTTCGGATTGTTTGATTTCTACAGTAGCATCATTTGGTTTAGGCAAAGAGGCCATGTCATATTTTTCAGGCATTACAAAACTCATACTCGACCCTTTTTCGCTCATTTCCATTCTCACGGGTGCGGTCATGGCAATACTTTTTTTTTGGTCATTACCTCCAAAAATATATCCTGCTAACTTTCTAAATCCACTGCTTGCTACTTGTTTATAATTAGCTCCAGAAGAACGAATAGTAGCAAAGGTAGCTTTGGGGTAAAATCGTACTTCAAAGCCATCCTCCTTTTTAACCACCCTATACTTTTGAGTTTCAATGCTTGACGCTAAAAATTTTCTAAACGATTGAAATACAATAAAAATAATGGCTAAAGCTAATAATAGGTAAAATATTTTCATACGATTGATAGCATTGAAAACATGAAAATGTTTGATAATTGAAAATGAATGTCAATAAGGAAGAGCAAATTAATGGAATCATTCTATAAACTTAACTAATCAATTTATGATGAACAAGATTTATATTAAGTTATACCAACCGAGCCACAAAAAACAATACAAAAGACTACAAAAGCGAGCCATAAGGGCATAAAAAAACTCCGATTTCTTTACGATTTCGGAGTTTTTATTGCTATTTAACTAGCAGGGGGTGAACTGGCTGGGGCTTTCCTCTGAAAACTAACTCTGCGATAATCACTGAATTAGACCCCTATTTAAAATAGTCAACACAAAGACGAGCCACATTTGATACATTTTTGATATGATTGCTCCAGAATCATTTTATAAATTATAACCCTGCAATTCATAAGGAGTTATATCCAATAGCAATCGAGCCATTAAAGAAATTGAGCCACAACACTATAAATTCCTATTCATTCCCTCCATTTTAATCACTCCATGTTTTAACATTAAATCAGTCCATTTAGCAATTTCATCCTTCTTAAACTTGTTCACATAGCTATTATTAATTCCAAAACTGATCCAGTTCTTGATATCATCTCTAGTATATTGTTCTTTACTACTTTTATAACCTGGATTTTCTTGTTTTTGTTGTATCGGATCTATCATCTTTAGTGTTTTAAATAAATAGTCTTAGATATCACTATCAATCAATATATATTTTGACGTCTACTAAAAAATCACGAGCGTCTATCAAACAAATACTATCCCCTCTCCTTTTTTTAAACTACACCTAGCATATTTTATAGACGTTGGGTGATTATTAATGATTTTTTGCTACACATTGATGTTATATGCAGACACCCTGCCGAATACCTAAAACATCTGTTTTCTTTCAATTTAAACGACTTATTACAATTTTGATATTACCACCCAATCTTAAATTTAAATCGTTTAAATACCTTTAAAATCCCTAATTAATATATTGATTATCAACACTATAACCTTTTATTTTTTTATACTAATTTAAATCTTTCACATATTCAGCTTACTAATTTCTCTATTAGTTATATTATATTGTTATTATAAATTAATAATATATTATAAACAAATAAACATATATAAAATAATTAATAAAATAATAATAAATAATTAAAACAATAAATTAATAATTAAATTCATCGTAGTAATTTCTCTATAAGATATTATTGTTAGCATTATAAATAAATAATAAAATAATGAAGTAGTAAATAAAAAAAATATAATTAATTAAAAAAAAATGAATGAACAAAAAAAGAGAATATAAAAAAAGGGATAATGTTGATTGGTATGATAAAAGTAGTGGTATAGAGGCGAAGCATAATCAAAAAGATAGGGTAACAGGATTATATTATAATGAGATAAAGGGTACATGGCATAGTAATAGATTAGGTTCTTTTATTTTAAAGGATAGTAGTATTAAATTATATGATTTTAAGTTTTATGGATTGATGGATATCAAAAATGATTTTGGATTAAAGTTATATGAGAAGGTAGGGATGTTTATTAAGATATTATATCAAAAGGAAATGGTTAGTGGTAATAAGGTAACCGATTGGGATTGGATATATTGGAGTAGAAAGGATTTAGATACCGTATTGGGTAAGCATTATTGGATAGGCATTATTGATAAATTAATTGAAAAGAAGTTAATAAAAGAAGATAAAAAGTCAAGTAAGTATCATGTCAATAAAGATGTAAGGTATTTTATGTTGGATAAGGGGTTTATAAAGGTGAATGGTGTGTTATTTAAAGAAGTTGATTTCGTTAGTGATAGTTATCATAATAGAATAAAGGAGTTATTTAAAAAGGTTATAAAAGAGCGAAAAGGGATATTAAAATATATTGAGAAGGTAATGGATGAAAGTAGTTTGTTGATAGATGAATTGGATGAAGTGATCAATCAAATATGGTTAAATAAGAAAGCTGAAATTGAATCTGGAGATAAGTTGGGTAAGATAGAAAAGCTGAATGAAAAGGAATATAAAGCGATTATTAAAAGTTATTATGAGTATCTGTATGCAATACAGGGAATTAAAGAAATAAATGAGAGAAGGGCGTTGTATGGGTTAAATAGAACGAAGCATGGTGGAAGGTTAATGCATATGTTTAGCAATGCCCCAAAATTATTTAGAAAGTTTTTAAAGATAGGTGGGGAAGAAGTTGTGGAAATAGATATAGTGTCATCGCAACCGAGTTTTTTATATGTAATGATGCTGAGGTGGTATGATTTTAATAATGCAAATAGAGGGATTGCAAGTAAATCCATTATGTATGAAGAGAAATTTAAGTTGATGGCTGAAATTGATAAGGATTTATATAAGTATATGGCTTTAAAAGTAAAAGGATTAAAGCATATAGGTGATGAAAAATCAAGGAAGGAAATGAAAGGGTTGTTTTTTAGGTTGATTTTTGGTAATCCAAGATATAAGCTGAAGGGGGAAAGTAGAAAGGATTTGATATGCAAGATATTTGGGTTAGATATGTATGAGTTTTTGATAGCTATTTCTAGTGTAGATATGGGATATAAGAAGCCTACTTCAAATTTGGCTACGTTATTACAGAAGGAAGAATCGCAGTTTATGGATAAGGTAATGGATAGATTGATTTTGGAGAAATTAAATTTTATTCCTTTATATGATTCGTTAATTGTAAGGAGGAGCGATGCTGATAATGTAAGGAGATTATTTAGGGCGGTAATTAGGGATAATAATTATGGTAATATTTTAAAAATAAAGTAGAAATTATTTCTTAAATATTGAATAAAAATTTTGTTTGAATCATATAAATTTAGTATATTCTAATTATAAGAATATCTCTTATATTAAACCCAAAATATACCGTTATGGAAAACAATTTAGCAGAAAAAAATGAAATTTCTGAATTGATGGAGGCCTATAAAAAAGGAATAGGAAAAAAAGCAGGAAAAGAAAATAGAATTGATAAAGTAGAAGAAGAATCAAATTTGAGTTACATAATAAATCATGAAAAAACAAACGAATTATGTAAAGGTCAAAATTTAGTTTTTGACAATAAAGAAGATAATTTATTAGATGAAAATTTAACAAAAGTAAAAAAAGAAGATTGCTATGATAAAGAGGAGGTGAATTTTAATTTAATGTTTGATCAATCAATAAGGGATTATGAATATTTGAAGAAAAGGAAGAAAGATAAATATTTTGTTGAACCTGTTGAAGTGAGAACTGATTTTAGTGAATTTGGAGAATTAGCAGATTTGATTGAAGATGAACAAAAATTAAAACTTCTAGAATATGATAGAAAAGTAAAGGAGATGGAAATATTGAAAGCAAAAGATAAGGAAAAAGAGAAAATTTTTATAGAAATTAATAAGATTAAAAAAATAGCTGAAGCTAGAACTAAGAGAGAAAATGCAAAATTAAAGAAGTTGTTTACTAAAGCTAATAATTTAGGTCATTATGGAACAGTGAATGACTATTGTGATAAAATGAATTGGATACAAATGTATTCAATGAGGCGATATTATAAAATTATTAATCATTCAGGTTTTATTATAGCTCATGGTGATTTTATTGAAATAGGGTCATCAGGGTATTTTTATATTTATAATAGATCTACAAAATTATTTACTTTATATCAAAAGGATAATGTACAAAGTAAAATACTTAAATTAGATGAGCAAATAGAGCAAGTTAAATTATGGGATAAAATAAAACAATTAGATCCCCATGAAAAACTTGGATTTAAATTTATACGATTTGATAAGTCGTATAACGGTTTATTTTATTAAAAAAGTTATTATTAAATATTTTACACCCTTCGGGGTGTTTTTTTTATGCCCATACCTCACCTAATCCCTTGTTCAAATACCTTACTAACTTCTTCAAAAGAATAGTAGTAGGTACCCATTACTTTTTTGTATGGGATCTTACCCGCATTTCTTAAGTTCTCAATAGTTGAGTAAGAACACCCTAAATATTCCATTAGATCGCTATTTTTCATTAGCTTTTTTGGTAGAGTGTGTATAGTGTTCAATTGAGTGATTTCCTTGATTAAATCATGTTTAAATTCATCTAGCATTTGCTTGGTTACGATTTCCATTGTGGCTTTTTATATAGCTTTTAAAAGTTGTTTTTCTGTTTTAGGACTCAAATCAAATGATGCAAAATCATTCATAAGCTTAGTTTCTGTAATCTTTGCGTAAATCTGAGTGGTTTTGATATTGGTATGCCCAAGCATTCTTGAAACAGTTTCAATTGGAATATTGAATTCCAAGGAATTAGTAGCGAAGGAATGACGAGCAACATGGCAAGTAATTAATTTATTAATCCCCGCTAATTGCATTATTAGTTTCAAGTATTGATTCATTTTCTGATTACTGATAACAGGAAAAACAAGATCATTATTTAGCTTAGCTGGGTGGTCTTGATACTTTGTAATTAATGATTCTGCTTTAACCATAAGAGGTACCATGCAATTCTCATCTGTTTTGTTCCTTTGTAATTTGATAATGCGTTTACCTCCTATGCTTTTAAAGATTTGATTATGCGTAAGGCTTTTTAAATCGCTATAAGCAAGACCTGTGTAACACATAAAAAGAAATGTATCTCTTACTAGATTAATCGTTTCATATTTTAAATCAAGTTCTTCAATAATGGCTATCTCATTAACGTTTAGAGTAGATCTATGAGTTACTACTGTTTGAGATTTGAAGTTCTTAAATGGATCTTCTTTTATTATCTCCAATTTTTGAGCAAGGTGAATAATAGCTTTTAAACGTTTTACATCACGATCAATAGTGTTTGGAGCGTTTACACATTTGGATTCTAGATACATTCTATAATCGTTTAAAAAACGGTAATTCAACTTGTCAAGAGGAAAGTCTGGAATAAGAAGTTCTTGATTGAGGTACTTAGTAATTTTAGAACGGATTGAAGTGTATTGTTTAATAGTTCCTGAGGATAATCTTCCTTTATTGGTATCGATGTAATATTGAATCATATCAATTAATCCCTTTGTTTCTTTACTCTCACCATTGATATGTGCTTTTAATAGATCTGCTGAAATGATTTCGTTGTTTTTAGTACGAGATTCAATAAAATCAATAATCTTAGTACGTAAATCGCTAATCTGCTTATTTAGAATATAAGCTTGTTCATTACGAGATTTTACTTGTACTTTCTTTGAATCCCAATCTGCAATTGGAATGCAAATACGAGTGGAGTGATTGATTTGCTTATCTAAGCCTGCAATTCGCAATTTAATGATTCCATTGTCCTTAATACGAGTTCTGTAAGAACAACACAAAAAATACATCTTTATCATAACTTTCTTTTTCTATTAATAAATAGCTAGAAATTCAATTAAACACTCTAGAATTTTATCAAATTGTGTTAAATATCTAGCTTTATTCTAATGGGAAGATCCCATGAAAAAGTGTGTGAGGCAACGGCAAAAGCAATCTTTTTATACCTAATTTATTATTATTTTGTTACCATTTTCCTATTAATTGCACTTACAAACTCATAATTGAGCATATTTAACCTAAATTACATTTTTACCCTTTATAATCCATACTAAATGAAAAAGTTAATTATTGTTCTACTACTAGCTCTTGCAATAAATTGTAAGGTTGATGCCCAAGCCCCGCAAGGTTTTAATTTTCAAGGTATCGCTTTGGATAGTACTGGGTATGTAGTGACTTCAAAATTAGTAAGTCTTCGTTTTTCTATCAGTACAGATAGCCTGGGTAATTCAGTCAGCTATCGCGAATCAACTAGTTCTCAAACGGATAAGTACGGGCAGTTTACAACTGTAATCGGAAGCGGTGTGCCAAGCATAGGAAGATTCAACTCAATTATCTGGTCATCTGGTAATCTTTATATGAAAACTGAAATAGACATTTCAAATACAGGGAAATACGTGGTGACAGGATTGTCTAGGTTGTTGTCGGTCCCTTATGCTTTGCAAGCTAATCTAGCCGGTAATATAGCATCCGATAATTATGGAAATACCAAAGCAGGTTCAAGTGCGCTTGATAATAATAAAGTTAGTTCTACCAACGGAACTGTCGCAATAGGTGATAGTGCTCTTAAGTATAATTATGGAATTGAGAATACTGCAATTGGTTCTAAATCTATGCAATCAAAATCTATAAGTTCTGGCGGTTCAAATACTGCCATCGGAAATTCTTCGCTTTTTTCTATTTCGCAGGGAAATGGTAATACGGCAAGTGGAGTATCCTCTCTTTATTCTAATACTGATGGAAGTGCTAATACTTCCTCTGGTTATCAATCAATGTATAGTAACACCCTTGGTTTTTCAAATACTGCGATGGGGACAAAATCATTGTATGCGAGCACCACTGGATCTAGAAATACTGCTTTAGGTGATAGCTCAATGCTTAAAAACACTACTGGATCTTTCAATACAGCCACAGGTTATTTATCTCTATCCTCTAATACCACTGGAGAATTCAATAGTGCCTATGGCAGTTACAGTATGGAAAAAAACACTACGGGTAACGAGAATATTGCGTTTGGTGGTGAGGCATTTCGTAATAATACTACTGGTCGTTTTAATGTTGCCGTTGGTGCGGGGACTTTGGGAAGCAATACAACAGGAGATGAAAATACAGCGATTGGAAGACGGGCAATGAATGATAATCTTACGGGTACATTCAATACCGCTATTGGCCAGGCTGCATTATATGCAAATAAAACAGGAAGTAATAATACTGCGATGGGTAGGACCAGCTTGGTTTACAATACAGTAGGTGAATTTAATACTGCAATAGGAGCAACTTCTATTACTAATAACACTACCGGTAGTAACAATACGGGTATAGGGAACAATGTATTGGGTGCTAATACAACGGGTAGTAAAAATACAGCCATCGGTTATAATGCAGGGGCAAAATCAACGAGTGGCGATAAAAATATATTTATAGGGTATGAGGCGGGGAATAATAAAACTTTTTCATCTGCTAGTAACAAATTAGTTATTCAAAATGACAGTTCCCTTAATCCATTAATTTATGGTGAATTCGATACTAAAAAATTAACTGTTAATGGGAAATTAATAGTGGGAGACCCATCAATATTATCTTCCTCTGCAATATTAGAGGCTAGTTCTACAACTCAGGGTTTTTTACCTCCTAGACTAACGTATGCTCAAAAAATGGCAATTATAAACCCTGCAACTGGACTAGTAGTTTTTTGTACGGATTGTGGACCACCAAGTATTGGTGGAGAATTAGAAGTGTTTTCTGGAGGAATTTGGAGAAATATGAATGGGGCTTCAGCTTTGGGTGTAGCAGCAAGCCTACCTTCCGCAACTATAGGATCACAGGTTTGGACAAATAAAAATTTAGATGTATCTACCTATCGTAATGGCGATATCATACCACAGGTAACTGATGCTACCGCTTGGGCAGCATTAACAACAGGCGCTTGGTGTTACTATAACAATGATTCAACTCTCGGTGCTAAGTA
>CAMCMP010000056.1 GCA_945876095.1 Chitinophaga pinensis
CCTTTCTCTGGATCAACAGAAAAGACTGGAATTACTCTTAATAAACGGCCAGAAGGTAAGCCATAGGCACTCATTTGACCACTAAAACCACCAGAGACGAAATTATAGAATTCATCATACTTACCAGGCGCTACATAAACCTTTGCAGCCGCATCAGCACTAATGGTATTATTTGCGTTCTTGGGTTTACAAGAAGTAGTCATAAAAACTAAGGTTACTAAAAATAAAAGTCCATGTTTAAAATTTAAATTTTTCATAAATGAATATTTGAAATTGAATAATATAATTAAATAAAAGTGTTCCTATTTTTTTGCATCATTTTTACGCATGAACTCATAAACATTTCTAGCATCCTCATCTGAAACATTTTGATTAGGCATACGTACCAAACAAATTTCTAATTGCGCTTGCGCTTTTGGATCTTTATTAAGCATTGCATCTGTATTGGTCACAAAATTCATAATCCATTCTGGTTTAAATCTTTCTGTTACGCCTTTCCAACCTGGACCTACTAATTTTTCATCGGTCAGTTTATGACAAGGGCTACATTTTACCTCATATACTTTTGTACCTGCATGTGCTAGTTTTTCATTAATAGCAGATGAAACTTCTACATTTGTAAACTTGCCCTCTCCTCTTTCTGGATCATAGGAAGAATTTGCATTAAGATCACTTGTTGTAGCAACAACTGCATCACTTGGGTCTGTTTGCCCACCACCACAAGCATATAACATTGTTAAAACCATCAAAATGAATAATGTTGTTTTCATACTAATAATATTTTAATGAATGATTCCACAAGATTAGAACAGCCACAAACTATTTTTTATGCGTACGCTCATATTACTAAATCAATGTCTATAATGAAAAACCACAGATGCGCCTAATGAGCTGATTACCTGCTATTTAAAATCGAATTGGGTCATTTATGATATATCTCATATTGGCTATGACCTCTGTCATCTTTTTATACTACATAAAAAAATAGTTTAGTGCCTAAAGCATAAAGATGATTATAGACATAAATTTATTATTAGCATGGGGGGCTGTATATAAAAAACTGGGGCGTGGTGAAGTCATCTTTTCAGAAGGTTCAGAATGCAGTTATTACAATCAATTAGTTTCAGGCATTGTAAGATGGGTAAATATAGATGATGATGGAAAAGAGTACATTCAAACAATGATTGAACCCGGTGAGTGTTTTGGCGAGCTGCCTCTTTTTGATGATGGACTATACGCAGCCTCTGCTATAGCTGAGGAAGAGGTAGTTTTAATTAGACTTCGAAAAAATACTTTTCTACAACTCATCAAAGAGCATAATGAGATTCATTTTGCATTCACAAAATTATTAGCCAAACGGGTTCGTTTTAAATTCTTACTACTAAAATCAATTGCTTATCATGCTCCAGAAGTTAGAATTAGCACATTATTAAGCTATTTAAAAAAAGAGCATAAAAACTTCTGTGCCAATTGCAATCAATTAAAGCTCACCAGACAACAAATTGCAGATATGACTGGACTCCGTGTTGAAACGGTCATTAGATCTATGCGTAATATGCACGATAAAGGCGATATAGTCATTGAAAGAGGTAAGGTTTTTTACTAACTATGACTAGACGCATAAAAATAATTAGCTAGCCTTAATAGCTTCGAAAATAAATTAAATCTATGGCCAAAACAGTTCAAAATTGGCTTCGCATCTCTTTGTTGAATTTATTAATTATATCCTTTATAGGTATATTACTTAGATATAAAATTGCCTTCTCCTTCCCTTTAATAGACCAGAAACATCTTTTACATGGCCATTCCCATTTTGCCTTTGCAGGATGGATCAACCAAGTAATTATGACTTTGTTGATATGGGTACATTCTAAAAATGTAGGTAAAGAATTATTTATCAAATACCAATGGTTATTATACCTGAATTTAGTTACTGCGATTGGTATGCTTATTGCATTTGTAATTCAAGGGTATGGGGTATATTCTATAACATTTTCAACTATATCCATCATCAATTCTTCTATATTTGGATTTGTATTTTGGAAAGACTTAAACAAATGTAAGCAACAATTAAATAGTTTTTTGTGGTTCAAGGCAGCCATTGTTTTAAATATACTATCCTCTTTAGGCGCCTTTGGGCTTTCTTATCTAATGATCAATATTAGTTCGAATCAAAATAATTATCTACTAGCTGTATATTTTTATTTACACTTTCAATACAACGGATGGTTCTTTTTCTCCATCATGGGTTTATTCGTAACTAAAATTGAAAAAATAGGCAGGATCGATAAAAAATTAAAAGTTATATTCTGGCTATTTGCTTCAGCTTGTATACCAGCTTACTTCTTGTCTATATTGTGGCTTAGTATTCCTATAGCTGTTTATGTCTTGATTATACTTGCAGCCTTAGGACAATGTGTAGGTTGGGTTATTTTATTGAAAATTTTAATTCATCATAAAGTAAAAATTACAATAGTTTTTACCAAACAAAGTGGGTGGTTATTAGGTTTAGCCGCGATAGCTTTTAGTATTAAATTATTTTTACAATTATTCTCCACTATACCTGCATTGAGTCAATGGGCCTTTGGTTTCAGACCCATAGTTATAGGCTATTTGCATTTAATGTTTTTAGGCGTAGTTACTATTTTTATCCTAGGGTTTATTCGTTCGGCTGGTATTTTTCAATTAAACGCATCTATTAAATTTGGTACTACTCTTTTTGTATTGGGTATTGTGCTGAATCAACTAATGCTTATGATACAAGGAATGGAGGCAATCATATACATTGGAATTTCTTTTATGAATGAACTTCTTTTTGTAGCCGCGATAATTATGTTTATTGGACTATTTTTTGTTAATACAGGCGCATTAAAAAAACAAACAATATAATTTTATAATATTAGATCTAAGAAAATGATTGTAATCATAAATGCTAAAATTCATTTAATACACCTTTGTTAAAATAAGCACCTATGAAAACATACAAACAGCAATATTAAGTAGTATTGGCTTAGAACATTAATAATTCATCTAAAAAATATTTCTTATGTTTAAAAATAAAAATATTTCTCTTTTCTTATTGGTAACTGTATTGTCTGTTAGAGCTTTTGCACAGCCGACTTTGCTTCCTGCTAAAGCAGCAGTGACTAATTATATGCAAATGCTTATGATTACAATAGCCGGTTTGTTGGTATTAGTTATATGGATATTAACGAAAGTCTTATTAATGGTTTCTCAACAATCGCTACACTTGTCTAAGGCAGGAAGAAAAGTATTGATGATTTTTGTGATGGTAATGGGCTCTATGTTTACTAAAAAGGGTTTTGCACAATCCACGGCAGCAACAACTGATAGCATCACAAAAACGGTCTCTATAGATTTTTATGGGGGAATATCTTATAATACCTTTTGGACAATGAGCACTGTTATTTTATTAGAGTTATTGGTTATTTTTTTATTGGTTTTATTCATTAAAAATATTTTTAGATCTATCTATCCTTCGGAAAAAATAATACTGGAAGGGAAGTTGCAGAGTGATTCTTGGATAATTAAAACCTTGCATACATTAGACAATTCCTTGCCTCCTTGGAGGAAATACGGATTCTATATTACGATTGTAGTAGCAGTCTTTTATTTCTTAAAATTTGAAGTATGGCATACAGGTATGAATCCAACACAAGAGTATAATGCAGAAATAACAGCAGCCAAAATTAAAAAAATTGCTAATTTAGCTTCTGCAAATGAAAATATAGATGAAAATACAGCGATTTTATTAGACGCTGCTGGCTCTGCTAAAGGGAAAATTCTATTTGCAAAAAATTGTACGCCTTGTCATTTGGCAGAAGGCCAAGGATTAGTGGGACCTAATTTAACCGATGACTATTGGATACATGGTGGTGGCATAAAAGATATATTCAAGACTATTAAATATGGGTATCCAGATAAAGGAATGCAGTCCTGGCAAACTATTTATTCTCCCATTCAGATTGAAGAATTAAGTACTTATATTAAAACTTTAAGAGGAACACATCCTGCAAATCCAAAGGAGCCACAAGGAGATTTATACAAAGAAGTAGCTGCGATAAAGGATAGTCGTACAAAAAAATAAATGGAACTAGGAAAGTTATCAGATACTACCAAAGATAAAGGAGGTTGTGTGAATTGTTATGCCTGTGTTTGTGTTTGCCCAACAGGTATTCAAAATATAGCGGTTCCTTGTCATAAATAAAGTGTAATGAATAAAGAATTTATAACACAAGAAGTAGAGTCTTTAATTAGATCATTGGATTTTATCCAAGAGGAACAGGCATTTGTAAAAAGAAAGCTAAGCAGTTTGTTAGAAAAATTTGTAATGAATGATTTTATTATTTGGGCGGAAGAATTACAACTTCAAATTCTTAATAGAGAGGCAGCAGTGAGGCTTTTGAAGTTAGATATTTTACAATTAAAAAAAGGAGTGAAGGCCTCTAAGTCGGCTAATAATATAGTAGAAGCTAAATTAGTGACTGAGTATAAAAAGTATAAATTACAAGTAGTTTATTTAGAAAATGAATTTATTACTTGGAAAAGTAATGTCAATGAAAAATTCGAAGCCAACATTAGTTAAAAAGGTTAATTAATTTCTTTTCTTCTAAAATGCTAATCTTTCCTTCTTTAATTTCAATTAATTTTTCTGCTTTAAAGTCGCTTAAGGTTCTAATCAAACTTTCCGTAGCAGTCCCTGCTATATTGGCTAAATCTTCTCTTGAAATGGAAATAGAGAAATGGCCAGTATCGCCTTCTACTGCATATTTCTTTTTTAAAGTTAATAGGGCGTCTGCTACTCTTTTACGCAAGCTATGATAAGCAAGTGCTACTAGTTGTTGTTCTTTTTCAGAAATATTATTCGCAAGTAGTTTAATGACTTTCAAAGCTACTTCTTGGTTGTGAGTAAGTAAATGCTCAAATTCTTTTCTTGGAATGACTCTAATAGAAGACTCTTCTAAGGTTTCTGCGAATTCATCATACAATACATTCTCAATTAAGGGTATATGACCAAAGAAGTCTCCTGCCGATAATAAACCAATGATTAATTCTTTACCACCATCGCTTGTTTTATAAACTTTAATCTTACCAGATTCTATATAATATAGTTTATTAGGGTGTTGCCCCTCAGAATAGATAACTTGTTTTTTCTTGTAATCAATTACATCATGATTTTCTAGGGCTTTATACATTTCGTCTTTGTTACCTAGTTCGGAAATAATTTGATACCAGGCTTCAATGCCTCTTCCACCTGCATTTTGTTGAATTTTTATTTTTTCAATTCTGACTCTAATGGCATTAATTAATTCCGAGTCGGTAAAAGGCTTAGTGATATAGTCATCGGCGCCCATTTCCATTCCTTTTCTTAAATCATTTCTTTCGCTTTTAGCACTTAAGAAAATAAAGGGGATATGCTGTAAGGCTTCATTTTTACTAATGATTTGATATACGCCATAGCCATCTAAAACGGGCATCATGATATCGCATACAATTAAATCGGGAGGGTTCGCCATGGCTTTTTCGACACCTATCTTGCCATTTTCAGCGTTGATAACTTCATATCCTGCTAATGTTAAGATTTCAGCTGTGTTATCTCTTAATGCATCATTGTCTTCAATAAGTAGTATTTTTTCCATAGCTGTAGTTTTATTCAAAGTCTTTTTTAATGAGGCTGGGTAAATCGATAGTAAAGCTGCTACCATTTTCAAATTCACTATGGTAATGAATAGTTCCGTTTAATAATTCAACATATCTACCCACAATATGAAGGCCTAATCCTGTGCCTTGTATATTGGTTACATTGGTAGCTCTAAAGAAGCGTTCAAATAAATGTACTTGATCTTTTATAGGTATACCAATGCCTTTATCGGTAATAGCAATTTTAGTATGGCTGTCTGTAACTTCTGTATCAATAATAATGTTTGCATTTTCAGGAGAGAATTTAATAGCATTAGAAAGCAGATTAATCATGATATGCTTTAATAAATTGGTATCGGTATAGGTTTGCATATTGCCCTTATGATTCAAAATAAAGTTTTGCCCAGGTTTTAATAAAACAGACATTTCATTATTCATTCCATACATAAAAGCAACTAGGTCAAAAACTTCCGGGTTCATATCCACCTTACCTTCTTCAATTCTACCTAGTGATAAAAATTCATTTAAGATATCAGTTAAAGTTTTAACCGATGATTTAATACGGTCTATATGTTTATCTCTTTTTGATTGATCTTCAGTATTAGTGTACTTTGAAAGTAAAGACACAGACGATAAAACGGTGCTTAAAGGTGTTCTAAATTCATGAGAGGCCATGGAAACGAATCTTGATTTTAAGTCGTTCACCTCTTTTTCTTTTTCCATCTCTAGCTGCTGCGCGATAATCTTTTCTTCATTTATTTTTCGCTTAGTGATATCTGCAATAAAGGCAATTGCATACTGGTCTTCTCCAGTTTTAAAATGCCCAAGACTAATTTCAACGGGAAATTCGGTACCATCTTTTTTCAGTGCAGATAGAGTCATACCTAGACCCATTGATCTTGCATTAGGTTTATCTATATAACCATCTCTATGGCCTACATGTTTAGCATGGTGTCTTTGTGGGATAAATTGTTCTAGCATTTGACCCACCATGGATTCATCTGTATAAGCAAATAAGCTATTGGCAAATGGATTCGCCATATTAATGACACCCTTACTATCTACCACTATAATGGCCATGGAGGCATAGTTGAATAATGCTTCAAAGCGATTGTCAATCTTAGAGCTAATAGGGGCTTTGTTTTTCATGCAGAAATGGGGAGGAATAATATCTTACAAAGTTAATCCATTTAAGCGCCATCTCTTTCATTGTTAAACTATAAAATAATATACCTAATAATGCTAAAGAGCGTTGTTCTATAGACATAGGTTAAAGTAAAAAACCTCACGCAGAAACAACAAAGGACCCACGATTTAACGTAAGTCCTTGATTTTCATGTAGCGAGACCGGGATTTGAACCCGGGACCTTCAGGGTTATGAAGATTTTTTGAGAAAATGAAGGCGTTGATTTGTAATAAGTTATGTTTTCACAAAACCGAATTGAACGATTTGACCCGATTTCAGGGGGTGTTTTCCTCAAGCAGTGGTTAATTTATTAATACATTAATATTTTACTTAACTTCAAAAGTAAATCACAAACTCTATTGCGATTATAACGCGGAGGAATGTGAACGGACACTTAACTTATAAATTATGATAAATTTGAAATATTGCTTATCCAAGGCTCACCTTTTGGTTTACGGGAGCCTTATCTCATTGGGTTTAAATTCATGTAAGGATGTGCCCCAAAAGAAGGAGTTAAAACAAGAGACACCTGCTTTTCAGGATACCCTGTTTATTCAGGAATCCCATGATGGTTATAAAATCAGTAATGAAAAGACCGATAACGAAGTAAGGAGTATTGCCGTTGATAAAGAAGCCAATGTGTGGATTGCCACTGCTTCAGGAGTTTTTTGTAAAAAATACGGAGTCAGGAATTGGGAACCTGTTATTTCCGGACAGAACCGGGGGCCGGCATATGCCGTGTCAGTGAATGACAATGGTGATGTATTGCTTGGGACATGGGATGGCATTTACAGGTATAGCAACCATCAGCTTAAAAAAGAAAAGGGTGTTAAGCCGCCGATATCTAAGATCTGTAAGGATGGAAACGGAAATTATGCCTTAGGTCCTTATGGAATCTGGCGTTTCAAGGCCAATGCATGGGAACAGCAGGAGTACAAAATTTCACGCACTGTTCGGGATGCTGTCACCGATACGGAAGGAAATCTGTGGGTTGCAACAGATGTTGGACTCTATCTTTGCAAGAATGGGACAACGAAACTGTACCAGGATGTTTCCGATTTAATGAGTTGTTATGTCCGTGCTATCTCTTTTGACCCTGAGGGTAAAATTTGGGCGGGTGTCTTAGGTGGCGTAACAATCAGGGAGAAGGATCGTTTGATCAAAAATATAACGACCAGAGAGGGTATTCCTTCTGCTCAGGTTAATTGTATTCGCAAGTCACCCGATGGGGTGATGTGGGTGGGAACCAATGTTGGTGTAGTTCGTTTTGCAAAAGACGGAACGCACTCACTACGATTCAGTAAAAGATGGCTAACCGACAACAAGGTTACAGATATCGCTTTTGATGCAGACGGCAATGCCTGGGTTGCCACAATAAATGGTGTGAGCGAGATTAAACGGCAGCTAATGACCTTGGCGGATAAAGAGAAAAATTTTTATGGCCAGCTTATGAAGAAACATATGCGTGATCCCTGGACTTGCGGAATTCTGAAGCTTGAGATTCCGGGAGATACCGCTTCGTGGCGCAATTCTGATGATGATAACGACGGCGAATATACCAGCGGCTATCTGGCCATGGAGAGTTTCAGGTATGCCGTTACGAAAGATGAAGATGCGAAATTAAAGGCACGTAAAGCCTTCGAATTTTTGAAATATTTGCAAACAGTAACGGGAACGGAAGGTTTTTTTGCCAGATCAATTGTCCCGGTTTCCTGGAAACAGGTGAATGATCCCAATAAAACCTATTCTAAAAAGGAACTTGCTGATGAATTAGTGACCGACCCCCGCTTTAAACCGGTTGAGGAACGATGGCACAAGTCCGCAGATGGCAAATGGCTGTGGAAGGGCGATACCAGCAGCGACGAAATGGACGGGCATATGATGGGCTATTTCTTTTATTATGAGCTGGCTGCTGGCGAAGAAGAGAAAATACTGATTCGTAATCATGTGAAGAAAATCATCGACCAGCTGATCATTACCAATTACAACCTCATTGATGTCGACGGAACTCATACCCGTTGGTCTGTTTGGTCACCAGAGCAAATAAATGGGGATCCTGACTGGGCCTCGGAGAGAAGCATCAACTCACTGGAACTTCTTGCTTATCTCAAATTTGCTGCTCATATCACCGGGGATGAGAAATATAACAGGGTATATCATCGCCTGATTGACAAAGATGGTTACCTTGAAAATGTATCACAACTGAATAAGAAAAACCCGGCCTGGCAGATTTATTTTGACAGGACTTTAGAAGGCTATCTTTTCCCCATCCTGCTCAAATATGAAAATGATCCCAAGCTTAAAGTGTTCTATAGTCAGCTGATCGACGAATGGATGGCAAACCAGCCGGCGGGTGAAAACCTGATCAATAATCTAACTTATGCCTTTGCTACAGGTAAAAAAGTCAATGTGCCACAAACGGTTCAATTTCTGAGAGATGCCCCTCTTGATCTGATGGACTGGCCAATTGATCATACTTTACGTGAAGATGTGCACATTGTGAGAAGCCCGATTCTTGAAGAAATTCAGATTTCAGAACTTCCGCCTGCCAGCGAACGTGCAACTGTTCGGTGGGATAAGAATCCATGGGGAGCAATACAAGGCGATCTGAGCATGGTCAGAGAACCGGTTTTTTGGCTTTGGCCCTATTGGATGTCCCGATATTTCGATATAATTCAGCCTGTAAAAAAGTAGCTTTGCCCGAATAATATTAGAATTGTTTATAATTGTGAGCTGAAAAATTTACACTAAATAACTTGAAAAAATTTTAATTGATAATACTTACAACCATTATTCTATGAAATTTTCATGTGCCTTTTTTTACTGATGATCCTTGCTTTCACTTCATGCACTCCTCCAAAAACAGGATTAACAGGTGTGGTTGACGATCTTAGATGCGAATATCTTCGTGATCCTTTGGGAATTGATGTGATTTTATAACTAAAAATATTCGGCCAGGTTCTCTGCCAGGTTTTTTCAAAAAAAGTGAAAAAAGGGGTCAAATATGAGACATCCCGTTTAATATCAAACTTGTATCCTATTGATTATCAATGAATGACAATAAATAGAAAGTTCATTTACTCCCTGTTAATCAGAGGGTCTCCCGTTCAAGTCGGGAAGGGGGAGCTTGATAATCAACCACTTACACCAAAATGTAGGTGGTTTTTTTATGCCCTGGCCAGGTTTGTGCCAGGTTTTGATTTTTTAGAGGGAAAACAGGGGTGAATTGAGGTGAAAGGGTGGAACAAATGAAAATTGATTGTCAACCCATTTTTATATCTTTAATATAGTCGCAAAAGATGACTTAAATATATTTTTATGAAAGATTTAATTATTGTTCTAGGTTTTCTGTTTCCCTCAATCCTTTATAGCCAAACTCAATCTTTGTGGTCTAAGGATTCAATTAAATATTCTAGCTTACAGTAAATGTCAGCGCTGTGGGATAAGTGGAACGCTGAATAAATCGATCTTTTATCGAGACAGGTTACGGAACGCTCATGAAGCCTCAATAGGAGCGAGTTTGGAAGAATTTGCAGGTGATGTTAGGGCGATATTAGAGATTAAGTGTAAGTA
>CAMCMP010000057.1 GCA_945876095.1 Chitinophaga pinensis
GCGACTGAAGATAATGATAACCGAAACTCAGTTCAAACAATTAGTTGATGTAACACTGCTTCACGAGGGTAAAAACCTCATAAATAAAACACAACTACTTAAAAATCTTAATAAATGAAAAAAAGTAAACCAAAGAAAGAAGATATAGTGGTCTTTGCATTCAAAAAAGGTTCTCAAACAAGAATTGAGGATACTGATAATAGTTCCTATCGATTTGTTGATTCATCAATAGAAAAGATGATGGCAGGATATAATGTAGTTAGTGACAAGATTTGTTTAAGCGGAAGCAGATTTGATTTGATCAACTACATTTCTAGTTTAATCGATGTCTATGTAAAAATTTACGATGTTCATATTGATAAAGTTGAAGATTTTGATCCAATAGATTTCGATCCTGATATAGATGATACAGTAGTGTATGAAATGTGAGTTAAAGGGTATTGAAATAACAATACCCTTTTTTATGCCCCTTGACTTTGTCAATTTTTTTTTTGTATTTTTTAAAAGAACATCTTTATTAAGTGATTAATAACAAATGGGAATATTGGCAAGTACATAGTTGAACTTACACTATAAATAAGAAGTATAAGTTGACCTTTTTTCTAGAGCTTTGATTTACAATCAATTACGTTTAAACTCAATATGGTAGCGGATTTCAACTTATACTTTCATTGATTTTTTTAGGCAAGTATAAGTTATCGCCGTATGTTAGCCTAAAACAAATATTATGAGTTTAGATGGACAAAAAACAACAACTACCAGTATGGAATGGGATCAATTCAAGTCATTAATCTCGAAACTAGAAAGGGACGGAGAATATAAATTCTGCTTACTAGTTGCAATGGGAGTTTTTACAGGACTTAGAATCAGTGATTTACTTCAAATAAAATTCAACCAATTTATTGGGACAGATTTTTTGAATATCATTGAAAAGAAAACTAAAAAAGATAGAAAAATTAAAATCAACTTGGATTTAAAGGAAATGGTTGAAAGAATTAAACTTAAAATGAATGTTACCAATGATGAGCAATACATCTTTGTAAACAAATACGGTACCAAACCTATTGATAAGAGCTATGTCAATGTGAAACTCAAAGAATTATTTAATAAGTATGATATTCATCTCGAAGGTAACGTGTCCAGTCATCTATTCCGTAAGACACTCGGGAATAGAGCGTTGAAGTTGAATAATTACTCTAACGAATCTATGGTTTTACTTATGGAGCTTTTTAATCACAGTTCACCATCTACAACTAAACGATATCTTGGAGTTAGGGATTCTGAAATCCAATCAATTTATGATTCATTGAAATTATAAAAACTCAATCCCGGTCTCGCTACAAGAAAATTAAGGACTTACGTTAAATCGTGGGTCCTTTGTTGTTTCTGCGTGAGGTTTGTATCATTTCTTAGTTCAAGTTCAGAAGGGGGAGCAAGAGTGCACAAGAGGTCTTTATAGACCTCTTTGTTGTTTTTAGAACCTTCTAAAACCCCTCTGGTATTGATTAAAACCTCTATTGGGGGTGTGTACTTTGGAGTTGCAGCTTTTCCATTTTCAAAATGGACTTTTTCTGAAAAGATGCAACTTAATATCTGTTTCTTCGTCTTACCATCTACCTTCTGATATAACGAGGTTAAATCTTCTAATGCAGGTACGTGTTTATTCAAGTACTCTTTGTACGGGGAATGTTCTTCATTCATATCCTTCAGGGTACGTTCTTTTTCAAACACCTTGAGGTCAAGACCCATCTTCAATTCTTGGTAATCAAGTGACGTAATTTTACCATCCATATACTCGTCTTGAATGTGGTTTCTTCTTTGTTTAAGACGTTGAATTTCATCTTTGATGTTCTTTATTGACTTCGTTCTATTTGTGTCCTCTTCCTCGAAAATTCGTTCTAAAATTGAGTTGTATGACTTTAATACTCTAGCCGAGAATTGAACCTCATCAAGTAATCTTTCAATCTCATCATGTGCGTGGTCAATCGGGTATCGTGGACATCTGTTCTTGGTACAAACGTAGTAATGGTAAAATAAACCACTACCACCTTTTGCAACGTATGCCGATAATGTTCTTCCGTGAACAGGACAAACTAAATGACCCTTCAATGGGTATAAGTCAGACTTATCATCTTTGAACTTCATATTACGTTTACGACCCTTTAGTACATCGTTGGCCGTTGCAAATAACTCATCAGATATAAGTTGTGGATGAAGACCATGAACAATCTCTTCAGGGTCTCCTCTAAATTCTTTTACTCTAATTTTTCCTGTATAAGTAATATTACGAACTACATCAAGGAACGTATTTTTTGACATTGTCATTCCTCTTGAGTTTAACCATCTTCTAATTTCGTCAGCACTATAAGTTCCACTAGCCATCTTCTCAAATGCCTCTCGTATCAATGGTGCATCGGAGTTGAATTCAAGTGTTGATTTTTCGTCTTCGTTTCTATAGTTTTTATATCCTTTTGGAGCAATCCCGGTAAAACAACCAGACTTACGTGCCTTGTGAGAACCTTCACAAGAACGGCGACTAATCTTTGAGTTCTCAACCTGCGGGAGCGCATATCCGATTGCCTGAAGTAATAATGCATCAGGACTTGTTTCATCTACTTGTCCTTCAACAAATTCAACCTCACAACCTAAACCGGCTAATTTAGTAGTTTCGGTAAATGACAAAATTAGATTTCTTGAATAGCGGTCGGGTCTTAAAATTACGATTGTATCAACGGCCATCGTAGTCTTTAAAGTACTCTTAATAAAAGATAAAATCTTCTTCCATTCTGGTCGTTCAAAGTTTTTAGCGGAATGGTCTTCTTGAAAACATTTGATAACGTTGTAGTTTTTGAATGTACAATGTCTTTGAATGGTTTCTTCTTGGTAATCCAAGGAATGACCCATTTGTGCCTGCTCATCAGTGGACACTCTGCTGTAGATAATTACGTTCTTCATGACTTATGCTACTTGTTTGTATTCTTGGCTAATGTCGACATTTGTTGCCGAGTTGCCCTCGCAGGTGGACTTTTTCTCCTCCAAATAAAGGTCATATTCAATTCGGGCCAGTTTGTCCAACAGAACCCATATTTTAAGGTTCTGCCGGTCTGACAAACTATATCCATCTAAACTTAACTGGGATTTTAATTGGGAAGGGTTCATATTTTATGCTGCTAATTGTAATTGATTTTGTTTATCCTCAATGAATTTTTCAAATCGTTTTTGACAGAATTCGATAGATTCAGGATCAACATCAAAACCAATAATGTTTCTCCCTATGGTTAAACCGATCCCCACAGAACCGCTGCCGACAAAGCCGTCCAAAATCGTTTGCCCTGGTTTTGAGTATGCCAGCAAAAATTTTCTGTAGATTTCAATTGGGCAAGGGCCATCGTGTTTAAACTGGTCATCAACCTCCTTGAATTCGCTTGGATTGTGAACACTTGATTTAATTACATTAGTAATACAAGATTCTGGTGATGCCATATAATGTCCTCCACTGCTGGTTTTTTTAATTTCATATTCCTCTGTTGAAGATTTTCTCATAATTTCTTCAAAGTGTGTTTCTCCACCAGGTTTTCTAACAACGATAATTCTTTCGTACGCATTTACAAATCTTAATGGGTGAGGAGCAAACTTTCCATTAAGTTTTTCCCAAATATTACAATCAACTGGTTCCCATCCATCATCAGCCAAGGCTACTTCTACTCTACTACAAACGAGTTGGTAGCCTTCCCTATAAGTTTCGCCAAGGATTGTAACTAACACACCTCCTGGTTTTAATTTCTTTCTTTTCTGTTGACAGAATTTAACAAAATTATCTACGTACTCCTTAACGATTTTTTCTTGTCCGTGACTAAGTTCATCTTGGTTTTTATATTCACGTAATTGAAAATATGGATGCGAATCGATGCACATGTCGATACTATTGTTTTTAATTTCATCCATAATTAAAGATGATTTGTTGTAGAGCTGATACCACGTATCGGTATTCTGTCCTTCAATCATTGCTAACTTCCTCGACTCTGATTTTGCAATTTTTTCTTTTTTACTCTTCAGTAATTTGAATGCCTTGTGAATAGAAATTTCACCTTTATCTAAAAGATCAATTACACCAGTCTTCTTTTCAATTGAAAGAATTTGTTCAGCATAGAATACGAACATCAATTTACGTAGCGAAGAACCTTTCAAATCTAAATTCAGTAAAGTGCAGATCAATTCATATCGATCAGGACAAAAGTCTCCAATGTCGTCTGGCGAAATATCAATAGAGTCTAATCTTAATAGATCCCTTTTCTTGCCTTGAGAATTGCCAACCACATTTAATAAGTGCTCCGCATTGTGGCAGGTTTCTATGATTGAAGGCTTGACTTTTTGGTTCATTCGAATGCGGTAATCTCTTACCTCTTTGTCTGTCATTTCTCTTTCAATACATTGCAAGGAATGAGCCTCAATTGATTTAGCAGCAAGGAATCTTAGTTGGCCATCAATAATTTGGTTTTTGCTGCCACGTTTTACAAAGTGAACAGGTTGTTGTTGCCCAAAGTACTTAAACGTCAACTTAATTTTGTGGAGGTTGACTGTAGTTTGGAACTCAGCAACTTCGGGATGAATTTCTAATTCATCTAAGGGTATTTCAATAATCGAACTTAAACTTTTCATTTGATTGAATTTATATGTTATAAAATATATTTAACTTAGTTTTTTAATAAAAAAATAGCTATAAAATTTGAATTCTATCTCAGGTTGGTGCCGCCCGAATGTTTATGTTATACATAATATATGACTTAGTTTATGAGTAAAAAAATTAGTTTTTGAATTCCCCCTTTGAAGATTTATCAGCAATTGCCTTCTGAAGTTTTTCAATCGCCTTAGCCTTTGCCACAGGACTTTTTGTATCATTGTCATAAAGAGCTGCAGAACCTAAATACACTTTCACCTCTTTCTTCTTTCCTCCTTTTAACGGGATGAATGTCTTGGCATTGAAATAGACTTTCTCAGTTTTTGGGTCTTTCGTTTTTGCGATATAAACTGGGGGATTCATACGGATAGACTTTTGAATGAGATCTA
This sequence comes from Chitinophaga pinensis, assembly GCA_945876095.1. GTDB lineage: Bacteria > Bacteroidota > Bacteroidia > Chitinophagales > Chitinophagaceae > Ferruginibacter > Ferruginibacter pinensis_E. The sequence goes on from CAMCMP010000057.1 coordinate 5,068, forward strand.
AAATTGCGTCTTCAATTTCTGATAGAGCGTCCTTGTGTTTATCCAATACATTAAGTATTCTGTGTCTTTCCTCAATGAGTGGTCTTGATAACCCCTTATCGGAAAGAGCAGGTTTGAATTTCAATCCGTGTTCAAATTCCTCGTATAAAGTTTCGTAACTCACAATTGTGGGAGTCTTACTTTTGATTACGTCTTTTTTTGTAATTTGTTTTGCCATTGTTTTATGTTACTGGGGCAAAGATAGTATATAACTTAGTTATCTTCCAAATTTATACTAAAAAAACTTCCTGTAAAATTACACGAACTTAAATTGCCCCCTACTCCCTGCAGGATTAGGTGCAGAACCGTCCCGCCGTGCCCCACCTCTTAAAACACAGAATATCAGTATTTTACCTCCATCAATAGTCCGTTGTAATACCAGTTGGTTTTACCAAAACTTGATTTAGGTACGTACCTAAGATTGTTTAAAAAAAATATTTTGGGATTTTGACCTACCTATATGGATTTTGGTTCGTACAAAAGTATTTATATAAGAACATTGAAAGACTATAAGCCTTAAAGGATGTCCTGTATCTAAAATTTAATTAAAAATGAAGAAAAAAGAATACCCATTATATCATCAAATCCTAACTATAAATAATGAAGGTAATAAGGAATATATAAGAACTGGTGCAACTCTAAATAATGCAACCTATATTTCATTACCAGTTATATTGGCTATGTATAATACCAGTGATCCTACATTGAGAAAGTACTTGAGGGAACATGGAACTATTGAGGATTCATTCTTAGCCGACGGCAGGTTGTTTATTGGTGAGCAATTTTTAAAGATGAATAGAATTTATCTAAAGAATAGTAATATGTCAACATATCACCCATACAAAAAGGGAATGATTACTGGAGCCAGATTACCATACATCATTAGTTCAAATCAGTTGGGTCAGCAGGAGAAATCAAATATTTTTGGATTAAAAAATCCAAATCTTGACATCAAGAAGAAGATTGTAGAAGAATTAAAAAAACAGAATTGGGATTACTTTATTACTATCAATTCCTCGTCAACCACAAAACAGGATTACTGGGATATGACTATGTTAAAGTTCATTGACCAACTTGCAGAAGTTGTTGGAGATACTGGTGTATTAGGAGCATATAGTACCGAATTCGATTATGAAAAACCTGATGAGAGAACAAGCATGTTTATATCAAATCATAGGCACCTTCATTTATTACTGAAGAAAAATGCTAAATCAATACAAATAAAAACTATCAAAGGATTAATGCTATCATCAATGGGTAGAAAATCATTTGGAAAAAAGGAATTTAATATTTCAATGTATGATAAATCAATGTGGGCTACTAGTTACATTTTAAAACAATATAAATCGAATCGTGATTGTTTTTCAATGGTTAGTCCAAGAATAAATTAAACTATTAATTAGGTTGCAAATTGAGCACAGGAAGAGCTCCTATGGTTTTTTGAAGTGTTTTTCATCCTTAATTGAAGTTTTTTGCAGAGCCAGATCTTACCCCCTTACTTGCATTCTTCCTTCAACCATTTTTACGGCTACCAATTGTCTCATCCACTATGTTTTCCTATTATTGCAAGGATGTAGATTGTCCCTCGGATTAAACAGACCCTTCGCCTTCTTAGTTGCGGGTTGAGTTACTGCTGGTACTTCCTTTTTCTGTCAGAAGTGCCGTTACAATAATATAAGAAAAAAAAAGCATGAAAAAAATAGGAGTTTGAAAATCTAATTCCAATGTCGTGATCAATGTATATGAATCTAAAGGCTTTATATACTTCATTTACGGCATTGGAAATCCGTATAACTATATCAATATCCCAAATTTTACCCTTTAAAATTGGTTTAAAATACCCTTTGTGTCACATTGAAGGAATCGAGCCATTCGTGAATTGAGACCTGATTTTTAAATTATCCCAGTAATAGTTTCCTGCAGATCATGCTCAGATCAAATCTCATCTACTTACTGGGTTATTATATGTTTAAATATTTGCAACACTCATTTAAGTAAAAACTACTTAAAGCATTTGCTTCTTTTTCGAAGTCATTATCAATATATCCTTTTCGTCTTGTAAGATTATTGTACCTAATATTATCGTTTTTCCCTCGAATTTGAAGGTGGTGAACATATTCATGTATGAATACTTGAGCATTAGCTCTTAGTGTTTTATTTTTCAAAACATACATCATTATTCTTTTGATTGAGTATTGGTAGTATCCAAGAACATTACCTTTTTGACTAAAACTAATATCTATCCTTGGTCTGATTTTTCTGTCTCGTCCCAATTTGATGTTCTTTTCACACCAAATCAATACTTCTTTGAAGAATTCAATGTATTCTTTCTTAGTAACAGGGTGCTTTCTCGGTGGTTTAGGTGTTGGAACTATATCTACAATCTCAGGTACTGAAACAATCGATTCTGGTGTAACCGGGGGTGGTAAAATTTTAATTTCAGGACGAGTTGTAGGTTTATCCACAAATTCCAAATACACTCGGAATATAAGTCCGCAAACGACCACAAACTCATAGACAAAAAACACCAAATCACCTGTTTGAATATTCATATTTGCTAATATCCAAGATCCATTGGAATGTGCCATATTTTATTCATTCCAGTAATATAAATCATGATCAGGTTAAAGTTTCTACCATCTTTTGAGATATTTATTTTAAAATATATTTTATGAAATTAACGAATCTAGTAAGGGAATCAGTTCCCCCCAAAAGGAAGCGACTTTCTCTTCTAATTACTGAAAAGCAATTAACAAACCTTATTTGTAAAACTTTAGATAATCCTAACTTAAAAAACATCATGAAGAATGAAAAAAAATAAACCAAAGAAAGAAGAGATTGTGGTGTTTGCCTTCAAAAAGGGTTCGCAGGGAAGGTTTGAGGAAAGCGATAACAGCTCCTACCGATTTGTTGATGCATCGATAGAAAAAATGATGACAGGGCATAATGTTTTTAGTGATAAAATTGGAATAAGTGGGTATAGGGAAGATTTGGTAAGTTATATATCAAGTTTAATAGACGTTTATGTTAGAATTTACAATGTAGAAATAGATAAGGTTGAAGATTTTGACCATATAGATTTCGATCCCGACCTTGATATTGATGATTCAATAGTTTAAGTTAAAGGGTATTGTATTTTCAATACCCTTTTTTATGCCCCCTTCAATTATATTATACTTTATACCGGTTTTTCAGGAAACTAGTGTTTTATTGATTTTTGCTAGTAAATTCTCTAGCAAAACGCTAAAATATCAGATCTTAAACCCACGTTTATGGTTTGTTAAGTTTTGGCTGTTAACTTAGCCAAAACTTAAAAAGATGGAAAATTACATCGCATATGTCCGAACGAGTACTGGTCGACAGGTACTTGGATTAGAAGAACAACGATCAAGAATCAATCAATTTGTTCAAACAACAGGAGACAACTTGATTGAAGTTATAGTTGAACAGGAAAGTGGCAAGAACAATTATCGAACTAAGCTGGAATATGCGACCAATATGTGTATCAAACATGGTCATACCTTGTTATTTACAAAATTAGACCGGCTGTCAAGGGAAGTTGAGTTCCTTTTCACTTTAAGAAACAAGGGGGTTAAACTACGTTGTATTGATTTACCAGAGCTTAACACGTTAACTCTTGGTATTTTTGGGAGTGTTGCTCAATGGGAACGAGAATTAATTTCAAGTAGAACTAAAAATGGATTAGCGGCACTCAAAGCTAGAGGCGTCAAGTTAGGTTCTCCACAAAATCTTACAACTGGTGCTAGGATAAAAGGTGTTGAAACCATAGTTAGGAAACGAGTTGAGAATGAAAATTGGAAAATGGCCAGAATGTTTATTGAGCATTTTCAGATGAAGAATGGATTTATCAATTATACTTTAATTTCAAGTGAACTTAACCAAAATGGTTATAAAACAAGGTCAGGTTGCCTGTATACACCTGAAACCATAAGACGTTTAGTCAAACATTCGGAGGGGTAAAATCGTATTCCGCAATTTGCCCTTTAATTAGACTTTAATTGTCAAATTGATCGGTTAAATTTGCTATTTTTATTACAGAAATATAACAAAACTTAAATGAAGAAAATAAAATTTGATTGTATTATAGTTCTTGCGAATGAAATGGACAAAGAAGGAGTTTTGAACATAGAATCAGTTTCAAGAATTAAACTTGCCTGTGAATCGTATTTTAACAACCATTTCTAACAACTAAAAATATGAGCAGAACTAATTTAAATATCGGACTTTTTGGATTTGGCTGTGTGGGCTTCGGATTATATGAAGTACTTCAAAAGATACCTGGATTCCAAGCGAATATCAAGCATATTTGCGTAAAAAACAGAGATTGGAGAAAGTATTGAGGTTATTACTGGATTAGTTTATGATGGAATAAAACTAGAGCCGTTTGAAAAATGGACTTTTTCTGAAAAGATGCTAAACTATATACATTTCTATGATCCAATCTCATATTTCATGATTATATTCATTTCAATTTTCAGTAATAGTATATCATTCAACTATGTATAAAACATTAAAACGTATTGCAAAATTTCTACTT
>CAMCMP010000058.1 GCA_945876095.1 Chitinophaga pinensis
TTTGGGACCGTTTGTTTGGTACGTTCACCTATTTGCCAAAAGAAGATGTACAGTTTGGCCTGGATGCTGTAAATGATAAAGAATCAGGAAATATAAAAGACTTATTTACGACTAAGATATTTAGGAAGGTAAGTAAGGGTTAAGCGGGATTAGACTAAATTTGAGTGGGAATAGTTAATAAAACCACATCCTTCAATTCAGGTTTTTGCATATGAATCGTTTCATCAAAAATTAATGGAAAATATTTAATTAGTTTCTGATGGAGGTTTTTCATTAGCATTGACACGTGCGATTAATGCATTCATTCCATATTTTAAAATAAGGGGTATAAATAAAGGAATAAATCTCCCTACAGTAGGATATATAAAAATGAAACCCAATGAAATAAGAAATATAATTGGTACTACTAAGGTGTAATAAAATCCTAGTAAAATTCTATCTTTTGAGATTTTATGCGTTAGTAAATCTAAAGTATGATTGCTTAAATAAAACCACAATAAAGCATTCATAAAAGCTACTAAACATATATTCATTACATATACAGCATAAGGCAAATGCAATTGAGTTTCAGAAGCATATTCTCCTAATAGGCTTGAAGTAAATGGAAGTAAAACCACAGAAAACAAGAAAGATAAATTCAACCATAGTAATCGGCTAGTATATTTTTCTACATATCCAAAAATGCGGTGGTGTACTGACCAATAATAACCCACAATGCAAAAGCTAAAAATAAAACCAAGCATTTTCCAAGCCATTTCTTTAATAGAAACCCACAAAGCGGCATCAGTAGCGTGCTCTATTACAGGTACTTTAAACTCAATCACCAATAAAGTAATCGCAATAGCAAATACACCATCAGAAAAAAATGAGATTCGATCTAATTGAAATTTAGTTTTACTTGCACTATGACCTGCTTGTACCATATTTTTCGGCTTTTATTTGTTCTTGTATTAGTTGTAATCTTATTTGCTTTTTTGCATCCCTACTTTTTTGTGAACCCTGGGTAAAATAGTGATGTTCTTTTAAAAATTTATCTTGAATTATAAGCCATTCTAAATGGGTGATTTTTTTATTCAACTGTATTTCTTGCAGCAAACAATTGCTATTTTCTATATAATCTTCTCTGCCTAAATAATCCAAATCGGCATCGCATATAATTTGTTCATATATATTTTTAGGTGATTGCGGTATCTTAGTAGCCATAATCATCCCTTTAATTGTATCAATCTTTGCTTTCGGAAAATTGAGTGCAGTCAATATAGTAGCTGCATATTCAGCTCCTCTTGCTTCATGCCGCATAGGCTCCCATATATATCCTACATCGTGCAGCCAAGCAGCAAGTTTTATATCTTCTATTTCTGCCATACTCATTTTTTGCCTTTTAGCTATTTTCTCAGCCTGCTCAACCACATCTCTGATATGGCTTATGGTATGATAAGTATAGTTGGATGGTAATTTAGCAATTAAAAATGCTTCTATTATTACAAAAGCTTGTTCATAATCAAATTCAGGTCGATGATATAAAATCCCCTTGATTTCAACTGGCTTAGCTTTACCTTTAACTTTAACAGGAAGTAATTTTTTCGCATTAAATAATTTATTCCCCTTCACCTTTTTCCAAACTGCTTCAGAAATAATAATTTCATCAGAAGCGGCAATAGAACACAATCGAGACGCTAAATTTACTGAATCACCAATCACGGTAAAGTTCATTTGTTGTCTAGATCCAATATTACCGCTTATTACTTTACCAGTATTAATACCAATACCAATGGTAATAGGTAGTTTAGAATGAATAATTCGAAGTTGATTAAATTCAATAAGCTTTTCCTGCATCTCAATGGCAGTATGCATGGCATTATCTGTATCTTGATCTGTAGAATTAGGAGCGCCGTAAATTACCATTAAGGCATCCCCTATAATTTTATCGAGAGTGCCATTGTATTTAAATATTATTTCAATCATTAAATTGAAATATTCATTTAAAGTTTCTACTACTTCGGTAGGAGTCATGGTTTCAGACATAGAAGTAAAACCTCTTATATCTGAAAATAAAATGGTAGCCTCTTGTTCTTGACCACCTAGATTTAACATTTCATCGTTTTCCAATAACTGATCCACAATTTGTTTGGATACATATTTTTTGAAAGTAGATTTTAATTTATCCAAATTGGATAAGTCTTCCATAGCTACTACCGATCCAATATGTTCATTTGCATCGTTCAATAAAGGCGAAATTGAAATATTAACAGATGTCAATTTACCATTGCAATCAATTTGAATCTGCGTTTCTGATACCGTCTCTAACCCAATCTCAGATTTTGAAATCAATTGATTAATGATTTCATTTGATTCAAATACATATTCATAATGATTCCCTATTATCATTTCTCTTTCTAGATTGATGATAGCAGAAGCTGCACGATTTACATGATTAATCTCACCCATTAAATTGGTAGTGAATACCCCTGTAACAATTGATTCCATAACATTATCATTGAAGGTTTTAGCTTCTTTGATATTTTCAATTAATTTAATATTGTTATAGGCTACCCCAGATTGAGAAGCAATAGCAGTAAGCATATTGATATCCGATTCATCAAAAGCCGAAATACCCGCCCTTGATTCCTTATCAAATAAAACAATTACCCCTACTAAATCTATTTTATCAAGCAAGGGTGCAATTAATCCATGGGTGCAATTGGTTCTTGCTAAAAAAGGGTCGGTTGCAATTTCAACATAAATTGACTTGCGATACTGATTAACTTCAGTAAAGAATCCCTTCTTCTTATTGAATAAGATACCTTTTAATGCCTCTGCATCTATATTAAACTCTGCTTCAATTTGAAATAAATCAGAATTATTGTTCTGCATTAAAATCAAACCTGAAGAAGCATTTAAAACTGCACAGGATTTAATAAGTATTTCTTGTAATAAGATAGAAACGTTTTCAAAAGAGCTTAAGTCGTTGGTGATATCTAATAATGTTTCTAATTCAAGATACTTAAGCTGAAGCTCATTGATCTTAAATTGCTTACTCATTAAATGCACCTAAGGCATCTTCCTCTGTAGCAAATACAGTAGAATATTTAGTAAGACCCATAATATTAAATGTTTTAGAAACAATAGGTGCTAAATTAAAGTACCCAATTTTACCATCTACTTCTTGTAATTTTTCAATGATTTCAATTAAAATAGATACTCCAATACTATTAACCACTTTGGTGCCTGCCATATTAATTAAAAACTTATGTTGGCCGCATTTAATTTTTTCATAACAAATTGCAGATATCGCTTCTCCACCTTCGTTATTTAGATAACCATCTGTTTCAATGATTACTATTTGATTGAATTCTTTTGTATTTTTTATAAATGAGCTCATTTTTTATACTTTTTAATGCTTTTTGTTAATAATTTTTTTCATAGTTACCGTGGTACCATCACTGTTAGACTCGAATTCAACTGAATCCATTAGTTCTTGAATCAACTGTAATCCCCAGCCTCTTTTGCGTTCACCTTTACCAATTTTATTTTCAATTTTTGGAATTTCTACTTTTGTTTTATCAAAGCCAATACCCTGATCAATTACTTTTATAATTAAAGAATCTTCCTCGATTAAAAAATTAATAAATACATTATTGTCGGTTTGAGAATGTTCAAAAGCGTTAATACAAGCTTCGATTAATGCAATACTAATTTCACCAGTTTGGTCTTCAGTAAGGTTCATGTGCCTGGCAATTACTTCGGAGGTCTGTGTTGCTATCAACTCCATATTTGGGAGGATAGGCAACTTGAGTTCAACAGATGGTTTTTTCATATTATTGGTTTATGAATTAGCGTTTAACTAAATTATTTTAAAAATGGTATTAAATTCTTGGATGTCATCAAAAGCAACAATTATGACGAGTCTATTTTTTTATAGGATAATGAAATTTAAGGTATACTATATCTTTCTTTACTGCTTTCTTAAATTTTCTTTATAACAACCAATGTAATATCATCCGGGTTCATTATTGCACCTGCCCATTCGTTTGACAATGCAACTAAAGCATCTTTTATTTCTTCTGCAGACTTCTGTGTATTCTCATTGATACATTTAAAAACATTGGAATAGTCAAGTAAATCATTGTTAGCATTTGGTAGCTCAGGTAGTCCGTCTGATAACATTACGCAGATATCACCTTTATTAAATTGCCGAGTTAAGGAAGTAAATTGTTCATTATCCATTCCTCCTAATGGAAGATTGGATATGAGTAGCTCTTCTAATTTATTATCTACAGCATTATATAAATAAGCAGGGGGCATTGCAGCTGAACTAATTGTGATACTATCTTTGGTAATAGCTGCAATACTTAAACTCATTCTCAGTGTGCCAAAATTAATTCTTCTAACAATTTTATTTAATTTTTGCATCATAGTTGATGGATCTTCTAATTCGATACCATTTAAAGCAGCCTTAGTAACTGCCACCATAATACCAGAAGTTACTCCATGACCAGTAGCATCTCCACAAATTGAATAAAAAGTTCCAGCCTCGTCTTGTAAAAAATCAAAATAATCGCCTCCAACTTCCGAAGCACATTTTAGGTACGTATTTATTTCTAATCCTTCAACAGTCGGAGTTTTTTTAGGCAGCAAACTCAGCTGAAGGTTTTTAGCTTCTTCAATTTCTTTGGCCTTTCTTTTTCCTTCTTGTCGCTCATTATTTTGCTTTACTCTAATTTTGAAAACAAAATATATCAGCCCTATTAAAACAAGTAAATAACTAATAAAAGATTCAATTCTTGCCCACCAAGGCGCTGCTCGATATATTTTTAATTGTAAAATGTTTTCACTTTTCCTGCCGCTGCTATTTACAGCATAAATTTCTACATCATTTACTCGATAATACCTTAAAGACTGCAGTAGAATTTTATCATCTTGTTCATTTGAGATAAATCCGCTAGTAACGCCCGCAATTTTATAAAAGAATTTAACTGTTTTTGTTTTATATGAAATAGAAGTAAATAGATTTAGCGCAACAGCTACGGCATCGCTATTAATATTTATTATGTAATCACTAAAGCCAATATTTCGATACTCATTATTTTTATTAACAGAGTTTGTATTTAGCAATCCAACCCGAAAAGGTTGATTATCTAAATAAATATTTTTATAAATAAATGTTTGTATTTTTTGAGTTCCAGTAATTATGATTGAAGAATCTTGATGGTGTAATCCGTTATTTAAATAAGTAACTATATTTAATCCATCTTCAGAATCAATGTTTTTGAATATAATTTTTTCAGGGTTGTCAAAATAATTAATACCATTAGTAGTAACAGCCCAAACATTATTATTAAATTGTTTTAGATCAATAATATTATTAGATAATAAGCCATCTTTAATAGTATAGTTATTGAATAGATGTGTTTTCAAGTTATACCTAAATAAGCCATCTCCCTTTGTAGCAACAAATAGATAATCGGTACCCTTAGCAAAATGCAATTTTGATGGAGACCCACTAGCTAGTGTCTTTAGATCGTTTTGAATGAAATCAAATTTTCTGACAAATAAATCAAGACCTTTATTAAATAAATAAAGACCACTTTCAGCATTACTAATCCATATCTGTTCATTTATTTTTTCAATATCTTCAAATCCTTTAGGAATATTTTTATTCATTAATGGATCATATTGGAATCGGGTAGTATTGTTATTTATGGTATTTAAAATTGTAATGCCATCTGGCAAAGAAATATACAAATCAGTTCCTACCATTCGTAAATTAGAAATAGCATTCTTAATTGAAAGGGCGACTTTATTTATATCAGCATTGCTTAGGTTTATTTCGTGCAACTCATTTGTAGCTACATACAATGTATTATTATTGATCTCAAAAGAAATTTTGTTGAAATCATGTTTCCCAACTAAAAAGGGGAGTTGTATTTTTTTTGTAATCTGTAGATTATTTTTAACAAAAATTAATTCAGAACCTGCAACAACAATGCTATTAATGTTATCTAATACTCGGTAATATAAAATTTCATCTTTACTGATTTGGTTAGGTACATCCTTAATAAATTGTTTTAAATTACTAATGGTAAAAATACCATTGGAGGTTCCAATAAAAATATCATCTGACCTTTCGTCAATGGCAAATGCAGTAATTTTATTTTTTAAAACCACTTCATTAGTGGCTCCATTTGTTTTATTATATTGAATAAAAGATGATTGATTAGCAGACCAAATGAATATATTTTTTTTACTAAAATAAAAATGCGCGTTAAGAAATGATTTATTATTACTTATTATTTCTGTACTACCAATACTTCCATTCGGTAAAAAACTTACTTTACTCAAAGAAGTTTCCGTTAATACTAAGAAATTCAGTTTGTCAACTTTAGTGATATCAATTACTTTTTGGTTTTGAAAAAGAATATCTTTTGTAAATTGATTATTCTTACTGTCAAAAATATTTATACCACTATTACTTGCTACCAAAAATAAATTGGTACTATTTAAAGATTCAATGTCATTAATTTCATTTGATAATAAATAGCTTCCCTTTTGCTTAAAAAATCTTTTTACAGTTTTTTGAACTCTGTCGTATAAATTAAATCCATTGATAGTTCCAATTAAAATAAATTGATTGCTACTGGTATGAATAATATCTCTTTGATTATTATTGAATTTAGCACTCGAAATAGAAAGCGGATTTAATGGATCATATTCTAGATTTTTCAGAGGCTTTAATTGTGGACTGAAATGAGCAATCCCATTATTTTGTGTAGTAACCCAGTATTCATTATTGACAATGTCTTTACTTAATGTTACTGGGGCACTCTGGGTAATAAGTCTAGAAAAATTAAATCCATAAGGATTAAAAACATTTAATCCATTTTTTGAAAAAGCAAGTACAGTATCTCCAGAAAGTGACTGGATTTTAAAAATTTCAGAGTTCAATAAACTAGTTGAATCAATAATATTGGAGTAAAATGAATTAACAGTTTCTCTATTATATATATTCAATCCTTCTTCTGTTCCTAGCCATATCAACCCTCTATTGTCAATATGAACAGATTCTATTTTATTAGAACTTAACGGAATCTCTATTTTCTTTTCTTGAGCTAGCAAACTGATTGAAAAAAATACAAAACCAGCAACTGAAAGCTTTTTGAATACTTTAATTACCCGCATTCAGTTGTGCTTTTGCTAAGTTTTTAACAATCCCTGCCTGCCATTGAACAAAGCTATTATTAGATATTTTTGTAAATATTTTATCACTTTCTGCTTTATTTCCCTGCGCTTTTAAAGCCAAGGCGTAAAAATAATAATAGTAAACATCATCATCTAACCCAATCACTTGATTAAAATTTTCAATAGATTCTTTTGCTTTCCCTTTCATTAAATTCAGGTGGCCTAATTGGTTATAATAGCTATTCATAGCTTTTGGATTAGTTTTCAACTGTTCAGTTGAAACTATTTCAAAATCTTTTATTTTTTTTTCAGCTTCTTCATAGTGGGCAAAAAGAATATTAAACCATATATCAAAATATATAGATTCGCTTTTTATAGAATTTTCAATCCTAGTAATTTCAGTTTGATTAATTGCTAATTTAATTTCTTCATTTTTTAATGCTAACCTATAATTAATTAATTTATTGATAGACGCTTGCGCTTCTTCTTCTTTTAAACTATGACCATAAGTTGCGAACTTTAAACTTTCTATATATTTGCGAATATTAAATTTATTTCTCTCTGGTAATTGTAAACTATCTATTTTTAATAATAATTGATTTGCTTCAAGAATTACTTCATCATACTTTTTTTCATATAAATAGGTAAGTGCTATCCTATCAGAAACACCTGTATTTCCACCATATTTATTACTCATCTCTATTGTAAAATCTTCCGTTTTTTTATAATATTCCCTTGCTTTATCGTATTCACTCTTGTTTAAATAAACGTGGCCTAACATCTGATAATTTTGTCCTAGTAAGCTTGTTTTTTCAAGATTTAATTCAATAGATTCTTGATACTTCTCAAGCGCCTTATCTAAATTTCCTTTTGTGCGATATAAATTACCATACATACGAGAAGTAGCAGGGGCTTTTGGTCTAATTTTAGCCGCTAGTTTCAAATATTTTTCTGCTTCGTCTAAATTTCTTTTTTCTAATGGTAGCATATTGAAATAGTTTGGAGGTGGTGTGCCATTAGTAGAATGTAAATCAGGCAATGACAATGCAGCAGTATAACATTCTGGATTTACCTTTAATGCCTCCTTATACCTATTCATACAGCCATCAGTATTGTTTAACTTGTTTTTTATTCTGGCAGAATAAACATACAGTTGATAATAATCTGGGTATTTCTGAATTAAAGTATCCATCATTAAATCAGATTTAGCAAAATCATTATTGATGGTTGATTCATACATTATTGAAACAATTACAGACTCTATTTCAGAAAGACTAGCACGACTATTGTATGCTTCAGCTAACCTTCTTTTATTATCAGCAGGGTCCTTGGGATTATTATAATTTATTTTAGCCAAAGCAAAGTTTGAATCTAGTTCAAATGCCTTTTTGAAATAGCTGTTTGATTCAAGCCCTTCAAGTTGCTCCCTTCGATACTCTCCTTGATTATAATTTTCTATAGCTTCTTTGGAGGTAGTGGTTAATGGAATAAGTTTAGCCACTTTTTTTTCAGTGCAAGAAAAAAGCACCATAGATAATGCAATAATTGATACTATGTTTTTCATGAGTTAAATTTTAGTGATTTAGTTAGCTATATATCAAAGTTACCGCAATAGGATAGTATTCCGTAACCTTATAGAGATTACATTTTTTTTCGTAGTTAAGGACAAAAATTTGGTTTAAATCCTTAAATAAATAATAATTAGTTTTGCTCGAGATCAAAGAGGGGGCAGTTAATCCTACCTTCCAAAACCCTAAATATCTTCCAAACCCAAACCATGCACTAATTGAATAATTAATAGTTGATATTAACATAACCCGGATAGTAATTATGGCGACCTTTTTAGCATTTGGGACCGTTTGTTTGGTACGTTCACCTATTTGCCAAAAGAAGATGTACAGTTTGGCCTGGATGCTGTAAATGATAAAGAATCAGGAAATATAAAAGACTTATTTACGACTAAGATA
>CAMCMP010000059.1 GCA_945876095.1 Chitinophaga pinensis
TCCTGAATTCATAACAATATGATTTTCATTAAGTTACGATTTTTTTAAGTCCAAAAAAATCAAATCGTCTTAGGTGCAAAATCCTCGCAAACTCAATACTGACAATATTTTCAAAGAACTATTTATTTCAATAACGCAACGCTAGTGATTACAAGTAATTTCTATGTTCTAAATAATCAAAGTTTTCTGGTGAGTCATTCATTTTTGATTAAACTCTTATTTTTAACACACTATCATTTTTCGAATTATTCCAAAACTATTTATCTTTTGATAGAAATCCGCTTTTAAGTCATTTTGATAATCATGGAATATCCCTCAGTTTCATCGTCATTCATAAGCAACCATTAGATATAATCCTTAGAAATAAACAATAAAAGTATTACCATTCCATATCAATCAAATGGTTTTGATAATCATTTTTGCAAAAATATGAACGACAAACAATTTTGATGTCATTTTATTTACATCAACCAATTTTGAATATCAAAAACCCAATTTTGTGAACAACAAGACATCTTGATGTAAATATTTATATATATATTTGTATCAAATTGTAGAAATATGGATTTTACGAATTCAGTACAATATCATTATGATCAATTTCCTCCCAAGAATTTGGATTATAGAAAAATTGTCAATTCATTATTAAAAGCAACAGACGCATTGGCCAGATATGACCAAATGCTAAAAAATATGCATAATAGTGAAATTTTACTAGCACCATTAAGAAATCAGGAGGCGGTAATTTCATCAAGAATGGAGGGGACTATTAGTACAATGGATGAAATACTAAAGTTCGAAGCTGATAGTGAAAATGATTCAGAAGAAGCAAATAAGGTTCGCTCAGAAGTATTCGAAACAATTTTATATCAACGTGCACTTTTGAACGCACAAAGAGCAATGAAAGAAGGATATCCGCTTTCTCAACACTTAATCAAAACACTACATCAACAATTATTATCTTTTGGAAGAGGAGCACAAAAATCACCAGGGAAATATAAAATTGAACAAAACTATTTAGCTGATAAAATTAAACAAAAGGTATTGTTTACACCAATTAGCCCAGAAAAATTAAATGACGGGTTAGAAAATTTATTTACCTATATAAATGAAAGTTCAGAACCGATTTTAATCAAAACGGCTTTAATGCATCTCGAGTTTGAAGCACTCCATCCTTTTCAAGATGGAAACGGAAGAATTGGACGCATGCTTATAACACTACTTTTATGGTCTTCTGGGGCCATCTCAGAACCTCACTTTTATGTAAGTGGGTATATGGAGGAGAATAAAGACGAATATATTGATACAATGAGAGAAGTATCAAAAAATAACAATTGGGAATCATGGTGTATTTTCTTTTTAACTGCAATTGAAAAACAAGCAATAAAAAATTTAGAGATTGCAGAAAAAATAAAAAGTTTATATGAAGAAATGAAACCTATATTTTCGGATTCATTATCATCAAAATGGAGCGTTAATGCTTTAGACTATATCTTTACATATCCTATATTTAGAAATAATCGATTTACTTCTAGGAGTGGAATACCTGGACCAACTGCTGCTAGATTTACTAGAATTTTATTAGATAAAGAATTATTAAGAACTTTAGAAGAATCATCAGGTAGAAGACCCGCTCTTTATGCCTTTGAACCATTATTAAAACTAGTTCGAGTTTAAAAAACTATCTATAACACGGGTTTGGCAAAAGTTGCGGTTCAGTGCTCCGCAGACACATTTGTGGTTAATCAAACATTGGTTCTTCGCTTCAACATTTGTGGTGAAAATCGCCACCTTGGGCAAGCCCGATTTTAGTAGAAAAATATTTTTAATCAAAATAATATGGGACATATTAAAGAGCCAAAAGATGTTGATTTTATCATTAAAAGTGAGCTGCTCACCCAAGCAGATATGAAATTGATAAGTGAGTATATTGTAAAAAATAGCAGTAAAAAATAAAGCCATTTTAACCAAAAAGAAAACAGTCGACTCAAAGAAATCATTCGTGTATGCTTGATTTCATTTTTTTATAAACGTTAATTTAACTAGAATCAAAAGATAAGTTAATACAATAAAATTCTTATTTCCTCCTCAGGTACCTATTTTTTCTGCAAGATTTAATAATCTTAATCTAGTTTTGATTAACTTTATTTCAGCGTTCAATCTGATAGTTTTTTGAGTTAAAATTGATTCGCTGTAATTTCAAATAAAACCCAAGGGTAAGACCAATTGAATTAATAAGAAATCCTACATTTAAAACTTATGAAATTTCTCCTATTTTTTTTAATGCTTAGCTCCTTTGCTCAAACAGATACCAATGAGATCTATCATTTCACCTCATCAACAAAATTGAATGAGTGGCGAATTGTAAATGATGGTGTGATGGGTGGTATCTCAAAAAGTTCCTTGATTTTAAATGATTTAGGAAATGGGCAATTTATGGGTCATGTTTCGCTGGCAAACAATGGAGGATTTGCCTCCATACAATTAAATAAGACAATACAGTTAGCGGATGAAAAAAAGTTTATCCTATTGCGTGTAAAAGGAGATGGTAAGTCCTATGAATTTCGTTTAAAAAGCCAGATTTCTCAGTCGGAATCTTATGTCCACCTATTTACAACAACGGGAGAGTGGGAAATTATTAAGTTGCCTATCAGTGAATTTTATCCTCAATTTTTTGGACGTAAATTAAATAAACCCAATTTTAATTTTAAAAGTATTGAGCAATTGAGTTTTTTGATAGCTAATAAGCAAGAAGAAGATTTCAAATTACTCATAGATTGGATTGGTTTGGAGTAAAAGGGATTGTCAGTAATGTCCGTTGTCAAAATAGCGAAATGCGCTACGACTAAATTGTTCACTTTCTTTAACGAAATATAACAAAGAAAACTCCCAAATATCATTTGGGTGGATCCGCAAATACAATGGAAAATGCATCACAAAAAAATGACTGTCGGCTTTGATAAAATGAACAAAATCTTACCAATAAAAATATTCGTTCACCAATTTGATGACCCCGTAATTTGTGCTATCAAATACAATCATCTACTTAGATTAATTTCCGTAGTTGGTTACATCATTAACTTTTAAATATATCCATGCAAAAATTAAAACCCTGTATACTTCTTTTTACTTTTCTATCGCTCTCCATATTTTCATTGGGGCAAGACCGTTATAAAATAAAGGCTGGGGACCCAAACGGTATTAATAAGTGGTACATGGGCAGACAAATTGCACAAGTAATGAGTCATTACGGAATTGATTGGCTTGAAAGGGCAGAAAGAGAAAGGGAAGAAAACACCTCTCTTTTATTAAAAAATTTAGCCGTAAAACCAGGAATGATGATTGCTGATATAGGTGCGGGTAGTGGCTATCATAGCGCATTGCTTTCAAAAATGGTGGGAAGCGGAAAGGTTTTTGCAGTAGACGTTGAGCCAGAAATGATTGCGTACTTAAGCGAAAGAATCAAGCAAGAAAAATTGTCACATATAGTACCGATATTGAGTACAGAACAAAAACTACCATTACCAGAAAACACCATTGACATGATGTTGTTAGTAGACGTTTACCACGAATTTTCTTATCCTTATGAAATGACTTTGTCGATGCGGGCTGCATTAAAACCTGGAGGTAAATTAGTGTTGGTAGAATTTAGGTCCGAAGATCCAACTGTACCAATTAAAACCATTCATAAAATGAGTGAAGCGCAGGCCATTAAAGAATTTAAAGCAGCAGGTTTTGTATTTGATAAAAACATAGGTAATCTTCCATGGCAACACTGCATGATTTTTACAAAGCAGTAATTTAGCTGTCAAGGTTAACCATAAAAAAACTGTTTATTGAATCAATAGTTCTTAAATATGCAAACCCAATATCCCTTTAAAAAACCCTTGCTAGTAATCGCAAGGCCTTTATTCCAGCGGGGTATACTTTGTAAAAAGTGTACCCCGTTTTTATTGTAAAAATATTGCAACTGCATTATAAAAATTGATCACTAACTTAGGCTATCTATTCAACCAACCAATGATGTCAAAAAATTTCCTCCTCCTTTTACTTTCATTAATGATCCTGACGAGCAGTTATGCTAAAAAAAATAAGCATAGTAAAACAGCTGCTCATAAAAGCTATAAAGGATTAGTGATGGCGGGCTACCAGGGTTGGCATAATACCCCTACCGATGGCGCCAATCGAGGCTGGGGTCATTATCTGCAAAAAGGTGTATTTGGTCCAGGCAATCTTAAAATTGATATTTGGCCGGAATTGAGTGAATACAAAATAATGTATCCTACTCCTTTTTTTCATAAAGATAGTACGGTAGCCATGCTGCCTAGCGACCATGATTATGCTACCACCGATCTTCGATTTAGTTGGATGAAGGACTATGGTGTTGATGGCGTATTGATGCAAAGATTTATTGGCAACACAAGGTTGGGAGATACACGCAATCATTTTAATAAAGTATTAGCAGATGGACTAATAGCGGCTAGAAAATATGGTCGCGCTATTGCAGTGATGTACGATTTTTCGGGCATGCGCGATACAGTAGATATACCCGTTTTTATTCGTGATTGGAAAAACTTAGTAGATAGTATGAAAATTACAAGTGGCGGTAATCATCAACCCTATTTGTATCATAATGGAAAACCGTTGGTGGTTCTTTGGGGTGTTGGTTTCAATGATGGGCGTCGCTATACCACTAATACAATTGCCCGCATCGTCGACTTTTTACAAAACGATCCAGATTACGGTAATTGTTCGGTAATGCTTGGTGTGCCAACCTATTGGCGTCAATTTGGTAATGATACAGAAAAAAATCCTGCACTACATGAGCTCATAAAAAAGGTAGATATCATTCATCCATGGACGGTAGGTCGTTATATAAATGAAAAGACTTTTTTAAAATACAATGAAATAGAAAAAGCAGATATAATTTGGTGCAAAGAAAATAAAGTCGATTATGCACCCACTTGTTTTCCAGGATTTAGTTGGCACAATCTTAATTTAAATACACGCTTCGATCAGATCAAACGCGATAGAGGAAATTTCTTTTGGAATCAACTATCGGCTGCAATTAAAAATGGAGCCCAAATGATTTACGTCGCTATGTTTGATGAAGTAGATGAAGGGACGGCTATTATGAAAGTGTCACAAGATCCTCCTATTGGCCCTAGTCCATTTCTGGTTTTCGAAGAGGGTATTCCATCAGATTATTATTTGTATTTAACAGGCTATGCTAGTAGGGTGTTGAAAGGAAAAATTTCTTTACCCTCATTCATTCCACTTCCTATGTCGCCTTTATCGGCAGTGAAGAAATAAGGCATTGATTCATTAGATAATAATAGCAGATCAAGATTTTTATTTCTATTCTTTGGCTACTACTTTTATATAGAAGTAGCTAGATATTTATTTTTTTCATTTTAGAATTAAATATTTTATAAAAATAATTAATTCTAAAATGCTGCCTATCAAAAAGGAAAGTGAAGAAATGATTTATTTACCTATTGCATTTCAAGTAACAAATACTTTCAGATTTGTAAGTATCACTTTTAATTTAGGGTACATAAATTTAGTCGCTGATGGGGTTAACTAAAATAACAGAGAGCGGCTACTTCAATTGAATGCCACACTTATTATTATTGAAGAACTGCGTCCTTATTTACTATCAATTTATTTCGAACTATCGCTAACTAACAAATAGGTATATCGGTTAATGCCCTGTGCTGTTTCATCATAAGTATTCCCTTGCTCACATGGCTCTTTGGGCTCATTCTTACTTACCCAGCGTATAATTATTTCACTTTTTCTTTATAAAAAAATAGGAAAGATTACTTGACTTTATTAAGCTTTAGAATCATAGATATGACTTTGTTCTATTTGGAGAATTCACTCAAATTCTTCCAAATTTGTTTAGAATGTGGTACGAAGCTGGCTTCAGTGTTATTCTTGAGAATAACAATATTTCCAAGAATAACATACGAATTCAGAAAGTGAGCATTAATGGCCGGCTTTTTTGATTTTATGATCTTGCAAATTTCAAGAGTAAATCAAAGTCTCCTTTGTCTGCTTTTCTAATTGCTTTTAGGTATTGCGCTCTTATATCCATGTCCACAGAGAGACTTGCACCTCCCCATGAAAAAACAGGCATCTGATAGATTTTTTCAATCATAATATCAGCTATCATACGACTATGTCTACCGTTGCCATTTGGAAAGCAATGAATGCTTACTAATCTGTGTTTAAATCGTATTGCAAATTCATCTGGTTCATATACCTTGTGTACAAGCCAAT
>CAMCMP010000060.1 GCA_945876095.1 Chitinophaga pinensis
ATTGGCTTGTACACAAGGTATATGAACCAGATGAATTTGCAATACGATTTAAACACAGATTAGTAAGCATTCATTGCTTTCCAAATGGCAACGGTAGACATAGTCGTATGATAGCTGATATTATGATTGAAAAAATCTATCAGATGCCTTTTTTTTCATGGGGAGGTGCAAGTCTCTCTGTGGACATGGATATAAGAGCGCAATACCTAAAAGCAATTAGAAAAGCAGACAAAGGAGGCTTTGATTTACTCTTGAAATTTGCAAGATCATAAAATCAAAAAAGCCGGCCCTAACCCGACTTTACGAAGTCAATGGTTTTTCTTAAAAAAAACAGTTGTTTTGTAAAATAACATTGTAGCGAGACCGGGATTTGAACCCGGGTCCGCCGCGGCGGATATGAATATTTTTTGAGAAAATGAAGGCGTTGATTTGTAGTGAGTTATGTTTTCACAAAACCGAAATCAACCGATTTGGACCTATTTGAGGGGTTGTTTTCCTCACGCAGAGGAGTATTATTTAATTCAAGTCATTTTAACAATTAAATAATGCACTAAATGAGTTGGAGTACATTAAATATTAAAATATATGACTTACCTTTCCACCCTATTGCAATATTAACGCAAAGCTCTATTTACAATTCTTGTAATCTCTATTATTCCTTTGACTCTTATTAAATAATTGAAATAGGCTATACCTTATTTCTAAACCAACACGTATGAAAAATATAATTTACCTATTCATAATAATTGCTATTGGAGGTTGTAATTCTAACACAAACCAACAGCCGAAAGCTACCAATGCAGCACTGGCATCGATGCTTGATGAATATTATAATGAAAGAATGCATTTGTTGCCACTTGAAGCAACTGCTAATGGAGATACCCGATTTAATAACCTGCTTCCAGCTGACTTTACGAATAGCTACCGTGCTAAATTAAAAGATTTTTTTACCCGATACAAAACTGCCATCAATAAATTTGATCCTGCAACACTAAATGATAATGATAAAAAGAGTTACCAGATATTTATCTATGAAATGGATATGGGATTAGCAGGACTAGAAGTAAATTTTTTGGGAAGTCCCGATAAAAATAATAATGCCTATATGCCTTTTGATCAGTTTAGCGGTGTTCCGCTTTTTTTCGGTCAAATGGGTTCTGGCTCGGGTAATCAACCCTTTAAAACCGTCGCCGATTATGATAACTGGTTAGAACGAGCAACTGCTTTTTCGGCTTGGTCAGATAGCGCAATCGTTTATTTTAAAAAAGGGATGGCTATAGATTATGTACTACCAAAGGTTGTGGTAGTAAAAATGATTCCTCAAATGTTTAACCTAGTTACAACTGATGTAACCAAGAGTTTATTTTATGGCCCGATTAAATTGATGCCGGCTTCTTTCAGCAAAGCAGAAAAGGAAAGATTAATAGCGGCATATGTGGATATGATCAAAAATGAAATTGTACCTGCTTATAAAAAACTGGGTAATTTTTTACAAGCAGAATATTTGCCAAAAACAAGAACAACTACCGGTATAAATGCATTACCCAATGGTGATAAACTTTATTCCTACCTGGTAAAGTTTTGGACCACAACCGATAAAACACCTGAAGAAATATATCAAACCGGGCTGACAGAAGTAAAACGGATTAGAGCCGCAATGGAGGAAATAAAAACACAGATAAAGTTTAAAGGTAGTCTTGATTCTTTTTTTAATTTCATGAAAAATGACAAGCAATTTATGCCGTTTAAAACTGCAGAGGAAGTTTTAGAGGCTCATAGGAATATACAAACAAAGATTGAACCCAATCTGAAAAAAATGTTTACGCTTACCCCAAAAACAAGATTCGAGATCAGGCAAACAGAAGCTTTTCGTGCAGCAAGTGCTAGTGCAGAATATTATGCAGGCTTACCTGACGGAAGCCGTCCAGGTATATTTTACATCCCCATTGTAGATGCTACAAAATTTAATATTACTGCCGGTATGGAAAGTCTTTTCCTTCATGAAGCTATACCTGGCCATCATTACCAAACAAGTATACAAACAGAAAATACTTCACTTCCATCTTTCCGTCGTTTTATTTTGTATGGTGCATATGGCGAAGGCTATGCTTTGTATTGTGAAAGCTTGGGTAAGGAACTTGGATTGTATACAGACCCTTATCAGTATGTCGGCGCACTGGGCAAAGAAATGCATCGGGCTATTAGGTTAGTAGTGGATGTTGCTATGCATACCGGTAAAATGACAAGGGAACAGGCGATTACTTATTCCATGGAAAACGAAGCTATCAGTGAAGAAGGAGCAGTTGCAGAAATTGAACGCTATATGGTCTATCCCGGGCAGGCATTAAGTTATAAAACCGGAGCGTTAAAAATATGGGAACTTAGAAATAAATACAGCACGTTACTTGGTGATAAATTCAATCTTGCTGCATTTCATGATGAATTTTTAAAAAATGGTGGTATGCCTTTGCAAATACTGGAAAATTCAATAGATGAGTGGGCGAATAAACAACGTTGAAATTGACAAGAATCACTATCATTCCTTAGATTCTAATTTAATCATTGAAATGGACTATACACTATTTCTAAACCAACATACATGAAAAAAATCGCTTTAGCTTTAATTTTGTTTTTTATTACGCAAACATCATTTTCGCAAATTAACCAAACCGAATTAGCGAAAAATTTTGGATCAAATGCAGCCGTTGGCAAATACATTAACACTAGAGGAATTGAATTATATTATGAAATATATGGAAAGGGAGAACCTTTATTATTAATTCATGGCAATAGTGGATCTATTAATAATTTTAAATATCAGATTGATTTTTTCGCTAAAAAATATATGGTAATTGGAGTTGACAGTAGAGCACAAGGAAAATCAATAGATACAAGTAGTATTCTAAATTATGAAATGATGGCTGATGATTTAAATGCTTTATTAGATTCATTAAAAATAGATTCAGCAAATGTAATTGGATGGAGTGATGGTGGTATCAATGGTTTGTTGCTAGCAATAAGACATCCGAAAAAAGTAAAAAAATTAGCTGTCACTGGCGCAAACTTAGTACCAGACACCTCTGTATTCAGTACATATTGTAATAATTTGACTGAATCAGATTTAGCCAAACTACGATCATTAAAACAAGATACAAAAACAAGAAACTCTATTAAGGTTGTACATATGATGCAGATTGAACCCAATATACCATTAACTGATTTACATAAAATTAAATGTCCTGTCCTAGTCATAGGTGGAGATAATGACGTAATAAAACCATCACATACATTACAAATTTTTGAAAATATTCCGCAAGCATATTTATGGATGCTGCCATTTTCTGGACATGCTACGCTGCAGAGGCATAAAGATGAATTTAATAAAAAAGTATTTGAATTTTTTAAAACTCCTTTTCATACAGTCCTAGGTGATGATTGGGATAAATAAAAACCCTCACGCAAAAACAATAAAGGACCCACGATTTAACGTAAGTCCTTGATTTTCATGAAGCGAGACCGGGATTTGAACCCGGGTCCGCCGCGGCGGATATGAATATTTTTTGAAAAAATGAAGGCGTTGATTTGTAGTGAGTTATGTTTTCACAAAACCGAAATCAACCGATTTCAGTCGAATTCAGGGGGTGCTTTCATGAGATACCGTGTTTTTTATTACGATTGATTAACTTTAATCAAATTCTAAAAATGAAATTATTTTTTTCACTTTTGATAACAAGTTTCATATTGTCTTGCCAATCAGGAACTACCAAAAATAATACAAGTACTACTAACTATGAATTAGTAAACAACTGGCCTGAATTAAGTAAAAATTATTATTTAGGGCAGCCAACTGGCATTGGTATTGATAAAGATGATCACATATTCGTTTTTCATAGAGCAGGGCGCAAATGGACTTCCCCATTCCCAGACTCGGCTATTTCAAACAATACAATACTTGAACTTAATAACGAATCTGGTAAAATCATCAATTCTTGGGGTGCTAACTATTTTATCATGCCTCATGGGTTAACAGTAGATAAACAAAATAATATTTGGTTAACAGATGTGGGACTTCATCAAATCTTTAAGTTTAGTCATGATGGAAAATTACTCATGAAATTAGGAGTAGCAAAAGTACCGGGAAATGACTCTTTACACTTTAATCTCCCAACAGATATTGCGGTAGCCGATGATGGTTCGTTTTATGTAAGTGATGGATATGGTAATAGCAGAGTAGTTAAATTTTCTTCTACAGGAAAATACATCAAATCATGGGGAACTTATGGTAATAAACCTGGAGAATTTATAATACCTCATGGAATAGCTCTTGATAAAAACAATAATTTATATGTTGCTGACAGGCAAAACAACAGAGTTCAATTATTTGATACAAATGGCAATTTTTTAAAGGAATTGAAAAATGATATGCAAGTTGAACAAACGCCTTCAATTGCTATTGATAATTTAGGCCGTCTCTTCGCCATTGACTATGATCCAACAAAGAAAAAAGATAGTACAGTAAATGGTTCAACAATTTTTGAAATTGATTCATCTCAACATGCCAAAAATCATTTTGGAGCTACTGGCTCCGCCGAAAGAACTACTTCCTGGTTCCATGATTTAGCAATTGATAGTAAAGGTAATATTTACGTTGGTGATATTATCGGAATGAAGATTTTGAAATTTAAACTTAAAAAATAATTGTTATACTAATATGACCATTACTAAATTAAAATTCATGAAAAAATTAATAATCATATCGCTAATATTGATCTGCAATAATTTATATGCACAAAATAATTCAAGCCCTGAAGAATTTTATGCTTATTTCGCTAAAGTATTCAACGAAGAAAAAATAGATGAAGTTCAAAAATGTTTTCATTTTCCTTATTCAGCCGTTGTCAACGGACAAATTACATATCTAGATAACCCTTCTATTCCAACTGTAGATTATGATGCTTTAAAAAAAACTGGCTGGGCATTTACAAGAGTTAATAAAGTTACAAATGTAGCAGAAGGAAAAAATACGGCAGTATTAGTTATAGACTTTTCCAGAATGAATAAGAACAATCAAGAATTTATAAGATTGAAAAATATATATACTTTAACTAAAGAAAAAGGCTATTGGCAAATTATAAATCTTTCAAATGTCAAATCAATTAACGAAGACAAATAAATACTAACTATTATTTATGAAAAAATTATAATATCACTTTTTCCCTTTTACCTTTAACCAAATTGAAGAATAAACCAATAATACCCCTACCCACTTTTCTTTCCAATTTGGTAAGAAATGACAAAAACCTCACGCAAACCTCACGCAGAAACAACAAAGGACCCACGATTTAACGTAAGCTTATAGTGAAAGCCAATGCAATGTATTCAGCACAAATTGTTTCCAATCGTACCCTGAAACTTGCATACCTGCAGATAGTTTATACCCTCCTGATTTTAAAGACATGGCAGTAAATCCGTTGCAATCTCCTAATGCAACTAATTTGCCCTTACCAACGTTACCTGCTAGGCATTGTGA
>CAMCMP010000061.1 GCA_945876095.1 Chitinophaga pinensis
TTTTATTTATGAGGTTTTTACCCTCGTGAAGCAGTGTTACATCAACTAATTGTTTGAACTGAGTTTCGGTTATCATTATCTTCAGTCGCTTCCTTTTTTTTGGAACTGATTCTTTTACAAGTTTTGTTAGTTTCATAAAATATATTTCTTAATAAATATCTCAAAGGAGGGTAGAATCTTTCACCTGATCGTATTTTATTTTACTGGGTTGAATAAAATATGGCATATTGAAATGGTTCTAGGATATTAGCCCTAATGAAAATTGAAACAGGTGATTTAGTATTTTATGTCTATGAATTTGTGGTCATTTGTGGACTCATATTTCGGATATATTTGGAGTTTGAGGATAAACCTTCCCCTCGTCCTGAAGTTGAAATCTTACCACCTATAAGACCACCAGAACCCATTGTGACGGCACCTGTGGTTGATGAGATAATTCCAATACCAAAACCACCGAGAAGGCATCCTGTAACGAAAAAAGAATACATAGATTTTTTCAAAGAAGTATTGACATGGTGTCAACAAAATATTAAACTGGGTAAGGATAGAAAGATTAGACCGCGGATTGATGTTAGTTTCAGCCAAAAAGGAAATGTTCTGGGTTACTATCAGTACAATATCAAAAAGATAATGATGTATGTATTGAAGAATAAAACACTAAGAGCAAATGCACAGGTTTTTATACATGAATACGTGCATCATCTACAAATCCGGGGTAAAAATGATAACATTAGATACAATAATCTTACTAGAAGAAAAGGGTATTATCTGAATGATTTCGAGCGTGAGGCAAACGCAATAAGTGATCAATGTATTAATGAATGCTGTGAATATTTGAACATCTGATTAACCCAGTAAGAAGATGAGATATGATCTGCGCGTGATCTGCAACAAACATTTACTGGGTTAAATTTAAAAACAGGTCTCACTTCACGTATAGGTCGATTCCTACAATGTGTCACAAAGGGTATTTTAAAACATTTTTACAGGTTGAAATTTGGGATATTGATATCACAAGGTGGAATTTGAATGTCGTAAATGAGGTATATAAAAGTGTTTGTGTTATATATGTAGATCACGACAGCCGAAATAGATTATGATCAAAATTAAGTCAGTATTTCCTGGTGCTTTTGTAGATAATGATGATTGTATTCACTCAATCCTTCTATTTTCTCTTTCCCAGTAATACCGATTTTTTGATATGCAGAAAATTCAATTTTGTTTGATAAAATTATCTTACCATTATTTTCAAAACTTATAAGGTGCTTATCAAACAGTGCATCATATGTTGGTGACAGAAGTAATCCATTGTTTACATCTAATCTTTCATGGTCTGTTGCTTTTGACCATGGTACAATATGTGAAGCAATTAGAATATCCAACTTATTGAAATTAGTTACTGCACATTTATACTCCCATCTATGTATGATTCTTTTTCTATACGCACCTTGTCCAACTCTTGATGTTACTAATCCGGAACGTTCGGTAACAGTTGGAAGGTTTAATTCTAATATCTTATGTGGATCTTGATTCAATGGAAGTAATGTAAATTGATCAGGGTTTACTGGTATTGATACACCAATTCGTTTAAGAAAGAATCTTATCCCAATTCGATTACTGCCATTCTTATCTGGAGTTTCAAAATAGTCAGCATCGTAGAACTCCAATTCCGAACTAAATTTTACCAATCCACCACCTTCAAGCAATACCTGATTTTTTTGATTATGACATGTGGACTGGACCAGCTGCGCTTCGCCCATTTGATGGATTGCCTCACAGAGGATGGTGGCGTGGGTTTATGGAATATGGCAATGGTATCATGGGTGATATGTGCGTACATATGTTTGATGCAGTTCGTTGGATGCTTGATCTAGGATGGCCAACAAAAATAAGTTCCACTGGAGGCATCTATGGAAATCACATTGGCAAAAGCAATATAGCAGATACACAACATGCGATTTTTGAATATGATGGGTTGAATTGTGTTTGGCAACACAGAACATGGGGAACTTCTGCTGACCCTGATTATCCATGGGCTTTTAAAATTTATGGAGAGAAAGGGACTCTTTCTGGCGACACAATGAAATATGATTTTACTCCAGTAGCTGATGGCAAAAAACTTCATGGCGATGCCCTATACGAAAGAGAAAAATATCCAGAAGACCTCAACGAACAAGATATTGAACTACATGCTGCTTCGGCAACACGCATGCACATGAAAAATTTTATCGATGCAATTGATAATAAAACTCGACCAGTTGCCGATATTGAGGAGGGGCATATTTCAACTGCCAGCTGTATCCTAGCCAACCTATCGATGCAACTAGGCAGAGCAGTACGATATGATCATAAAAAAATGGAAATCATTGGCGATCCCGAAGCTACAAAGCTGCTGCAACGCCCATATAGAGGACCATGGGAACATCCAATGCCCTAAGCCTGTTTAATTATACCGCCGACGCACCAAGTTGACACAAAAGAAAAAAACACTTACGAAAAAAACGTAAGTCCTTGATTTTCATTTAGCAAGACCGGAATTTGAACCCGGGTCCGCCGAAGGCGGATAGTTAGATTTTTTGAGAAAATGAAGGCACTAATTTGCAATGGGTTAAATTATGGGAAAACGGAAATCAACCAATTTTAATGAATTTGAGGGGGTGATTTCCTAAGAAAGACTTTAAGTTTTACTTTTCTGTTAAAACTTTTCCTATGGGTAAGATATCTAGATAAGTAATTTTAGAAAGTCGTTTATACAAATTGTCTAAATAAACTGTACTTAATGGCCCCCAGCCTTCATTATCTAAGCCATGCACATTAAGTATTAACCAACCCCCACTTCCAGCAAGAAATTCATTTATTTCAGCATCAATATAAGCGTCGCAATTATTCGGTCCCTGACCCCAACAACCTAATTTAAGTTGATGACTATTATTAGGAATGGGATTATATTTCGTTTTATTCAATACAAGCCATCCTCCCGTTCTAATGGCTCTAACTCTTTTTAATGCATATTCATCCAAATCCTGATTTGAGGCATTGTAGGCAAAATTATAAACTGCATTTTTTGCATCATACCCATCCAGGTTTTTTTCAAAGTAATCAAAACATTTGTCAAGATTTTCTTTTGCCTCAATTTGAGACAATTCTGTTAGGTTTTTGTGATCCCAGGAATGAGGCATTATCTCGTGCCCCATTGATTTAATTTTATTCCAATCATTGAAATCTCCTAAAATATCTTGAGGAATAAATTTATCGTTTACAAATCCTGGTATATGGCCCATTGCAATTACATTTAGGCAAGCACTAAGCCCATACTCTTTATGGATTTCTGCAACTTTGTAAAAAGATTTTTTAAAACCATCATCAAAACTAAGCGTAAGAATATGAGTTTTTCTATTATCAACGAAGCTCTCCAACCCTAATCCAAATCCCATAAGTGTTGCTGCTGTTATAAATTCTCTTCTTTTCATACCCTATTTTTAAATTTAGTTTTTAACCAATGAAGCAAGGTCTGATTAAAATTATCAGGCTCTTCCAGTTGGGGCGTATGTCCACTTTTGTTAAAATAATGAAGCGTAAAATCGGGTATTGATGCATATTCTTTTTGCCATAGGGTGTATGGAATTACATAATCGAATTTACCTAGTGCCAAAAAAACTGGAACCTTTATTGGTATAGCTGGATTAAACATATTGTAGTTTAGAAAAACCTTTGTAAATAAGTGTTTTGTGAGTTCTGAATGTACTGTCATTCCGTCCCAAAGCCAAGTTGCATCATAGCTTGGGTCATACCAATATTGTGGCGACATGGTATTGTAGGTTTTCGCGGCCTCTTCTTTACCAGTTAGTCTGTCCAATTCCTTAACATTACCATAATTCTCTTCCTGCAATTTTTTTCGATAAAGTGACGCTGTTTCCCAAATTGCTTTTGATTTTTCATCATACACTGCATTTCCCCATTCACTTGGTGAACCGATTACTATCAGACCCGAAACTTTATCTGGGTATTGTTTAACATATTCAGTAGCAATAGTTCCATGAATACTATGCCCCATTATAAGGGGTTTGATCAATCCTAATTGACTTCTAATGGCTTCAACATCATCTACTATAGATCTAATATTGACAGTATCAAGGCTTTCCGTTGCATAATCTTTCGAAAACCATTTCAAATCCACGAAATAAAATTTAAAAGACTTATATAATTTGGAAGAAAATGTTTTAGGATAATATATAGACGAGCCAATCACTAAACAAGGAATTCCATCACCCTTCCTCGTATAATATAATTTGCTTCCATCTACCGTAACGTATGCTGCTTTATTTGAGTTAGAAGCAACAGTAGTTTGTGCCTTTAAAGAACCAGTACAACTAATTTGAAATAAAAAGAATAAACAAAAGGTCAAGCGCTTATGCATAAAATAATTTTAATAAATTAGATGCTTTTTTAATATAATTTATACATGTAAAAACATTAAATAAAAACAAACTTAATAGAAACCACAAATTAGTAAAAAAGAGGCACAAAAAACAACAAAGTTGACAATGAAAGTCAGGATTCTCATCATATTTGGGTTTATTTTCTTGATCGGATGTTCAGATACCCAAGAGGTGAAACGTCCCTTAAAATCGACCTATGTTCCGCCAACGACCACTTATAAGGGACAGTTCAGAAAGGGGTATGTTAGGAAACCAGTTAGCACTAATCCTAATGCATTTAGAAACCAGTCTAAGTCGAAGTACTATTATAAGACCAAAGGGAAATATATGAGGAAACGGTCTAAGAAATGATATTGATATCTCCGATTTCAACGGAGATATCA
>CAMCMP010000062.1 GCA_945876095.1 Chitinophaga pinensis
TGAAAGAAACCATTGATTACATCAAAGCTAATCAGGAAGTTGTTGAAAAACGATACGAATATTCAGAGAATCATACAGAACCAGCTAAAGCTGATGATGACTTCTCATTTGAGATTTAATACTATTTAAAATAGATATTTGCCATAAAAAAGGCCCCGATTCAAGAAATTGAATCGGGGCCTTTAATTTTAGTTCTATTTTTTGTTGAACTCCCTAATCATTTATGTGAATGTCCCTTTTTATAATGCTCTAACAACAAATCGCCTCCAAAGTCATGCATTAAATCACGTACTACTGAATGCACATGATTAGCATTGTTCTGAGTATTATCGTATTCAATTATAATGGTAGGACCCTGAATTCGGTAATATGCCCCCTTGCCAATAACTGGTTTTGTATGGCCGGCCCATGAAAACCAAACATTCTCTAAACCCGCTTTGCGAATATCGCTCATCATTTTTTCTGCAAGAGCAGGCTTGTATCGATGAACATAGATACTGATCAGCTGTACCATTAAAGATTGTTGTTCTTTTGACAATTCGGAATATCTGATACCTACAGCTTTTCCCATCATCGCATTGCGCTTATTAAATGTTTGAATATCTGCAAATGCTACGGTGTCAATAATCGCTTTTTTAATTTGTGCATTGTTCAAAGAGTTTAATAAGGCAAATCCCCTATCCGATTCATTTTTCAATACTTGCTTGCCGGCCATCGGGCCATTCAGTACAATTGCTGGGTTACTTCCTAAAAATCCGGGAGTACCTGCTACCAATAACTTTTTATTAAATGAAAAATTGAAAGAAATATGATGGCCTTCAAAACGCCAGCCCCATATAGTTTTTGATGAGGGGGTGCCAAAAATTGTGAAGTGGTAATTACCAGGATCACGATATTTATCTTCTGGTTTCCTTTTTTCCAACTCTTTTAACACCGTTTCCAATTGCATGATATCAATGGTCTTTTGAAAAGTTTCATCTCCCAGACAAGACTTTAAAAGATCATAAGCCGTTTCTTGCTGTGCCGAATTCATTTCATTAAATGTGATTCCCCTTCTCACTTTTGGCACAAAATGGAAATTATAGCGTTCTTCGGTATCAAATGCGAAAACGGATTCAGTTTTCTGGGCATCATTAAGCAATGAAATAAAACGATTGGCAAGAGAAATTACATCTTGGCCGTAAACCGTACCCTGAATTAAAAGCAATAAAATCAGCAAAATAATGGGCTTCTTCATATTTCTCTATATTTTTTAAAAAAATCCAACAATTAATATTAAATGCATGCAATTAATTGAACTATTGAGTAAATGATAACTTATTTCAATATAAATATAGGGAATCAGTTTAAATCATTTGTGTAGAAGGTTATTATATTGTTTTTCATATTTCTTACCAAATCAAACTATTAAACCTAATCAAACAGAAAACCTAGGGTAGTTCAACCAAAATGTCTTAATCATTAATAAATTAAAAATAGTGGCTTAAACGTTTAGGACACTATTGAGACAAAACCCTCTATTGAATTTTGAAAATCAGATAGTCCACATGTATTATACTGGCCATCAATTTCAATGAATTAGTAATTTATATAAGTAATATAAAGAAACGTGTAATGAATAAAGTTTAGAATAATATTTAATACCAGAAACTGATTTTTCAACACCGAAGAATGCATCATTTTAAATATCTCTACATTTAATTTGTATTCAAATTTTTAGAAAGGGTAATATTAATTAATTTCAAAAGTCTTATTTTAATTTATATATTTAATTTTAATCACACTACCTAGCGACTTTGCCGTCTTAGAATTGCAATTCGAAATGATAATTTCAAGAAAGATTACCGACTGCGCAAAATTACTCTCTTTATTTTTATTTAAAATAAATTCTTAATTTAAGTACAGCAAAATTGAAGAATACTAACAAGAAATTGCTTTTCATAAGATGAGGCTATTACAAACGGAAATAACACCGTTTATCAATAATTCCCTACATGTAGAATTGAGAGATCAAGCATATTTATTCTCTCCCCTACATGGCCGTCCTTGCTATCACTCCCACCCTGAACTTGAATTGGTATTTATTATAGAAGGTCATGGAAAAAAAATAATTGGCAACAAGGTAACTCATTATAAAACTGGTGATATGGTATTTATCGGCCCCTTTGTTCCGCATCTATGGCTAAGCGATCCAGTTTTTTATAAAAAAGATTCAACCCTGCATGCCAAGGTGGTTATTATGTATATTAATCCCAAGATATTTGAGTCCATGCTTTCTTTTGTAAAAGAATTTGATGGAGTTAGGGAAATTTTAAAGCAGGCATCAAAAGGGATAAATATCTTTGGCAAAACAAGAACTGATATATCAAAAATTCTTATTGAGCTCGCTTCGAAAACAGGTTTCGAAAAAGCAATCGGGCTATTACAGATCATGAATCTCATTTCCATAACGAAGGAGAGAAATTTCATTAACAATAAAGAACTTACAAACCCATTTGGAATTAATTCTGACAGGTTGATTGATGTATACAAATTTATAAATGAAAATATCCATAAACCAATTTCCTTAAAAGAGGTTGCAGAAGTTGCCTGTATGGCAATACCATCTTTCTGTCGTTTCTTCAAAAAAAGGACCAAAATGACTCTTTCCCAACACCTTGTTGATGCGCGTATGATGCATGCATGTAAATTATTGATGGGGATTGATAAACCCATCTCCGAAATAGCATATCTATGTGGGTACAATTCCAACTCTCATTTTTGCAAAGTCTTTAAGAGCCATACTAATCAAAGTCCTTTTCAATATAAAATGAGTTTGAATAAAAGTTCAAACTAATTTTATAATTTAATCGTTGCATTTTCTAATCAAATTACAGCGTTTTCATTATTCAAACTGAAAATTTGACAAAAGAGGGTGCACAACTCCTGCAATTTCCTCATATCTAAAACCTCCAGTGGTTTTAACAATAACATCGAAAAACAATATTGATGTCATTTTCAATTAATCTATTTTTCAGTATAAAACTTATGCATCCTAGACTTATTGCCAAAGCGCTGGAAAGAGGTAACTTAATTACAATTCTTGCTAAATTCAGAACATTTCGATAAATCTATTGCGACTATTTTTAATTATGAATCATAGCACCAAATTTGTCGGCGTAATTAAAAACAATGGCTATTCATTTTTATGATGTAAAATGAAAGCATATAATCATTATAGTGTAAACCACTAAACTTATAATACATTAACAAACAAATTATAACACCAAAAAACAGGTATTTAACAGAATAATGAGGGATGATTAGGATGAGCTTATTATCTCTGGCTCCTTTTATGAGCGTCAGTCTTTTACCTGTAACAGCAGCTATGAAAAATCAGAACAATCGAATACCTATTTCATTTACTTACAATAACCGATCACAAGTAGACATCCCGGTAAAAGGAAAAATTACAGACAGAAAAACGGGTGAAACATTCATAGGCGTTTCAGTAAAGGTTAAAGGTTCTAAAGCCGGAGTTTCTTCAGATGGGAATGGCAATTATACAATAAATGCGCCCGAAAATGGAATATTGGCCATCACGTATATTGGCTAAGACACGTTAAAAGTAACGATAAATAATAGAGGAGTAATTGACATTTCTTTGGTAGGCTCCAACACGTCTTTAGATGAAATAATGGTGATTGGATATGGAATTAAGAAAAAAAATAAATATTACAGATGCAGTATCTACTGTAGATTTAAAAGTTTTGGACAGCCGTCCCATTGCCAACATCGGCCAAGGTCTTCAATGCACTATATCAAACCTCAATATCTCTCAAAGCGATGGGTCTATTGAAAAAAGGTGTATCATTTAATGTTCGTGGTAATACTTCAATAAATGTCGGTAGTCTTTAAATATTTTTAAATAGTATCATAATGAATGTAAAATTTTCAACTGAAAAAATTTGTGGAATCATAGTCCAGTTTCGGAAACTAAGAAAGCTGTCAAGTATTTCCTTTCTTCTTGTATTATCGTGCATGTCCACTGTGCATGGCAGCGACTTATACATTGGTAGAGCAGAGGCCAACATTACTCCTGATTTGCCAGTGGCCCTTCAGGGACAGTTTTACTTAAGGATCGGATACACAGCAAGAACTCCATTGCTTGCAAATGTGGTTGCGCTCGAAATGCGTAATGGCGAGAATTCTCTTGAACAAACCATATTCGTAGCCTGCGATCTTGTTTTTATTCCCACTGTACTAACAGAGCTGGTGCGTAAGCAAGTACAGCAGCAAATTCCCGGGTTGGATGTAAAAAAGATAGTCTTGAGCGCTACGCACACTCATACATCGCCTGTTATAGAAAGCGGTTTTTATATTATACCGAAGTTAGGGGTTTCCCAGCCAGAAGAATATCAACAATTATTTGCTCAAAAGGTCACAGAAGCCATTGTTAAAGCTTGGAAAGCCCGAAGTTCGGGAAGCGTTACCTG
>CAMCMP010000063.1 GCA_945876095.1 Chitinophaga pinensis
A
Organism: Chitinophaga pinensis; assembly: GCA_945876095.1. Lineage (GTDB taxonomy): Bacteria > Bacteroidota > Bacteroidia > Chitinophagales > Chitinophagaceae > Ferruginibacter > Ferruginibacter pinensis_E. The sequence goes on from CAMCMP010000063.1 coordinate 2, forward strand.
AGATAAGTAGTTTTCTTTATGACCTACTTTTAAAATTATTGATTTTTTGGCAAATTCACGTTTTATAAGTTTAGATGAAAAGAACTCCCAATCTTTTTCAGAAATAGGAACCATTTTTTGGAAATATTTTTTTATTTCAATCATTTCTCGTTCTCAATTAGGCTGTTTTAAGTGAGTGGTTTCTTCTAAAGCATGACGCATAACTTATAACAACTTAACAAATTTATTTTGTTTGATAGACCTTAAAGTGATATTTTTTGCTCAATCACCTTCGGGTTCAGTTACAAGAGCTGTACTTATTACTTGAACTTACACCTATGTTAATTTGAAGCCAGGTTGAATTTTATCTACGCCATCTTATTGGGTCACTATTTTCATTTGTTTTCATTTGTTTTCATTTAGTTTTTGCAAATTTTTTGCAAGAAAAAAGGGTTTAAGAAGTTTTAATTTCCTAAACCCTTGATTATCAGTGTGGGAGTTGACGGGGTCGAACCGCCGACCCTCTGCTTGTAAGGCAGATGCTCTAAACCAACTGAGCTAAACTCCCTTTTTTATTTCGGACTGCAAAGATAGGGGGATAATTATTTCTGCAAAATATTTTATCAGTTAATTTGGGGTAATCAATATAAAAAGAGCCATTAAGCAACCTTATCCCTTCCTTAGCAATTTTAAAGTCATCAGCTCAAATGCTCTGCCCTCCTAATAGAGGGGGCTTTAACGAAATCTCGGGGATATTTTTTGATATACCTCCATAAAATACCCGCAAATCCTGCATAATCTTTTAAATGAATACCACGACTTTTTACTGCTACCGCAAATGCCAATCCGAAACTTACGGCGAAATTTAAAAATCCAATCGCCGCTACCCCCACCAAAGTATACCAAATTTCATTGTTACTCACTTGATGATTCAAACCAAAAAAACCAATGGCTGTATTGGCAGCTGAAATAGTAATGTGACGAATATCAAAGGGAATACCGAAGATTTTTCCAAAAAAACCAGCCATTCCCAAAAAAAAGCCTAAAGAAATATTGCCGATTAAAGAGCCTAAATTATTTTCTAAATAATGTATGATTTTATAACGTCTTTTATCACTAAAATTTCTTTTAAATGAATCCAAACTTCGAAGCCTATCGGCAATCTTACCATACACTACATAATTTTCTACATAACCCGCTACTAGTCCGCTCAAAAACAAAAAGAATCCAGTAAAACATGCATATAAAAGTGCCAAAGAATGAAAAGGCTGCTGGTCAGTCAATAACTTGTGTGCCACTTCCCCCGATGCAATCAAAGTGCCGGTCGACTGAAAATAAAGCCAGGCAAGTAGATAGGTCAATGGAAAAACAATCAGTAAGTTACCTGCAAAGGAAGCCAGCTGTGTTCTACAAACTTTTGCAATGGTAATCGCCAAGTTCCTGAAATCTGGTTCAGCATTTTCTCTGTTTACATTAAATGAACCAGCCACATGATTGGCGGTATAGGCTGGTTGCTTAGTTGCTAAAGTAGAACCGGTATCCTGTATTAAAATGAAACCAAGCGAGTAATTAGTACTGTAAAGAAATCCCTGCCAAAAAGGAGCCAATGATATTTTAGCTAATAAATTTTTACATATCCCAATAAAAGAAATAATCACTCCTCCACCCATCGCGCTTCTAAACATTCTCCAAAATTCCCTTCGCGTTGTAGTAATAAACTTCTCCCCTGTTCTGCCCCCATGTTCAGCAATTTGATACGCTAGATAACTGGTGTTTTCACTCAAAAACTCTTTAATAGAATTTTTGCAATTCTCATTATGAACCACCATTTTGAAATAATCTACAAAACGTTCGGTATTAAAATGATTGTCTGAATCAAGCACATCCAAAATGATAAATAGCCGATCAATCTGTTGCTGCAAACGAGTTAAAATATAGGTTTGAGCCAGGCTAGTACCATATATGACCCGCTGCTCTCTAATCCAATGAATGCTTTGATTGCAATTGTGCAAAGCCTCTGTAATATTTGTAAACAGAATAGTTTGATTAGATGGATCTTGTCCAGATTTACTGAGAAAAAGGTATTCATTCACCAACCTATTTTGTTCTAAAAAAGGGAATACCGCATCACCAGGATTTTCATAGCGCTGAATAATTTCCTTTTCCAAACCTAGCGTTGTAATACGATAGCTCAGTAATTGTAAAGCCTGTTGCAACTGCTTTATTAGTCCAGGCTCGGTCAAACTAATTTGGATTCCCAATCCCTCAAAGAATTGTTTCCACAAATCTGGATCCATCCCTTCTACCCAGTGGTAATCGTTTTTTTTATGAAAAATTTTATTGATTACATACAAGAAATTATCGGGTGCTTGCAACTCAGGTAGCAACTTATGTTTAATCTTACCCATCAACTCTTGTACCAACCCACGACTGCTCACAATCCCATTTTCAGTAAGCGCAATGACGATATTAGTTTTTAAAAATTGGGAAAGTAGCGCCTTTCTTAAACCAAACAGAGCCGTTCTATCTTGGCTCAAATGATACAATTGCACCTTAAATCTCTGTTCCGCTTGCGTTATATTCTTGGTGTTATCTGGTCTTATCTTATCTATCAATTCAACTAAAACACCTAAGCTACGGTTCGCCGCATACAGGGGTAATACAACAGCCTGCTGCTTTTCAGGCAGCTTAGAAGAATGCTTATTTCTTTTTCTGATTCCTAACATGGGCTGGGTTGAACGAATTGTATGGATGTAAAAATATTCTTTTTAAAAATGGTTAGACAAAGAGAATGAACAAAATGTTGCTTTAGTTTTGAATTACTACAATAATTCAGCCTATTTTTACACTCTATTACTTATGACGACCGACAACGAAACCAAACTTCAAGAAGAAGGCGAAACGATTACCGCCCTCCAACATTCCTACAGCCTCATTGTATGGAATGATGATGTTAACTCTTTTGATTGGGTGATAGAAACCCTCATATTGGTATGCGGACATTCTAAAGAACAAGCCGAACAATGTGCTATGATTATTGACAGCAAAGGTAAATACGCTGTTAAAGAAGGTGAATACGATGTACTTAAACCGATGTGCGACGCCATTACCGATCGGGGAATTGGTGCTACCATTGAAGTAATGGCCGATTAAATCTTTACCCCTAGTCACCCCAAAAAGACTACTAAGAAATTTTAACTTTACACCATGGTTTTACTGAACAATGACCTACTATTTCCGCCTGTTTCTATGGCCGATGAGCAGGGTGTTCTAGCAATCGGTGGCGACCTTAGCCCTGAAAGACTTTTACTGGCATACCGCAGTGGTATTTTTCCATGGTACAGTGAAGGTGATCCAATCGTTTGGTGGAGCCCTGACCCTCGATTTGTTCTTTTCCCCGAAAAGCTAAGAGTTACTAAAAGCATGCAAACCGTTTTAAACAACGGCAAATTTCGGTTTACCACCAACCGGGCTTTTTTAACCGTAATCCAAAACTGTAAAACTGCTCCTAGAAAAGAACAAGAAGGCACCTGGATATCGCCTGCCATTCAAGATGCCTATATCAAATTACATGAGCTTGGCTATGCACATAGCGCCGAAGCTTGGCACAATGGAGAATTAGTAGGTGGACTTTATGGAATAAGAATGGGCAAGCTTTTTTTTGGTGAAAGTATGTTTAGCAAACAAAGTAATGCTAGCAAATTCGCCTTTATTAATTATGTTCGTCTGTTACAAAAAGAAAAGGTTTCATTAATTGATTGTCAAGTTTATACTACTCACCTCGAAAGCTTAGGTGCTAAAATGATTTCAAGAGAAAAATTCATTGCACTGATTAATGAGAATTTATAATTCTCTCCTCCCTGATTTTTTTATTTCAATTCGTTTTATTTAAAAATTTAGACATAAAAAAACGCAGGTAATTAATACCTGCGTTACTATAAAATATCACTACCAACCGACTAAACTTAAAAATGTAATTTTTATCGGTTGAAAGTATTGGTTTTGTTGAATTGTTAATTTATTTTAATAGTCGACCCCCATGTTCATTTTGGAAAAAGGGATGGCAATACAAGGTTATTTTTTACTTT
>CAMCMP010000064.1 GCA_945876095.1 Chitinophaga pinensis
ACACAGGGGTTTGAAACTAATTACTTGATATCTTTTCACCTTTGACTGGTGAATAATCCAATTTCAATACTCCATTTACTTTAAGTTGATCAAAATAACATTTAGCACCAGTTGCTTTTGTCATGTCCTCCACATTTTGTAAATGAAAATGCAAGTGAGCTTCTGAAGAATTTCCAGAATTACCACATAAACCCAATAATGCACCTGTGCTTACTTTCTGACCCTGCTTCACAACGATGGAATGTTGTTTAAAATGCGCAAAGAAAGCATATTCACCAGTAGCTGTTTTAATGATAACAGTATTCCCTGGTATATAAATAGGATTTAGAACTCCTGGGATATTATCCTTTACGCCATCCACCACCAATACTACTTCACCATCACATGGTGCATATAATTCCTTACCAAAAGCATAATAGTCCTCATTAGACTCCCCTGTACCTTTGTGGGTAGAACCTTGCTCATCTTTAATTAAGATATCAAATGCATTTTTTTGAGCAACACTTTCTACATGATAGTTTTGCTCCTTTGTGTCTCCACCCCATGTAACTGACCACTCCCCTTTAAATGGAAGTTTCATTTTAGTAGTATTTCTTATAATTTCTTTTGCTTCAGTATAGGGCTTAAATACTAAACCTGCAATTTCATTCTTTGTATTCAATGATATTGTCATACCTAAGACAGCGTTATCAAAAGTAGTTTCGTATAATGCTGAAAAACTTTGTAATCTAACAAACCTTATTTTCTTAATAGTTCCCATTTGCGATTTCAACCCTGCACTTACCTGTGTAAATTTTTCAATTGGTAAGGCTGCATTCATTTCTGAAGAAAACATCGCTACAATACTATCATTTTTATTTGCATTAAAAAAAGACACAAATTTTGTTGACACTTGTTTGTAGTTGTCTTTTTCAGTCTGCGAGCTAGCAGAATTGAAAATTGATAAAAAAGCAATAAAAATGAGTAAGTTTTTCATGGATGCAAATTAGTGTAATTTGGAACGATATTTTCATGCCACAACAAAGGACCCACGATTTAACGTAAGTCCTTGATTTTAAATGTAGCGAGACCGGGATTTGAACCCGGGACCTCAGGGTTATGAAGATTTTTTGAGAAAATTATAGCGTTGATTAGTAATGCGTTATGTTTTAACAAAACCGAAATCAACCGATTTTAACCGAATTCGGGGGGTGTTTTCCTCACGCAGAGGGTATAGGATTTAATTAATTTTTTTTACAACGTTTAAACCAATCAAGAGTTTCTAAAACTCTTTGTTCCATGGGAGTAGCAGTCATGCCAAATTCCTTTTCCATAGCCGATGCATCCATTATAAAAGGAGCTTCAAATTGGTATAACATTTCAATAACCTCTTTTACGATAGGGTTAAAAATGCCAATTAAATTTAAAATAAACTTACCTGCAGTTCTTGCTTTTAATTCATACCCTATTTGTTTAGCAATAATGTCAACTATCTCTTGTTGCGTGTATGCTTTCCCAGAGGGCACATGCCATGCCCTACCCAATGATTTATCATTTGTACCTGCTATTGCAAGTGCTTTCCCGAAATCTTTTACATAAGTAAAACTATGTGGTTGATCTAGTTTACCAAGCATATTAATTGGCTTCCTATTTAATGCTGCCTTAAAGATCATCTCCCCATTATTGGGCTCCCATGGCCCAAAAAAATCACTACCTCTTACTGAAGCTGCTCTAATGAATCCATTCGCATGTGCATCAAATAAAACCTTTGTCATTTCTGTTCTAACCTTTCCTTTTTTTGAACAAGGTTCATAAGGAGTTTTTTCCGTCATATTTGCTGCACTAGCTTTACCATACATGTACAAATTCTCAGCCACTATAAGTTTTGATTTAGACACATTAGCAAGCTCTATAATAGCATTCTGTAAATTGGGAAACTCTTTTTCCCACTTATGATAAGCAGGTTGAGCGCACTGGTAAATAGTCGTTGCTCCATCTACCAATTGAATAGTTTGAAGAAAATTATAAGCGTCTCCATTAACAAGCTCAGCTCCTTCTGGCTTTAATTCCATTTTACCACTTCTATTGATTAATCTGACCTCATGGCCTTTTTCAATTAAGGATTCAGCAGTATAGCGACCCAAAGGGCCAGTTCCAAAAATTACATGTAATTCACTCATAGTAGTTGTATATAGTTATACAACAAATGTCTTAATAGAGAAGGTAAAAAAACTTGACTTATGTTAAGTTTTTCCTAGCCTTAATTCTGCTTAAACTTTCAGGACTAATTCCTAATATATTGGCTAGGTATTTTTGAGGTACTTTTTGAAATAATTCTGGTTGCGTTGAAAGTAACTTTTTAAACCTCATTTCAGGTTTGTCAAAAGATAGAGATGCCGCTATTTCAATAGTACGAATAGCAATTTTTTCTGCCATAATTCTACCCAACCTTTCGATATGCTTATTGGTATCATATAATTTAATCAAATCAAATTTATCAATGATCAATAAATCACAATCATCTATTGCTTGAATATTAATAGCAGAAGCCTCCCCATTATTTAAACTTTTTAAATCGGTAACGAATGAATTTTCTAAAATAATATCACAGGTAAGTTCATTGCCATCAATAGTGTGGAAGATTCTCATAGTTCCTTTATAAACGTAAGCAACCATATTACAAATCTTACCCTCTTTTAGCAAAAACTCTTTTTTGTTTAATTTTTTTGGAACAAAATTAGATTGCAAATCTGCTTCGGATGCTTCATCTATTTCTACAAACGACTTACAATATTTTATTAGATTTTCATGCATGGTAATCAAAACTACATAATTTTAAATCATAAGAAATAAGCATAATTTTTAGAAAATGATTGAAGATTGTATATTATTGTTTTATCACCCAAAGTATTATATAAATTGAACATTTCCTCACGCAGAAACAACAAAGGACCTCACGCAGAAACAAAAAAGGACCCACGATTTAACGTAAGTCCTTGATTTTCATGTAGCGAGACCGGGATTTGAACCCGGGACCTCAGGGTTATGAAGATTTTTTGAGAAAATGAAGGCGTTGATTTGTAGTGGGTTGTGTTTTGATAAAACCAAAAACGACCGATTTTAGTCGAATTCAGGGGGTGTTTTCCTCACGCAGAGGTATATCAGAATCCAAGTCATGTTTACAATAAAATAATAGACTATGAAGGTGGGATATATTAATTATTAAAATATATTAATTACCTTTTAAAAGTAAATCACTTACTCTATTGCAATTCTAACGCAA
>CAMCMP010000065.1 GCA_945876095.1 Chitinophaga pinensis
TTAATCTACTTTGTACTAATTCAGGGAATTTAATTCCATAATCACAAACACCTTTCAATTTTTGAACTAAAGTGGCTTTTACTTTTTTAGCTTTTTTGGCAATCGCAATTTGTCTTTCAAACCATTCAGTAACAGTAATACCTTTTAAATCGCATTCAATAAGGATATTTTCATAAGTATCCATTGATATTCTAAGAGACACTACTTTAGTTGGTTCCATATTTTATTAATTTTTGTTTACAGCCATTTTCTTCCGGTTTTCAGGTGTATGATCAATATTTACAGGTGTTTACAGTTGTTTACAGGTGTTTACCCTTTTCAACATCTATCTTTCATTTGATTTTCAAATACCTGGTTATTGGAATATTTAGCTGCCATTATTATAATTACTACGAATATAGTAATTATTTTGTTATAATCATTTAAATAAGTATTTTTGATTTATGGAAAAAATATACCCTAGCCAACTTAATGGACCTAAATCCTTAAAGCAAGCATTAAATCATGGTAAACTTTCAGAAGGTGTATTTAGTGTAAAAGAATCAGGAATCGATTCTAAAATATTTCATTCTTGGAAATTAGAAGAATTGCTACCCACTGTCCCAAAAGGTGAATGGGCTGACCTTTCTTTTATAGATTATTTATGGTTGAGAACATTGGAAAGCATGCGAAAGTTTGGTTGCTCAAAAAAACTGATGAAGGTTGTATGCAATGAACTATTTGTAGAAGCTTATAAAATAGACCTTCGTAAAATTACATTGAAAGATTATATATTGGATCTAACCAATTTATCAAATAAGCGACCATTAACTATTGATGAGGATGAACTTTTAACGACCTGTCAAGCAGAGCTAAACGACAAAAATAAAATGGCTGTAACTAATTATGACATCAATTACTTTTCCCAATTAGTTAGTAAATGCTTTATAGATAACAATGAAGTTGGTTTAGTGATTTTCGAAGATGGCAGTTTCAGTACTTATGAGTTAAATAGCACGCTTCAAGATGTATCTAACCCTATTGATTTATCTATACCTCACCTATTAATTCCTATCAGTTCATTTATTAAAGAATTTATTGCAGATGAAGAAAAGGAGCTTTTCCTTACTTCTACTGGAATATTAAATGAACAGGAATATGAAGTAATTAGACAATTAAGAAATAGGAATGTAAAACGCATAATAGTCACTCTAAATAAGAAGGAGATTCAAAAAATAGAAACAGAACATTCAGGGCTTATCAATGAAAACGATATTGAACAATTAAAACAGATATTAGGTTTGAAGAAATATGGTTCAATTGAAATCCATTCAAGGGATGGAGGAAAACTCTCTTTTACAAAGAGCAATAAAATATATTTGGATAAGAAGTAATGCTACCGTTTGAGACGGCGCAAATAGTAAAGCAGGTGTTTTTCTTTTGACAAGACGACACTTTGAACTATTTAAAAATGTTACCCTTAAAAAACAAAGAGGAAAAACAAAATGATTTAGAAAACAATTTAAAATTAGAAAGTGAATTAGAAAAATGGGAAGATGAACAATTGGAAATATTTTCCGATATAATCCTTTCCATTTTATCAAAATCAAATTTAAAAATCAATAAAGATGAAAAATGAGAATATCCAATCATTACTACAAACTCATTTTGGCAAAAAATCCAGTATAGCCATTCAAAGAACAGGAAATATTTTTTACTCCTATGATCGTGTCTCATCCAAAGACCAAATGGTGAATGGAAATAGCCTCGTTTGGCAGTTTGAGCGAATTGATGAATTTGCTTCAAAAAACAAGTTCATCATCAAGAGTAAGTATGGAGGAACTTATGAGTCTGCTAAAAATGATGAGCGCAAGGAATTCCAAAGAATGCTAAAGGACATTGAAAAAGACACTTCTGTAGCGGGTATTCTAGTTTATAGCTACGACCGCTTTTCACGTTCTGGTTCGAACGGAATATTCCTTTTAGAAAATCTACAAAAATTGGGTGTAAGAATTGTTGCTATCACCCAAGAATTAGACAGCTCTACTCCCACTGGAAATTTTCAGCAAAATTTGTACATGCTGCTAAGTAAGTTGGATAATGATATGCGAAAAGATAAATGTGTATCAGGAACCAAATCTATACTTAGAAAAGGTTTTTGGCCCTATTCCACCCCACTAGGCTACACTAATCATAATAAGCATAGTACTGCTGACAAACATATTTATACAATTAATCAAGATGGATTATTGATAAAGAAAGCATTTCAATGGAAAGCTAGTGGCAAGATGACAAATAAGCAAATTGTAGAGAAATTGAATGCGAAGGGTTTAAAAATTACTTTAAGAAATATGGCTTGGGTACTGGCAAACCCCTTCTATTGCGGTTATATTGTTTCTGCTTTGTTACCTGAAGAAATTAATATTGGTAAGCACCCTTCTATCATTGACGAAAAAACTTTCCTTCAAGCAAACCATATAGGAAAGCAGCATCCAATACATGGAGTGCTTAAATTAAAAAATCAAGAAGAATTGTCTTTAAAAATTTTCATGAAGGATATTAAAAACGAGAGCCTATTTACCGGTTATTTCAACAAAAAGCTGAAGATTCACTATTATAAATCAAGAGGAACTGGTACGAAAGTAAATATCAATGCAAATAAATTAAATAATCAGTTTGCATCCTTACTTAGCAGTTTCGAATTCGATGCAAATCTCAATGAAAAGTTGTATGATATTTTACACAAAAAACTTACAGCACAACTTGAAAATAATAAAGTGGATGAAACTGCTAACAAAAAAAGAATCTCAGAACTCAATAGACAAATAGAACTCCTTGAAGAAAGATTTGTGCTTAAGGAAATTACCGCTGAGCTGTTTGTTAAATTCTCTCAAAAGTATCAATCCGAAATAGACAAATTAAACCTAGAAATCTTTCAACACAGCAATATAAGTTCGAACCTCAAAAAATCGGTTAAAAAAGGTCTTGAAATTGCTCAAAATATCAGCCAGATGTGGGCTTCTGGAGATTTCTATGATAAACAGAAACTCCAATATTTGCTATTTCCAGAAGGAATGTTGTATGATAAAGAAAATGGGACAGTTCGAACCACCAAAGTCAATTGCTTTTTCAAGCAGATTGCAATAGAGACGAGGGTTTCAGAGGAAACAAAAAAAGGCAATCTTTTGCAAGATTGCCTTTTAGGTAGTAGTGTCGGGA